>CAXYUZ010000063.1:0-17106 GCA_964292275.1 uncultured Desulfuromonadaceae bacterium
ATTTTACCCATGTTCGGCTCCTTTCGCGTTTACTCCCGTTGAGGCTTTTCGTCTGGTTGAAGTTAAGCAAGGTTTCAAATTCCCCTTCAAGCGAAATAACAACATCCGCCAGGTTTGCGTGGATTGCGCTCCATGACCAACCATCAAGCGGTTCTGCATCTTGTGACTCTGCAAGTCCGTGAAGCGTTAAAAGACTTTGGACTGTGTGAAGCTTCATAAGCATATTCTCAATTGGCATGGAAGCCGGGTTAATGCAGTTACATTCTTCTGGTTTGCACATGTGTAAAATCTCCTTTGTGGTAAGTGGTTTTAATGACTAATCTGCCGGTTTGGTTGCGAAGTGTTCACAAGGGTCTCGACTGCATACGCCGGTCAGTTTCCCGGAACACCAGCCGCCCGCTGTAGTGCAATAATGCGGTAGGTTCCGGCCATCCTGAAGCGGTACGACCTGCCCCCCTAATCGATGGAACACGGCAGGCGGTATGTTTATGATTTGCCCAACCGGAATAACACCACTGACCGCCGATATTTCCGAAACAACCCTGACCATCATGAGTGGCCACCCATGAACAGATCAGATTCAGAATAGAAGGGGATATCTATATTGTTTCTTACACTTATTATGTCATTTATGTTACTTGGGGGAATACTGTTACCGGCGTCACTTGTGTCACCAGGGGGGTGTGAGCCGGTGACAAGTGACGCCGATGACACGGTTACAGTATGGTCATAATATGCAAACTTGCCCCGATTGTTAGAAATGACCCCTTTCTTGGCAAGCCGGTAAAGGTCTTGTTTTATAGTTGCCGTTTTCTCTTGGCCATCCAGCAACTCAAATAATTCAGAAACGGTAAATTCAGCCCCCGGACTGGCCTTCATCACAGCAAGTAATTGACTGGAGCAGCTATCCTCACGTAACGATAACTCTTCTGCTTTACCAGAGACTACCCATTGGCCGAGATCGCCGTTAAAGGTCATTCCATACTCAGCTTCGGCAATGTCGCGCCCTGTCGCCGTCAATACAGCCCCGGACATACCACGGGGACGACTAAGCATCAAAATGGTGTCCATGCTGCCTGTGATACCCGTGGAACCTGATATTTGTTCCAGTGGGTCGCTATCATTCTTTGAATCTGATTTACGGTTATGGTGGATGACCAGAATACAAACGCGGTGAAGTAGTGCCAACCGCTGGAGTTCTCCGTACGAGTCATAATCATTTTCGTAAGCGTTCCCGTTTTTCCGTTTGGCATGGGCCTTGATCTTCTGGATTGTGTCAATTATCACCAGCTTGCAAGACGGATGTTCCTCAAGCCACTTTGCCAGATCATCTAAGCCACCTTGATCGAGCCGCCGCCAGGTCGTTGTTACGTGAAATTTGGAAAGATCTACATCTCTGCCGTCCAGGCATCGCAAGAGCCGACCCTGCACACGGCGTAAATTATCCTCAAGGGATAATAAAAGGACATCTCCGGTTTCAGTCCTGAATCTACTGAGGGCACGTTCACCAACTGCAACGGCAATGCAAAGGGCCATTACAAGCCAGCTCTTCCCAATTTTCGGAGGGCCAGATAAAATGGCTAGACCTTCTGGCAACAACCCAACAATGACCCAGCTGATTGCAGCGAATACGGTTGAACGCAAAACCTCCATCGTTTTGATGTCATTGGTGGCATCAACCTTCGGCGGCCCGGGTGTGGTTTCCTTTCCATGACACTCGCTACCGTTTAGCGCAGGAACAGGGGCAGCAGATTCGATCTGTAACGCTACTGCCTTACATCCTGCCTGCTGCTGAAGATCGTTAAAATCAATAGATTTTCCCATGGTACCCCTCCTTATAAGTAGGGATTGCCAATAACCCGTTGACTGCTCTCGCCGCCTCAGTTGCCTTTGTTAGACCGGGATTTCCAATCGTACATTGATCATCATCTGCACAAATAATAATTTTCAAATATGGAAACTGTGATTTGATAATTGTCGCCACTGGCCGGAGATTGCCAGCATCAAAAGCTACAAGCACAGGATAGCCGGTTGCCTGGTGAACGCTTGCCGCAGTTGCGTAACCTTCAGCAATACAAAGCGTTTTATCCTTAGCTTCTCCCATACCGTAAAAATTACCAGACTTATTCGTCCCTGTTCTGAATCTCTTGGTTCCATCCGGCGCTATAAATTGCATTCCATGAATATTTCCAGCCATATCTTGAACAGGTATAATCAGTTGGTCTTTGAAGATCTTAATCCCGTATGATTTAACACCTTTGCGTTTCAGATAGGGATGATCATCCGTTGCATCGGGTGCCGAATTGAAAACCGCAGAACACCATAATTGACATTCAGTATGGATCTCCTGCAACTTCCTTGCTCTTGCTGCCCGCGCTTGTTTAATGATCTCACTATTTCGGGCCGTTTCCTGTGGGGTCAGCGTATTGTCCGCTTTCGCTTTCCAAGTTATGCCAGCAGGCAAGCGCGACCAATGTCCAAAAAAACAAACTGTTTTGTCGTGAAGCACGTAAAAGATATCTTTCTTTCCAGGCTTATCCTTTTTGTCTTGAATACGCCTAAATACACCGTCTCCAATAAGGGGCTCGTCTGGATCAACGCCCATGTTGTGCATGCATTCAAGCAAGGTTTCGGTTGAAAAGGGGTGTAATCTCATATTTTCACCTCCTTAAGCCATTGACTGTTGAGCTTCGAGTGTGCTGCTGTAAACGCGCTCATTGACAAATAAATCAAGGTCTTCTTTGCGGTACCTCACGTTGCGGCCAATTTTACAGAAACGCGGTCCCGTACCACGCCAACGGTTCTGCTCAAGTGTAGATGGTTTTATGTGTAAATATGATGCGGCCTCAATAGTGGTGAATAATGTTGCGGGGATTGCTTTTAGAGTATTGCTTACGGTGGATTGTGTTGCGGGGATAGTCTGGTTTAACATGGCTGTTCTCCTGTCTCGTTGTGTGTTCTTCTGTGAGACAGGAGTAAATTATTGTTTACAGAACATATCGATATGTTCCGACGGAACTAATCGACTTGTTCTACACTATTTTGCGATGGATTCTTCCTTGGTAATTAGTTTTTTCAACCCTTCCTGAATGTCCCTCCTACTATATTTTAACGGATTTCCTTTCGTGTTCATACCAACCTTACCATGGTTTTCTTGCATCATAAAATATCCACCAGAACCAGCTTTAACCGTTTGAATTTTACTAGCTAAATACTGATCCTGACCTTTTGTATCCTTTATCAGGAGCTGAGCAAATTTCATAAAATTGTCAGTATTTTTAGGATCCAACAATTCCGTTTTTTTTGCTTTTCTACATTCTCCAATTAAATACTTTAGGGACTGAGTAAACGATGATTCACTTCTGGTTTTTTTCTGCACTTTACCTTTACGCTGAAATCTTTTAGCGTAATCAAGCATAGTTGTGTTTGTAGCTGCTACAAGGTTTACAATGGCCCCGCCAAACTTATAAGCCAGTGCTGCTGCGTCTAAACGTTTACCCATGGCAATAGCAGACTCTAATACAGTCAATTCATGCACAGAGACTAATGCGTGAAAACATTGAATTGGATAACCCTTGCCAATAAAGTCCTCACGGGAAACTTCAAAATCACCATTTAACGCCTCTTTCTGAATTAACTGAAATTCTTTAACAACTACATCCTCTTGCAGGTGTTCGGTCAAAACACTTGCTGCTTGCTGTTTCATAAAAGAAATTTCTTCTAAAAGGTGAATTGTATAGTTACTGCTATCGTTTTCCATTTATCGCCCCATTAAAATCAATAATCTGTCCGTGCTGCGTCTTGATTCGTGCCTGTAGCGCGTCTGTGATCTTTTGCATAGGCTCCCGCAATCGGTCAACGGTCAATTGAATATATCCGGCGGTGACATCGTTTTCATCCTGTTTGTGATTCAATAGCTTTTTTACCACATAAACAGATAAATCAAGGCTCTCGGCAACCGTGGCGAATGTTCGGCGCAAGTCGTGACATGAAAAGCTAATCCCAGTTGCTGCCGTCACGCTGTCAATGGCTCGCTTCGGTTCTACAATATAGCCAGTCTTACCTTCACCGGGGAAAACATATTGTGAAGCAAGCCTTGACTCTGCCAGTACAACCCGGTTGTGTGCCGTCTGCTGCTCTCTCAATGTCATTTTGTCGATACCATCAAGCGCCGCCTTTGCTTCGTTCAACTCCGGTTTTAATCTGTCGTGCCGATCTGTTAACAGCTTATGCAGGTAGTCGCTTAACGGTAGGGTGTGAGGAGTTTTGTTTTTAGTGTCTGTAATTGTAAAACAACCCTCTTTAAAATCAACCTGCTTCCATTTCAAGGTTGCTGCCTCCTGCCGCCTCAATCCGGTGAAAAGCAAAAACAGCAAGTAATCTGTCATTATGCTGTTGTCTAATCCAATAACGGCCTGGTGCCAAGCCGGAAGGTCGCTATTTTTGATAAGAGTTTGCCGCCGGTCAACTTTAAACCATGCTTTCTTTTTCTTGCTTGATAGTATGGTAACAGGATTCGCGTATAGGGTGCCGCCCTCTTCATCTTCAAACTGATAATTTAAAACAGCCCGCAAGGTTCGCATACAATTATCAGCCGCTGCCTCCCGCCGCTTTGGTTCAGGTGGTGCAACCGCTTTCAGTTTTGCCTTACCGCCCTCCACGCTGATCTCTTTTGTTATCTTGCGCCGGTCGCGCTTACCACTTGCAATATCGGCGTGTCGTACTTTTACCATGTCGCGTGTAATATCTGCCGCCGGTTTCAATAACCAATCTGCAAGATATAACCGAAAGAGATCTTGATAGGTTGACACGGTTCGCGGTTTCAGCTTGCCCTTACTTAGATATTCATCGAGTGCCACCTGTAGTGTTGTGGCCTGTTTCTTTTCATCCGCTGTTTGTTGCCG
This sequence comes from uncultured Desulfuromonadaceae bacterium, assembly GCA_964292275.1. Classification (GTDB taxonomy): domain Bacteria; phylum Desulfobacterota; class Desulfuromonadia; order Geobacterales; family Pseudopelobacteraceae; genus CAXYUZ01. The sequence goes on from CAXYUZ010000063.1 coordinate 4,905, forward strand.
TGCCTGACGTTTCTCTTCGTTAGGGTCAATCCCCCTTCCCATATTCGCGAGCAGTCCCTCGGCTAATTTCCGCGCTTTTTCTGCGGTAATCTTATCGGCTGTGTCAATCTTGGCCCGTACCAACTTGCCATTTACGCGCCGCATGGTGAAGTATGTTTTCCCAGCCGTCTTTTCTTGTGTTTTGGTTGATGGTTCTCCACTGGGTTTCAATGCAGAAACACGAACCCCAAAACCACGCAAAACGTCATCAAAATAATCAACGCGATCTTTGGCCGGTCTTTCTAATCGTTCAACAGCATCTTTAGTAATATGTATTGACGGCATGCCAGCCCCCTTTAATTTGTTACCCGCAAACCACGGGGTAACACATGGGTAACAGTCTGGAAAGAATTATAAGAAACACCATAGAACAACAATATGCTACAAACTGTTGATAGTCAATGAGTTATGGAACCTGATAGAATTAGGCAGGATAACAAAAGAGGGTATTTTACAAACTACGAATCCGTAGGTCGGGCGTTCGAATCGCTCCAAGCGCGCCACACAAAAAAGGGGTTACAGCAATGTAACCCCTTTTTTACGTCCAAAATACTAAAATACTATCTTATTCAATTCTGACCGGCTTTCCAAGATTCTGCAGTTTCTTCTGCATTGTCAGACTTAACTGTTTCACAAGCACTGCATTGTAGGAACCGGTCGGCATCGGCCTTATTGTTGGATCGGACAATACGCTAGGGTCTTGGTAAATAGACTTGGTCTTGACTATCTGCTGGGCTGCAACCGCAAAAGAACGGGATTTTGCAGCCGGTGTTCCCTCCTTGACAGCCGGATCAACGTTGGTTGTAACAATTGAAACCGTATTGTCGCTGTTCAGGTAGACCTCAAATGTTCTAAACTGCTGAGGAAAATCCCTCAGGGATGAGGTTTCAACCTGCCAGAATCCTTTTTCGGGGGCATTCACCGGATCTGGCGAGACAAAAGCCTTAACAGTGTTTATATGACGATGCCCGGCAATCCACATAATCAGATTGGGGTGATTTTGAAGTTCCTTGATCAACTCCGGCCGGGTCACAGCATTTTGAGGATTTAGCCACCATCCCATCTCGGACCTGTCAGGTTCTACACCTATCGGTATGTGTGCGGCGATGATCATCAGCTGACCGCTTGCCTGACCATCCGCAAGTTCTTTTTTAAGCCAGGTCCAACGTGCCTGATCAAGAAAGCCATGACCATGTATGGCCTTTGAACCATCGTCTTGCCTTTGGGTATTATCCAGAACAATAACCTTAAGCGGCACATCTGACTTGGGTATAAAACTGTAACAGGCAAAGCCCTTATCCATGTTTTGGGCAACCAGATTAAAACCATGACCAACCGGGTTCGATGATGTTTTAAAAAACTCCTTCATCCACTCGGTTCTGTCCAGAGATCGACGCTCAGGATCGGCAACGACCTTGGGGGCGCTGCTGAACTTACCCACGGGCCCCGCTCCCTTGATATCACCATAGGGTGTCGAACCATCCAGCACGCCCATATAATAATCAGGCTTGGTCATGTTCCTGGGATCAGCCAGCACATCACCGGCAGCAAAGACTGTGTCGCTGATGTAAGATTTTCGCAAGGTTTCGTTCATCGGTATTGAACCGATCCAGAAGTGATCATGGTTGCCCATGGTCTGATACCACGGAATCGTCTTATCCAACCCGGCGGCCTTGTATGGTTTCTGGTAGTCGTTAGTGCTGGCTCCCAGATGAGCACCGGAACTGGGTATGATTACCTTCCCATCAAGGACATCCAGATACCACCTTGTTTCATTATACTGAGTACTGTTGCAGGTATCGCCCAGCGATATGCCGAAATCGATAGGATTTTTCTTATGCAGGGCGTTCACCGTCTGAACCGCTGCATCAAGGACATGGGTTGTATAGAGCATTACCGGTGAATAGATGGAAGTCACCGCCGCGCCTCTGGAATTCAGTTGTTGAAGATAAATCAACTGGGACGGAGACTCCTTGTCAGTGATATGAATGTCGGTTATGGCAAAAAAATTGAGTAATTTTGCCTTTCTAGCAACGGATTTCAAATCATAGCCGACCGGCATGATATCGGTTCGCAGTTCAGGCATGAGCGGCCCTCCAAACTTCCAGGCGCCATAACCATACTGACTGAATTTATGGACTTGTGAAAGCTCAATGGGGGTAAGCCCTTTCACATTTTTATCAAATGAAACGGTCTTCTGAAGCGTCGTAAAAACATTGGAATCAATTGGATAAACAGCGGGGTGACTACCCTGCGCGGCATCACTCTCTGAGTACCCCGACAGAGAGAAAAACAACGTGCCTGTTAAAACGACAGAACAAATCTTTTTGTATCCACAAGACGGTTTCATAAAGCTTCTCCTTTGTTTTTTTACCCTTGCGGGCGACGCTTAAATTCGACAATCGAGATCTTCAATCCGGTTTTCAGCCTGATGCAGATTAACCCTCTATTTCCCAGACTCTATACCAATCATTTTTGAGTTACCATTCAAATCTCCCCTCCCGTTATCTTGTCCGTTTTTCAAAAAACCACACCCCAGCGAATTGCAAAGCTGTATAAAATCGCACCGTGACGGTGTGTCGGCATCCCGGAAGATACTCCGGGAGCACCGATTAAGTCGGCCATATTATGTGGTTTGGGGTAACGGCCTGTAACAACCGAACATGTCCAGAAAACCAGAGCGGCGCCATCTAGCGCTTAACACCCTTATTTCAGACATAAAAAAAGGGTTCAACATCCAATCCCATACCGCATGTCAAACCCTTCTCCGTATAAACGCTACACGGTCATTATAGATCCATCGTCATTTAATCATCACTACATCTCGACCCGTGTAACAACGCCTTGCAGCTTGGCAGCCGGTAACTTGTTGAACTGAACAAAATTCGGGGTCAATTTCTTTAACAGGGCAAAAATTTTCCAGACCGGATTCTGGGTTTCAATATCCTCAATCCCGTAAAAGATAACCTTCTCGCTGATCTGATACTGTTTAAGCAGCTTCTCGATATCCAATACCTCCATATACCCGGCACTGATTTCAAAAAATTCCAGACCCGTGCCAACGTCAGACTTGTGATGGCAGAAAAGCCCGAATGGTTCATCGGTGCGGACAATCGAGATAAAAACATTCCGTTCATAGATGATGTTGGAGCGGATAACACAGTGCACGATGTATGGAGGGATTACATCCAGTCCCTTGAGAAAAAAAAGCGCCGTACCGGGGATATTTTTATCCTTGGCATAAATCTGTTCATAGGAAACCATGAAGATATCCAGCTCCAGAGGGCGCAACGCGCGGTAAAGGCTTGCCTGTCCCTTGGTCCAGATCAGAATCGTTGCAAATGGGATTGAGGCCAACAGGATTGACCAGTAGGCGCCATGCGGAAATTTGGAAAAGGTCGAGGTAAAATAGACGACATCGATCATGGCGATCAACATTACAATCGGCACCTTCCATCTTTTAGTGGTCTTGGAAAAGACCATGATCATCATAATGGCGGTTATTGTCATGGAACCGGTGACCGCCATGCCGTAAGCGGCCGCCAGATTGCCGGATTTCTGAAAGAAGAACATAACGAAGATGACCGCCACCATCAGTATCCAGTTAATCGCCCCGATATAGATCTGCGACTGGATCTGGCTGGAGGTATAATCAACCTTGAAGAGTGGCATCAGACGGGTTGTAATCCCCTGGTACACAATTGAAAAAACCCCGCTGATGATGGACTGCGAGGCAATAATCGTTGCCATAATGGTCAATATCAAGAACGGGATATAGAGCATTGGAGACTGCCACTGGATCATGGCAAAGAGAATATTCTTGGCCTCGGGATTGCGCAGAATAAAGGCGCCCTGACCGAGATAATTCAAAAAGAGCGCTGCGAAGACAAAATACCAGGCCCGTATGATCGGCTTCTTGCCAAGATGCCCCATATCGGCATAGAGCGCCTCTCCGCCTGTGGAGCAGAGGATTACCTCCGACAGGACAATATAACCGGCCAACCCGTTCTGACGAATAAAATCAAAGGCGTACCAGGGATTAACCGCCTTGACAATACCAGGTGTTCCGGCAATGGAGACAACCCCGGAGACCAACAGGACGCCAAAATAGACCAGCATAATCGGGCCGAAAACACCGGCCATCTTATCCGTACCGCGTGATTGAAAAAAGAACAGGGTGAAGGCAATCAAGGCGGCAATCATTACAAGAACCGATTGTTTTGTAGCAGCAAGGGCAGGGATGAGCAACAGACCCTCTACCGCCGAAAGGATTGAGATGGCCGGGGTAATCACGCCATCCCCCAAAAGCAGCGAGACCCCGAGGATAGAGAGAAAACCGGCAAATGCCAGCACGCGCCCCTTTTTGAAAAGCTTGATGATTATCTCACGCAGAACGATCTCCCCGCCCTGCCCCTTCTTGCCAAGACTCATGGCCAGCCAGGCATACTCTGCGGTAACAAGAATTGTCATCGTCCAGAAGACCAGCGAGAGAATACCGTAGACATTGGCCTCGGTAGGCTTTGTCATGGCAAATACAACCGTCAGTGTATAAATCGGGCTTGTGCCAATATCACCAAACACCAGCCCAAGCGCCTTGACAATCCCCCCTAAAAAGGAGTCTTCCTGTTTGTGCATATCAATTTCCTCAACTGCTGCAAAAGTAATTATGTTTTACTTTATAGCGGGACCGTTGTCGAGCAAAGACGCTTAACAGACATCCACAATAGAAAACAGCCTCTCCTCACCCTCCACATTAATCCGCACCTCATCACCAACCACCATCCCCAGCAAGGCACGTCCGAGCGGCGACCAGGGGGTGATAACCATTATCAGCTCACCACCATCTTCAACCTTCAATCCGCCACCATCCGGACCGAGAAAGAAACGCCTCAAACCGCCATCATCATCCTCCAGCGTTACCAGGGCCGAGAGCCGGACCGGCGTATCCTCATCAAATGTCTGTAGCACCATTCGCCGGTATTCATCCACCGCAACCCTGATATCGCTGGCGCGATTGGCCTGTCCCTGGGCGATGTAGGACGCCTCCAGGGCAGTGGTATCATATTTGTTATCAGGGATACATTCCGCATGTGTTGCCGCCTCGTGGGCCGCCTTGGCAGCACGATTCAGCAGGGCCAGATCAGACTCCAGCATCTTTATGATCCGTTGCAACAATATCTTCTTATCCATAAAACAGAACCATCCTCCAAAAATCATCATCATCCTCCATGGCAACAGTGCCGGAGGGGGGAGGCAATCTAGCAGAATCAGGCTATCCGGTCAATCATCACGGTTTGACACAGACTAGAGCATCAATCATGACTGCTACAACCAACAGTCAGATTATAGCGCAAACAAAAACATATCCATCCCCTTGCACAACAAACCAGGCATCAGCACTATTCAAGCAGGCCGAGCAGCCAGCAGATTTCAGCGTTATTTAGATTTGGAATCCAGACCATCTTCTGCTATCTTTCGGCCATTATCAGCCGGAGCAGATAGCCAAATACAAATCCGCAACCCGGCAAATTCATCTTCGGAGCAGAATGCACATGAATCTTGAGATAATCCCCCGCGAAGACCTGCACGCCATCCTCTGCCACATGCCAAAGGCCGAACTGCATATTCACATTGAAGGATCTCTGGAGCCGGAATTAATCTTTGAACTGGCCGAACGGAACAAAATCCAAATCCCCTACAAATCAATCGCTGAACTACGCGCTGCCTATGCCTTCAGTGACCTGCAGAGTTTTCTAAACATCTACTACGCCGGTGCCAGCGTCCTGCAAACTGAGGAGGACTTTTTCGATATGACCTGGGCCTACCTGAAGCGGGCCAAGGCCGAGAACGTGCGTCATACAGAGATTTTCTTCGATCCGCAGACACATACCGCCCGGGGAATTCCATTTGAAACGGTCATCAACGGCCTGCACCGGGCTGTTCAGGCTGGCCGTAATGAGCTGGGCATAAGCGCGGAGCTGATCCTCTGCTTCCTGCGTCATCTGAGTGAGGAAGATGCCTTTACAACCCTGGAAGAGGCCCTCCCCTACCGCCAGTTATTTATCGGTGTTGGCCTGGACAGCAGTGAGCAGGGCAATCCACCTGAAAAATTCAGCAGGGTCTTTGCCCGCTGCCAAGAACTGGGACTCAGGCTGGTGGCCCACGCCGGAGAAGAGGGATCGGCCGAATATATCAAGCATGCCCTGGACCAGCTCCACGCCGAGCGAATTGACCATGGCGTACATTGTCTGGATGACCCCATGCTGGTAAAAAGACTGGTCGCTGAAAAAATACCACTGACTGTCTGCCCGCTTTCCAATGTGAAACTCTGCGTCTTCCCGCGTCTTTCCAGCCACAACATTACAGATCTGCTGGCAGCCGGCATCAAGGCAACCATCAACTCCGATGATCCAGCCTATTTCGGGGGCTACCTGAACCAGAACTACTGCGCCACCTTTGCCGCGCTGCCGCGCCTCGGGGCCAGAGAAGCCTACTGCCTGGCCCGCAACAGCTTTGAGGCCAGCTTTGTGAATAAAGAGATCAAAGAGGGGTGGATCAGCGAGCTGGATACCTTTTTTGAGGAGATCACCTCACTTTATTCCATAAATTCATAGACATGAACGATTGACGGCAATGACGGCCACCTGCCTTGGCCAGGGTCGGCAGCATTAAACCAGGGTTCCAGACCTTTGCAGAGGGTGACCCCCGTCACAAATCTACACCCGGACTTCAATCATCTTTTAGCGTATTTTCAGCATTCATAGCGTCTGAACACAACTTATCGCTTGTAGAAAGACGCTGTTATGCTGTATATAACAACCAAATCCCATCACCGGAGGAATCATGACAAAGGCAGAACTCGTTACAAAGATGGCCGAATCGGCCGACATAACCAAAGTCGCAGCAGAGAAAGCATTAGGTGGTTTCATTGCAGCCGTTACCGACGCCATCAAGGCCGGAGACAAGGTCACACTGACCGGCTTCGGAACCTTCAGCGCAGTTACTCGGGCAGCACGCACAGGCCGCAACCCGGCTACAGGCGCCGAACTGCAGATTCCGGCAAAGACATCCGGAAAGTTCAGCCCCGGCAAAGAGCTGAAAGATCTGAGCGGAAAATAATCACTCCGCACTTAGGGCCCCTTAGCGGGCCCTTTTTTTATTCCCGAAGGAGCTTCGCTTGACAGACCGCAAAACCGAACCAACCCTACGCAGTGATTACAGGGTGCCTGATTTTTTGGTGGAGAGCATTGAACTTGAATTCGATCTGGGCGAGACGGAGACCATCGTCAGATCACTCTGCCGAATGCGCCGCAACCCTGATTCAGAAAACCCCCATACCCCGCTGGTCCTTGACGGAAAACGCCTGCAGCTTCTCTCCATCACACTGGACAACGAACAGCTTGCAGCCGGCCAATACCAGGTCACTGCAGAATCCCTGACGATCCCGGCGATCCCTGACAGCTTTACCATCGAAATCCGCACGGCCATCCGGCCGCAGGAAAACACCTTTCTGGAGGGACTCTATCGCTCTGGCGGGATTTTCTGCACCCAATGCGAGGCGGAGGGGTTCCGCACAATCACCTATTATCCCGACCGGCCGGATGTCATGGCGATCTTCACCACCACCATCATCGCCGACAAGTCCGCCTGCCCGGTGCTGCTTTCTAACGGCAATCCGATTGCACGCGGCGATCTGGACAACAACAGACACTTTGCCAAATGGCACGATCCATTCCGCAAACCCTGCTATCTCTTTGCCCTGGTGGCCGGTGATCTGGCCTGCAGCCGTGACAGTTTCACCACCTGTAGCGGTAGAGCTGTCAGCCTGGAGCTGTACGTCCACCCAAAGGACCTACACAAATGCAGCCATGCCCTGGCATCACTCAAACGGGCGATGAAATGGGATGAGGATGTCTACGGCCGGGAATACGACCTGGACATCTACATGATTGTAGCGGTGGATGACTTCAACATGGGGGCCATGGAAAACAAGGGGCTCAACGTCTTCAATTCGCGATATGTGCTGGCCACCCCGGAGACCGCCACGGATGACGATTACCATGCGATTGAAGAGGTGATTGCCCATGAATATTTCCACAACTGGAGCGGCAACCGTGTTACCTGCCGCGACTGGTTCCAGCTCTCGCTGAAGGAGGGGCTGACCGTATTCCGCGATCAGGAATTTTCTGCCGATATGCAGTCACGCGGCGTCAAGCGGATCAACGATGTGCGTTGCCTGCGCACCAGCCAGTTCCAGGAAGACTCCGGGCCACTGGCCCATCCGGTACGTCCCGACTCGTACATCGAGATCAACAATTTCTACACCGCCACGGTCTACAACAAGGGGGCCGAGGTAGTCCGCATGATCCATACCCTCCTGGGTACAGAACGCTTCCGCAAGGGGATGGATCTCTACTTTGAGCGCCACGACGGCGCTGCCGTCACGGTGGATCACTTCCTGAAGGCCATGGAGGATGCCAGCGCTATCGACCTGCAGCAGTTCAGCCGCTGGTATGCACAATCCGGGACCCCGCACGTTCAGGCAAGCGGCAGTTATAACCAGGCAACGCAGACATTCAACCTGAAACTCTCCCAGTCAACACCGGCCACCCCGGGACAGACGGACAAACAGCCGTTCCTGATCCCGATCGGACTGACCCTGCTGGCACCGGACGGCAGCCATATGGAGCTTGCCAGCGACCACGGCAATGATGCAAGGCAATACTCCCAGCTACTCAGCTTCAGCAAGAATGAAGAGGAGTTCTGCTTCCGGGATATCCCTGCAGCCCCAGTACCAGTTCTGCTGCGAGGTTTTTCGGCCCCGGTTAAAATCAGCTACCCCTACAGCCGCCAGGAACTGACCTTTGTGATGACCCATGAGGATGACCCCTTTGCCAGATGGGAGGCGAGCCAGGAACTGGCCCTGAATACAATCCTGGCACTGGTCAAGGCGTACCAGACAGGGGAGCCCCTCCGGCTCGAACCCGATTTCAGTCAGGCCTACCGGAATCTGCTCACCAGCGGGATCAGTGACAAGGCCTTCCTGGCCGAAACACTGACACTCCCATCGGAGCAGTACATCGCCGAACAGATGTCCCTGATCGATCCGCTGGCGATCCACACGGCACGCCGTTTCCTGCTCCGCTCCTTGGCCGAGAACCACCGCGAGGCGTTGTTGAACCTCCGCAACAGCTGCCATAACCCAAACCCATATTCCCCTGACGACAACCGAAGCGGTGAGCGCCGGCTGGCAAACCTCTGTCTGCAACTGCTCTGTCTGCTTGAGGATGAACCTACGGTCCAGCTGGCCGGCAGCCAGCTCCAGGATGCCGACAACATGACCGATGCCATTGCCGCCCTCTCCGCACTGGCCTCCTGTCATCACCCGCTCAGGGAGCAGGCATTGTCCAGCTTTTACGACAAATGGCAGCACGATCGTCAGGTGATTGACAAATGGTTTACGGTCCAGGCCTTCTCCAGCCTGCCCGATACCCTTGAGCGGGTACAGGCGCTGACACTCCATCCGGCCTTTGAGCTCTCCAACCCGAACCGTTTCCGGGCTCTGATCGGCGCATTTTCACAGAACCAGGCCAGATTCCACGCCAGCGATGGTTCCGGCTATCACTTTTTCACGGAGCAGATCATCCGCCTGATCCCGCTTAATCCGCAAGTCTCTGCACGCCTGCTGACACCACTCTCCAGATGGCGCCGATTCGAGAGCCACAACGGGGCGCTCATGCGCCAGCAGCTTGAACGGATCGCACGACTTACTGGCCTGCCGAAGGATGTCTATGAGATTGTCAGCCGCAGCCTTGCAGATCAGCAACCGTAACAGAAAAATAATCCGGCTCCGCGGATTGCGCTAAGGCGATATTGGTATTACAATTTGAACAGTACGTTCATGCAAATAAATTCAAGGGGGATAAAATGATGACAGAAGAGAAAAAATGCGGCCAGCCATATTGGCGCTGTAAGAACTGCGGCTTCACACTGCAACAGCCTTCACCACCGGAGAAATGCCCGGAATGTCACCAGTCATGTGAATTTATCGATGCCAGCTGTTATACAGAGGAGTGCGGTTTTTCAGGATCGGACCCAAAGATCAGGTAACAGGCCTCGAACAGGTATTTGGTAAACCGTCAAACTTGTTAAGGGCAAGGGAAACACCCTCGCCCTTAACAAGTTGTCCCGCGGTTCAAAACCGTCCCGTTATCTGAATGAAATCCGTTCAATCTGCAGCATGAAAAACAATCCATTTTCCAAGGAGCTTGACTTGAAACCGACCAAGGAAGAACTGGCACTGACCATCGACGAAGCTGGCTGGAGCTGGCTTAAACCACACCTGGAACGTGGTGCATTGATCGTTGTCGACGACTCCCTCGATCTGGCGGATACGGCAATGAAGGTTGCCTCCGATGACTCCGAGGCAGTCCAGCAGCTTGTCAATGCCGGCAAGGTCGGCAAACCATCCCTGTCCCAGCTCAAGGCATGGGACTCCGCAGCGGACAAGCGATTTGCCATGCTGATCATCAGCCCCTATGTGCTGATCCAGGAACGCCGTCCGGTTTTCCACTGATCAAACACTTCAATTGGCTTCGTTATGGCGTTTTTAAACCGGGAAACGTCCCCATTCATTCTTCCAAGAACCAGAACATCTTACTACTCAGCTATTATTTATCGCCTATGAACAATCAGACATCATCAGATAACATCGAGATTTCCTTATGCATATTGAAAAACATGGCCGCTATAGTCGCTTTTCCATACAACCTGGAGAGTACTTCAGCACGAAAGAACCTGCGGTTATCTCAACCCTGCTGGGTTCCTGCGTAGCGGCCTGCCTGTATGATGCCGAGGCCAAGATCATCGGCATGAATCATTTTCTGTTGAGCAACCCGCGTTATTCCAAAGATCTGCCCATATTCGTTTCCGAAGCAGGACGTTACGGCATACATGCCATGGAACTACTCATCAATGACATGCTTTCCAAGGGTGCGCGTAAAAACAGACTCCATGCCAAGGTATTTGGCGGCGCGTCCATCTTGATCAACCGAAAGACAGTGGGCAACTTTACCTGCGTTGGCTCCGTAAACTGCCATTTTATCAAGGATTTTCTGGATTACGAAAACATCCCTATCGTTGCCGAACACCTGGGGGGCAATCACGGCCGCGTCATCCATTTTTCCAATGGAGACTTTTCCATCTACATGCGCAGGATATCCACAGACCGAAGCACCAAACTGGCCAACCGGGATCGGGACTGCTGGATGAAGGCCATAGAGATTCAGGAACAGACCATGCCGTCCATTGACCTGTGGTAACAGCCATCCAGCAGCCTGTCCATGAGGCAAGATCGGCATGTCCCAACTCAAGGCGCCGCGGGTTGAACGCTAGAGTCTTCAAAGCCCTAGTAGAAATCGTAATAAATAGTCCACTGTCCAGTCTTGCTGTTTTTGGCAAACATCAAGCTCCCGCTGTCTACGACGTTAAAATTTGCTTTCTCATCAGATGAAATCTGAAATACAAAATCAAAATCAGTTCCGAATTCCACTCCAGATTGGCAAAAAGAAGGATATCCGCCAATTTTATGGGTGTAACAATGCTCCACAATGTCGTAATACGAATCGATCTCGCCGTTATTCTCTAACGCCAAAATTTCATTTTCAATTGCTGACGGCACTCCTCCGCCGTCCCATAAAGGATAATCCTTTTCGACAAGCACAGGCTTTAACGGAAATGGTTTTATGTGACTTTTAATATTTGTCAGCTCTTTTCGAGTTAGGGCTTTCATGGATTTATACTCTCGAATAAGCCAGCCTTGGCCGCTCTCCGAGAACTCATCTGGAAAGTCCTTGGCAATAAAAACCGTAATAAGCTTTATATCCTTCAAGCAAGGGCTGCAATAAGGCAAGTCCGGCAGATATAGCTGTGCCAATGGTTGCATGAGGTCCCCGTTAGAATCCTTTGGTATTTCTTCGTCTGACTGATAAAGAAATACTCTCCCAATCCATGATTCAGCTAATTCATTTGTTGGCCTGAATCCACCAGTGACAAATGATGTTGCTGGTCTTGCAAGGGCACGCTGGATTTCCTCAATTGTCATACTTGTGAAGTGGCTATACTTTACCGGACACACAGATTAAGGCAATATGCCTAACCATGG
>CAXYUZ010000064.1:0-17013 GCA_964292275.1 uncultured Desulfuromonadaceae bacterium
CAGCTCACCACTTTAATTCACTTACAAAAGTTGCACTTCAGACTTGAATCCGCGTTTTACTGTCTTGCTCTGATTTTATCGGCGTATTCGGCGGTTAAAATAGAATTAATGGTAACCTTTGATAAATGCAAAGAAGGCAGGCTGAAGCAATGTTTTTGTGGTGTTTGAAGGAATTATTTTAGGCTGTTTTGTAACCGTCGATAAAGGCGGATGAACGCCGAGATAGGCAACAACAAAATTTTTTTTGGTTTAAACCACGACCTTTTTTTGTTTTACTGTCTTTCTCCGCCCTTATCGGCGTATTCGGCGGTTAAAGTCAGTTTGTATGTATAGCGATAAGGATCGCCAAGTGGACACTCCTCCTTCAGTGCTAACCGAGTTGTCACAATTTTTATCCCAAGAGCAGGATCTGGAGCTGGCTATCCTGATTGGTAGCCGGGCAACCGGCAAGACCACTTCCGACAGCGATTGGGATATTGCCATTCAGTGGGAGCGTGACGCTGACTTTCTTACACAGCTGGCAGACACGGAAGTGTTGCGGCGTGCGCTGGCCCATCTGCTGGGAGTTGGAGAAAACAAGGTGGACTTGATTGATCTGCCCACAGCCGGGCTTGCCATGCGAGCAGCCGTTGCCGAAGAAGGCATCCTGCTCAAGGGCGACAACACCCTGCCGTGGCACCATTTCCTCAAACGTACCTGGCGGGAACTGGAAGAGTATTACTGGGAGCAGACCTATGAGGCTTGACATTTATCAGGCGGAAACCGCTCTCATTGCCCAGGAACAGTCGGTTTTACTGGATGAGGCCCGCGAAAGACTCTTGTCAGGACATGCGCTATCCAAACTGGAACAGAACGGGATTCTTCACGCCATACAGTTATTGGTTGAAAATTCGATCGGAAAAGCCAAACACCTGCTGAAAGCCGCCGGAAAACAGGTGCCGGTTTCGGCTTATGACAGCTTCTCCGGACTGGCAGATATTGACATTGTCGAGGCAGAAACGCTGAAACACTGGAACGCCGCCATCGGCCTGCGCAACCGCATAGTGCATGACTACATGAATATTGATATGGACAAAGTACTTGATCTGGTTAAAAGCGGTCAGTATTGCTTTGTCACCGATTTCCTGCTGGCACCTGTCAAGATCTCCGCTAACTCATGAGCCTCGGCAATCTGGAAAACATTGATGACCGTATTGAACTCATCGAAAACACTGCTGATGCCCGTGATTCTTTTGGTGAAAACTATGGAGCATTTTCGTTCAGAGTTACTGAAGAACAGATTAATGGACTCCTTTCCGGCAAGCTGCTGGCTTTTGACATCAATAGTGGGGAATATCCCGGTTTCATGTCGCTGAAAAAGTAATTGATTAATCGGGATTCCTTTGACACCGCTTAAGTAGTTTATTATTTGCAATTTACAGTGAGGCAGGCTGATCAAGGAGAAAATTGGGCAACTTGACGTCCTGGAAGTCTGATATCAAAGGTTTTTCGATTGTATTTTTAAATAATACAATCGTATGGTATAAGCATACAACATGAATGTCCTCACGCAAATACTCTCTTCAAAAGTCCGGGCAGCGATATTTTGCCACCTGTTTGGCGTCAACGCCGTTGAGTTGCATATGCGGGAAATCCAGAGGGCTGTCGGCTGCTCAATCGGGCCGATACAATCAGAACTCAAAAAACTGCTTGGCCTGCAACTGGTGGAAGCCCGTCGTAATGGTAACCGGCTTTACTATCGAGCCAATCAGCAACACCCGCTCTACCCTGATATTCGCTCAATGGTGCTTAAAACTGCGGGATTGGGAGATTATCTTAAAGAACTTTTCGCCGGTAGGATTGATATTGAAACGGCATTTATCTTCGGCTCCATAGCTTCGGGAAAAGATACCCCAGCAAGCGACATAGACTTGATGGTTATCGGGACAATCGGCCTGCGGCCCCTCTCAACCTTACTGGCCGACTTCAGGGCGAGGATTGGACGTGAGCTCAATCCGCATGTCTTTGCACGAGACGAGTTTTTAAGGCGACGCATTCAGGGGGAACACTTCATCTCCACGGTGCTCTCGGCACCCCAACTTTTCGTTAAAGGGACTGGCGATGACCTTATCCAAATGGGCTGAATATGGCTGGCTCCGGCAGCATCGAGCTACTCGTCAGGAAATTGCCGACTTGCTGGGTATCGTTGATCGGGATCTGAACGATGCACAGGCTGGCGGTATATCAACCGACTGGCAGTTCGGCATCGCATACAACGCAGCGCTTAAGTTATGCACTATACTGCTTCATGCCGAGGGATATCGAGCCGGCCAGGGATTGCAACATTATCGTTCTATTCAGGCACTACCGTTAATACTTGGCAGCTCACGGGAAGCTGACGCCGCCTATCTCGACACATGTCGGGTAAAACGCAATACCGTAGAGTATGACCGGATCGGCACAACAAGTGATGGTGAGGTGCTTGAGTTGATATCGTTTGTACGCGAGCTTCGAGCAGAAGTGGTAATGTGGCTGCGGGCCAATTATCCTGAATTGTCTTAGCTGTTCGGTAATTTTTAACACAAGGAATCTGATATATGAAAAAAGCTCTAATAACCGGCATTACCGGACAAGATGGTGCCTATCTGGCAGAACTTCTTCTGGAAAAAGGCTATGAAGTTCATGGCATCAAGCGCCGTTCTTCATTATTCAATACTGACCGCATTGATCATCTATATCAGGATCCACACCATAAAGAACGTCGCCTCGTATTACATTATGGTGACATGACCGACTCGACCAACCTGATCCGCATCATCCAGTCGGTTCAGCCGGATGAGATCTACAATCTGGCAGCCCAATCCCACGTGGCCGTTTCTTTTGAAACCCCGGAATATACCGCTAACGCCGATGCCATTGGACCCTTGCGTATATTGGAAGCGATTCGCATTTTGGGGCTGGAAAAGAAAACCCGTTTTTATCAGGCGTCAACCTCTGAACTTTATGGTCTGGTTCAGGAAATTCCACAAAAAGAGACCACTCCTTTTTATCCCCGTTCGCCATACGCCGTGGCCAAGCTTTATGCCTATTGGATAACGGTCAATTACCGTGAGGCCTATGGTATTTATGCCTGCAATGGCATTCTGTTCAACCATGAAAGCCCGCTGCGAGGTGAAACCTTCGTTACCCGCAAAATTACCAGGGCGTTGGCCCGTATAAAATTGGGACTTCAGGATTGTCTCTACCTTGGAAATATGGATTCGCTTCGTGATTGGGGGCATGCCCGTGATTATGTGGAGATGCAGTGGCTTTTGATGCAGCAGGATAGTCCGGAAGACTGGGTTATTGCCACCGGTGTGCAATACAGTGTCCGTGAGTTTGTAACTGCGGCCGCGGAGGAGCTTGGACTTAAAATCTCATGGCAGGGAAGCGATGTTGATGAGACTGGTACCGATCAGAATGGCCAAACCATTGTCCGCGTTGACCCGCGTTATTTCCGCCCGACTGAAGTTGAAACACTGCTGGGTGATCCATCCAAGGCCAGGGAAAAACTGGGCTGGACACCCAAAATCAGTTTCAGGGAGCTGGTGGCCGAAATGGTACGCGAAGATTTAAAGAGTGCCGAGCGCGATGAGCTGGTCAAGAAACATGGGTATAAAGCTTTTGATTACAACGAATAAAAACCTCACTCACAATAAGCTTAAGAGCCGGAACTGGGGATCAGGGGTTTGTAAGGTCGTGGGGCTTTTGTCTTGATTCATTTACTTGTACAAAAGCCACTTGCTTAATGCGAAACCCCATCTCTCGATAAAACTTTCAATGCGGTTAGCCACAATATCTTAATGTCAAACAACAATGAATGTTGCTGTAGATATTCAACATCCAACTGCACCTTTTGAGGAATCGGCAGTTCATCACGCCCGTTAACCTGAGCCCAGCCGGTCAAGCCTGGCAACAAATCATGCACACCGGCAGCAGTCCGCAAGGCAATCAGGTCGTCTTGATTAAACAAAGCCGGTCTTGGACCAACAAAACTCATATCACCTTTAAGAATACTCCATAACTGTGGCAGCTCATCCAAGCTACTCTTGCGCAGAAATGAACCGATAGGGGTCAGCCATTGATCTGGATTTTGCAGCAGGTGAGTCGCTAGGGCGGGTGTGTCGATACGCATGCTGCGAAATTTCGGCATCTTGAAGATACGATTGTGTCGTCCTACCCGATCGCTCCAGTATAGCACGGGACCAGGAGAAGTGAACCGTACCAGCAGAGCAACGATCAAGATAGGTAAACATAGTAACACGGCACAACTCAGCACCATTAACAGGTCTAACAAACGTTTCATCGATGAAAACCCGAAACTGTACGACGTAACCCTTCATCAACAGAAACTGGTGGGGTCCAATCCAGTAAAAATCTGGTTTTACTGATATCCACCTGTAACGAACCACACAAACGTTGATAAATACCATTCTTGTTAAACAACGCAGCACCTGCCTTTAGCAAGCCTGTCGGCAGTGGTAAAAGATGCGCCGGTTTCCCCAAGGCTTTACCCGTGCGCCGCAATAAATCGGTGGTGGAAAGGTCTTCATCATCACTCACCAGGAAGGTCTGATTGGCAGCCTTGGGGTGAGCAATGCACGTTGAGATCAGGTCTACGAGATTATCCAATGCAACAAAACTACGTCGGTTCCGAATGATACTCCCCAACGGCAGCGGAATGCCACGGTCAAGCCAGCGCATCATCACCGCAAAGTTGGCTTTCACTCCCGGTCCATATACCAGAGGAGGACGAATGATTACCACTTCCATACCGGTGTCAGAGGCCACCTGCTGAAGCGCTTGCTCAGCTTCATACTTTGAAATCCCATATGGATCTTCCGGGGCAGGTTTATCATCCGCTGTGAAAGGGCGACCAGGATGCGTTGACTCACCATTGACCTTAATAGAGCTGAGAAAGATAAAACGCTCCACCCCGGCTGCAGCAGCCTGGATAGCAAGATTTAACGTGCCATCTATATTTACACGACGAAACTCAGTTAATGGATCCGAGCTTTTGTTGTCCATGACATGCACTCGGGCAGCAAGATGAACAATACTTTGAACATCTTTAAGCGCTAACGTCCAATCAGTTTTTGCTGAGATATTGCCAACAGCAAAAGTATTTACACCTTCCGTTTGTTCAGTTATTGTTCTTACAGCTTCATTAACAGATAAACCGTTCAGGCGTAAGCTATTGCACAGTGAATGTCCCACAAAGCCATTTGCTCCGGTAACCAATATCTTCATAATGTCAGTAATTCCAGTATTTTGGTCGGATATTTGGAGAGGATCTTGAAAATGTTAGTTTTTAGTCCATTTTCACGGCAAGCACGCATAACTTCCTGATTAAGAAGAATTTTACCGCGCCAACCGTTAGTGCTTATCCCGCCAGCTTGCATATGCACTAACACCTCTGGCAAATGTTTATAAAGCAGCGATTGCCCATAGAAAGCGCGTACAATAAACTCAAAATCCCCTGCAATACGATAATCTGTTTTAAAACGTCCAACTCTTTCTATTATTTTTTTGCGTAAGAATAATGCAGGATGTGCTGGCATCCATCCCCAAGACAATCTTTCCGGTGTAAAACGATCGGATCTGTAACGTCTTGTCATACGTGTCGGATTATCTTTATGAAAAAAACCGACATCCCCCATTAATGCTTCTAGTTTATGGTCAATCATCTGAGTTGCTACATTTCTCAACACCGTATTCGAAGCATAGTAATCATCAGCATTGAGAAAACAAACAATGTCACCACTGGCACAATCCAGTCCTTTGTTCATGGCATCATAAATGCCATTGTCCGGTTCGCTAACCACTTGTGCCAGATACGGAAAATGTTCTATTATCTCGACGGTACCATCTGTTGAAGCGCCATCAATGACGATATGCTCAATAAAGGGCCAATCCTGATTCGCCACAGACTGTAGTGTGCGCTCAAGTGTCGCTACGCTATTGTAGCATACTGTAATAACAGACAATGTCGGTTTGGCTAGACTCATAAATCAATAGCGCAAAAAGCGGCGCGCGATTTCCTTGGCCCACATTGGCACATACTGCTGAATTAAACGGCGGCCATACACGCTCGACACCGGCTTCAGACCAGACTTGAAATTGGGAACTACGGTTTGCACATCAGCAATACCGTGCTTTAGCTCAGCCTCATAGACCTCATATACTGATGCAGGTTCGGGGCACTCGGAGGTGTAAAAGGCGGAAAGGCGGTTGAACTTACCATTGTCCAACAGTTGAAACTGGTGGAAATGGTAAAATATTAGTGGTGCCTTATCCACAGTAATCCTGCCGGCGGCATCATGTCCGAAATGGTATTTAGAGTAGTTCCAAGGCGCGATGCCAGCGCCAGGATGCATAATGATGTGGCAAGTCGAATAGCGATCCGGCCACTCGTCCAGATATTTCTGATCTCCCATCCTGCCATTCTCAAGGCGGTAGTAGCACCACTCGATGCACTGTTCGCGCCAACGTGAAAGACAGGCCATGCCTTGCTCATCACGACGAAAACTGACCCACTCAACACAGAAACGGCCATTGACTTCGCGGTCTTTGAGACGTTCGGAGAACCGATGCTCGATGATTGCAACAGAAGCAACGTTAATTTCATCAAATATTGGTTGCACGTCCGAATAGAACAGCAGATCGGAGTCAACATAGGTAATGAAGTCGATCTCCGGATGCAACTGCATCACATACCAAGGCAGGCAGGGTGAAAGAGTCCAGCAGTACTCTGCAACACCTCGGTCTGACTTAGCTTTTAGCAGTGCATCGTCTTCAAGTTCGGCAAGTGTGATGCATGTGACGAAAGGTATATCGAGGCGTTCCAAGATATATTTTGTCTGTTCATCCATACATAGCACAAAGACCTTCATGTTGTGGCAAAAGCGCTTCAGGCTGCGTATCATGGCGATGCCCTTAAGCAGATAACCGCTGTCAAACAATGTGCAGAAATAATGCGCTGTCATTGTACCTTCTTCATACAAACATAAGTTCGGACCGCATGACCGGTGCTATCAGAGTATTGTCTTTCCTCATGCAATGTGTGTGTGGTTATTAAATCCAGGCCACATCGATCTAATAGCGCCAGAAAATCCGGCTCATTGAAATGAATTTCCACAGTCTCAACGCCGTAGGCTTGCTTACGATACCACTGTTCTGGCTTACCCCAGATAACCGGAGTGCGGTGGAAAATTACGTAACGGCACGCAACACGAGCTGTTTCAATCACAGCGACCATATAATCTGGAATATGAAGAAGACAGCAGCCAGATACTACGATATCAAACTGATTATCAGGGTAACTCAATAAAGTGGCATCTTCGACTGAAAAATTAATAGTTGGGTATTTTTCGCGTGCCAGCTGAATAAAGGCATCGGAGTAATCGCAGCCAGAATATATAACCTGCAAACCGGCGATCTCAAGCACCTCGGAATAGAAACCGCTAGAGCAACCGATTTCTAGCAAAGACATGCCTGATGTTAAATCAGGTAGAAGTTGCAAAGAACTTACAAACACATCAAATACATCAAATACATCAATATGTTTGCCGGAACGATACTGCTGAAGTTGATTTTCCACCAACTCACGTTGGCGCACTGGTAACGCGTTGTCCTGCCAGGAGTTGCGTAAACGTAAGCCTTCGGAATTCGCTTCGTCCGCATGTAGTGTCACATAGTGTGCTGAAACGGATGAGTCATTAATAAAACGGTTCCGAAAATCCTTTATAATGCGCTTCATCCGAGGGAAACGGTTAAGGATAGAGATTATAGCTGCCTTCATATTTACCTAATATACCGTTTAAGTATAGGTATCAATTCTTGCATACGGTGTGCATACGTGTGTTCGCGCAAGGTTCTGGCCTGGCCAGCCCTTGCGATCTTCGATGCCTCTTCCGGATGAACCAGATAATAGCTTACCAGCTCAGCCGCCTCCTCTTTGCTCGAATAGGTTACAACTTCACGGCCTATATCGAACAGTTCGTGCAGATTATCCTTATGATCGGTCAGCAACATTGTCCCCACACCGGTGGCCTCGTAGAGTCGCATATTGTTGGCGTTGTTCTCGGCCACGTTGATATGGCGGTTCAGGGTGATACGGCTACGCGCCAATGCGCGGTACATATCCATACCCCAAACCTCTCCACCGTGACATTTGCATATAGGTGAAGACTTAGGTAGCTTATCAGCGCCATAGCCCCAAATACTTATATTGGTATGTTCTACCAGATGTTCAAGTAAAGGGATCGCTCCACCATGATGACGACTAATACCGCCGACAAAACTAAAATCAATATTTTTTTCGACTTGCCCTAACCGTGCCAGCAAACGTTCGTCAAAACCAATGCGGAAATATTCCGAATCGATCCCAAGGGTCCGCATTCTTTTTACAAAATGTGGGAAGGAGGTCAGAATGAGGTCATAACCCTTCAGAAAAGATTCCGGCGGCAACGGGCAGGCAATCTGCCCAACAATCAATCGCACATGTTTTTTGAGTTCTATCAACACCTCATTCGGGAAAAAAGAGAGATCTTGGCAATACAGCACATCCGGCTTAGCAGTTTTGATCTGCGCCACAGCGACATCCAGCAGACCGGGTAGATCGGCGAGCAACTTTCCAAGCACAGGCACACGGAATAGCCGATGCGGCACCTTAAGAGCAAGCTGCGACAGCGGCACATTATTGGCTAACGCCCAAGCCTGTTGCAGCGGCACGCAATTCACCACCAGATCTTGTGCCTCACAACCTAATGCATTCAGGTGACGGCTGTAGAAATCCGAAGTACCAAAACATGCGTTTAACAAAGCCTGTAGCTGGGATTGATAATCGGCCTCCGCCAAACCATTTTGCTGCGCATAGAACCGTGTCAGAAAAGCTGGATAATATGTATCAACGATCAGGATTTTCATCAGTACACCTAAATACTTCTGGAATTATTTTGTATGGCTACCAATAATTTCATTATAACTTCCGACACGTTGAACCTTTCCTCCAGAGATATCTACGATTAAATCACAGCTTTTAAGTGTCGAAACTCGATGCGCAACAATAAAAAAAGTCAATCCATTTCCAATCGAATCAATCGAATCCATTACTTCCTGTTCAGTTTGCGAATCAAGGGCACTGGTTGCTTCATCAAGTATGATCACAGATGCTGACTTGTATAGCGCACGTGCTATACCGATCCTCTGGCGTTGACCGCCTGATAGCATGACACCTCGCTCACCAACTCTTGTTTCGTACTTAGCAGGAAGTTTTTCAATTGTCTCAGCGATATTGGCCAATTTGGCACAAGATTTAACACGTTCCAAATCAATTGGCCTACCTGGCATGGCCAAGGCAATATTCTCCCCGATACTTCCATCAATAAGGAAAATAGATTGCGGAACATGCGATAAATGAGCCTGCCATTTTTTTTGCGATTCAGTAGTAACAGGTACATTATCGACTAGAAGTTGGCCGTTTGAAGGCGTTAAAAGACCCATCAAAATATCAAGTAAAGTACTTTTGCCCCCACCAGAAGCTCCAATAATACCAATTTTTTGACCTTTTCGGACTGTAATATTCACATTGGACAAAACAGGTATCGTGCTGTTTCTGTAAGCAAAAGAAATATCCCTTAGTTCTATGTTTAGTTCAAAACGCAATTCTCCATACTCTTCTAGAGTATTAGTGGGCATAGGTTGAGCAAGAGTCTCAAGCGAATCCAATAATGGTAGTCTGTGAATCCTGATGCTGCTGAATGCATTGTAGATTTGCTGCATCACTGGGAGAAGACGTTGAGCGCCGAGTGCAAGAGCTGCTAGCATCGGAAACATGGCATAAGCGCTTTCGCCACGAACCGCAATCAAATAAGAGGCGGCTGCAACCAAACAAATGGCGATTCCCTCAATAATATATCGCGGAGACTGGGTGATTAATATCGCAAATGCCTGTGCCTTACGGAGCCTGGCATCAGAATTCCGATAAGTTTCTACGCACACCTCCTGATTGTTTCCAATCAGGACATCACGAATCCCTCCCAAACCTTCCTGAAGGTTTTTTATGACTGCACCAGATTCATGGTTCAGAACTTCACTGGTGCTCTGAATCTTCCTTTTTGCATATAGCGAAACAATTATATAGCAGGTGCCAAGACTGCCGAATGCGAATAACGTTGCTTCTGGTTGTATCCATATCAAACCAAGCACGACACTCGCCATAACAATACTTCCACCGACAATATGGATCACCGACAAAATAATATTGTTAATCAGCCAAGCTGACTTGTTAACAATTCCATTAACAAGCTCACTACTGTTAAACTCGATCAACCGTTCATAGGGTTGATAAAGAGTTCGACGATACATTGACGTACTCAATTCGTTTCCTATTCCAAACGCAAATTTCGTGTTTGCATAAACCTGAAGCAAACGCACACCAGCAGAAGCAAGTCCCATTAGTCCAAATGTGACGCTGATAGGCAAAAGAATTTGTGAGGGCTGTGTCAACTTAAGATATTCAAAGACCGGTTTGATGACAGGGTTAAAAAACAAATGCTCTGGGGCAATCAAAGCAGCAATGAAAGGAATGACTGTACCGATAGTTGCCAGTTCAGCAAATGACATTATAAAGGCGAGAATTACAAGCAAGCAAAACTGATATTTGCGCCGCTTTGAAAAATGCCCCCAGAGTCTGACAAGCGCAGATATAATAGAAAGTGGTCTTTTAGTATTCATTAGAGTTGAGATATAGTGCCATCTTTGAAATAAAATTTTTGTATCCTGCTGTATTTCTTAGACGCTCTAGCGCCTTTATGGCAAGATTAGAATCCTCTTCGGATTCGGCGCTTGCAGACAGTTTCCAATAGTGCATAAATGCACTTGATACTTCCCTTGCCATTTTGTCGTAAAGGCTGTTATGTACGACAAAAAATGCTAAAGCCTCATTCTTCATCTCCTCACGAGCCATATGGATCGAGTGACAATCCTTAAGCAGCTTTGCGTATTCGTCGCGGTTTTTGGCGGTACGGCAAAAACTAAAAGAATGATGCACATGAGAAGCTGCTCCTATCGTCGGAATCCCCAGATAGGCCAATTCGTGAGCAATCGTACCGTACACTGTTACGCCGCATAAAATGCCAGCTTGAGCTAACACTTTATTATTTGTCGCCACATCTAACCATTTTAATTCTGGATACTTTGAGCGTAAACAATCAATCGCGGTGTCACAAATTCTAATCTGGTTTGGATGAGGCTTTATGAAAAACTTCACCCCACCTTTTTTTAATATTTCAATAGTAGTAACTATCCAGTCCCAGAAGTCTGTAAAAACAAAATCATCCCAGATATGGGGGCTGTCATAAAAATCATGCAAAAATACGACTACAGCCCCACGCAATTCAGATAACTCGTTTGCAGAGCATTCTACAGTGCGCGCATAAGCAGAGTTACGCATGTAGCCTGTAGCATGATCTATACCGCCTGACATCCTGTATTCTAGAATTCTTTCTGCCTCATCAAGACAAGCCTTACGAACATCAGGATGCAAAGATTCGAACGTCTTTCTATACTCACGAGCATCTGGGGTATGTCTATAGTGATCAATCGTTAATTGCAATCCGAATTTTAAAAAATTACCAAACGAAAAGATCGGAACTTTCTCCTGTAGCGCCACACGAACAGCGATGCCATGTTCAATATACGTAGAGTAAGTGGTCAAATATACAGCCGGCTTCTCTGCACTAAAATATGATCGGGCCCGATTAATGTCGCGAAGAGTCTGCCACAATAATCGCCACACAAATTTATCTTCTACATTAAAAAATGGACTCGGCTTGAGACGCAAGTAACTGTCTATCACCAAATCGCCACATATAATTCCATCAATTTCAAGGTCGTCAAATTTGTTATTGGCTTTTCCCTGACACCATTTTTTCCATATTCTATAGCTACGGATCAAGTCGTAAGCATCTTGCAAAGGATGGCTCCAAGAGCTTGAACGGTAAGCAAAGTCAGACACCAGAGCACCATAAGCTGACACCCATTG
This sequence comes from uncultured Desulfuromonadaceae bacterium, assembly GCA_964292275.1. Classification (GTDB taxonomy): domain Bacteria; phylum Desulfobacterota; class Desulfuromonadia; order Geobacterales; family Pseudopelobacteraceae; genus CAXYUZ01. The sequence continues at coordinate 12,065 of CAXYUZ010000064.1, forward strand.
GCGCATGACAAGCCAATTCATTAACGCACTACGGCGCAATTCCGACCAGATTGAAAATCCAAGATATGCATTTACAGAACGAACAACTACCAGTTCAGGTTTTCCCCCCCACTTGGCAAGGATGTCACCCATCAATACACCCATCAGTCCAAAATATACAGGATCAGGAATCGATTCAACTGCAACTTTACGTATTGATCCGGATTTACTACACACACCAGATTGGTATAGCTTAGCAAAATGATAACGCATCTTATCAATACACGTTGAATCCGGATAACGCTTGAATATTTGAAAAAGTTTTTTCATTATATTGTGGTTGCTTCAATATAGCGTTTTAACGAAGCTGCAATCATACGTGCGTTCACTTCTGGATCAAAATTTGGAACAACAACAGCATGAAGAGGATCAACAACCCCCTCACCTGTCTTAGTTAAAAGGTTATCCAATTGTTCAACCAACTCATCATGGCTTGGCGGTACATTTTCTAGCCATTGCTCACACTTGATACCTGGATAAAATTTGGTCACTCCGGAAAAACTAGAATACCAAGCATTTCCGAAAACCAAACAAGGTTTGCCATAGAATAAAGCCTCCCACCCAGCAGTTCCTGTAACAGTAGCAACGCCAATTGATTTATTTGTCAGAAACACACTAGGAAGTGCTGGAGAAACAAATTCAACGTTTGATAATGCAGCGATGCGTCTATAAAACAATTCATCTCGTTGCTGAGCAGTTTGTTTAGGGTTTTCCTTCAAATATATTTTAACGCCTGCGGGAATCATCAGACTCAACTGCTCAATCATTTGTACTTGATCACCATATCGTCCATCCGTCCCTCCCATTGTGGAGGTAGTCAATTCTGGTTGCATGTGTAAGGGTAAATAAACAAACTGTTGTTTCTCATCAAAAACCTTAATAGTTGAACAACGATAGCTGCTATATATTCGATTGTAATGGAAACGTAGTGCAGCTACAGGTAGCCGCCAAGGCCTAAGCGCCACCTCAACTAACAAATCTTTTAAAGTATAGACCCATTTATCACTAACATCATTCATGTAATACCATTGATCGGGCAGAGCATATCTTGATTGGACTCTTTCTGTTATAGCGGGTAAATTACAAAAATCACCAAATTTTTCAATTTCCTCACAAATCCAAAAACGATCTGACATTACAAAACATTGATGTAAAATTATCGTTCTAATTCCTAAATACCGTGCCAATAAGTAGACAATATAATCGAAACTTTCGTGAGGAAAGTTATGAAACAAAACTAGCTCTACCTTCTTATCTTTAAGAACTTTGTGGGCCCAATAGAAATATGAGATGAAGCCATTGAATATTTCGCTTTCACGAGCATTCACCGTGACATATCGGCGAGAGTTAATATCCGCATATCGTTGATACCTAGTCACAACAAATTGATATGAACCATCATTTAAAGCTTCAAACGACGGTGCAACCATATCATTTTTAAAGTAGTAGACATCCTCCCATTTTTCTGTAGCCGTGCTTGCATCAGCAACAATATGCACCACCTCAAAGACATCAGCCAAATCCTGAAGAATTGTATCATCAAAACCTAGTATTAGAGTTCGTAACAATGTCATTTCCCAAAAAAATAATTTATGAGTTAATACACTTGAAAATAGCTTTTGCCAGCAAAATCAACTTAGCAGATGAAATATATAGATTCTACTGTTCTTTTACCCTAACCAGCTGTTGCAAAGCGCATAAAATTGCTATTAACTCAGGAAATAATCAATCTTAGCACTGCAAACATAATTATTTTCCCGGCCAGTATACTTCGTTCATACCTAAAATAAACTTTGGAGGTATTAAAATATCCGAATTAGCCGATTTTGAGTAATAATGAGCATAACCGTAGTATTCATAAACACACCCAACACCCGCTACTATTACACCAGTCCAAGGTCGCTCAGTAAGCGCTGGATACAAAAATGGTCGAGCAGTACATTCACGTATTGGATTAGCACTCATGATCTCATCTGAGGAATGAAGGGCAATATTTACTGGAGTTATTTTAGGGATTTCTTGTAGCGATTCAATTAACTTATTGCTAATTAATTTTGAATCACTATGCGAAGATATTAATACTTTAATATGAGTAGAGCCAGTAATAATCAAAGCAACAAAAAAAGTGAATAATACAACATACCGATTCGACAGCAACAACATTTCTTTTCGTTGTTGGAATTTATTTATACCTTCAACTGTATGGATTATAGCATAGGGTAATGAAACAAAAAATGCTATGCTTGTAAAGTAATAAGCTGAACCAGCCGGAATTTCATAAAAAATAGCAATCAAGCCACCTGCCATAATGGCCCCGAGCGAATACAAAGCAATTGGCACCCGAATTAAAGCCCCCCAACCATACTTGAAAAGCAATAGTATAATTGGATACCATGAGACAAGAAAATGGAAACAGAAAAAACCTAACACTGCTAAAATAGCGTGTAAAATCTGCTTGTAATTCGCACCTTGAGGTGCCGACCAAGCACTCAATACATTGTTGATTTCATTTCCATTCAATGAATATGTTCGAATAAATGCAAAAGGTGTAATTTTTGAAGGCGTATTAGATATTGCCAGATTAAGAATAATCCAACCAATTACGAAGGTAATCAAAACAAAGATTCCCATCTCAAACAAAAATCCTCTTGCACCTCGCAAAAAAATAACTCTTAAGAACCATAGCCCTGTGTAGATCACCCCAACAGAACCTTTGGTCTCAGTAATTAATGCACCCACCAGTATTGCGACAAGCACATCTTTATAATTTAAATTATGCTTAAATAGAGGAATCAGTCCAAATAGTAGCAGTCCACATGAAACTAAATAAGACTCAGAAACAAAATACGAATTCCAGAATGCCCATCGGCTAAATAGCCATGGGGTGACTACTAAGAATAAACACGCGGTCCCCCAAATCAGGTAAATGCTGTCGCAAATATTTTTTTTAAGCATAACACAGGTTGTGTTCACACAATAAATTAGAATGGGAACAAATAGCACCCATGGTGCAACACCGTAAACTTGCAAAACACTTGCGCCTGATAGCACACTAATACCTGCCATTAAAATGTGTGAAAAAGCATGGTAAGGTGTTTCAACCAAACCATTCAGACCTGTTGATATAACCCCATAGTTTTTAATCATAGCTGCTATGCTTGTGTGGAATAAGGTATCCTTATGAACATTACCTAGATTCAACTGCTGCACTACATCAAAGAAGGCATAGGCACCATCACACCCAATTACAACTACCGGTGCAAAGAGTGCCATCATCATAATTCCTAACAATTTATTTCTTTCAACACGCAAATACAAAATTGAATATATAAGTGCAGCAGTACATACTCCATATTCTAAAATCATCATTAGGTTAGAATGAAAATATGCCACTGTGTAAAGAAATATATATGTAACAACCAGTCCTAATTCAGCGCTTTGCATAATTCTTGAAACAGCAAAACAAACCAGAATTAAAGCAAAACAGGTAAATGCCACTGGAGTTGTTGCCATTATAACTTTAATATCTGATATTAGCGCATTACCTATTAAAAATATCGATACTGACGACAAAAGTAACATCAAAAAAAGCTGGTTTAGATCTTTATCCCTTATTCTATAAGGTTCAATCAGTTGGTTCTCGAACCCAAGCATATTCATATTATTATTTGATGCCATATTGAGTGTCCTGCCTCAGTTAGAAATGGATTTTCAAACCGCTAGATATGAGAACAAGTCCGCAGCCTCTGAACATCCGATTTCAGAAATATCTTGCTGTCGAGTTTGCTTTCTTCGTTCTATTTTATGATGAAGGAACCATGAGTTGAAGTGCTCAATTGTACTTTCGATTATCCGGCAGGCATTGTCAAAAGAAAGTAATACGTTGTAAACGGATGCGTTCAGTTGTGATGGTTTTATGGAACTATTGCACTTTGCCGTTTAACTGCAGATAACACTAAGAAGTCAATATATGTGACACGCCGGAAAGCCAGGTGATTTTTTAAAAGTTTTTGTAATAAATACAATCGTTGTAGAAAAACCACAGAGACATTAATTTTGAAAGTATTTTTGGATGGTTTTTGTTATTGGCAGAACATCCAATCCCACCCACATGGGTAGCCTCAGCAGACGTTCTGATAATGAGTTAGTACGCTCCATCTCACCGTGGACCCTGCCATACTTAAGGCCAGCAGGCGAATTGTGTAGTGGTACGTAATGAAACACTGCATTAATCTGCTGTTTGTTCAGGCTGGCAATAACCTCGCTCCGTTTTTCCAGTGATTCCAACAAAACGTAGTACATGTGTGCGTTGTGCCGGCATCCCTCTGAGATAATTGGTCTTTTTAACATTCCGTTGGCATCAAGCGGTTCAAGAGACTCATGGTAATTTCGCCATATATTCAGGCGCTTCTCTGTAATGTTTTCAGCTTGTTCCATCTGCGCCCACAAGAAAGCTGCAATCAGTTCGCCCGGCAGATAGCTGGACCCGATATCACACCAGGTATATTTATCTACCTGGCCACGAAAAAACTTACTGCGATTAGTACCCTTTTCACGGATTATTTCAGCTCGCTCGGCAAACCGCTCATCGTTAACCAACAGTGCACCACCCTCACCAGAAATTACATTTTTGGTTTCATGAAAGCTCAGACATCCCATATGGCCGATTGAGCCAAGTGGCTTGTTTTTATAAGTAGCCATAACACCCTGAGCTGCATCCTCAATGACAATGAGATTGTGGCGACCAGCAATTTCCATGATTGTATCCATTTCACAGCCAATTCCTGCGTAATGAACCGGAACAATTGCCTTTGTTTTAGGGGTTATTGCAGCTTCAATTAATCGCTCATCAATATTTAACAGGCCTTTGAAAAACAACTACAGAAAAAGCCTATTTTATGGTAGTATTT
>CAXYUZ010000065.1:0-17011 GCA_964292275.1 uncultured Desulfuromonadaceae bacterium
TCGGATCAAACTGACACGTCTTTATCCGAAATTATAACTGTTACATGGTACTAGGCTGTTTTGCGCTTCATTGGTATGACGTTGCTTTCTGTGTCACCGATAATGTTATTTAACTTTCGCTCCCACTGTTCCATTACCATCTGCTTTTCCTTGTTGTATGAATAACGGTTGTATATATGCCCGACGCCTTGTTTCTGCTTAGTGATATGGTTCTGAAGGCGGTCAATCATATCACCGGATACTTCCATCTCAGCCCACCGTGTGGCGGCTGTGCGGCGTAAATCGTGTGGAGTGAAATGTGATATTTTAAGATTGTCGGTAACCTGACTAGTCGGTATATGAGGAAGATTCTGTTTTATATCGTGTGTCATTGTTCGGACTTCATACGATTTGCCGGGGTTTTGAGGTGATTCGAAAATAAAACCAGGTGCATCTCCTATGAGCTGCTTGGCCGTTTTTGTCAAATAGACACGATGCGCCTGCTTGTTCTTACTACGCTCTGCGGGTATCTCCCACCAATCACCATCAATCTCATCACGGTGCATTCCAATCACCTCGCCAGGACGTTGTCCTGTAACAAGTATCATCTTCAATGCTCGTCTGATAGGCTCACTCATCTTGCAGTTATCAAGATTGTGCCAGAAAAGTTTAATCTCGGTTTCACTTAATGCCCTTTCGCGTGTTGTTTCTTTATTAGGTCGCTCCATCCCTTGAAAAGGGTTTGCTTCTAAAACGTCCCGATTAATAGCCCAAGAGAACATTTTTCGAGTATAAGCCAAAACTCTGTTAGCCATAACAGGCGCACCGCGTTCTTTGATCTCATCCAGTACAAGCACAAGATCACGGCGTTTGATATCGGTCATCTTCCGCTTGCCCCACCTTGGCACGATCTCAGACTTCAAGGCTCTCTCCACTTCTTTCCATCCTCGGTTATGTTCCTTAGCGTATATTTTGATAAACTCATCCACAAAGTCGGCCACAAACGGCGTCCGCTTCCTCTCTGCCTTGGCCGCGTCTTTTTCAAGTAAGGGATCTATACCGTTTTGCACCTTGCTCTTTGCATTAATCAGCTTTTTATTGGCATCGGCAAGTGTTATGCCACCCTTATGGGCAAGATCTTTGTAAATGCCGAGGTTTAGAAAACGTCGTTTGCCGTCCATGTTGTATACATAAAAGAATTTCTTAGTACCACTTGGCATAACACGGATACCAAAGCCACAACTTCCGACTTCGCGGTAGTCGGTTACTTTTCCATTCGGTTGAATGTTACGAATATACGCGTCGGTGAACTTCTCTGTGGCTCCCATGTTGCCCCCTGTGTAACGTTCACGCTTTCAAAGCGTGAACGTTAGCGTGAACGTTGTAAGTGTTGATTGTGGTGAAATACTGTGAAATACACCTGACTTTATAATAGGCTAATTACTTGATTAGTCAATATGTTTTTAGGGTTGGGTGATAAAGCGTGAAATGCCTTGTTATGTGGATCTGCCTGACTCGAAATCAGGTGTACGGCAACGTACCTAGGGTTCGAATCCCTATCTCTCCGCCACTAAATAATTCGGTAATGTTCGGTTAATGATAAAAGCCCTTGAGAAATCAAGGGCTTTTGTTCTTTCAGGTAGATGCTGTTTGCAGGAATTGAAAAGCATTTGCTCAAAAAAACAGAACGTAAGTCATTTTTGCTATTTGCTGGGTAGTTATATAAATAATCTACGTGTTATAGAATTGGTTGAATAAAATAATCCATATGTTATTATTGTATCGTAATTTAATAACTCAGAGGTTATTTATATGCTGCCAAAATACAAGCTGATAGCACGTCAGCAACTCGATCAGACGCTGTCTGGCTATGCAACCGTAAAGCAGGTAACTCCGCCTGTTAAAGGCTGGGTACGGGCAATTCGTGAGGCGTTGGGCATGACCGGTAAACAACTGGCAAGCCGTCTGAATGTCAGTCAGCCACGCATCCCCAAGCTGGAACAGGATGAAGTGTCTGGTGTCGTTTCACTAAAAACCATGCGGCAGGCGGCAGAGGCAATGGATTGTGTTTTTGTGTATGCCATTGTTCCCCGTACAACGTTGGAGGAAACGGTCCGGGCACAGGCACGCAACATTGCTAATGCCCGCTTGCAAAATGTATCGCACTCCATGCTACTCGAAGCACAGAATCTTTCTGCTGAAGAACAGCGTGCATCAATTGATGCTGCAGTCGAAGAGCTTGTCCGGGAAATGCCAAAAGAGCTATGGGAAAATAAGCCATGAACTTTGACTATCCAGAAGGGGCAACCCCGCTTGATACGGATGAAGCACGTGGTCTGCTGCTTTCCCATATAACCAATCGTACAGAGCTTGACCGCTGGGAACATGAGAATATTGCCATGGCTGAAATCTGGGCTTTTCGCCGTAAGCCCCGTGACATCCTCTCTGATGGTTTCTGCAAAGGCCTGCACAAGCGGATGTTCGGCATGGTCTGGCGTTGGGCCGGTGAATTCAGAACCACCAGCAAGAACATTGGCGTCCCGGCGTGGCAGATAACCACTGAGCTGAGAAACCTATGTGCCGATTGCGCTACCTGGATTGAGCATGACACATATCCACCTGATGTGATAGCGGTACACTTTCATCATCGTCTTACGGCAATCCATCCGTTTCCAAATGGCAATGGCCGCCATGCTCGGCTAATAACTGACATCCTGTTGATTCACCTTTTGAACCGCCCACGTTTCTCGTGGGGCAGTGGCAATCTGGTTAGTGCCGGGGAGTGCCGACAACTGTATATTAATGCACTCCGTGCCGCTGACCGGTATGATTACAGCCAATTAATTGCCTTTGTACGCACATAAAACTGGGTAAAGATGGTGGTTGGTGGGAATGCGCATTGACAATGGCGGCGTTTGAAGCAAACAACGCCCTGTTTTAAAAGATCTGATTAACACTATTATTCTGCTATTAAGAATGTCATCCCCGAATGCCTTTATCGGGGATCCATGATTTCAGCCAGTTAAAAGTTGGATTCCCGATCAGAATCGCCTCGGGAATGACATTTTTGGCAACTAGCGGAAGATTGACGCTTATCAGTAAAAAAGATGATCAGCAATATGTCGTAAAGTTGTTGTGAAAGATAACGGTTATTTGAAAAATGGAGTTTTGGTGAAAACAGATCCAATTATAGCCAGGATTCAAAAACTGCTGGCCCTGGCAGGTTCAAGTAATGAACATGAGGCCGCCTTGGCAGCTGCCCATGCCCAGCGTTTGCTGGCGGAGCATAATCTGGCCATGGCCGATATCGAGGCGGCGAACCGGCCGGAGAGGGCTGACCGGGTCGAGACAGCGGTGGCGAAGTCATTGCCTAAATGGATGCGCCATCTCAGTGCCGGTGTCAGTGCGGCATTTGACTGTCAGGCGATTCATCATCCAGCGCTTGGCAGACTGACCTTCATCGGTGTTGGCGCCGATGTGCAGGTTGCCGCCTATACGTTTGCCTATTTGGACAAGACAGTCAGGCGGCTTTGCAGTCGCTACATGAAACAGCATGCTGATGACAGAATGGCCAATCGTCGTCGTGAGCTGATGCGCCAATCCTATTATCTGGGTGCGGTTTCTACCATCAACCTGCGCTTGCAGGAACAGAAACAGGCCACTCCCGTTACCAGCGGTGCACTGGTTCCGCTTAAGGAGGGGCTGATCAGCCAGGCCATGAAAGAGATCGGCAGTGTAAGGGCTGTTCACAGTCGAAGGAGTTTTGTCGATGGTGATGCCTATTGCAGCGGGCAGAGTGATGGCAGCCTGGTGGGGATTCATCGCGGGATTGGCAGTGGCGGCAAAGTCCCACGACTCATCGCCAGCTAACCGGTTTTAAGAGGGAGAGGGGATTCCTGTAATGGAATTCCCTCTTTCATTTTTTAAAATCAGGATGTTCAAAATATGATCATGAAAACTTGCAGCGCCTGATCAATCCCTGAGGGTCTTTGGCCTGTCTGGCCAGTTGTGACGCGGCATCCGTGGTTTTTTACGCGTTGCTCATCTTCAGCGCCCAGGCGGCCTTGTCGGTAATCTGCGGCCGGTAGAGGTTCATCTTCATCAGCAGGGCAGCCGGATCGACTTCCACCAGAATCATGTCACGGTTTTCCTGCTTGATGAATCCCTGCCCGGTCATCTGATCTATAAATTCCAAAAATTTATCAAAGTAGCCATTTACATTGAGCAGGCCGCATGGTTTGCTGTGAATACCCAGTTGCAGCCAGGTCAGCACCTCTACAAATTCCTCGATTGTTCCGATGCCCCCCGGCATGGCGATGAAGCCGTCGGAAAACTCCGCCATCATTGCCTTGCGTTCGTGCATCGATTCGACAATATGCATTTCGTCAAGTCCAGGGTGGGCGACCTCTTTCTCTGCCAGCAGTCGTGGGATTACACCGGTGACGCGGCCGCCGCATTCCATTGTCGCGTCCGCCAGAATCCCCATCAGGCCGACCTTGCCGCCACCGTAGACCAGTTCGATTTCCATGCCGGCCAGTGTACGTCCCATGACAGCCGCCATTTTGGCATATTCTGGATTGTTTCCCGGGCTGGAGCCGCAGAAGATACAGATTTTATTCATTGTTTGGTTACCTTCCTGTTCAGACTCCGTTTTATCGCCTTGCGATTTTAACGCGAACCGGGTCAAGCTCCCGTTCAACCCGCTTGATCATGATCGAGTTGATCACAACGGTGACCGATGAGAGCGCCATGGCAAGCCCGGCGTATTCCGGTTTGAGTGTGATCCCCAATCCGGAGAGCAGACCGGCGGCAACCGGTATGCCGAGTACGTTGTATATCAGTGCCCAGAACAGGTTCTGGCGGATCTTTTTCAGGGTGGCACGGCCGATCTTGATTGCCCTGACCACATCCAGCAGATCGTCACGGATCAGGATGATATCGCCGGTCTCCTTGGCGACATCCGTGCCGCCGCCGATGGCGATGCCGATATCGGCCTGGGCCAGGGCCGGGGCGTCGTTGATGCCGTCACCGACCATACCGGTGATCATGCGGCTAAGTTGGTATTCCTTGACCACATCCTGTTTGCCGCCGGGAAGTACTTCGGCCTCAAAGACATCTACACCGGCCTGTTTGGCCACGACGGCAGCCACATCCTCATGGTCGCCGGTGATCATGCAGGTCTTGATTCCCATTTTGCGCAACTCTTCGACGGCCTTTTTGGAGCTTGGCTTCAGTGTGTCGGCAAAGGCGGCCACACCAACCAGTGTGGTGTCGGCGGCCACAAAGATCAGCGATTTGCCGTCATTAACCAGTTGGGATGCCTTTTCGGCCAGTGGCACCAAATTGACCTTTTCCTCTTCCATCAGCCGCTGATTGCCCGCAGAAAGCCTGAAATCACCGAAACGGCAGGTTATGCCAAAACCGCCGCGCTCATCAAAATCCTCGATTTTGCCCGGTTTGATTCTGGCCTTTTCAGCCGCGTTGACGACAGCCTGGGCCAGCGGGTGGGTCGAGTTGGCCTCGGCACTGACCAGACATTCCAGCAGGCGGTCGGAGTCGACCCCGCGGACGGTCACCAGATCGGTCATGGAAGGGGTGCCGGTTGTCAGTGTGCCGGTTTTGTCCAACAACAGGACCTGCAGGCGCGAGATGATCTCCAGGGCGGAGCCCTTTTTGACCAGGATGCCGCGTCCCAGTGCGACCCCGCTGCCAACCATGATGGCGGTCGGGGTTGCCAGCCCCATGGCGCAGGGGCAGGCGATGACGATTACGGCGATGGAAAATTTGAAGGCGGTCAGGAATGGTGCCTGGAGCGGGAAGAACCAGAGCAGAAAGGTCGCCAGGGCCAGCAGGATGACTGCCGGAACAAACCAGCCTGAGACTGCATCGGCAAAACGCTGGATCGGCGCCTTGTCCCCCTGTGCCTCGCGGACCATCTTGACGATCTGCGATAGCATGGTGGCCTCACCGATGCGGGTTGCCTGTATCTTCAGTAGGCCGTTTTTACTGATTGTGGAGCCGGTGACGGTGTCGCCGGCCTTTTTGAAGACCGGCATGGCCTCGCCGGTGATCATGGCTTCATTGACCGCGCCGCTTCCCTCGATTACCTCGCCGTCAACCGGGATGCTCTCGCCGGGCCTGACCAGGACAATATCGCCGACGCGGAGGATGGAGGCGGGAACCTCTTTTTCACCCTCATCCGTTACCAGCCTGGCCTTGTCGGCCTGCAGGTGGAGCAGTTTCTTCAACGCCTCGCCGGCCTTGCCGCGGGCACGCGCCTCAAGGTATTTGCCCAGGCGGATAAAGGCGATCAGCATGGTTGAAGTTTCGAAAAAGACCTCTTTGGATGGACCGAAAAGGCCGAAAAATGCCAGCAGGGAGTAGAAATAGGCGGCGGATGTGCCCATGGCAACCAGGACATCCATGTTGGCGGAGCGGTTTTTCAGTGCCGACCAGGCGCCGCGGTAGAAGAGCAGGCCGGCCGAGAACTGTACGATGGTTGCCAGCAGACAGCTGAACTGCATGACAGCGCGGTTATGGTGCATGCCCATAGTCAGCATGATCGGCAGTGAGGCCACCAGTGAAAAGATGAACCAGTTGCGCTGGCGGCGCAGTTCTTTGTCGGCCGTTTCCTGGCTGTTGTTTGATTCCTCCGCCCGGAAACCGGCGGCATGGACGATGGCAAAGATATCGTTTTTGCTCAGAACGCTGGAGTCAAAACGGACAAAGGCGCTTTCTGCGGCGAGATTGACAATGGCGGTTGTGATTGAACTGTTGGCGAGGAGTTTCTTTTCAAGGGTGTTTACGCACGAGGCACAGTGCATTCCCCGGACGGAAAAGCTGATTTCACCTGGTTCGGCTGGTTTGACCCCTTCGAAACCGAGCTGTTTGAGGCAGTCGATGATTGCATCCACGGAGATGGTCTCCGGGTCATATTCGACGGTCAGCTCTTCCGTTGCAAAGTTTACGGTAGCATATTCAACGCCGTTCAGTGCGTCGACGCCCTTTTCAATCCTGACGGCGCAATTGGAGCAGGACATTCCGCTGATTTTGATGGTCGTGCTGTTCATGGCTGTGACACCTTTTCAGATGGCGTTCAGGAACCTGTGCTTGTTCTGCCTGTCGTCTGGAAATCTCCGTCTATAAAATGATCCCAGGTAATCTTGATGGCGGCCGTGATCGGCAGCGCCAGTAGTATTCCCCAGAAACCGAGCATCTCTCCCAGTGCCATGACCATAATGATTGTGATCAATGGGTTCAGGTTCATTGATTCCTTGAAGATCAACGGTTTGATGATGTATCCCTCCAGGAAGTAGATCACCCCGAAGGCGGCGATCACCTGCAGGATTGCGGCAATGGACTGAAATTTGAACCAGGCGAAGAAGAGCGCCGGCAGTGTTGCGATGAATACGCCGATAAAGGGGAGTACGGAGGCGGCGCCGGCGAATATGCCGCAGAAAATGGGGTGGGGGATGTCCATTACCAACAGGGTAATCGTGGAAAAAACAGCGACAATGATCGAGACGATGATCTGGCCTCGCAGATAGCCACCGATGCTGTTATTAACCTCGTTGGCAATCTTTGTCAGCAGTTCGCGACGGTTTTCAGGCAGCCAGGAGACGATTGTGCTCTTGATCAGGTTCTTGTAGAAAAGCATGAAGAAGACAAGGATTGGCGAGAGGACAAGGTTGAACACGTTGAAAAAAATCTGGCTGCCAAAGGTGTAGGCCACCTTGCCGGCCTTTTGTGTGGCAGAGTCGATATATTTGGAGGCATTGTCGATCAGCCAGCTGAACTCTTCTGATCCGTACTGGCTCGGTATCCATGTGCCGAGGTCCAGGGCGATCTGTTTTATCTTTTGGATATAGAGCGGCAGGTCGTGGATAAATGTGTTCCAGCTGAGGGTCAGTCTGGGGATCAGGAATGTGAGACAGAAAATGCTCAGCAGGGTCAGGATGACATACAGCCAGGCAATGGCGGTGACACGCCGCAGTCCACGCCGCTCCATCTTGCCGACAACCGGTTCCAGCAGGTAGGCGATGATCCAGGAGAGCAGAAAGCATGAAATAGTGTGCTGCAGTGCGTATCCGATAATAGCCATCAGAACGATCAACAGCATTGCCGCGATCAGTTTGCTGTAGTCGTTACGAGGAATAAAATGTGATGTCGGACTCATTGGAAGGCCTCTGGATAATCGTTTGGATTCACTGATTGCAAAATGAAACCGTTTTTATTGCATATTGCAACGCGCCCTTGATCTGCTCTTCAGATCTGCGGGTTTGAGAGGCTGTTGCTTTCAACGGTAAACAGATTGTTGGTTTCAAGCCACTGTTTGACCCGGTCGGCATGGTATTCGTCCTTGATCTCCTCCAGTCGCTCGAATTCCTCCGGGTAGAAGGGGAGGATGTCGCCGATCTTGCCATAGGGTTTGATGCCGGTCATTGAACCTTTCAGCAGCGTTTTTAATGATGCGTCCTCGATTGAAGTGATGAAGTCGGCCATGATCTGGCGCTCCATGGCATAGTCAAAACGGGGGATTTCCAGAAAGCGATCCCGGTTGGACTCGATCTGTTTCCAGAAATCATCGTCTTCAAGTGTAGCAGGGACATGGAAAATTTCACCGGTATGTTTGTCCAGAAAATAAATCCGGCTATCCTGACCATTGGTAAATGCATTCATCAGCTCATCCCAGATGATTTTGACATTGTGTACGACCGCCATATTCTAAAACCTCTATTCCTTATTGACTTATTTGGTAAGTGACAGCAGAATCCCGTTCATGCGTACAATCTTTATTGCCGATGCACATCTGAAAGAGCCTGCTGATCCTAACTACAGGCTGATGCTCCGTTTCTTGCGCGAGTTGCAAGGGAATACGGATGCGCTTTATATCATGGGGGATCTGTTTGATTTCTGGCTCGGTTTTCCCGGGCAGCCATTCAAACAATACGCCCCTCTGGTTGATGAGCTGCATGCGCTTCGCAGGAGCGGCTGCAGGCTGATATACTTTGAAGGCAACCATGACTTTCACATGGGGCCGGTCTTCAGAGAATACCTGGGAGCGGAGATCCACCAGGGGCCGCTTGTCAGGGAGATTGATGGAAGGCGGCTTTATCTCTGTCACGGAGATCAGATCAATCGGGCCGATCTTGGCTATCGTCTGCTGCGTCTGCTGCTGCACAACCGTCTCACCGCTGCAGCAGTGAATGTCTTTCCGCCGGCAGCCGCAATCAGGATCAAGGAGTATCTGCAGCATAAGAGCAAATCCGCTTATCACTCCCGGAGCAACCGCTGGGACTATCCCCGAATCATCCTCAATTTTGCCAGAGAACTGCAGCAGGATGGGTGTCAGGGGCTGGTGACCGGTCATTTCCATATCGAGCTGTTTGAAACGCTTGCCGGCAATCCGTTCACAATTCTGTCACTGGGTGACTGGATGGGCCTTCATACCTACGGGGAGCTCTCCGCTGGCGTCTTCAAACTTCTGAATTATAATCCCGCCGGTTAACTGACCCTACTGCCTGAAAAATTCCTCCAGGGCAACCTCGCCAACCTGTGATGACTTGATTTTCCAACGTTCGTTATTGATTACCAGTGCAACTACCGCGATACGCGGATTGTGCATCGGCGCAAATGCGGCAAACCAGGAGTAGTGTCCCTTTGGATCGTCTCCGGTTATGGAGCCGGTTTTGGCGGCAATGTCAAGGTTGACAAGCGGTTTTCCCTTCCGGCTGTGGAATGCCTTGCGCGATGTGCCGGTCTTGACGGTGCTGGACATGATCCGGGTCAACGACGAGGCGGTTTCCGCTGAAACCAGACGGCGGAGTTCCTGGGGCGTGTGGTTGCTGTTGATCTTGCCGTTCGCTGCAACAATCTTGTCGGTCAGTCCGGGGGTCATCATCCGGCCATCATTGGCGATGGCGGCAATGATCATGGCTGCATGCAGCGGCGATATCTTGACATCCTTGTTCAGTCCCGCGCCCATCAGCATCAGTTCATTATGGTCGGCCGGTTCCGCTGCCTTGCTCTCTTTGGCGGGGCAGCCGGGCAGCAGCGCCTGGTTGAATCCAAATCTGTTCACGGATTCCATAATGGAGTTTTTACCGGCGAGATCAGCAGCTACGCGGCCATAAACCGGGTTGACCGATTTGCCCATGGCGCTGGTGATGTCCAGCCTGTTGTTGCGCCCCCTTGGAGCGGCATTCCAGTATTTCGGGCTCTCTGATGTCGTCTTGCCGCGGTATTCGATGACCGTATCCGGGGTGATCTTTTTGTTTTCAAGGGCCGCCGACGCAGTGACGAGTTTGAAAAGCGACGCCATCGGGTATGTTTCGAAATATGCTTTTTTGCCCCAATCATGGTTGACTGCTGAAAAAGATGTCATTGCCAGGATCTTGCCGGTGGCCGGTTCCATTGCAACAAAAACGCCGTAGGGGACATTGTGGCTCGCCAGGTAGTCGTGAACCCTTTTTTGCAGGCCGCCGTTGATGGTGTACTGGATGGTGTCACCCTTCTCCGTCCGGGCGGAGAGCGTGGCACCGTCATTGGTGGCGGAATGGAGCAGGTCGCTGGCCTGTCCGAATTGATTTTGATCCTTGTGATGAGATGCCTCGGCATGTCTGGTGATACTGCCGGATTTTGATTTTAGCCAGGCCGAGATACTTTTGTGGAACTGTGGCGCTTTATGGAGGATCAGGGCAAAGATTGGTGTCAGGGCGAGGACAATGGCCAGAAACAGCAGCTTGTACTTGAGCTGCTGACGCTTTTTGGGCGTTGGTTCACTGAGCTGTTCTGCCAGCCTGGCGCTTGCAGCGGCCAGTTTCTTGTTGCATGAGTTTGATCGGGATGAACCAAAGAAGAGGAAACGTTTTTTCCTGGTTAAATGTTTTAGATCCTGCATGTTTATCCAAAGTTAAAAATCCGCTGCAGGCCGTTGTTGAGAGCGTTCTATATGGAATGGCGTTGTGGCCGTTTCAACAAAATTTCTAAATCAGCCGCTGCGGAAATATTTTTATTTGTGAACCGATTGTGTATTTCAATGACTATACAGGCAACTGGCTGAAAAAGTCAATCGGTGCCGGGTGATGATTCTTCACGCCAGAAACGTTGCTGCAGCTCTGTGATTAGCGGGGCAAGGCTTTTGCGGTCGTTTGCAGATACCATGATGCCGTTTTTTCGGCGCGCCAGTTGTCTGACCTTCAGAAATGCAATTGTATCGATCTTCTTGATTTTTGTCAGCTGGTCGCATTTGTTGAAGACCAGCAGCTGCTGTTTGTCAGCCAGTTCAAGCTCTTGAAGGATCTGTTCCACCTGGCTGATCTGCGCCTCGAAGCGTGGATTGGATGCGTCAACGACGTGTAGCAGCAGGTCGGCATCGCGCAGCTCTTCCAGAGTTGCCCGAAAGGCCCCCAGGAGTGATTTGGGGAGTGAACGGATAAAACCGACGGTGTCGGTGATGATCACCTCATGTTCGCGGGGAAAACGGAGGCGGCGGGTGGAGGTGTCCAGGGTGGCAAAGAGCAGATCCTCGGTAAAAACCTCGCTGTTAGTCAGTGCGTTCAGCAGTGTTGATTTGCCGGCATTGGTATAGCCGACAATCGAGATGATCGGTACGCCCGCCTTGACCCTTTGGCGCCGGCGTTGGTCCCGTCCGCGGGAGAGTTCCTTCAATTCACGCTCCAGGCTGGCGATCCGGTCGCGGATCCGGCGGCGATCTGTTTCCAGCTTTGTCTCGCCCGGCCCGCGTCCGCCAATACCCCCCATCAGGCGCGACATCTGTACCCCGCGCCCGGTCAGTCTTGGCAGCAGATATTTCAGCTGCGCCAGTTCGACCTGGACCTTGCCATCCAGACTTTTGGCGCGCCGGGCAAAAATGTCCAGAATCAGCTGGCTGCGGTCGATAACCTTCAGCTCTGTCATGGCGGAGATGGAGCGGATCTGGGCTGGGGTCAGCTCCTGGTCAAAGATCAGCATGCTGGCACCGCGCTGCATGGCCCTGATCAAGACCTCGCGCATCTTCCCTTCACCCATTACAAAACGGGGATTGAGGTTACGCGGCCGCTGGATAAATTCGTCCAGCGCCTCGATGCTGGCGGTTCTGGCCAGTTCCCGTAGTTCAAGGATCGACTCCTCCGCATCTTCGCGTGTGCCGGCAATGGTGACTGAAATCAGAATTGCCCGTTCCAGCGGTGCCTGTCTCGATGACGTCCGGGTCGTCTTTTCCAGATCGGCCTCCAGTTCGCTGAAGAAAAATGAACAGTCCAGATCAATCTGATCGAATGGCTTCAGCGGCTCGGTAATGGTTGCCGCACCCTGCTGCGAGGGGGAAAGCCAGGCCAGTTGGGCGTTAATCTGCCCTCTGGAATGGGCGGGGGAGAGTGCAGCCAGAAGGTCCAGCCGCAACAGGGCCAGGTCGGTTTGGTCGTCTTCGTTGATCTGTTCGCCACGCAGATGTGTATGAACCAGTCGCAGTCCGCGCAGCGGGCGCTTGCCGAGGGGATAGTCGCGCAGCTCAGGGATGACGAGCGATTTTTCGTCGCCGACAATCACATACTCGACGATCCCGGCCCGGTTGATCAGGATGCCGATCTGGCGGCGGATATCAGTCGAAAGCTCGATCAGTCTGGCCGCCAGCTCACTGGTGCAAAATTCGGCCGTTGGTGTGCGTCTTCTGTAGAGTCGTTCAAGGCCCTGTATCTGGCTTGATTTCAGACCGGCAAGATTTCCGAATGGTTCTTTGATGTGAGGCCCCCTGATTTAAATTGCGATGACGTTAAAACCGGCATCTACATAGTGGATTTCACCGGAAACCCCGCTGGCCAGGTCGCTGCAGAGATAAACAGCAGAACGGGCAACATCCTCCTGGGTAATATTGCGTCTCAGCGGGGCCTTTTGTTCGACATGATTGAGTATGCTGGAAAAACCGCCTACTCCGGCGGCGGCCAGGGTGCGAATCGGTCCGGCCGAGATGCTGTTGACGCGGGTGCCGTCCTCGCCGAGCGCTTCTGCCAGGTAACGGACGGACGCCTCCAGGGCGGCCTTTGCCAGCCCCATGACGTTATAGCTCGGGAAAACCTTTCTGGCGCCGTGGTAGCTGAGGGTCAGCGCAGCAGCATTGCGTCCCTTCATCAATGGCTGCGCCTCCTTCATGATGCCGAGGAATGAGTAGACGCTGATGTCCATGGCGGTGCTGAACCCCTCACGGGTTGTATTGACGATCGTCCCTTTCAACTCGTCCTTGTTGGCGAAGGCGATCGCATGGACGATGATATCGATCCCATCCCAGACCTTGCCGATCTCCCTGAATACATCGGCGATCTCGGCATCACTGGCGACGTTGCAGGGGAGGATCATTGCGGCATCAACGGATTCGGCCAGGGGGCGGACCCGCTTTTCCAGGGGCTCTCCGGCATAGGTGATGGCCAGTTCGGCCCCTTGCTCATGAAAAGCCTGGGCAATTGCCCAGGCGATGCTTTTGTCGTTTGCAATTCCAAAAATAAGTGCTTTTTTGCCTTTAAGCAGTGACATCCAAATCTCCTTCGGTGAATAGGTTGCTGCAAAGTGTGGTTGACGATCAGGGGTGCTGGTCTGACTCTGTTTGTGAGTGGCTCTCCAGCGAGGATAATCGCTCTTCAACGGCGGCCAGCCGCTTTTCAATCCCGTCCAGTGCTGTGATGACACGCTCCTGACGTCTGTTGATCCGGTAAGCGATGAAGGGCATGATCAGCCAGATCAGGAGCATGAAAAAGCTTAATATGAAGAGCATGATGATAAAACCGCCCAGATATTCCATGAAAATTGTCTCCTCAATTTTGCAGCGTGATCAATATTATGCCCAGAAAAAGCCGCTTGCGTCAACCGGGCTATGGGGATTGTGTCCCGGGCAGGTCTGATTTTTTTGGGGTTGAAGCAAAAAACGGTGTCACTCTTTATCAGTTGTGCTAGTTTATCCAGATTATTTTTTGGAGAGAGTATCGCGTGAACCTGATCCCAATTTCCTCACCCCGTTTTATCCCGCCGGAATCACTGACAGAAATGCCAGACTGGCGTCAGATTTTCGGCAATGACAATCCGCTGGCGCTTGAGATCGGCTGCGGCATGGGCGATTTTATTGCCCAGATGGCGCAGTTGCATCCAGACTGGAATTTCATCGCCATTGATTATTATAACAAAGGGTGCCTGAAGACATGCAAGCGGATTGATGGTCTTGAACTGGACAACGTGCGCGTTGTGCGTGACGAGGCGCGCAGTTTCATTGTTCGCTGCATTCCGCCTGAATCGTTGCGGGCGATTGTGATCAACTGCCCGGATCCCTGGCCTAAGCTCCGTCACCGTAAACGGAGGCTGGTCAATCCTGAATTTGTCCGTTTTTTATCCGGCTATATGTCTGTTGGCGCTGATTTTCATTTTGCCACGGATTTCGATGATTACGGTGAGGATGTGTCTGCCTTTATGCCTGATCTGGAAGGCTTTGAGAATGTCCTTGCGCCGGATCTCCATCGCCACAAGCGCGAGCAGTATCCGCTTTCAAAGTATATGCTCAAGTTCATGGCCGAGGGGAGCCGGATCTATTTCGTTCATTATCGCAAGTCTGCCGGCGGTCTTCCTGAAAACCGGGGTTGATAATTTGAAACGCGGCGGCAATCACAGGGAAGCGGAAGATATTCGTGCACTCTGAACGATACATAGAGAAACATTTCATCTATATGATCATTTTCTCGCTGCTGCTTCACAGTGGGGTCTTTGCGATCTATTTTTCGCTGGCCAGGGAAAAGAAACAGCCGGTTGAGGAAACTGTCTTCATCGACATGCAGGATGTTGCTGATCCCAAGACAGAACCTAAGATCAAGCGGGAGTCTGTGACGGTGAAATCGGATCGTCGTGTGCGTGTCGACAGGGAATCCGCCCCGCGGCCGAGAGAACGTACCCCGGTTCGTCCGTCCAGGCAATCGGCATCTGCATCAAACAACCAGGCTGCTCGGCAGAGCGCCAAGCCCTCCCAGGCCAACAGCAGACAAACGGCTCGTCAGAGCCAGCCGGTAAAGCCCGGTTCCTCTGTTTCCAGCCTGCTCAAATCCAAATCACAGTCAGCATCACAGCAGCGCAAGCCGCAACTGTTTCCCGGCGGGAGCAGCCTTGCCGGTATGGAGAACTATTATCGTCGCAAATTCGAGAAAGAGGTTGCCGCCGGTGATACCCTTTTCATGGATTCGGACGATATTCAGTTTGCCTCGTTCCTTCACCGTCTCGAAAATTCCATTTACGGCGTCTGGCGTTATCCCCAGGCAGCTGCTAGCCAGGGGATTGAGGGGACAACGCCGGTCAAGATCACATTCAACCGCCGGGGCGAGATTATCCGGGTCAAGCTGCTGAACAGTTCCGGGGCCAAGATTCTGGATGATGAGGTGCTGAGGACATTGGGGCTGCTCGGCCGGATCGGCGGTTTTCCCAAGGGATATGATAAGGAAGAATTTAATCTGATTGCTTTTTTCAGATACGGCGCGTCACGGAGGACTTTGAGATAGCCATGCATGGTTTCATGATCGCCGCACCACAGAGCGGCAGCGGTAAAACAACAGTGTCCCTGGCCATTATGGCCGCCTTTCGCCGGCGTGGTCTGAAGGTTGCGCCATTCAAGTGCGGTCCTGATTTTATTGATCCCGGCTATCACCGTCTGGCATCCGGCCAGCCATCGGTCAATCTGGACGCCTGGATGTGTCCGGAGGAGTTTGTGCGTGAAACCTTCTGTCACCATGCAGTGGGGGCGGATATTGCCGTGGTTGAGGCGGTTATGGGTCTGTTTGACGGAATCGGCGCCTCGCCCATGTCCGGCAGCAGTGCCCAGATTGCCGCCATTACCCGCACACCGGTTGTGCTGGTTCTGAATGCCCGTGGCATGTCGGCCAGCGCCGCCGCATTGGTCAAGGGGTTTGCCGAGTTTGATCCATCCGTTCGTCTGGCCGGGGTGATCTTCAATAATGTCGGCAGCCAAAATCACGCCGATCTGTTGGCCGAGGCGGTTAGAACAGCCCTGCCCGGCATCGGACTGTTTGGTTTTATCCCCAGGGACGAGAAGGTTGCCATACCATCCCGTCACCTTGGGCTTGTTACGGTTGAAGATAACCCACTGTTGCCGGAATATTTCGATGCCCTGGCCGATCTGGCCGAAGCGTATCTTGATCTGGATGGGCTGGCAGTACTGGAAACAGGGGCGTTGCTACAACCTGTTGCTGAAAATTCAATGGATGGCAACCGGGTTCGTATTGCCGTTGCCAGTGATGCCGCCTTCTGCTTTGTTTATCAGGATAATCTGCGTTTGCTGACCCAGGCCGGTGCGGAGGTTGTACCGTTTTCACCGTTGAATGATAGCGCCCTGCCGGAAGGGATTGGCGGAATCTATCTGCCGGGTGGTTACCCGGAACTGTACGCTGAAAGACTGGCAGCTAACAGTGGCATGCTTGCGGCGGTCAGGGATGCCGTGGACGCCGGAATGCCGGTTTATGCCGAGTGTGGCGGCTTCGTCTACCTGACTCGCGGGATGACGAATCCAGAAGGTGATGGCGCCGATTTTGTCGGTATCTATCCGTTGCGGGCCAGGATGCTCGATAGGCGCAAGGCGCTTGGCTATCGCCAGGCCGAACTGACCGCCGACTGTCCGATCGGCAAGACCGGTGAGGTCGTTCGCGGGCATGAATTTCATTACTCGGAGATTGTCGCGCTACCGGATGATCTCAGGACGCTTTACCGGGTCAGCCGTCAGGGCAAGGATCTTGGCGGGGAGGGGTATGCCGTCAATAACTGCCTGGCCTCATATCTGCACCTTCATTTCGGCAGCAACCCGCGGATAGCTGAGACATTCGTTTCGGCCTGCTGCCGGTATATTTAAAGTGATGCATGTTAGGTCGTTAAAATTTTATGTTACTAATTTAATTGAATATTTAATCACAGGAAGGGCCTTGAGAAATCAGGGCCTTTTTTGTTTTTTATATAAAATACGGTTGTGACTTATTCTGTCTCAACTATGTTGTAAGAT
>CAXYUZ010000066.1:0-16062 GCA_964292275.1 uncultured Desulfuromonadaceae bacterium
ACCCCGAATTCATCCAGCCCAAAAGCAAACGCAACGAGATCCTCTCCTTCATCAAAGAGGGACTCCGCGACCTTTCGGTATCCCGCACCACCTTCTCATGGGGCATACCGGTACCGGGCAACGACAAACACATCATCTATGTCTGGTTCGATGCGCTGACCAACTACATGAGCGCCCTTGGCTACCCCGATGAAACAGCCGAATTCAAACAGTTCTGGCCAGCCAGTGTCCATCTGATCGGCAAGGATATCCTCCGTTTTCACACCGTCTACTGGCCAACATTCCTGATGGCCGCTGGCCTGCCCCTGCCGGAAAAAGTATTCGCCCACGGCTGGTGGACCGTTGAAGGCCAAAAGATGAGCAAGAGCCTGCAGAATGTCGTTGAACCAAACATGCTGATCGACAAATACGGTGTGGATGTAGTGCGCTACTTCCTGATGCGCGAGGTCCCATTCGGACTGGATGGCGACTTCTCCCACAGCGCACTGGTCCAGAGACTGAACTCCGATCTCGCCAATGACATCGGCAACCTGCTCTCCCGCTCGACCGCCATGGCGGTCAAATACTTTGATGGCATACTGCCAGCGCCTTCCGAATTAACCGAGATTGATCTGGCACTGCAAAACAAATGCACCGAGATGATTGAAAATGTCGACCGTTACATGAATGAACTGGCTTTCAGCAAAGCCCTCCAGGCAATCTGGGATGTCATCTCAGCCGGTAATAAATACATCGACGACACGGCACCATGGACCCTGGCCAAAGATCCGGCCAATAAAGAACGGCTGGCATCGGTCATGTACTGCCTGCTGGAATCCCAGAGAATTATACATGTTATTCTGTCGGCATTCCTGCCGGGAACGGCCGAAAAGGCATTATGCTCATTGGGTTATACCGGTGAGGTATCTAAAGCAGGGTTGGCATGGGGTGGACTAACGGCAGAAACAACGGTCATAAAAGCCGAGGCGCTGTTCCCTAGATATGAAGAGAAGGAATAATACTTCTAAAGCCCTAATAAGTCTTCTACAACAAACTAACGGCGGTTTCCAGTTATTGGTCCGCCGTTAGCTATTTCACCTGCAACCATTCATATAGTAAATTCAATCATCACTTCCACATATCTTCATCAATAGCCTCAAGCGAACATGTAGCAGACTGAAATGCCACTTCATCTTCTTCGCTCCATGTACCGGCAAGCATGTCGAGATCATGATGCACAAGAGTTCTTTTCCGTTTGTCAACACCTGTTGCCTCGCGAATCAGGCGCAAAGCCAACGTATTAAGACTGACACCCTGGCTTTTAGCCAGTTCTTTCAGGGTTTGTGCCAGTGGTTCATCAATGCCGCGTAAGGTCATGGTTGTCATTGTTGTGTCCTTTCCAAAGCCGGGTGAAGAGAAAGACCGGCAATATTTGAGAAATGACTGTCCATAGTTGCCAGGGTAAGTCCAAATTGCATTGCTGAAGCTGCAATCCAGACGTCATTTGTGGGAACCGGTTTCCCGATCTGTTTGAGATTGTTGAATACCAGTGCAAAGAATTCAGCGCTTGATTCATCAAGCACAAGCAACTCAACCCTGGGTGAATCAAGAAATTGATCGAGTTCCTTGCGGTTTGCTGCTTCTCGGATACCACCCTTAAAACCAGCAAGCAGTTCACCCAAAACCACAGTATTCATGGCTATGCTTTCGGCTTGACGCAACAATTCGACAACCCTGGTTTCATTACGTTTAAAAGCAACATACACGTTTGTGTCAATAATCAGGTGTTTCATTTTACACCTCAACTACAATAAATGACATCACAATGAAAGCATATTATGCTGTCACCAAAACTGTCAACAGTAAAATCACGCAATTTAGATCATATGCCCTATTCAATGTCATTTTTGCAATAAGCGAACGGCGGCTTCCACAACCTGGTCCGCCGTTAGTTCTTTCATGCAGCGAGAATTATCAGGGCATTGAGGAGTGGTTCCAAACCGGGTGCAGGGTGAGCAGGATAATTGACGATTCAGCACAATATGCCTCTCTCCCCGTGGAGCCCACTTGGCCGCTATTCCAGGCCCGAAAAGCGATACCGTAGGAATATCAAGCCCAACTGCAATATGCAGCACTCCGGAATCCCCGCTGATCACAAGACTTGAGCGTGCAATCACTGCGGCAGTTTCAGCCAGCGTTGTCATGCCCGCAAGATTCAGCCCCTCTGCCCCTTCAATAATCTCACCTTCTGCCCTGTCTTCACGTCCGCCCACAACAACGACCTTGAAACCATTGTCAGCAAGCGTCGCTGCAACAACTCCGAAACGCTCTACACCCCAACGTCGCTCCGGAATACTTGCACCAAGAAAAATAACCACAAACGGCTTGCCATCCAATGGTTCCAGCAACAGCGCAGCTTTTTCCGCAGCCGCACCGGGAATCGTCAAAAACCTAGCTGTCCGGCACACCACCTCATTGCCTATGCCCAAAGGCTGCAGAAGATTAGCAAAACTATCAGCTTCATAATCATCATGTGAATATGGGACATGATGGGTAAACATCCGCCCACGGTCGTTGGTAGCGAAGCCGATCTTGATTGGTGCAGAGATAAGTCGTGAAACAACTGCCGACAGACGATGCCACTGCTCGGTATCGATAACAACATCGTAGCGTCCGCGCAAGGCCTGGATGAACTCGCATAGCCGGTCATAACAGAGCATGTTGTCAACGCCGGGGATTAGCGGAAAAACTCCGGCATTGCGCTGTTCAGCCAGAATAGTGATATGGACTCTGGGAAACTTTGTTTTGAGTGTAATAATAGCAGGAGCCAGCAGCACCGCATCGCCGATGCCGCCGGGGCGGATGATAAGAATGGAATGTGTTGGTATTTTGGGGGTTACATGTGCTGGGGTAAATAACAATTTGCAGAGAAGAGATCCCGCAACAGCATCAAAATTCTTTATCAAACGGATATTCATATCAAGAACCATTCAGTGTCGGCTCGTTACCGACACCAAGTATCCTGTCAACCGCCTCAACTCCTTGCATAAAAGAGTGATCCATATTACCAATCTCATACTTCCAGGCGCCAAATCTTCCCCTGGAATAAACTCCGTGGCTTTCAAGGTAGGGTTGTATAAGTGATAAGGCCTGGTCGCGTTCCAGTGAAGGAATCGGATAAGAATATGGAATATCAATCATCCAGGTGGAAACAATATCCGTCCGTTGAGATTCGTTAATCATACCCGAGTTAATCAGCCCCTGAGTGGTTTCCTCAATAATGGCTTCTTTGTCCACCGGTTTATGGGATGAATAAGTGGTTTCACACATCAGTGAAAAATAAGCCTCCTTATTGCCATCAGGTACGTTATACGGAGAATAATTGTGAAAATTCGTCACCCGATAAAAAGGTGAATTTGATTCCGGGAAATACATCCAGCATTTGGAATCATCGCGCCGCCCTTTGAAACCGAGTCCCACAATCAGGCCACCATTATGAACCAGGCCATCCGTTGCCTTGACAACAGCATCAGGCACGGAGCCGCAGGAACGCACAAAAATATCCAGCGGAATGGTGTTGATCAATACATCATACGACTCTATCCGGCCATTGGAAAACCTTACCTGACGAGCCTCCAGGTCAACTAAAACAGCCTCATGATTCAAACTGATACGCTCCCTGAACCTGTCGGAGATACCTTCATAGATGGCGCCAGTACCGCCCTGTTTGGGAAACTTGAAAGTATTATTGGGGCCCCAGCTCAAGTCATCCAGCTGCTCTGCAATATTTCGTTCGATTCGGGCAAGATCAACCACGCTGACCCGTTCGGCAATCCACGCCTTGCTCATCAGTTCCAACGGTACGCCCCACACCTTGCGGTTGTAGGGTTCCATGAAGTATTTCACAATTCCATCACCGAATACCTTATCCATCCACTCCCTGAAATTAGCTGCATTAACAGGCGAACCGGACAGGTTGCGCAAGCCATCTACACACTGTTTCAGAGCCTGATCAGGCAGATAGCGCACGTTATTCTGAAACGGATATGGCACCCAGGTTTGAAGGATACGGATCCAGCTTTCACGCTGGTGCTCGTAATATGCATCGCCAAGCGCCTCAGCTACGGCTTTATCGAAATAGTCGTAATGGGAGAAGAGGACATGACCGCCGATATCCCAAGTGAAGCTTTCATCATCAAGAAATGAAGCAGAAAGGCCGCCTACGTGACTGTTACGTTCGAAGAGTTGCCATTCGGTATGACCGAGTTTATTGAGATGATAGGCGGCGCCCAGACCGGTGGGGCCAGCGCCGAGGATGAGGACATTCATTTATCTGCCTCCAGTTGCGTAATAAACTGAGTAAATTGGCAAAAACGTTATTTTTTGTTCCGGCAACTCAGAGTAATGCCGCGTGGAAAAGACGAATCCTCCGCCGCAGTCCTGGTAGGTTGAAAGAAACAGATGAAGACTTTTCAGGCTGCCCGATGCGCCACTTTTAACTTCTACAGGATGGATCCTGCCATCCAGAACTGCCAGGTAATCCACCTCGGCAGAACTGCTCTTGCTCTGACGATCCCAGTAATACAGACTGCCGTTTTGAGATACGGCCATTTCCTGACCGATGAATTGCTCGGCCATTGCGCCACGATATATCGCCAACAGGTCGGTTCTTGCGTATTCCAGATCGGAAGGCATACCGGAAAGATAGCGCATCAGCCCGATATCCAGCATCAGCGCCTTGAATATCTTTGACGATGCGGTTGCGCCAAGCGGCAAGCCGGAAGGATCTGTCGACGAAACTTTGCGGACTACATTTGCCAGGCAGAGGAGTTCAAACGCCTTTTTAAGCGTAGGATTTGAGTACCCCTCCCCAAGGCGGGCATACTTTATCTGGTCACCGACCTTTTGAGCGATTGAGCTAAACACCGCATCAAGACAAAAACGATCAACGTGTGGGGTGTACTTGACAAAGTCAAGACGGTAAGAATCAATAATCTCCGCTTGTACCTCAAAGACATCGGTAAACGAGCCTGATTCCCGATATGCCTTGACGCAGGCCGGCATTCCTCCGATGAAGAAATATCTCTTAAGCTCTTCGCACAGCATTTCATGAACAGGAATGGAGATTTTTGCCGGTTCCCGCAGTATTGACGCCGCCTCTGGATTTCCAATAGCCTCCAGATACTCGGCAAAGCAGAGTGGGTGCAACGTGAGGAATTGAATCCTGCCCACCGGAAAGGATGCTTCTTTCAGGGCAAATTCCAGCAGTGAGCCAGCGGCAACAACATGCAGGTCGGGCAATTCTTCGTAAAAATAGCGCAGGGCGGTGATAGCACGAGGAGCGGCCTGGATTTCATCTATAAAAAGCAGTGTCTTGCCTGGGGATATCTTCTGTCCAAGAAACAGTTCAAGATCAGCGCATATCCGTCTGGCGCTCAGATCGCCATCAAATATACGGCGCAGGGCGGGATTTCGCTCAAGATCAACCAGAGCCATATTTTCAAACTGACTGTTGCCGAAGGCCTTCAGCGACCAGGTCTTGCCGACCTGTCGAGCGCCCCGCAGAATCAAAGGCTTTCTACGCAATCCGTTTTTCCACTTTATTAGTTCATCATCAATGAACCGCCTCATGGGCATACCCTTTTAATCGGATTTAAATTTGAAAGGTTGTTATATCTCATATGTTTTAATTTAGAAAGGGTGTTTTTATGTGCAAATTTCAACGGAGGAATTTGTCAACAATTAAGCACCAAAAGATTCATTTGAATTCCACACTCCCTCAGATGTTGATATTAATATCTATCGAAGCTTTTCTGTCTCGAATGGCATCATCACAAAAAATGAATCTGGTACAAATCATCTTTCCATCCCATAGGCATAAGCACGTAACAAAACGAAAGGAAAGCATACGAGTGCGGCCAATTCAGAAACCACCAGAAGTAAAAAGACTTTCCAGAATGAGTGTGTGTTCTGAAATTTAAAACTACAGCTAGCAGAATCATATCTGACAAGGCTTGGAGCAACAAATGCGAACGGACTGGTTCGATCTAATGATGGATTGACAGCAAGCATATACTGTTTATTTCGCAATCGCCAAAAGATCCTGAAGTTTCTCAATAAAGCATTTTTTGTTTCAAAATCCACTTCGATTATTTCTCCTAAATTGCCAATTTTAAAGAGGCCTTTACGATCTGCCTGAATGACCATGTCAATAACAACTGAATCTCCACAATTTTTCTCTAACGATTTGATTGCGTCATTAATTTCAGATGAAGTACCAGAATTAAGAACAAGAATCTTTCCATTTCGCAATGACGACCAAGGCAGCACAGATGCGGGCTGTTCTGAATTCGGTGTCAATTGATCTGGTTGAATAGCAAGCTTACCCCATCGATTAAATAAAAAATCAACAATTGCCAAAATACTGAGTCGTTTAGCATAAGACTGACAGTCCAGACAAGCCAAACAAAATTTGCGACTGGCACTTCGACACAGAGTAAAAACCGCCCACAAGAGCGAAATACCTCTAGCCTTTTTACTGGCGGTCAAGAGTGGGTTCCTTATTCCATAATAATTGTCGACTGCGAGAGATCGCTTTTCAGTAAAAGGTGGGTGATATATTAAGGAGTCGTTAACTGCCACAACCCTATAACCTGCTTGCTTGAAAGAGACGCCCCAATCCATATCATCCCAGAGAAGAAAATATCTTTCATCCATCAGCCCGATTTTTCTTATCGCAGTCACCCTAAGAAGCGCTGAGCAGATTGCCACATATTCCACATCCATTATTGCCGGTTCGTTGTCGATATTGGGGATATTACGGTTGATTGGGATGACAGAAGCAGTACGCCAGTCAATATTTGCACCAGTTTCAACTATGAAGGCCGGATCATGTGCATTAAGTATCTTGGAACCGGCAACCGCAATCAAAGGGTCCATATTCATCGACGAGACCAAAGCAGTTAATGCCCCTGGATCAACCGTTGCATCATTATCCAGTAACCATATATAGTCCTGTTCAAGATGCTCCAAGGCATGTCTGACCCCCGTATTGAATCCACCAGTACCGCCAAGATTGGACTGGTTTTCAATAAGAATCACATCCTGTTCATGATTTTTTATAGCCTCAACTGAATCGTCTGTAGAGGCGTTGTCAACAACAACAATATTTAATAATTTATAATCTATCAGAGCAATTGAATCTAATAGACGCACAATGTCTTCACTTCGGTTCCAGTTTACAATGACAGCGGTTATCATTGACCTCTCATTGTTCATTTGTGCAGACCTCATGACGAGCACTAGCAAGTTGATAGCAGTTTAGAATAGCTTCAAGATGATCCTGCCTATTGACAATCACTTTGTTGCGATTCGAAATTATCCAGCGATTAAGATCCAAAATAGAGATCGGTTTATTTATAATATTCTCCATAATTGTTGCCAGACCCTCTGCATTACACGATTCATTGATCCAGCCGGTGCATTTTTCAATCGTATAATCAACGATCCCACCCCTACAATTTCCAATGACTGGTATCCCTTTAGCAATAAATTCAATTCCTGCATAACCGTAGACTTCTTCGCACAATGAGGGGACAATTCCGACATCAACGTCTTTAAGTATAAATTCCAGGGATTCCGGTTGATAGAAACCACGTAAATTGATACCTGGCTCATTATTAAGAGACTTAATTACGCTATCGTGTACTCCCCCCCAAACTTGCAAAGTGTATCTACCGGAATATCCTCTATCCCTGAGAATTTTAACAGCACCTGAAATCACCTCTGCTCCTTTGTAGAGAAAATCACAACCGTTAAGTGTAGCAAAGACTACATGATCAGGAGATTTTATCATAACCTTTGGTTTCAAATTTTCGATATGGGAAAGTGATGAATGAAGAACTAATATATCGTCTCGACCAATAAAACGTTTATGAATTTCAGCTGTCCTGTTTGACTGGGAAATTATCACGTCAATATCATTGAGACGTTTTACGTTTTCACAACGTCTTTTATTAAACATATCATTATCAATGTTTGGCTTATCCGATTTATGCAAATGACTTAAAATGGAAGAACAGAAGATGAACCAATATCTGCGCAACCATCTTTTTTCCATTTTTAATGTTTCAGCAATTAAATGAGTTTTATACAGATCTCCTTTACCACAACAGCTGTAACATATCTCTAATGAATCATTGAGATCACATAACTCATTGTTGTATTTGAATAGATTAAGAGTAGGGCAAAGATTGTAGTAATTGTGAAGAGTCATAACGGTAGCTATTCCGTATTCTTCAGACACAATGTCAAGCAAAGTAAATGGCATTCCTGCCAATTCGTGAACATGAACAACATCAGGACGAAATTCATCAAGCGCACGCCTGATGATCTGTTCAGTTAATGGCTCACCCAATTCAGCTTGCATGGGAAAAGTCCCCTTTTCTCCAGCGTGAACCAGGACGGGGTTAACTATCTCGAAAATAGTTATCTTACCTCGTTGCCACTTTTTAAGTGATGGTGTTTGTTGTCCCGGATATAGACGTCCAGCACAAAGATAGCCGACAACGACTCCTCGTACACTTTCCATTTCCATGAGGTCATCAGCATATGCAATCAGACCACCGCCTCGTAGTGGGCGATATGCCCAAGCAACATGAAGTACTCTCATTTTTTCAGCCATGGCGGATACATGGTATCAATTTTTTTTTCGTAACCGATGAGTTTCTTGAGAATGGGGAGAATCGCGGTGAATAAAAAGTTGTCAGTAAAAGGGCTAAGCCATCGCTCGTAAAGCGCAAGCTTAGCGGCCATTTTTTCAATGTGACATCGAGCCTGGGCTTCCCCCCCATGGCGGGCGATTGTAAAGACCGTGTCTATTTCAGAATGGTAGCGATAGGCTGTAGTTTTAGCATTATTGTGTATCATGCTTCGTGACAATAGAGTATCTGTCGATTTAAAACTAAAGTGACGAGCAATCTTCAGCCAGAGATCTACATCCATAGCGATGTGCACGGATTCGTCTAAGCCGCCTGCACGCTCCCAAGCCTCACGAGTGAAAAAACAGGACGGTTGCATAAAATGGAAGATATCCAGCCAATCATAGAGTGACTCCAGGGAAACTTCGGCCGGTTCCTTGCAGAGAAGAACCTTACCTTTGACATCGACATATTCACCACCACCGACAAAGGCGCCGGCAGTCGGGTTTTCCTGATACATGGTGGCTATGGTCGCCAACGCTCCGGGTAACAAGTAATCGTCGGAATTGAGCCACCCTAAAAGGCCACCAGTTGCCTTGCAAAACCCTTTATTGATGGCGGAGCTCTGACCGTTGTCCGGCTCGCTGACCCAATATGAGAGATGCCCTTCGTAGTGCTTTATGATTTCAACACTGGTGTCCGTACTTCCACCATCAATAATGATGTATTCAAGATTTGGATATTGCTGAGAAAGAACTGATTGAATAGTCTTTTCAAGAAATTGCCCCTGATTATATGACGGAGTAACAATGGATATTTTAGGAAAACTGAGTATTTCTCCTCTATCCATTCCTATTGACCTCCTTTTGATAACGGCGCAAGGACAAATAGCTCATAAAAACGTACCATGTATAAAAAAAACTCAGAAATATTCCTATATACCCCCCCCTAAGTCCTCGATAATTAACTAAGTTAACTTTAAGGGCTATTATTGTCTCAAAAAGAAGATTATTCCACGAAAAGCTTTTTCCGACTTTAAATTTAGCTTCACCTTCACCTTTAATATATCGATTATGCTTCTCATACATTTGGTGCAATGAATCGACCCAAAAATGACTTATGCAGTTATCTGGGGTTGCTGGTATAGTATAATGTTCATAGCCATCTTTTAATGTGAGCCCCCTGTGCACATAGGGCTGAATATTTACTCTTTCTCTATGAAAGACACGTTCAATATATTTCACACCACCCCAAATTGTCGTATCGAGCCGTTTGCCGCAGAAATAGTACTGATGAGGTAAACTGATCGTTCCCAAATTTGAGTCCAAACAAATCAATTCGACAACATCCTTAGTAAGTTGTGTGTGAAACACTTCATCAGGGTCCAGCCTCAGTATCCAATTATATTTCACTCGGCAGGCAACGTTACCCCAAACCATTTCTACATATGACACCTTTTCATGCAATATAACTGAGACATTCGAAAATGATTCAGCTATTTCAACGGAATTGTCCGTCGAGCCAAGATCTACCACCAGCACATCCTCGCAGAAATCAAGACTTGTAAGGCACTGGTGCAACCGTTTAGATTCATTAAATGTAACCACTAAAGCTGATATCTGATATCGCGTCGCTGTCATTTTATTTAATCACTTGGGTAACCATTGTAATAATTTTGTCTTTAACAAGAAATAACACATAAAATTTCTATATTTTTTCAATCTATTTCTATCAACTCCAGATACTTTCTGAATCCAATCAGTTGTGATACCCAATTCTTCCTTGTAAAAAGGAAACATACCGTTTCCGGTTTTAGAAGCAGAATGAATCCTGAATACAGCCAGATGGTCATTGAGGCAGTATGGCCGGTAACCATTATACGCCATTCTTCCCCACAACTCATGGTCCATTGTATAGTGCAACAATTCGTTAATAGGTCCAACTTTAACCCATGATTTTCGAGACCAGAAACTGGATGGCTGGGGGAGAGAAACACCTGACCATTTGGTACAAACAAAATCAACCCAATCAACGGAATCAGCTGAAGGGTAAAAACACTCGCTCGTAGACGTAATATCATCAGTCAACACTGTCGCGCCTACTATCCAGTCCACTGTAGATTGTTGTTTAATACATTCACCAATCCTTAATAGGGTTCCTGGTAAGTAAAGATCATCTGAGTTCAGCCATGCAAGCCAATCACCTGTTGAAGCTTTAAATCCTTTATTCAGGGCTTCAGATTGTCCACCATCCTGCTCACTGATCCAATAGGCTAAATAAGGTTCATACTTCTTTAATATATCAATTGTTCCATCAGTGCTGCCACCGTCAACAACAATGTACTCTAGGTTAGGGTATTCTTGGGCCAAAACTGAGCAAATTGTTTCCTCAATGAACTCCACTTGATTATATGTAGGTGTAATAACTGATATTTTGGGATATTCACTCAGACTATTAGTCTTGTCAAACATTAGGGGTCCCATCATGATAGGTTGACATTATTATGCTCATTCAGGGGTGAGCCAATAATGTTCAAAGGACATTATTGTCCTACCGGTCTGGGGTGGACATCCTGAGTTGTATATATCATTTTCTGATATAACAAATGTGCCTAAATCTTCACCCTTATACAACCAATCAACCATTGGTATTGCCATAAAAACGCTAATTTTATATTCACCTGCAGCCAAAGGGATGCGCGGAATTCGGCAGTCAATATAAGATGAACCTGGAGAAAAAGACAAGCCAACTCCACTAAGAGGTTTAGTAGAAAGTTCTGCTATTTTGAAACCAAGTAACGTTGAAAACCATATTTCAATAGCCCCAGATAAAACATGATTAGGCGAATAAAATTTAATTCTTAAAGTAACATCATCCCAAGTTTTAATACTTTCTTTTAAATTGTTTTCATTATCTAACAAGGTAACACTGAGTATTTGAAATTTGTTTTTTTTAAACTGTTTATTATCTATATTATACAAGACTCCAGGCAGATATTTAGTCATTGTGTAGTATGAAGCATTATAAGTATTAACAACACTTGTAATACTACCACTACAACTTATTGCGCCAGAAGCAAGAAAAATTCCGAGATTACACAATGTAGTTATTGCCCCCATATTATGACTAACAAACAGCACTGTCCGCCCCTCTTTGGCTGACACATCCTCCATCTTCCCCAAACACTTCTTCTGAAACTGCGCATCACCGACCGCCAAAACCTCGTCCACAATCAGTATTTCCGGTTCCAGATGCGCCGCAACTGCAAAAGCCAACCTTACATACATCCCCGAAGAGTAGCGTTTAACCGGCGTATCAAGAAACTTTTCGATCTCGGCAAAATCAACAATCTCATCAAATTTTTTCTTTATCTCCGCCCGACCCATCCCCAGGATCGCACCATTAAGAAAGATATTCTCCCGGCCGGTCAACTCTGGATGAAAACCGGTGCCAACCTCCAGCAGGCTGGCCACACGCCCTTTTATCCTGACACTGCCTGTTGTCGGTTCAGTAATACGGCTGAGGATCTTCAGCAGCGTGGATTTCCCTGCCCCATTGCGCCCGATGATGCCGATACGGTCGCCCTGTTTGACTTCAAAGGAGACATCCTTGAGCGCCCAGAAATCTTCAGAAGTCAGGGACTGGGGACTGGGGACCGGGGACTGGGTAAACAAAGAGCTGAAACGCCTTCCGGCGTTTTTTACACCCTCTGTCAACACATCGCGGAGGGCAACGTAAGGCTGCTGCCCGGACTGATGCCGCAGAGTGTACTTTTTGCCCAGATTTTCTACTGTGATGACTGTATTCATCTATGTGTGTCAAACAATTCAAGAAGATAATTCTTAAACTGTCCCAAAAGTTCAATAAAATGTTCTAAATCTGTAGCTTCATCTGTCAGAATATCGTACCTGCCTTCAACAGCGTAAGGCGTTAATTCACAAAATTCATATACATACCCTGGTAATGCTATTCCATGCGTAGTAATTATATCCAATAATTTTTCCAGATCGTGCAACTTGCCAAAATGAACTGCATTGAATGAAAGCAGTGATTTTAGATATTTTTCAGCGGCCTGCTGCAAGTGAAACAGAAGGATGCTTCTATCAATCAAATTGTTATTGAGTGTAAACACCTGCTCAACCAACGTAAGGTCAGCAGTGCCCTTCTGAAAGTAAATTTCGTACTGTCGCATAAAATTATGCTGCATAAATAATAGTCCCATGCTCATAGATTTCACGGTATATAGAACCAGGCTCATGACAATAAAATTCAAATTCTTCTGGTGTTGTTACGATAATATCAAAAGCTTTTCCGATGCCTGACAGTAACTTACGAGCCTCAATCATTTCCTTTGTACGAGATGTTACTGTTTTTTTAACAAGAAGAATGTCAATATCACTCTCTTCGTTTGCGGTACCCGTTACTTGGCTGCCAAACAAAAACATTTTAAGCGGCTTGGCTTGTTGAAGCCGAATAACAATTTCTTCAAGTAAATTTTGATCAATCATATACACCTCGCACTGTTAAAAAGGTTTCAGATTAGCATCCATCCACCGCTCAACCCTTCTCCCTATGGGAGAATGTGGCCGAAGGCCGGATGAGGGATGTTTTGACCTCAAATAAACTTCTTTCCCTCACCCTCTCCCACAAGGAGAGGGGATTATGTAAAAATAATGGCGGGAGTAAGTGCTATTCAGAAAAAGGTTTCAGATTCTGATAAAGCATTTCTTGCCACTATTTTCTAACTTGTTGACTACAATTTACTATATCACATCAGCAAAACTGCGTTCCATGTTTCTGAAATAGAACAGACCACCGATAAACATCAACAAAGTCAAGGTAGCAGACAAGGCCAAGCCAGGCCAGTAAACCGGGAAAGCATCTCCCAGAATCGCCCAGCGGAACCCATCAATTACGCCTACCATTGGATTCAGGAAATAAAGCATTTGCCATTTTTCCGGGACTATCGAGCTGGAAAAACCGACCGGCGATATATACAGCCCGAATTGAACCATAAATGGAACCACATAACGAAAATCGCGATACTTGACATTCAGGGCCGAAAGCCAAAGCCCCACTCCTATGGAGGCCAAAAATGCCAGCAGGAGAAATAGCGGGAGCAGTAGCATTTTGGTATCCGGCATAAAACTATACCAGATCATGATTCCAAACAGAATTACGGCGGAGATCAGAAAGTCAACCAGACTGACTATCACCGAACTGGCAGGAACAATCAGACGAGGGAAATAAACCTTGGAAAGCAGATTTGAGTTATCAATCAGCGAGTTGCTGCTCTCGGTGAGTGAATTGGCAAAAAACTGCCAAGGCAGCATGGCGGAAAAAACCATAATCGGATATGGCACCCCATTTGAAGGAAGATTTGCCAATTTTCCAAAAACAAAGGTAAAAACCAGCATGGTCAAAAAAGGGCGCAACACACTCCAGGCAATACCTATGACTGTCTGTTTATAACGCACAAGAATATCACGCCAAGCCAGGAAAAAGAAAAGTTCACGGTAACGCCAGATATCACGCCAGTAATGCAGCGTTCCCATACCAGGTTTTATGATAAGTTCAGGCTGCTTGTGCATATCAGGAATAATGAAACCCTTCTTTCTTGAATAGTGAGAACAAAACTCCCAATAAAAAACCTATCCCAAACCTTCCCATTTCACGACAACGCCTGATTGGAACCAGGAATAGAGGTGCATGACGACAGCAATTTAAAATCACCAAAAGCCAGACAAAAAATGGGTATCGTGATTTTAAACCATAAAACGAATTTCCAACCGCTTTAGGCTTTCGCAAATTAGGAACCAGTAAAGGCGGGTGATAATAATGGAGGGTCGGTGCCTTGATAACACTTTTCCCGGCCACCAAGAACCTCATCACATATTCAACATCTTCCTGACCGACAAAATTATCCACAAAACCGCCAAGTTCGCACAAAACAGCCCGGCGATATGCCATACAACGACTGGTCATAAAATACGGTTCATGAAAATCATACCGTCCTTCAATCATGGAATAACTGGCAGAACCATGCGGTACAACGGCATCAGCAGAAGTATTTTCACAAAAAAATTTATCCAGCTGATCTAAAAAAGTTCTATCTGTGATCACAGTATCATCATCCAGGAAAAGAACTACCTCTCCTCGTGAATGACGCATACCATAATTACGTGAATAACCCATTTTCCCAAAATTTGAATCAAGCGGATAATATCTTACGTCCAAAAACCTCTGAAAATGCTCAGCTAATTCCGCCCCTGCGGCAGTGCCCCCCTGATCTTCAATCAAAACAACTTCAAAACGGTTTTTAGAAAAATTCTGAGCAGCTAGCGAATATAAAATACCGTTCAACAGATCAAGCCGACCATAAAAATTAATTACACACGATATACGGATATTGTCACAAGATTCTCCAACAACAACATCACCCTTTAAATTAAAAGGAAAGATGTTATAAAGAGTTTTCAGAAGCTGTTCTCTCATTTTCCGTAAATTCCCCATCCAACCATAAGCACCCATAACAACCCGACTACAAACAATGACAAATCTTTCGTTAATGAATCAGTAGGGTCGCCACCTTTGCCTGATTTAACACGCATAATATATTGCATAAGACCAAAACAACACAGCGGAACAGTGTAGATAAGATTGGTACGAGTCAAAGAATACATTGAATAGGTTACAAGCACTGCACCGCCTGTCATATACAAAACACCATCTAAGAAAAATTCTGGATATTTAGCCAGTGCCTTTCTATGAAGTGAAGCATAATCATGAAGTTCAATTTTTTCTGCAAGACGCTTACCGGCACTTAAAAAAAGGGACAGTAAAAAAACCGAGAGAAACAACCACTCCGAAATTTTGATATCAAAAACTATGCCGCCCCCCTCAAGCCTTAATAAAAAGCCAACGGCAATACAAAACAAATCAAAAACAGGGACATTTTTCAGAAGGAGTGAATAAAGCAAGGTAACAAGAAAATAGCCCGCAATAACCAACAAAAATGATTTGGAGATCATTGAAGAAATAATAAGTGATGCAATTAAAAGCCCGGCAACGATAAATCTGGCAGAGCTGATTGATATCTCACCAGAAGGAATAGAACGACGTGACTTTACCGGATGACAACGATCAACCTCGCAATCCATTAAATCATTAACAATATAACCGGCACTGGATACAAACGAAAATGCAACAAACGGCCAAAAACCTTTATCAAAGACATCACAATTCAGAATAGCCCCGCCCAGAAAAGGGGGGAAAAACAACATCAAGTTCTTTAGCCACTGATGGATTCTGAGAAGTTTTATCAAATGGACTAGTACCATGTAACTTTTAATATTTCGCTTGGTTTCAATATATGACATAGTGG
>CAXYUZ010000067.1:0-15839 GCA_964292275.1 uncultured Desulfuromonadaceae bacterium
TGACCTGTCTTTTTGTCAGGCTTTTTTAAATTTACAGAAAAAATGATACGCTAACCGCAAAACGGCGGGTATTCGCAGAAAACATAGAGCAAAAATCAAAGGACTATTAAAAAGGCAATCTGCAAAAGGAGACGACAAATGAGTCCAGCTGTGTCTGAAAAGCCAACGGTATCCTGGCAGTTGTGGTCCAATGACTACTTTGACCGGGATTCCAGACCCTGCCTGGAACTGGAAGGCCAGGGGCTTGTTGCCGGATGCGCCGCACTATGGCAAAAGGTTCTGGAAGAAGGCATCATGGATGACGGACGCCCCACTTTTATCGGATTTATGCTGCAGTCTCAACAAGGCCAGTTTATCGTGCCACGCGACCCGCTCATGAACATGGAACTGGCCCGCTTGCGCATGTGGCGTGATTGCGCAAAACTGATCGACCTGCTTGCCGTTGTAACCGCAGCCAGCCCGGAGCGGATAGGAAGCTTGCTGGCAGATGCCATGGCATCGTCTACAGCGGAAGAACTCTGCCGTAGGCTGCAACAAAATGATATCCCCCTGCAGGACAGTACCCGGCAAGAGGCAGGCTGTCTGTGCGATATATGCGGTACAGGGAGTGTCGTATTTGTCAGGGAGGATCCGCCCGGTTTTCAGCTTTTCCGGTGCAGCAATTGCCATGAGATCAAGCGCTGGTGCCCACGCTGCGGCCAGGGGTGGCTGGCTCACTTTGTCGTCGATGAAGCGCCGCACTCACGATACATCTGCGATGAATGCCGCACTGTCTGGGACAGCAGGTGGAACTGTCTGACGCCGGAAGGCGTTCCGTATGTGGCAAGTGAGGTTATGGGGTCAAATCCGGTTCTGGTAAGGGATATTGAAGAATTCCAGTAGGTGAGCAGGTAGGAGTGGAATTCGGCTGTAATCAAGTATGCTGGCTAGGATGAAAAATAAAAAACAGTAACTTATGGAGTTGCCGGGAGTTGGTTTGATTTTTTGCCATTCTCAAAATGAGTGCTGAATGGAATTCAGTGCTAATAAAAATGATATGGTTTTCTGTTTAATCTGTGAGATTGCAGCGGTCACTGCTATAGTAATTTGATAATGAAGTCCGCTTTTATTGAAATCAAAGAGAGTAGAGGGATAAGCATGGGATTCACCCATTTCAAGTTTCATCAGGCGGTTGCAGCAGGTATCCGTGAGGCAGGCTATTCGCATCCGACACCGATTCAAAAGGAATCCATACCCAGTATATTGGCCGGGCGCGATGTTCTTGGCCTTGCCCAGACCGGCACTGGCAAAACCGCCGCATTTGCGTTGCCGATTCTTGATCGTTTGACCCAGGGGCAGCGCCATGTGACGCGTGCCCTGGTGATTGCGCCAACACGGGAACTGGCGGAGCAGATCGAGGCGGCCTTCCGTTTGTTCGGCAGGCAGAGCGGCCTGAAGAGCGCAACGGTTTACGGTGGCGTTGGGCAGAACCCGCAGATTGCCGCCCTAAAAAAGGGAACCGAGATAATCGTTGCCTGTCCGGGGCGTTTGCTGGATCTGATGCAGCAAGGGGTTGCCGTGCTGGATAAGGTTGAACTGCTGGTCCTTGATGAGGCCGATCAGATGTTTGATATGGGGTTTATGCCAACGATCAAGAAGATTCTGGAGAGGCTGCCCAAGGAGCGGCAGACCCTGTTGTTTTCAGCCACCATGCCGGATGCGATCCGCAAGCTGGCCGAGGATATGCTCAAGGATCCGGTGACCATCCAGGTTGACAGGATCAAGCCGGCAGCAACGGTGCGCCACTCGCTCTATCCGGTTGAACAGCATCTGAAGACCGCCCTGTTGATGAAGGTTCTGGAGAGTCATACCGAAGGTTCCGTGCTGGTCTTCACCCGCACAAAACACCGCGCCAAGCGGGTAGGGGAGTTGTTGGTCAAGGCTGGCTACAAGGCGGCTTCGCTGCAGGGGAATCTCTCGCAGAACCGCCGTCAAGAGGCGAT
Source organism: uncultured Desulfuromonadaceae bacterium (assembly GCA_964292275.1). GTDB lineage: Bacteria > Desulfobacterota > Desulfuromonadia > Geobacterales > Pseudopelobacteraceae > CAXYUZ01. The sequence continues at coordinate 1,983 of CAXYUZ010000067.1, forward strand.
GGACGGCTTCAGGGATGGCAGTTACCGGATACTGGTCGCTACGGATATTGCTGCCCGGGGGATTGACGTTTCGTTGATCGGGCTGGTTCTCAATCTGGATATGCCCGAGACCAGCGAATTTTATGTGCACCGGATCGGGCGTACCGGCAGGGCGGAGCGGACCGGCGAGGCGATTACCTTCGTTTGTAAGGATGATGCGGGGGCGATACGATCGCTTGAAAAGTTGTTAGGCAAGCAGATTGAACGGAAGCTGCTGACGGATTTTGATTATACCGTTCCGGCTCCGAAGAAGGATGAGGAGTTCAAGCGTCACCCCCATGAGATGGGTAACCGCAAACCGCGCCCCAAGGCCGATGCCAAGCAGCCGGACAAGGCCCCTAAAAGCACAAAACCACGCCGTTAACTGGTTTTATCGCTTCCAAGGATTGCGGCCAGTTGGCCGATTTCCCGGGAATGGACAACCGCCAGCACCTCATCCCCCTCTTCCAGGGCAAGATCGCCACGGGGGATGAGGAGCCGTCCTTTGCGGATAACAGCCGCTACAACACTCTCCCTGGGTAGTTGCAGGGTTTTCAGGTCGTTGCCGACGGCCTGTGAACCGTGGGCTACCTTTTCTTCCACCAGTGAGTATTCACCCTTGCGTAGTTTGAGCAGTGTCACCATCTCGCCCACCGGCATTTCCTCTACGATCAGGTGTGCCATCAGATCCGCCTGGTTGAGTGCTACATCCACGCCCATCTGAGCTGTGAACATCCATTTATTCTGCGGGTCGTTGACCCTGGCGATTGTCCTGATGACACCGTATTCGGAACGCGCCAGCCCTGCAACGACCAGATTGGTTTCATCCGTGCCGGTTACGGCCGCCACAGCATCGGCCTGCCGGATTCCAGCCTCCTCCAGCACAGACAGGTCGGTTGCGTTGCCATGGATGATGGCATCTGCCGGGATATCGCGCTGCAGGAGCGAGATGACATCGCTTCGTTCTTCAATGATGCGGATCTTCTTGTCGCTGTTCAGCAACAGCCTCCCCAGGTATCCACCCATTTTACCGCCGCCGATGATGATTACAAACATGGTGACCTCCTAATGCATCCCGAGGATGATTTTCAAACGTTTAGCCGATGAGGCCAGTAGGGCCAGGTGGAGCTGATCCCGTTCCTGGAATTCCGTCCCCAGTGTGGGCAGGAATGTCTTTCCATGGCGGCTGATGGCAACGACATGGATCTCACCGACAAGCGTCAGGTCGTTGACCTTGCGTCCAACCAGCAGGTGCGGCACCTCCACCTCAACAATATCGACCTCGCCGTTTCCGAGGCTTTTGATTGTGTCCAGGTGGGAATAGCAGAGCAGTTCGATGATGCGACTGACCCCCCAGGTGACATGGGATATGGTAGCCAGTCCAAGCCGATGATACAGGTTGGCCTTGCGCGGATCGTAGAGACGGGCCACTACCCGTGGCACGTGGAAGACCTGGCGGGCGAGGCGGGCAACGACTATGTTGACCTCATCGCTGCTGGTGACCGCCGCCAGGCAATCGGTCCTTTCAATGCCGGCCTTCAGCAGCAATTCCCGCTCCATGCCTGCCCCGGTTACGGTTTCTCCCTGATAGAGCGCTTCCAGTCGATTGAAGGCCTCTGGATCGTGGTCAATCACGGCAACATCATGTCCCTGTTGGCTGAGTGTATTGCAGAGTGCGCTTCCCAGTCTGCCGCAGCCGATGACGATTATTTTCATGTAACACCTCCCGGTGTACTGGTTATTTATGTATTGACTCCCGGTATCTCAAGTAAGCCTTGCGCCCCTCCTCAGCCAGGAGCATGAGCAATGGATAGCAGAACAGGATAGCCCAGAATTTGATCGGTAATCTGCCCAGTTCAAATATCCCCTGGAAGGGGGGGAGGTAGATCAGTATGCAGACAATTGCCAGTTCTACCCCAAATCCGATCAGCAGCAGCCGGTTGCTCCAGAAACCGACCGAAAGGATTGAGGCCCGGTCGGTGCGGCAGGCATAGGCGTTGCCGATCTGGCTGGTGACAACACCGGCCAGGAAGATGGTTGTGGCCAGGATATAGATCTGCCCATCCTGCGAGGGTAAACGCTGCAGGTATGGTAGCAGGTCGGGGCGGGGCAGGTGCAGTAGATCGGTGTATCCGAACGACCAGTAGAGAAAGAAGAAGCCGAAAAAGCAGAGCAGGGTTTGCAGACTTCCCTGCCAGAGCATGGCCCGAATCAGCAGCTGCTTGTCAATCAGGCGGCTGTTCTGTGACCGCGGTGGCTTGTCCATGATCCCCGGTTCCGGTTTTTCCGTTCCCAGGGCCAGGGCCGGGACCATGTCGGTGCCAAGGTCAATCGCCAGAACCTGCATGACAGTCAGTGCCAGTGGCAGGTTGAAGATGATCTGGAATATAAATGGCCAGGCCTCCGGCATATTACTGGTGAAGATGTAGGTGGCAAATTTTCGTATGTTGGCGTAGACCGCACGTCCCTCCCCAATGGCGTTGACAATCGAGGCGAAGTTGTCATCGGTCAGGATCATGTCGGCCGCCTCTTTGGCCACATCGGTTCCGGCAATCCCCATGGCAATTCCGATATCGGCCTGTTTCAGTGCTGGGGCGTCATTGACGCCATCCCCGGTGACCGCAACAATATGCCCCATGCTGCGCAGGGTTTTTACTATTCGCAGTTTCTGTTCCGGGGCGGCGCGGGCAAAGATGATATCATCCTTGAGCGCCTCTTTAAGTGTCTCTTCATCAATATGGTCCAGTTCGGTTCCGCTGATAATTCGTGGTCGACCGCTGCCGATGATATTGATTCGCCGGGCAATGCTTTCGGCGGTCAGGCCATAATCCCCGGTGATCATCATAATCCGCACTCCGGCCCGGTGGCATTTGTCAACCGCCGCGCAGACCTCCGGACGGGGTGGATCCATCATGGCCATCAGTCCCAGAAAGGTCAGCTCCCGCTCGATTGTCTCGCCGCTGAAATCCAGCGGCAGCTCATCCAGTCGTCGGCATGCCACGGCCAGTACACGCAGGCCGTTTCTGGCGTAGTCATCATTGGCGGCCAGGATCGCTTCCCGTGTGCTGTCATCCAGCCCCGCTTCGGCAGCACAGTTGCGATAGTGGCTGCAGAGTGAAAGAATCTCGCGGGGCGCACCCTTGACAAAGACAACCAGTTGACCGTCCGGCTGGCGGTGAAGCGTGCTCATCATCTTGCGGCGCGAGTCAAAGGGGATTTCCCGTAGACGTGGCATGCGCTCCATCTCCAGCTCAAGATTTATTTCCCCTTTGCCCGCTGCCACGCGCAGCGCCGCCTCGGTAGGATCCCCTAAAACCTTCCAGGCGGCCGTTTCGTTTTCCGGCGGGATGATCCGGGCATCGTTGCACAATCCGGCGGCCAGCAGCAGGGTCTGCAGGTGATTATCCATTGCAGAGGATAGCTTTTGCCCATTACGGGTGATCTCGCCGTCCGGGGCGTAGCCGGTGCCGCTCAGGGTCAGGTTGTTGCCCATCAGCCAGATATTGGTGACGGTCATCTCGTTCTCGGTCAGAGTGCCGGTCTTGTCTGTGCAGATAACCGTGGTGCAGCCCAGTGTCTCCACCGATGAAAGCCGTTTTACCAGGGCATTGCGTCTGGCCATGCGTTGCACGCCCATGGCCAGTGAGAGTGTAACCGTTGGCAGCAATCCTTCTGGCACAAAGGCGACGATCATTCCCATGGCAAAGATGAAACTGTGGGAGACCGTGACACCGGCGACAAAGGTTGCCAGCAGGAAGAAGAGCAATCCCACGCTGGAGGCCATGATTGTGACCACCTTGGTGACCCTTCTGATCTCCTGTTGCAGCGGGCTTAACTCTTCATGGATACCCTGGGTCAGGTTGGCAATTTTGCCGAACTCAGTATTCATGCCGGTTGCAAATACCACTGCCCTGCCACTGCCGGAAGCCACATGGGTGCCGGCAAAAATCAGATTGGGGAGCTCTGTGCGCCCCAGGCCGGATTGCAAAACCGCCTCGGCCGTTTTTTTGACCGGATGGGATTCGCCGGAGAGTGTTGATTGGTCGGTGCGAAATTCCGTCTGCTGTATCAGTCGGGCGTCGGCTGAAATATGGTCCCCTTCCGACAGGATCATCAGGTCGCCAGGCACCAGATTCTCTGCCGGGATCAGGTTTTCGTGACCATCCCGCATTACACGGGCCTGTTGTGGCAGCAATCTTCGCAGCGCCTCGGTGGCCTTGTCCGCCCGGTATTCCTGCCAGAAACTGAATATGCCGTTGATCAGGTTTACGGTCCAGATTGCGATGCCCAGTTGCGGCATGTTGGCAATAAATCCTACAATCCCGCCCCCCCAGAGCAGAAGTGCCATCAGGTGGGTAAAGTTGGCCAGAAATTTCAGATAGAGTGGGCGACCCTTGATCTCGCGGATGGAGTTGTGTCCGCAGCGTGCCAGGCGAAGCTGCGCCTCGTCGTTTCCCAGGCCGGACGTTGACGTGTTCAGGGCTGCATAGACCTCGGCTATGGAGATCCTCTGGATCTGCTTATCCGGTGGTGATGAGGTGTCTATGTTCTGCTCGCGGATATCATTCATGGCGGTTGTTAGCGATCAGTTCTGAGTTTACTTCAACAAAATATAGTGTAGCAGACCTTTGTAAATACGAAAGATGGACTGTCGGTTGGAGCGCTGAGATGGAGGTGGTTAGAAGGGGTTTGAAAAACTACTGTGGAGAGTCGTCGGATGCGTTGCGCGGTACTCGCAACCTTGGCTAGCTATCTGTTATGCCACGGCTGCTCCGTTCCGTGCGCCTTGTATCCGGCCTTCCTCAGGACGTTTTTTAAAGCCCTGGTAGTGCGTTAGGCCGGCGCCTGAAGAATATCGAGAAGGAAACGTTTTCAATTCTTGTTGAATTGATGGAAGTTAATTTTTGGCAAGCTTGTCAGGGTCTGTTTTTGTTATATTATTAACATATACAGATGAGTGTCTGCTGCACAAAATAGCGTAACCTTTTTTTGTTGAATGTTGTCTTAAGATGTATCGGAAGCGGAGGTTATATGAAAAAGTTCTGGATCATTTTTGTTAGTCTGTTGATGTTGCTGGCAACCTGTTTCTCTGCATATGCCGGTCATTTCAGGGCCAGGGTCTCGATTGGTCCGGTTTGGTGGGGATATGGCCATGGCTATTATGGAAGGCCGTATATATATCCTTATCCGTATCCATATCCGTACTATGTTGAGCGGCCAGTCATTATCCAGCAGCCGGATGTCTATGTACAGCCAGCTCCTGCCACACAACCAGCACCAAAACCGGCTACCTGGTATTATTGTCAGGATCCACAGGGATATTACCCGTATGTAAAGGCCTGTCCGTCTGGCTGGAGCGAGGTCGCCACGTCACCGTCGCAGCCAGCAAAAGTGGGGTTTGATTCCAATTACTGGTATTACTGCCAGAACCCGAAGGGGTATTATCCGTATGTAAAAACCTGTCCGGAGGGGTGGATGAAGGTTGTACCCACTCCGCCGCAATCAACGGATCTAAAGAGGTAATCAAATTATGAAACGTTTGAAGAGGGCCATTGTTTTTTTGATGCTGGTTCCGTTTGCCGGCTGCGCAACATTGCCGGCAGGTCCAACTGTGCGGGTGATGCCCGCCTCTGGCAAGCCGTTTGACAAATTTCAGATTGAGGATGCAACATGCCGGCAGTGGGCCGCTCAGCAGATTGGTATGACGCCACAGGAAATTGCAAACCAGCGAACCTTCAGTGGTGCGGCTGTTGGAACCGTGATCGGGGCAGGTATCGGTTTGTTGTTGGGGAGTGCAACCAGGCAACCAGGCGCTGGCGCGGCAGTTGGTGCCGGTACTGGCCTGCTGATTGGTTCTGCAATCGGTTCCGACGAGGGGCGGGTTTATGGCTATGAGGCACAGCGCCGTTATGACAACGCCTATGCCCAGTGCATGTATTCCTATGGCAACCAGGTTCAGAGTCCGGTACAGCTTTATAAGCGTAGTCGGGTGATCGTCGTGCCGCCGCCAGCGGACAGCTATCCACCACCTACAATAGCGCCTGTCTATCCACCACCCCCTCCGTTGCAGCCACCGCCACCTCCTGAAACACCTCCGCCAGGTGAAATGCCGCCTGATGCGGTGCCGGTTGAGAGATGATTTTTTTTGCAAAAGTCCCAGATTGTCATTCCCGAAGTGCTTTTGATCGGGAATCCAGATTCTGACGGTTCGAGAACTCTGGATCCCCGATAATGACATTCGGGAATGACAGACATCTTGTAATAGCCTTGGTTAGTAAATGAATGAAATTAGGTAGGATTTTGTATTAAAAAAGCACCTGGCCGACTGGCTAGATGCTTGATTTTTGGAGCCAATTGTCGGAATCGAACCGACGACCTCATCATTACGAGTGATGTGCTCTACCAACTGAGCTAAATTGGCAATGATTCATTGCTTGAAACTGCCTGGACACTGGGTTTGTAGTCTGTTTTTATATACAGCAGCTGCCTGAAAATACCAACAAATATTTAACCGGGTTACAGGGCCAAATCCATCTGTTTCCATGTGAACTCGGCTTTTGCCTGTTTGCGGCTGAATGGGTAGTAACGCGGACATTGTGCAACAACTGCATGGGCCATCTGTTTACATGTCCGGCGACACGATGTGCAGAGTTTGTTTGGTGATTCAGTTGATGTTCTGCCGGCGGTCGTTTTCTTCATGGTTTTGTTCAACCCTTGCGTAGTGCCTGTTGACAGGGGTTATAATGCTATCTCTATTCTATGAATGTGATCCAGCCGAATTCGTCCTTGACCTTGCCGGTCTGGATGCCGGTCAGGGTGTCGTACAATTTCTGGGTAACTTTGCCAACGCCGCCATCGCCGAGCGTGACAACCTCATCCTTGAAACAGAGCTTGCCGACTGGGGTGACAACAGCAGCGGTTCCGCTGCCAAAGGCCTCGGTGACCTTGCCGCTGCGGATATCAGCCATCAGTTCGTTGACCTCAATCGGTCTTTCTTCGATCTCAAAACCAAGCTTTTGGGCGATGGTTATGACTGAATCTCTGGTGATGCCGGAGAGGATCGAACCGTTGAGTTTGGCGGTGACGATCTTGTTGCCATAGGCAAAGAACATGTTCATGGAGCCGACTTCTTCAATGTAGCGCTGCTCGCGTCCATCAAGCCAGAGAACCTGGTCGTACCCTTTTTTCTTGGCCTGCAGGGCTGCCTTGAGTGAACTGGCGTAGTTGCCGCCTGTCTTTGCCTCGCCGGTGCCGCCAGGGACAGCGCGGACGTAGTAATCTTCAACCAGGATGCTGATTGGATCAAAACCGGCTGCATAGTATGCGCCAACTGGTGACATGATAATGAAAAAGTAGTAGTGATCGGAAGGTTTTACGCCAAGAACCGGTTCTACGGCAATCATGGCTGGTCTGATATATAGTGATGTGCCCGGAGCGGATGGAATCCAATCCTTTTCCAGTGAGATCAGCTTTTTGAGGCCATCGAGGAAAATTTCTTCCGGCAGGTCCGGCATGCAGAGTCTTTCTGCCGACATGTTGAAACGCTTGGCATTCATCTCAGGACGGAAGAGGGCAACCCGGCCATCTTCCCATTTATAGGCTTTGAGACCTTCAAAGATCTCCTGGGCATAGTGGAACACCAGGCAGGATGGATCAAGCACGAAGGGTGCGTAAGGCTGAATGCGTCCGTCACACCAACCCTGGTCGGATTTCCATTCAATCATCAGCATCCGGTCGGTAATGATTCTGCCGAAACTGAGTTTCGATTCGTCCTTAAACTTTTCTTTCATGTTTTCCGCCGCTAGCGGAAGAATCTTGATTTCCATGGTAATTGATCTCCAAAGCGTTCAGTAGTCACAATTTTAGTATCATATCCGCTACGTTACGGCAAGATTAAAAACCCTGTTGACAACGGATTGTGAAACATGATTAAGTATAAATTTTTTCTGTAACTACTTGTAATGCTGTGATAAAAATTTGGATCACATGTGGCATTTTGTTCGTTATTGTTTTTGTTGTTATCAGACTCATCAATCGATGAGAGTCAACCTGACCAGGAGATTACTCAATGCAGAAGCAGAAATTTCGCAAGGTTATGGCCGCCAATCGTGGCGAGATTGCTATTCGTATCTTTAGATCCTGTGCCGAACTGGAAATCAGAACCGTTGCAATCTATTCGGAAGAGGACAAATTATCCCTCCACCGCTACAAGGCCGATGAGGCCTATCTGGTTGGCAAGGGGAAATCTCCGGTTGATGCCTACCTGGGGATTGACGAGATCATCTCACTGGCATTGAAGATCGGTGTTGATGCAATCCATCCCGGTTATGGTTTTCTTTCCGAGAATGCCGAGTTTGCTGAAAAATGTGAGGCGAACGGGATTGTCTTTATTGGTCCGACAGCCACCATGCAGCGTGCCCTGGGTGACAAGGTCGCCGGCCGCAAGGCAGCGGTTGCCGCTGGTGTCAACGTTGTGCCTGGTACTGAAAACCCGATCACCAAGGAAGAGGATGCGCTCAGGTTTGCCAAGGAGTGCGGTTATCCGATCATCATCAAGGCCTCATCCGGTGGCGGCGGTCGCGGTATGCGCGTTGCCAATGACAAGAAGGAACTGCTGGAGGGGATGGTTGCCGCCAGTAGCGAGGCCAAGGCGTCATTCGGAAACGCCGATGTCTTTCTGGAGCGTTATCTGCTCAATCCCAAGCATATTGAAGTTCAGGTGATGGGTGACAACTACGGCAACCTGGTGCACTTCTTCGAGCGTGACTGTTCCATCCAGCGCCGCCATCAGAAGGTGGTCGAGTTTGCACCGTCGCTCTGTCTGACAGATGAACAGCGTGAGGAACTCTGCGCTGCTGCGCTGAAGATTGCCGGGCAGGTCGGTTACCGCAACGCCGGTACGGTTGAATTCCTGGTTGATCAGGAGGGGCGTCATTACTTCATCGAGATGAACCCGCGTATTCAGGTTGAGCATACGGTGACGGAGATGATTACCGGCCACAACCTTGTCCAGAACCAGATCCTGATTGCCAGCGGTTATGCCCTCTCCGATCCGGAGATCAATATCCCGTCACAGGCTGCCATTGCCAAGCGTGGCTTCGCCATCCAGTGCCGTGTGACGACCGAGGATCCGGCAAACAACTTTGCACCGGATTTCGGTATGTTGACTACCTACCGTTCCGCAGCCGGTTGCGGTGTTCGTCTGGATGCCGGTAATGCAACCACCGGGGCACGGATTACCCCGCATTATGACTCTCTGCTGGTCAAGGTCAGCACATGGGGGCTGACCATTCAGGCCGCCGCACATATCATGGACCGTGCTCTGCGCGAGTTCCGTATCCGCGGTGTCAAAACCAATATCGGTTTCCTGGAAAATGTTGTTTCACACCCCGTTTTCCTGGATGGTCAGTGTGATACGTCGTTCATTGACAAACATCCCGAACTGCTTGTTATCCCGGAGAAAAAGGACCGTGCCACCAAGACCCTCAAGTTCCTCGGTGAGATTTGTGTCAACGGTTCACCGGGCATTGAGGTCAAGGCCAAGTCCGGTGACTTCCACGAGCCGTTCATCCCTGAAATTTCCGCCTTTGACAAACGTCTGCCCGGTACACGCGAACTGCTGAAACAGGTGGGGCCGGAAGGTGTCTCCAAATGGATTCTGGAACAGAAGAAGCTGCTGCTGACTGACACCACCATGCGTGACGCCCATCAGTCCAATCTGGCCACCCGTGTCCGTTCCTACGATATTCTCAAGATTGCCGAGCCGACATCCTATCTGGGTGCGGATCTTTTCTCGCTGGAGTGCTGGGGCGGGGCAACCTTTGATGTCTCCATGCGCTTCCTCAAGGAGGATCCATGGCAGCGGCTGCACAACATCTCCGAGCGGGTGCCGAATATCCTGCTGCAGATGCTGCTGCGCGGCTCCAATGCCGTTGGTTACACCAACTATCCCGATAACGTCATTGAGCGTTTTGTCGATGAGGCTGCCAAGTCCGGCGTCGACCTGTTCCGTGTCTTTGACTCCCTGAACTGGACCGCCGGTATGAAGGTTGCCATGGAGGCGGTACTGAAGAGCGGCAAGATCTGTGAGGCGGCCATCTGCTATACCGGCGATATTACCGATCCGAAACGTGACAAATATTCGCTTGATTATTATATCAAGATGGCCAAAGAGCTGGAAAGCATGGGCGCACATATCCTGGCGATCAAGGATATGGCCGGTTTGCTCAAGCCGTTTGCTGCCTACAAACTGGTCAAGGCGCTTAAGGAAAATATCGGTATCCCGATTCAACTGCATACCCACGACACCTCCGGCAACGGCAGCGCCACGCTGCTCATGGCCAGCGAGGCCGGTGTGGATATCGTTGATGCCGCACTCTCCGCCATGTCCGGAATTTCGGCGCAGCCGAGCCTGAATGCCATCGTTTCCGCCCTGGAGGGTACGGAGCGTGATCCGCTGGTCAACAGCCGTGGCCTGCAGCAGCTTTCCAACTACTGGGAAACCGTGCGCGATTATTATGTGCCGTTCGAGGCCGGCCTGAAGAGCGGTACAACGGAGGTCTACCAGCACGAAATTCCGGGTGGTCAGTATTCAAACTTCAAACCGCAGGTTGCCGGAATGGGGCTGCTCAGCCACTGGGAAGAGTGCAAGGAGATGTACGGCAAGGTCAATATGCTCTTTGGCGATATCGTCAAGGTTACCCCGACCTCCAAGGTTGTCGGCGACATGGCCATCTTCCTCGTTAAAAACAACCTGCAGCCGGAAGATATCTTTACCCACGGCGACGAGCTTGCCTTCCCTGAATCCGTTGTCGGCATGTTCAAGGGGATGCTGGGTCAGCCGTACGGTGGATGGCCGGCAGAGTTGCAGAAGATTATCCTCAAGGGCGAACAGCCGATTACCTGCCGTCCGGGTGAACTGCTTGAACCGGTTGATTTTGAGAAGGAAAGGGCTGCCCTGGAGGTCAAGTTGGGTCATGCGGTGGATGACAAGGCGCTTCTCTCGAATATCCTCTATCCGAATGTCTACCCTGATTTTGACAAACACTGTCAGGATTACTCCGATACATCCGTCATTCCGACCCCGATCTTCCTTTACGGGATGGAACCGGGACAGGAGACCTCATTTGATATTGAGCCGGGTAAAACGCTGATTATCATGCTTAATGGTATCGGTCGTCTGCATGATGATGCCACTCGCAACGTTCATTTTGAGCTCAACGGCAACAACCGTACAGTCAGCATTCGTGACAAGTCGATTAAATCGGGCTTTGTTATAAGGGATAAGGCCGATAAGACCAATCCGTACCAGATTGGTGCACCGATGCCGGGCAAGGTCTTCAGGGTCCATGTCAAGCCTGGATTTGTGGTCAAGGCTGGTGAGGTGCTGATGGTGACCGAGGCGATGAAGATGGAAACCAACATCAAGGCCCGGGTTGACGGCATTATCAAAGAAGTCCGTTTCAAAGAGGGCGAAAAGGTTGAGAAGGATGATCTGGTGATTGTGATGGAGTAGCCTCGGTAAATATTTACGAATCATGAAGTCAACGATGCCCCGTGTTTAAAAACGCGGGGCATTTTTTTAGAGTTTACCTGGATAAAAATCCAATTTGTTATAACTGCTGTGACGGAGGTGGAGCATTACAAAACTTACACTGAAAAAATTGTGCACTAAGCCACTCAGCTCGACAAAGCTGCAACAGGAACTGGTGACACATTTAGCCACGCTGGCAGGTGATGGCAAATGGCGTGAGCTGTTTGATGCCGCCGACCAGGCCACCAACCGTTCCGATGTCAGCCTGATATGGGATGATATCCAGTTTTACCGTGGCATGGCGGCACTGGAGGTTGGCGAATGGGAAATCGGGGCGTTTTCTTGGCGCTGGTGCGCCCAGCAGGATGGCATTGCCCCGGAGGAAGCGGTGCGGCGGCTGAACAACGGTATCATCTGTCTGTTGCGGATGGGGTCGTTTGACGAGGCCGAGAAGGCGCTGTTTGATGAAATTGGTGATTGGCCGGAAGGAGATTTTTCCCCGGTGTTCAACGAATTTCGCAAGCTGAATTACCAATGTTGCTTCCATAAGCCGGAGGAGGAACGGCAGGCGAGTCTGCTGGAGATCCCGCCGGGCCGGGAAGGTGAGTTGGTGCTGGCCCATGAGTGGGGCAGGGGGCTGCTTGATCTTTCTGACCGTTCAATCAGCGCCGTCATCCATCGTACCAGGATTTCCGAATTCATAGTCCTTTTTGAATTGTGTCAAAATCCGGCGTTGGAAAGGCGGTTTTACAGCGTTATGATGGAGCGGGTTGCACGTAGCATTCAGCGCGACCGGGAGTACTACCGCTGCAAATATTCTATTCCTATCTTTACCTTGGATGAAGCTCTTTGGGTGCAACGCAGGATCAACCGGCTGGCGCGGGTTTGCTTTACCAGGCAACAGCGTGGAGAAGTAGATGAGCTTCAGGCAGGTTCTTATGCAGCCATTCCCAGACTGGCATAGGCTTGGAAAAGCATGGGTGTGCTAAACAGGAAATTATCCAGCTTCTGTCCGTCTAACAGTTACGAGTTTTGTTTACTTGATGGAAAAGAGGTTAAATTATGACTATGACAGGATGGTTCAATAAACTGCAGGATATTTCAAACGTGTCGTGGGGATTAGAATGCAATCGTTGATCTTGGTTGTATTAACGGTAATTTGCAGATATTAGAACGCTCTAAAAAACAGGAATAAGTAAAGCTAAGGAAAAACATGCATACTGAAAAATTCACATTCTTCTGGAAGAGCCCGTTGGGGCAGTGGAACCGTTCTCTGTTTACGATTGGGGGCATTACCTTTACCCATGCGGAGCAGTTCATGATGTACGCCAAGGCTGTTCTTTTCGGTGACCACGAGGCGGCTACCCGGATTTTGAATGCTGTAAAACCTTCGGAACAGCAGGCCATCGGTAGGACTGTCCGCAATTATGATTCGCAGGTTTGGGAGATGTTCCGCGAAGGGATTGTCTATGACGGTAACTATGCCAAGTTTTCTCAAAATCCGGAGCAGCGTGAACTGCTGCTGGCCACACGCGGCACCACACTGGTCGAGGCTTCGCCGGAAGACCTGATCTGGGGCATAGGCCTGGTTGAGGATGATCCGCAGGCAATGGACCGGACACAGTGGAGAGGGATTAACCTGCTTGGACAGGTGTTGACCCGCGTGCGCGAGGCGTTGCTGTATGAACAACAGATGATTTCAAGAAAATAGATAGTCAGTGCCCTAAAAGGGAACACTCACCAGCTTCATTGTATTATTGAAATTGTTTAGTCTGTCCGTCTAACCAGTTTAGTCGGATGAATACTTACTGTTCTATGAGGTTGCGATAGCTAATTTAAGAAACAGTAAAGAGAGGTTAGTGGTTTATGTATGTAAATTTCACCCACGGAAAAGAAAGCGGCCCTTGGGGCAGCAAGATTAAGGCGCTGTCAGAGGTTGCCATGGAGAAAGGTTTTGAGGTGGCGAGCCATGATTATTCAGACCTGGAAAGTCCTGATGCAAGGGTTGACAGGTTGCTGGACCTTCACAAAACCAAATCCGATTTTGTTGTGCTGGTCGGGTCAAGCATGGGTGGTTACGTTTCTACGGTTGCCTCTGCCACAATCAAGCCGGTTGGTCTGTTTCTGTTGGCCCCGGCATTTCAGTTGCCTGGGTATGCGGTGCAGGAACCGGTTCCGCATGCGGATAGAACGGTTGTAATCCATGGCTGGAATGATGATGTCGTACCCTATGAAAACTCAATCCGTTTTGCCAGGGAATATGCTGCGGAGTTACATTTGCTGGATAGCGACCACAGACTGCAGGA
>CAXYUZ010000068.1:0-14860 GCA_964292275.1 uncultured Desulfuromonadaceae bacterium
ATAAAACCTAAACAGCTGAATTTATTCTGAAAATATTCCGGACACTAATGAGATGATTTGACAATGGAGGGGCGTATAGTAAAATTTTAATGCCCCTTGGGGTGAGGTTGTTAAAATATTAGGTGGCAGGAGGGTGTCATGGGACTATTAAACGGGATCATTGTCAGGTTTTCCTGTTGTCTGCGAAATTCAAAGGGCCAGACAATTATCGAGTATGCACTGATCATTGCCCTGATCGCCATTGTTGTCATGGCCATGTTTACCGGGATCGGCCAGAATACTAACAAGGCCTTCAGTACGATCAATTCGACGCTTAGCTGAAACCGGTCCGGTTGGAGCTGCTGTCTGCAGGCTGTTTTTTCAGTCAACGAAAATGAAAATCTAATCGGGTTTTCGGCACTTGCCGGAAATCCGTTTTTTTTTGTGTGGGTGGTTTATCTTGCGAGAATCCCCTGCGGGTAGCACGTTGGAGCAAAAAAGATTAGATAAATTGCCGGAAAAGTGGCAAATTTAATGAAAGTTCAGAACCAGGCAAGGCAGGTGTAATGTGAAAAAGGGCGTCATAATAATCGGACAGTTGTTTTTGCTCTGGGTGATCTACTATGCCAGTACCTGGCTGGTAACCTTTTTTCATGTGCCGCTGCCTGGTAGTGTCCTCGGGATGATTGTCCTGTTTACGTTGCTGGCAACCGGTATTGTCAAGGAGGAGTGGCTGCTGGCTGCCACTACACCGCTATTGAAACATCTCTCATTTTTCTTTATTCCGATCGCCGTTGAGCTGATGGAGTGGGGCGATCTGTTTCTGCAAAAGGGGCATCTTCTGTTTCTGCCGCTGGTGGTCAGCACCCTGGTGGCGTTACTGGTAACCGGTGGCGTGGTTCAATATCTTATGTCGCGACGCAACAGGACGAGTGGGGAACAGTGATATGCAGAGTCCATTATTGACCATTTTTGTTATTATTCTGACCATTGTCCTCTATGTTCTCAGCTGCAAATTCTATTACAAGACCAAAATTGCGCTGCTGACCCCGCTGCTGCTCAGTACGGTTGCCATTATTGCTATTCTGAAATTAAGCGGAATTACCTTTGAACAGTATAAGCCGGGCAAGTCGATCATGACCTTTCTGCTTGGACCGGCCACGGTAGCGCTGGCAGTTCCCCTCTATCTGAACCGGAAAATCCTTCGCGAGTCATTTGTTCCGATCCTGATCGGCATCATCAGCGGTGCCGTTGCTACCCTGACGACGGCGGTTGTGTTGGGCAGGTTGAGCGGTCTTGACCGGTTGCTGACGGCATCGCTCGCTCCAAAATCCATAACAGCGCCGATTGCCATTGAAATCTCGCGAATTATTGGCGGTGATCCGGCCATCAGCGTGGCCTTTGTCGTCTTTACCGGCACACTCGGTTCCATGATTGGCGCCAGTTTGCTTACCCTTTGCCGGATTACCAATCCGGTCGCGCGCGGTCTGGCCATGGGGGTTACTGCCCACGGTCAGGGTACGGCCACGATCCTGCAGGAAGGGCAGGCCCAGGGGGCCATGGCCGGAGTAGCCATGGCATTGGCAGCCATTTTTATCTCGTTCATTGCGCCATTTTATCTCCCCTGGCTTTTGGGGTGATTGGATGGACGGTTTGTGGATATATAAATAGATCCACTTGCAAAAGTCTAAATCTGTCATTCCCGAAGTGATTTTGGTCGGGAATCCATTCTATAAAAGATTGAAAAATCTGGATCCCCGATAGAGACATTTGGGGATGACAATCTTTTTGCAAGAGGCTCAATAGTGAATGATTTTGAAGGGTTGGTGTATTCTGTGCGGAGTGCGTGAGGGCTGTTGCGAACAAGTTTTGAAGTCTGCCCTGAAAATAAAAAAAGGATTTTCAGCAGTTGCTGAAAATCCTTATTTTTTATGGTGCCCGGGACTAGACTCGAACTAGCACACCCTTGCGAGCACAAGAACCTGAATCTTGCGTGTCTACCAATTCCACCACCCGGGCAAGGAAATCTTATATAACATTGCTGTTTCCGATATGCAAGAAAAAAATGGTATTTCCCTTGCCTTTGCCGCGCGGGATTTGTTACATTCACAATCCGCTGTTTTTTATTATTAATTCAAGGGATTGTTTAGATATATGAATCTTCTGGCTGTTGAAAAACCTGCCCGCTACATGGGCGGAGAGATGGGATCTGTCTGTAAGGATGTCGCGGAACTGCGTGTTGCCCTTGCCTTTCCTGATGTTTATGAAGTGGGGATGAGCCACCTGGGTTTGCGGATCCTCTACCGGATTCTGAATGAGATGGATGGCGTTGCGGCCGAGCGTGTTTATGCCCCCTGGCCGGATATGGAACGGCAGATGGAAGCGGGCGGGACGCCGTTGGCCACCCTGGAGAGCGCAACCCCTCTGGCCAGCTGCGGTATTATTGCCTTTACGCTGCAATATGAACTTTCCTATACCAATATCCTCAATATGCTGCGTCTGTCCGGGGTGCCGCTGTTGGCGGCCGAGCGCGATGATTCCGCTCCCCTGGTTCTGGCCGGCGGCCCCTGTGCCTATAATCCAGAACCGTTGGCGCCGTTCTTTGATGCCGTGCTTCTGGGGGATGGTGAGGAGGCGATTGTGGAGATCGCCGAGGCGGTCCGTTGTTCACGCCGGATTAATGAGGGACGGGGGGAGCTTCTGGAGCGGCTTGCCGCCATAGATGGGGTTTATGTCCCCTCGTTTTTTGAGCCGCGTTATAATCAGGATGGTACCCTGGCCGGGATTGATACCCTCAGGGGTGATCGCACCAGGATCAGACGCCGGTTTTTGAAGGATCTCGATTCCGCCCCTTATCCAGAGCAGCCGGTGGTTCCCTTTATGAAGACGGTCCATGATCGTGTGGCTGTGGAGGTTGCCCGTGGCTGTACCCGTGGCTGCCGTTTCTGTCAGGCGGGTTATATCTATCGCCCGGTGCGTGAGCGTTCTCCGGCCACGGTTCTGGATTTGGTGGAAAAATCCCTTAAAAATACCGGTTATGATGAGGTTTCGCTGCTTTCGCTCTCAACGGGTGACTACTCCTGTGTTTCTCCACTGATTACGGGGCTGATGAAGCGTTATGCCGAAGCACGGATTGCGGTTTCGCTCCCCTCGCTGCGGGTTGGTACGCTGACCGAGGAGCTGATTTCCGAGATAAAAAAGGTGCGCAAGACCGGCTTCACCCTGGCTCCGGAGGCGGGGAGCGAGCGGATGCGGCGGGTGATTAACAAGGGGATCAGCGAGGCCGATCTGCTGGAAACCGCCTATAATGTCTATCAAGCGGGGTGGCGTTCAATCAAGCTCTACTTTATGATCGGTCTGCCTGGTGAAACAGCGGAGGATATTGAGCAGATCTCCATTCTTGGCCGCAAGGTCAAGGATCAGGGCAAACTGTCTGGCAATCCGGGTGATGTGGCTGTGTCCGTCAGCACCTTTGTGCCCAAGTCCCATACCCCGTTCCAGTGGGATAGTCAGATTTCCATGGAGCAGATTAAGGAGCTGCAGTATCAGCTGCATCTCGATTTGAAGAAGAAAAAACTCAACTTTAAATGGCAGGATGCCGCCCTTTCCTTCATGGAGGGGGTTTTCGCCCGTGGCGACCGGCGTCTGGCGCCAGTGCTGGTCAAGGCGGTGGAACTGGGTTGCCGTTTTGACGGCTGGGGGGATCATTTCAAGCTGGAGCGCTGGCTTGAGGCATTCCGGGAGTGCGGGGTTGAGCCGGAATGGTATCTGCGTCCACGCGGGCTGGATGAAGTTCTGCCCTGGGATCACCTTGATTGCGGCGTCAGCCGCGAGTTCCTGCTCAAGGAGCGGCAGCAGGGCCTTAGCGAAGGGCGTACAGAGGATTGCCGTCTTGGGAGTTGTACGAATTGCGGCGTCTGTGATTTCAAGGAACTTAAGACCCGTTATTTCAAGGATGCCCCGCTCCCCGAGCCAGAGTTGCTCAAGCCCGTTGATAACAGTGCTGTCAGGATACGCCTCCGTTTTGCAAAGGATGGTGCCATGCGCTATCTCAGCCATCTGGAGCTGCTGACCGTGTTTACCAGGGCGGTCAGTCGCGGCGGGGTGCCGATTCTCTTTTCGCAGGGTTTTCATCCCCATCCCCGTTTTTCCTTTGCAACGGCAACATCGGTTGGGGTTGAGTCGGTGGCGGAGTACATGGATATGTTCATTGCCCAGGGGATGACCGCCGAAGAGGTTATGCTGCGGCTCAATGGTGCGCTTCCCGGAGGGTTGCGTATTCTTGAGGCGGATCTGGCCGATGTAAAGGCGCCATCCCTGTCGACATTGATTGAAAGCACCTCCTATCGGATCACGTTTGCCGAGGGGTGGTCAGCCAGGCTTGATGACCTTGTCCAGGCATTTCTTGCTCTGGACGAGTGTGTTATCAGCCGCAAGAAGAAGGGTGAGCAGCAGGTTGTTGATCTGCGTGCAGAGCTGGTTTCCATGGTGGCGCATGATAATACCCTTGAATTGACGGCGCGTCGTGGCAAGGCACTTGAGTTTGCCCGTGCGGTCAGCGGCGTTACGGATCTTGAGGCCGATGATCTCAGGATCGAGAAGATTCAGCTTAATTTTATATCTAATTAGTTTAATTGAAGTTTTATTTATATATGAGGGGTTTTTGGGATGCCAACTGAACTGGTTATAAACGCCGCCTCCCATGAGACGCGCATTGCGCTGATCGAGAACGGTACGATTGCCGAGTTGTATATTGAGCGGACTCGGGAGAAGGGGATTATCGGCAACATCTACAAGGGGCGGGTTATTCGTGTTCTGCCCGGCATGCAGGCTGCCTTCGTGGATATCGGTCTTGAAAAGGCCGCTTTTCTGTATGTTGCCGATGTCTTTGATGCCATTGAGGAGTATGAGTCGCTGCTCTATAACGGCAAGAAGGAACATGATTCGAATGGTGGCCAACTGGCGGAGAGTCAGTTGTCGGATAGTCAGCTGGCGGACGGCCAGCCTGACTTCAAGCCGTTGCATCCGATTGAGGAGCTGCTCCAGGAGGGGCAGGAGCTGCTGGTGCAGGTTTCCAAGGAGCCAATCGGTACAAAAGGGGCCCGGATCACCTCGCACATATCCCTGCCAGGGCGTCACCTGGTCTATATGCCAACGGTTGACCATGTCGGCATCTCGCGCCGGATTGAGGACGAGGAGGAACGCGAGCGGCTGCGTGAGGCGGTTGAGCGGCTGAAGCAGCCTGGAACCGGTTATATCGTCAGGACGGTCTCGGAGGGGAAGAGCGAAGAGGATCTGCTTTCTGACATGCAGTATCTCTCCACACTTTGGGGTGAAATCGCCAAGCGCCAGGAGAAGGCATCGGCACCATCCTTGATTCATTCCGATCTGGACGTGATTCAGAAGGTTGTTCGTGACATTGTGACCGAACAGGTCGACAAGATCATTATTGATTCCAAGCCTGATTACGACCGGATTATCCAGTTCATTACCACGTTCATGCCCAAGATGAAGTATTCGATCGAGCTTTATGAGGATGAGGAGCCGATCTTTGATAACTTCGGGCTGGAGGTGGAGATCAGCCGTGCCCTTGGACGTAAGGTCTGGCTCAAGTCGGGTGGTTATATTATCATCGAACAGACCGAGGCGTTGACGGCTGTTGATGTGAATACGGGACGATTTGTTGGCAAGCATAATCTGGAGGATACGATCCTGAAGACCAATCTGGAGGCGGTCAAGGAGATTGCCTATCAGCTGCGCTTGCGTAATATTGGTGGCATCATCATCATCGACTTCATTGATATGGAGAAGGAGGTAAATCGCGAAAAGGTTTTCACCGCACTGGAGGAGACCTTGAAGAGCGATAAATCCAAGACAAACATCCTCAAGATATCCGAATTGGGGCTTGTGGAGATGACCCGCAAGCGCGTCCGGGAGAGCATTGGCCGAATGATGTGCGAGCCCTGCCCGTACTGCGAAGGGCGTGGCTACATCAAATCCAAGACAACGGTTTGCCATGAGATCTTCCGGGAGCTGCGGCGTGAGATGCTGGATGTGCGCGGCAGCAAGGCAACCGTTTCCGTGCATCCGCAGGTTGCTGATCTGCTCTATGATGAGGAGCGTCGCGGTCTTGAGGAGCTGGAAAAGAAGCTGAAAAAGCGGATTACCGTGCGCGCCAAGCCTGGCTTTCATCAGGAACAGTTCGAGGTAATCATTAACTGATTTTGGGCTGGTGCTCTGAATCTTGTTTGTGTGATTCAAAAAACGCTTGACTTATCGTTGATGCTTCATTATAGTTCAAAACTCTTTTAAAAATGATGGACATGGAGATGGCATATGTACGCTGTTATTAAAACCGGTGGCAAACAGTATAAAGTGGCCGAGGGTGAATTTCTCAAGGTAGAAAAACTTGTTGGCGAGATTGGCGATAGCATTGAATTCGCTGAAGTTCTTATGGTTGGGGGCGAAAAAACCCTGATCGGCGCACCGCATGTTGCAGGTGCAACTGTTACAGCAAAAATTGCTGTTCAGGGACGTGACAAGAAGATTCTGGTGTTCAAGTCCAAGCGCCGCAAGGGTACCCGCAAACTGCGTGGTCACCGTCAGCACAAGACTGTTCTCAAGATCGAAAAGATTAGCGCATAATTAATTTTTTTCCGAGGAGTAAAGGAAATGGCACATAAGAAAGCAGGCGGAAGTTCCAGGAACGGCAGGGATTCGGACGGTCAACGACTTGGCTGTAAAAAGTTCGGTGGCGAGATTGTTAAAGCTGGCAATATCATTTATCGTCAGCGCGGTACACAGATCCACCCAGGCAACAATGTTGGCTGTGGCAAGGATCACACCCTCTTTGCACTGATTGAAGGCGTTGTCAAGTTTGAACGTATGGGACGTGACCGCAAGAAGGTCTCTGTATATCCTAACTAGACGATACTTGTTGATAAAATTTGAAGAGCCCAAGGCATTTGCCTTGGGCTCTTTTTGTATTCTGCGTTGACTTAAATGCCCTTTTATCTCCTGTTTTGATTATCTGCTGGAAATTGGCATCCTGGTGTGTTAATAAAAGTATTCGTTAATCTAGCGCGTCTTAAAATGGAGATCAGTATGAAGCAACTTGGTGACATATTGGTCGAAACGGAAATCATCAGCAAGCGAACCCTGGAACGTGCGCTGGAGCGTCAGGTTGGTTGCCGCAAGCGACTTGGTGCTGTGTTGGAAGATATGGGGGTGATTACGGAGATTGAATTGGCTGAGGCGCTTGCCAGGCAGTTTAATTTCAAGATTATCCGCAGTTTTGCCGAACGTGACTTTGCCCCTGAATTGCTGGGGCTGATTCCCTCCGATTTCGCCGTCAAAAAGTTGATTTTCCCTCTCAAACAGACCGAAAATGTGCTTGCCGTTGCGACTACTGATCCATTTGATCTTGAAGTGAATGAAATGCTGACCCGGATGACCGGTTTTCATATCATTCCGGTGATATCCACGCGCAAGGAGATCCGCGAGGCCATTCGCAAAAGTTATCTGAAAGGTGTCAATATCATTCAGGAAAACGTCTCAACCGTGCTGGTTGTTGAAAACTCGGCGCCGATTGCCGCCGTTATTCAGACCGCGCTTTCCAGGGATGGCTTTAATGTTATTTTTGCCCAGGATGGTTTGCAGGGGCTGAAATTTGCCGAAAAGGAACGTCCGCATGTGATTCTGACAGACTCCAGCATGCCGCGTATGGATGGCTATGCCTTTCAGCGGGCTATTAAAACCAACCCGATGACAGCCCATATTCCGGTGATCATGATGTCTGAAAACGCCACCAGTGAGAATGAACAGCTGGCGCTTGAGTCCGGTTTTATTGATTTTATTCCCAAACCGCTTCAGCCGGTGCGGGTTGTTTCAAGGGTCAGGCATGTGCTTGAGCTGACCAAAAGGTTTCAGCTATAACTACGCAGCTATGATTTCCGATTTATCCTTCCGTCCGTATCTCTTCAATTGCTTCTTAATGCTGTCTTAATGGCGTCTTTTGTTCCCCTTTGGCTTTACAATCTTGCGGAACTCCCAAGGTGGTGTCGGGTTCGGATCACGCCAGATCCCCTTGTGGCGGTTACGGGCGCTCTGTTCTGCATCAATGTATGCAGAGGCATAGGGGGGCAGCAGGTACTGGCGGTATGCCCAGGCCATACCCTCATACACCATTTCACGATTGATATCCCTGCCAGCATAACGGACGATCGCAACCGTACGCTTGTAACTGTCGCTGTCCATAATTTCGATTGAAACCTGCCGTCCCATAATCTTATACATCAATGTCCGTTTGGATGCTGTGCTGAATGGTTGTCCGGCTTGCCCCGGTTTGGTCGTTTCAGGTGCATCGATTCCATATAGTCTGACCTTCATGCGATTTTCCTGGCGGGTGGCCAGCAGGATTGTATCGCCATCGTAGACCGCCCTGACAATTCCTTCAATGGTCTGTCCGGCAAATAGATCGTTGGCAGTGCCAATCAATAGCAGTAGCAGCCATGCTGTTGTAAAAACCGGAAGCCGTCTGTTTGCATTCATATTAGACCAGCCCCTGGCTGTAATTGAATTCGGTTGTGTTAGGGATGGAACGGCCAGCCTTGAATGCACCGACGACATCACTCCATGCCTCCCGTTTGGTCTGGCGCAGGTCGATCAGAAACGCCTGACACCCCTTGCCCCGCAATTCAGAATGCCTTGCTGTCAGAGAGAACGGAACCGCCGCTGTGATGGTTTGAAGCCCATCCCTTGTCGAAACGGTGTACTCTTCGCCACGGTCGGATTGAAGCGGGGTGTTGCTGTGAACATCCTTGATCTTGATCTTGGTTGTCATCACCGGCAGGGGGGCATAGGCGATAATTCTGCTTTGGATGCCTGTTTCAGCAGCGAGCAGTTCGGCCAGGTTTTCGGCATCGTCTTCCATGTAGAGTGTTGCCAGCGATGCCCCCAGTTCTTTCCAGGTGATCAGGGCCTGGCTGTTCAGGCTGAAGCAGCGGTGCCAGGTGGAGATCTGTAACCCGTCAAGTTTGCGTAGCAGGTCAAAGTGGGAGATGTTTGAAACCTCGAAATTACGGAATCCGGCTGTATGCAGCTGGCGGATTGTATTGCGGTAAAGCTGCAGATCGCGGTCAAAGATGATAAACGGTATCTGCCAGATTACAGCCGCTTCTGACCCGCGCATGCGTGGCACTGTCGATGGGAGTTGATGGATAGTGGCCTTGGAGAGGGAGAGCATGCTGAAGTCCGCCCCGACCTGGAAGGGAAAACGCCAATCCTTTGCCTGGTCCATGATGATGGTTAGTGATTCACGACCGCCTGAAGTACGGCCGGAGCGTTTTACGGATTCAATATCAAGTAGTGCTGCTTTGCGGGCGGCGTTGATGGCCCCCTTGGATTTGCTGGAAACGGCATCGTTCAGGCGCGAGTAGAGCGTGCGGCGAATCTCCTTGAATGTGGCGGCCGGAATCAGCAGATTGGGAAAATTGTCTGCCTCAAGGGCTTCAAGCCGGAAAGGGGTCTCGCCGCATTTGGCAAACTGGGCGTAGAGAACCGCCAGCATATCGTTATTGCGAGCCTGCTCGAGCTCTCCCAGTGGAAAGTTGAAATCATAGCCGTTGTTGTCGACGGTGGCCCTGATCAGCAGATCCTGGTCTTTGCAGGCCAGCTGGAGTCTGCAGGGGATGCTGTCCCCCCTGACCGAGTCAAGGCGTCGCCGACAGGCATTTTCACTCATGGTGAATGCCTCCCGTGAGGAGACCTTGTAGAGGGCGTCGCCGACGGAGAAGCGGAACGGTGTCTCAACCTCGACCAGTGTGCCCCCTTTGACCGACATGACCTTGCTCCGCTTGGAGAATAGTTCACGCACGGTCCAGGCCTGGCCGGCCATATCGCTCTTCGGTTGCGCGCGGAGACGGTCGCCAACGTGCAGTGTGTCGCGGGTCTCAAAGCTTAACCGCTTGCCGCTGATGGATTTGATCTGACCGATAAAGCGGCCGGTGCCACCCTTCTGCCAAGGGTTGGCGATATCATCCGGCTGCTGTGAGGCGAGGAACCCCTTTGTGGGGGTGCGGCCAAACGAGTATTTGAGGATCTCTTTGGCGGATGCCATGACAGATTTGCGTGACCCCTCATCCGCGTCGAGAACCATACGGTAGGCCTCGACAACGCTGGCAACATATTCGGCGGATTTCATGCGCCCCTCAATCTTGAGGGAGCTGACCCTTGCAGCGATCAACTCCGGCAACATATCAATGGCTGAGAGGTCGCTGGTGGAGAAGAAGTGCCCCTGTTTGCCGCGGTGGTTGTAGAGGCGGCGGCACGGTTGGGCGCATCGCCCGCGGTTGCCGCTGTGACCGCCGAGGTAGGAGGAGAAAAAACATTGGCCGGAGATGGAGAAACAGAGCGCACCATGGACAAAGACCTCTATCTCCATGGGGTGGTTGGAGGTAATCGCACCTATCTCGGCGATGGAAAGCTCACGCGCCAGAACGGCCCGTTCAAATCCCAGTCCAGCCAGAACCTTGACCCCGGCCAGGTTGTGGACCGTCATCTGGGTGGATGCATGCAGCGGGATGCTGGGGAAGTGATTGCGCACCAGCCTTGCGATTGCCAGATCCTGAACAATGATGCCATCTACGCGCATGGCGGCCAAGGCGCTCAGGGTATCGACAAGCTGAGGCAGTTCCCCTTCCTTGATCAGGGTGTTCAGAGTGACGTAGATCTTGCGGTGGCTGGCATGGGCATAGGCCAGCATGCGCTCAAGCTGCTGCAGGGTAAAATTCTTTGCCCGGGCCCGGGCAGAAAAGTCCTGCAGCCCAACATAGACCGCATCGGCGCCCTTTTCCATGGCAGCAAAAAAGGATTCAAGTGAGCCGGCTGGTGCAAGCAGTTCAGGTTTTTGGATGGGATTGGTCATGGCGTCTGTATCCTGTCTGTTAAAAAAAATGCGCCCCGATGGGGGCGCATCGTAATGAGATTATGCCATGAAAAACTATTTCAGATATTTCTGGATCAGGATTTCAGCAATCTGGACAGCGTTGGTTGCAGCCCCTTTTCTGATATTGTCGGCAACGACCCAGAGGTTGAGGCCGTTTTCGATCGACTCGTCCTCGCGGATGCGTCCGACCATAGTCAGGTCCTGTCCGGCAGCGTCGATTGCCATTGGGTAGGAGAGGTTGGCAACATCGTCCACCAGTTTGCAGCCAGGCGCGTTCTGGATAAGCTCCTTGGCCTTGGCGACGGTCAGCTTCTTTTCTGTCTCGATGTTGACCGATTCGGAGTGGCTGTAGAAGACCGGTACGCGCACGGTTGTTGCGGTGGTCTTGATGTCCGCCTCCATGATCTTGATGGTCTCGTTGACCATCTTCATCTCTTCCTTGGTGTAGCCGTTGTCACAGAATGAATCGATGTGCGGCAGGCAGTTGAAGGCGATGCGGTGCGGATAGACGCTGCTCTCCGGGGTGCGTCCGTTAAGGAGTTCTACAACCTGGTCGCGGAGTTCATCAATGGCCTTTTTGCCGGTGCCGGAAACCGCCTGATAGGTGGAGACAACAATTCGTTTGATGGTGGCATAGTCATGCAGCGGTTTGATGGCAACCAGCATCTGGATCGTGGAGCAGTTAGGGTTGGCGATGATTCCCTTTTTGTTGTAACCGGCGATGGCATGGGGGTTGACCTCAGGCACAACCAGCGGCACATCGGGGTCCATGCGCCAGGCGCTGGAGTTGTCAATACAGACGGCACCGGCCTTCCATGCCGATGGACAGAATTCTTCCGAGCGTGAGCCGCCGGCAGAAAAGAGGGCGATGTCGATCCCCTCAAATGAAGCGTGGGTCAACTCCTCGACGACCACCGGTTTGCCCTTGAATTCAAGAACCTGTCCGGCACTTTTGGCACTGGCCAGATATTTGATCTTTCCAACGGGAAAGTTACGTTCTTCAAGACATTCTATCATCTGGCTGCCGACAGCGCCGGTCGCACCGACAACGGCTACATTCCATAATTTCTGTGACATTTGAATCTCCTTGTGTTGCGGTTGCTTGTGGTATCAAAGACTATAGATTGGCAATGATTGCATCGCCGATTTCTCTGGTGTTGACCAGTTTTTCATTGCTGTTCTTCTGGTAGATGTCACTGGTGCGGTAACCCTGGTCAAGCACCTTGACGATAGCGTTATCAATGGCATCGGCCGCTTCGGTCAGGCCGAATGAGTAGCGAAGCATCATGCCGGCCGACAGGATCTGGGCAATCGGGTTGGCAATTCCCTGTCCGGCGATATCAGGCGCCGAGCCACCGGAAGGCTCGTACATGCCGAAGGAACCCTCGGCCAGGGAGGCGCTGGGGAGCATGCCCAGTGAGCCGGTCAGCATGGCTGCTTCGTCGGAAAGGATGTCGCCGAACATGTTTTCGCAGAGGATGACGTCAAACTGTTTGGGCCATTTGACCAGCTGCATGGCCGCATTGTCCACATACATGTGCGAGAGTTCCACATCCGGGTATTCCTTGGCAATCGTGTTAACGATCTCGCGCCAGAGGATCGAGCTGGAGAGGACATTGGCCTTGTCGATGGAGCAGACGCGCTTGTCGCGCTTGCGTGCCGCCTGGAAGGCGACATGGGTGATGCGCTCGATCTCTGGTACGCTGTAGCGGAGTGTGTCGAAGCCGACCCGCTCTCGTCCTTCACCCTCAATCCCCTTTGGCTGGGAAAAATAGATCCCGCCGGTCAGCTCGCGGATGACCAGGACATTGAAGCCGCCGGCAATGACCTCCTCCTTGAGGGATGAGGTTTTTGTCATCGATGGAAAGATGATCGCCGGGCGAAGGTTGGCGTAGAGTCCAAAAATCTTGCGCAGCGGCAGGAGCGCCCCGCGTTCCGGCTGCTCATCAGGGGGGAGTGATTCCCATTTCGGGCCGCCAACAGAACCAAAGAGGATTGCGTCGGCTGCCTGGCAGATATTGATGGTGGTCTCCGGCAGTGCCTTGCCTTCGTTGTCAATGCCTGCACCACCCACATTGGCGTGTGTCCGTTCAAAAACAACGTCAAACTTTCTTTCTATATGGTCGAGAACTCTGAGCGCCTCGGCCATGACCTCCGGGCCGATGCCATCGCCAGGCAGTACTGCGATTTTGAAAGATTTTGCCATGAAATATCTCCTCTGATTTGGATTGTCAGCAAGGTCTGTCAGGACGTTGCGCAATAACGGAAAAAGGGCGGTTGGTTAGACCGCCCCGGCTGTACTGAATCGATGAAAAAGAAACAGATAAACTGTGCGGCAGGTCTGTTACAAGCCGGCTTTTTCCTTGAGTATAGCTGCCTTGTCCGTCTTCTCCCAGTTGAACTCGGCCAGCTCGCGGCCGAAATGGCCATAGGCAGCGGTCTTTTTGTAGATCGGGCGCATCAGGTCCAGCTGCTCGATGATGGCGCGCGGACGCATGTCGAATACCTCGCGTACGAGTGCAGAGAGACGATCCTCGGAAATCTTGCCTGTGCCGAATGTATGCACCATTACGGAAACCGGCTGGGCAACGCCGATGGCGTAGGCCACCTGGACTTCACAGCGGTCGCAGAGGCCAGCGGCAACGAGGTTTTTGGCAACATAACGTCCCATGTATGCGGCAGAACGGTCAACCTTGGATGGGTCTTTGCCGGAGAATGCGCCGCCGCCATGACGTCCCATGCCGCCGTAGGTGTCAACGATGATCTTGCGCCCGGTCAGTCCGCAATCGCCCATTGGTCCGCCGATGACAAAGCGGCCGGTAGGGTTGATGAAGTAACGTGTGTTTTCGTCAAGCAGCTCGGCAGGAATAACCTTTTTGACAACCTCGGCAATGACACCCTCTTCGATCTGCTTGTGGGTGACGTCAGGGGTGTGCTGGGTCGAGATAACAACGGTATCGATTCTCTTGGGTTTACCATCCACATATTCGACGGAAACCTGTGATTTGGAGTCAGGACGCAGGAATGGAAGTTTGCCGGATTTACGGACATCGGCCAGGACCTTGACCAGCTGGTGGGAAAGCTGGATCGGCATTGGCATCAGTTCCGGGGTTTCATTGCAGGCATAGCCGAACATCAGCCCCTGATCGCCAGCCCCCTGTTCCTTGTGCAGCCCCTCGCCCTCTGTTACGCCCTGGGCAATGTCGGGTGACTGTTTATCTACGGAAACGAGAACGGCGCAGGTATCGGCGTCGAATCCCATCTCAGAATCTGTATAGCCGATCTCGCGGATGGTTTGGCGGACGATCTCGGAGTAGTTGATGACCGCGTTGGTGGTAATCTCTCCGGCAATAACGGCCATACCGGTGGTAACCATGGTTTCACAGGCAACACGGGCAGTGGGATCCTGCTCAAGGATTGCATCAAGGATTGCGTCGGAAACCTGGTCGGCAACCTTGTCGGGATGTCCTTCTGATACGGATTCGGAAGTGAAGATAAATTTTTCAGCCATGCGGCGTGACTCCTCTCTTTTATATGATATATTTATTTTCAGGCTTTTTTGCGTGTAAATCTTGACAATTTCAGGATTGTTAAATTTATAGGCAGGTACCTGTTTTGTCAAGTAAAGATCGGTTGTGCAGGTTGGATTCCGTGTTGCTTGATTTTGATGGTAGCGGTGTTTGGATCGTCTGTTGCGTCTGGGCTGATTTAATATTGTACGGCTGTTGCAACATGATTGTAATTATTTTGTTTCTTGTGATATGGTTTCACTACATTTCTACGTAAAATAGAAAGTTGTTTTAAATTTGTATTTATTTCATGTAGAAATTGTCATTTAAGGGCTTCGTCAGCTATTTAAGATTAGGGAGGTTTATTATGAAACTAGGAGTCTGTCGGGCTTGACCACGAACTATTGATTTCCGTGATCAATCTGAC
>CAXYUZ010000069.1:0-14692 GCA_964292275.1 uncultured Desulfuromonadaceae bacterium
GCTCACCACTTTAATTCACTTACAAAAGTTGCACTTCAGACTTGAATCCGCGAAACAAAAAACCACCGTAAGCCACTATAAAATATGGGCTTGCGGTGGTTTTTTAGGTCAAAGTGCAGGAAATGTTATTAGTTAAAATCTGGCCAGCCATGATCCATCATTTTGACGAATAAGGGTCATATATAATCGATTGCTTTCACCACTATCTTCAGCAACAAAAAGCACTGTTAGTGAAAGCGCATTTTTCGCCGGTTTTTTCCAATCTGAAATTCTTTCTACGCCGAGACACGTGTTAGGATTATGATAATTCATAGGTGCCATTGGTACCATGAATAATTGGTTTGCTGAATCAGCGGTAGTGTATCTGGGGAGGATTTTGCCATGCTCGTAAAAGCGATCTTTGATGCATGCAATTTGGGGTAAAAATTCTGTTAAAAACGGAATCGTACTATCGATCTGTTTATTGAGCCGCGGATCTCTGGTTTTTTTAATAGCTGATACGATGATATTTCGATTGTTATTATATTTGGTTTGTGAAGATTTCGTGGATGAAATTGGTGTTGACGCACACCCATGAATTAAAAAAAACAGGGGAGCTAAGATTAGCAAGAAATTTCGCATTGGTAAGAATATCCAAGAGGTAATTTAATAATACAAAATTCTAATATCAGTTTAATTTGTGTTTTGCAATTGATATGTTGCCGTCCTTATGATGCCTTTTCTGACGATACAACATGAAAATCACAATAAATCCCAAAATTACAAAACCACACATACCAATTAAAAACGCTGTAAAGCCGTCCATAATTGCTCCTAGATTATCGTTTGAATAATCATAACTTTTGAATTAGATACCGCCAGCAGGAGTAAGAGAGCCTTTTTAGAAGGTTTTTGTCGCAGTATTAGTTTTTTCTCTGTAGTATAAAAATGTCTTCTGGCAGTGAGCTTCTTCAGGCACTGGAGCAAAATGACTTTGCCAAAGCATGTGTTGCCCCTGCCAAGGGAATCAAGAAGAGTTCCTTTTTCGAGGCAATCAATACGTGTGGTCTTGAACAGCTTTCAGAGGTGTTCAATCACCTTGTAAAACAAGTAGCAGCAGTGCTTCCTGCCGAATACGCCCATCTTGGCAATCTGGTATCAATAGACGGTTCTCTGATGGATGCCGTTCTGTCCATGGAATGGGCAGATCGATGTGCCAAAAAGACTATCCAACAACGTCTCTCAAATCCTTCAATAAAAGAAACAGGTGAAAGGAGTCCGTAGGGTTGGGCTCAAATCCCACTTTTTCATAACATGAACGGGCGTCATCATCCTTGGCATGTACAAGCAGTGTCCGAATACCTGCAAAGCAGCGCCAAGACCCATCCCCTGACAAGAATGATCAACAGCCAGTCTTGCTAGCACCATTATCGACACCGGATGACGAGCCAAACCTTTCGATACACGTGATGGAGTCGCCTCAGGCGCGACACTGCCCACAATCAAATAGCGATACAGAATCAACAGTATCAAGTTTGTGAACAGGCCCATAGCCGTGAACGCTCAATCCAGCAACCCAGGCTTGTTTAATAATTCAACCAATTGCGGCCTGTTTTGCACTGGCCGGTCAAGGGCCTGCTGAAACGCGACCCAGCTAGCCTCATCAAGCTGAAAGTTTCTACGATCTGCCAGTGCCTGATTGGCTGCCGTGATACCAGCATCCAGTAAAAACTCACTTACATTCTTGTGACAGCTGCGGGCGGCTTCCTGTAGTAACTGTTTGATCGGGGCGCTGGCCCGAACATCAATACGCTCGGTCTTGGCAAGGGTGATGGTCGCCATAAGACCTCCTTTGAATCTAAGATACCTAAACAGTTACGTACTGACAATGTCATGACAAGAAGTATTTATAGAACAGATTCGTAACTATTTAGCCCCGTTAGGGGCGTACGATGGTAGTCGGGAGATTTATTCCCCGAATTAGATACCATAATTTCCTACGTCACGTACGTGACGTGATGATATTTTACAACAATGATCGGGGAACGAATTCCCCGTCTATCATCAAATTGTCGCTATGCGACGTAAGCAAGAACTAAACCGGACAACACTGCTCTTTAGTACATTATCGCCCATATTCGAAATCAAGATAGCGTCTTACGTCTAAGAGCCCTTCATATCCATTACACATGATCTCCATTGGAGTTTTACCCTCAAACCTCTGATTTGGAGAGGTTACCCATCGATAAACTAAGTCTTTATTATGCGGAAACATAATTTTCAGCGATTTGTGTATGCCAAGAAGGTGGCCGACTCGGTCCAGCAATTCGGCGTTATTCAGAGGCCGGCATTTTCTGTATCGATTTAGCGTTATCCTAGATGCTGTTGCCAGTCCCAGCAAAGAGCATTGATCGGAAGAGGATATATCCCAGTGATCGAATAGCCTGGATACCATTTTTGCCAAGCTTACACGGGCTTCTTTTGATGCAAGCATAGAAGAATTACCTGATCTTCTTTGGATCAAAAATTACAGTTCAATAACCAACGTAGAGTTATATTGTGGATTTGGTTCCACATTTTTGTATCCATAGGGATTGACAACTACTCTGGTCCTGCCGATGTGGTAGTCAAATGAGTTGTGTACATGGCCATGTACCCAGAGCTCCGGGCCATGATCTATGATCTCACCAGTGAGATCAGTTATGAATGCGGAATTGAGGCTGTCTCCCTGGTGCCGCTCGTGAATGGAAAGGGGAGATATGCCGTGATGCGTCACCACGACTGTTTTCCTGTTTCCGGCCGTTGCCAGTGTTTCAAAAATATAACGTTTTGATTCTTGAAACAGATCGACTGTTTCTTCCGGAATAAGTCGTGTACCGTCAGATTTTTTAATAACTGCAAAGTCACTCATAGCTTTTCTGGCGTACTGCATTTTGAAAAAGTCCTTGTTTTGAAAATCTGTCCAAAGAGTAGCACCGATGAACAGGACACCATCAATTTCGACAGATTCATTTTCCAGAAAATGTACATTTTGAGGCAGTGTGTGTTTAGTTTTCAGATCATGGATACGTCCGAAAAAATTATTGTGATAAAAAAAATGATTTCCCTCGATATAAATAACAGCCCGAAAACGTTTGGCAAGGAGACTTATGATCTTGAGCCAGGTTTCCTGGCGATGAGCGAGGTCAATGTCGCCGGCAATTAAGGCGACGGTATCCTTGTCTGTAGGTAGTGGTGGAATAATCATTTCCAAAATTTGCTGGATTCTATTTTGTTGCCAGAATTCGACATGGAGGTCAGAAAATGGACGGACAATCATTTAGAAGCTCCATCGTTTGAAAGTCGAACGCCGAACTTGTACTCCAGCCATGGTTGTATTGCCTCCAGAGGTTGCGATCCGTAGCGGTAAAACACCTCCAATATATCATGTTCAAGTGTTTGTTCTCCAGACAGTATCTGCCCTTTTTTTGATAACCGTGCACGTGCAAACCATTCATTTAAACCATTTTGGATGGATAATCTGATGTTTTCCATATTTTTTACCCCTCGCATTCGACTTTCAAACGATAAAATCACGGGTTATTTTGTCTGGCGCCCATGAATTGTGCAAAATGGTGAAAATTGTGCAATTTCAGGGTTTTTAAACACTATATATTGTAGTAATAATAATAGTTATCCACAAAATATGTTGATAATCTACATTTGGATTAAGTATATGAAATGTTCATCTTCTGAATCAAGAGGCGCGTTGGCGCAAATGATAACAAAGCTTTTCAGCCTTTGGTCTTTATCTACTAAGGATCAACTGGAATTACTCGGTATGAACGCAAAAAACCGGGTTATTCTGAGCAAATATCGCAACGGAGAACCACTCTCTGAATCTAGGGACACCATAGACAGAGTAGGGTGGTTGCTGGCTATCCACAAAGCCCTGGGCCTTCTGTATCCATACAGCGAAGAAATACGCTATTCTTGGGTGAATCGGCGTAACGAAGCGTTCAACAATCTCACCCCGCTTGAGGTGATGAAAGAACAAGGTATCCTTGGTATTGTAAGAGTGTCTAGATTTCTAGAATTAAATTGTGAATAAAAAATTTAGAGTCTAGATGTAAAAATGGTGGTTAAATGCATTGAAAATCAGCTTCTTCCGGTTTAGTCCTTGCATATGATTTTGCTCTTTAAAATACGCATAAATTCAGCATGATAGCACATTATTTGCTTGACTTTCAGCAAAAAGTTTGTGGGTCGCAGTTGTAACTATCTGACATTACAGGAGTTACTCTATGCGACCATTCAAAAGACTGAAACAACGACTAAAATTACGCGCTTTCAATTTGATTCTTACCCCGATCTTTGAGAGATTCAAGTCAGGCAACAAACTTGAATCCAAGGGGTACCGACCGTTGCAAATGTCTTTTGATGATCAACTCAAGGCTCTGATTTTCTATCACCTGCAAGAATACTCTTCTGGCAGTGAGCTTCTTCAGGCGATGGAACAGAATGATTTCGCCAAAGCGTGTGTTGCCCCTGCCAAGGGAATCAAGAAGAGTTCCTTTTTTGAAGCAATCAATACACGTGGTCTTGAACAGCTTTCCGAGGTGTTCAATCATCTTGTAAAACAGGCCGGGGCAGTACTCCCTGATGAGTATGCTCACCTTGGCAATCTGGTATCCATTGACGGTTCTCTGATAGATGCTGTCCTGTCCATGGAATGGGCAGATTACCGAAATGGCTCAAAGAAGGCCAAGGCCCATGTCGGTTTTGACATCAACCGGGGCATACCCCGGAAGATTTACCTTTCTGACGGCAAAGAAGGAGAACGCCCTTTTGTTGATAAGATCATCGATAAAGGCGAAACCGGTGTTATGGATCGCGGGTATCAGTCCCATGATCACTTTGATCAGTGGCAGACCGCAGAAAAGCACTTTGTCTGCCGAATCAGGGAGAATACCCATAAAACGACTATCAGAGAGAATGCCGTCAAGTCTGACAGCATTGTATTTTATGATCAGATCGTGCTTCTCGGCACTAAAGGTGTAAACCAGACTGAGAAAGAACTGCGCCTTGTTGGCTACCGTGTTGAAGGCAAGGACTACTGGGTAGCAACCAACCGATATGATCTGACGGCTGAAGAAGTAGCCCAGGTTTATAAGCTGCGCTGGAACATAGAGACCTTCTTTGGCTGGTGGAAACGGCACTTAAAGGTCTACCACCTGATTGCCCGCAGCGAATATGGTCTCATGGTTCAAATACTTGGTGGTCTCATTACCTATCTGCTGCTGGCCATCTATTGTCGGGAACAGCACAATGAGCCGGTCAGTATCAATAGAGTACGAGAATTACGGAATCAGATTGCTAATGAGGCAGCACAAGATCAGAGTCAAAGAGCAAGAAAACAAGGCAAGTCAAACAAGATCAGGCAGTTAAAGCGAAAGAAGTGTCGTGCAAAAACCTAACCGGAAGAAGCTGATTGAAAATAAAAAAACCCGCCATAGTTACGCATCATTTTTTCACAACAAAAAAAGAGTGGCGTGGCGGGTGTATTAATTATCCTATACCACTTGATTACTATTTTAGCAAGGTTACCGGCTAATTTAGGATCCAATCAGCTAAAACAGATCTTAGACCATCCTCACCAGCGGTATCCAAAAAGTTAAAATAATCATTTTCATTAAAAACATGGATTCGCTCACAACCTTTGTTGAGCCCATCGCAGATTTCGCAATCGCCACACTTCCTGAAATTTTGAAGATTCTTTTTTAATTCGGCAAAATCTTTGCATTTTAATATTTTAGAGGCGTTGTAGGATTCGTATTTTTGGGACATGAAATCAAAGGTTTTGAGAGTTGCTGATTTTGAATCAGCGGCTAAAACTGATTGAAAAAGTGGTTCGCCGGTGTCAGATAAATAGCCTGGCATCCTTGAAAAAACGGTGACTACCTTAATTTCGCCTTTCGTTTGCAAATGTTGGGCCAATGTCATCTTTTGTTTCCTTTTTAATTGGATTTTAACTGTATTATGCTGCCATTGACGGCATGTGTCAAGAGATAAAACGGCGTGATTTCAGGTGTTTACAATATATATTAAATATATATTGGCTTCTGAACGTTGGACACATCCAATTCAGAACTGGAACCTGACTCTTGCACAACTGGCCATACATTTCCCAGGAAGGCTGGAAAAATATCTCAGCCTATGAAGTTGACACAGAATTCTGAACACCCTCTGCATAACAGTTGCATTTTATTTAGTGATTTCTGCATATATCGGCATTAGCTTTGTGAATGTTACCTTTATATCGTCAACTATTTTTTTACCTCTTTCTACCACATACTTACTATCGTATATTTTACCAATCAATATCTTATTATCGTGGACTGTTATAGCTCTATCAATGCCGCTTTCAAAAGATTCGAGATTTTGTTTTAGCTCATCCCGTAAAATAAGTTTGTTGGCAAAGTATCTTTTTTCATAGAAGGTCTGAATACTCATTCTATTTTCTACATTGTGATACCAGTAAATATCAAATATCGTAAAATCACCATCTAGCGAGTTTAGATAATTCATACCATCGTCACTTAGAATGTATTTATAATATTTTTTTCTCTCTTTTATACATCTTCCACCGAAGTCTAGATAAACCCTAAAATCTCTATTTGTAGCCAAGATACTTAAGCTCGGATACTCGATTTTCGGTCGCTCATATTTAATGTTATTTTTGACGGCGGCAAGCCAAACAAACGCAGTAACTGAATTAGAAATACTATCAAAATTAAGCACTGGCTTCAGATTACTGCAAAAACCAGACAAGGAACATGCAAGCAGATGCATCTTTTTTCTTAAATCAACTAGGTTTCTGAAATCATTCTCTACGAAACCAGAAAAAAGCATTATTTTGTTGCCTGTATTGATTTTCGTACTGGATCCGGCAGCAGTATATTTATTACGTAGTCTTTTTAGATCTTCATAGTCGTTTGAGCTTATTATCGCATTTCTATCAATTTTAAATATATTACATAGTTTATTTGCAAGATCGTTTATTAAATCAACTATACTGTCATTACATATATGCCTATGTATAACTGTGTTTCTCAGTGTCACACAGCTTTTCAAAAGTTTCTTTTGTTGATAGTCGAACTGATCTGACCTATCAATTCTATTTTTATATGTATCATCTTTATCAATTTTTTCGTCTACACATATATCAATAATGGATGAAGCATAAAAACCCGCTGTGACGATATCGTTGTGTTCATATAGCAAAATTACATACATAATCAATTCTTCAATTCGAGATACGAGTGCTTTGTCCATAATATCTCCACTACTTCAGCTGTGTTTAATACACGGTAATCTCGCCATAGTTTGAATTGACATACTAGAAAACGCAATAGCCAATATTCTTATACGACATTTTCAATTATAATAAGCGTACCCCACAGCAAGCAGCGGGGTACGCTTGATCAACAAAAGTTATTGAAATTTTGCATACCAGCTATCAAAGGCGTTTTTTTGGTAATCGAACCACTGACTTGATAAAAGGTATTTGCCTGCAAATACGTCTTTGTAATACCTTGAATACCCATTAGAATCCTTACGCTGACTGGTAACATTAAGATTATTATCAATTATTTTAATAACAGGAAAGTTGGCCTTTAGTGCTTTTTTGCAATAGTCGCAGTCTGTTAAATTTTTTATCTCCTGTGCCGGGAGCTTGCCTGAAGCAATTAACCCACATATTCTCTCCTTAGCGTAGGAACCAATTGAAACTTTCAACGGCTTAATTGTTCCTACAGTCACAGGCGTATTTTCCTTTTCTGCCCCTCCTGTTTTAAACATATCCAACAGATTCGATTTCAATATACGCCACCCACCGGCAATTTTAACACCTGGTATTTCACCATCTTCAAGCATCTTATATACTTTATTCTGTGAACATCTTAGAAACTCCGCTACCTCTTCAGGTGTCATAACGTCAGAGTATTTCTCCGCTTTAATTTTTCCCATTGTACACCCCCTCTGTATATTTGTATCTCATTGTATTTATCTGTAAGAATGTTGTCAAGCATGTTTATCGTTGAAAACACTTATAAATAAATCATACAAAATATTTAAAGACGATAATCGCATGTGGAACCCAGAACACAAAAAGGGGCTAAGCCATTACGACTTAACCCCATGATAATTTTATTAAATTGAGTATTTTACCTGGAACTTTTCTATCGGCTAATTTCACGATCCATTTCACGACTATTATGCCAGTTTTTTTCTGAAAATTTACCGTTTGGAAGGAATATTTTAGTATTGCCAGCAATTTTGCCCTCTTTTGCTATATGTTCCGAAATTTTAGTCTGTCCTTTCTGCAATCCTGAAATAATATTTTCAACACGGCGAACTAATCCTAACCCCTGCTGCTTAACACCAACTTCGTTGATCATAATCTGAGTCCCATCTTGTCGGGATATTTTACCCGTTTTTTGGTACAGACCGCTTATATTGTCGCGTACAAATGACAGTTTGGATTCGGCCTGTTTAACGTATTTATCAATTTGGTTTTTCGTGGAGTTTGTAAAATAAAATTTCTCCGCAATAGCGTAAAATAAACGTTTTGACAGTGGCTGTGTGAGCTTTGCGGCCTGGGCTTTGTCAACAACAACGCTTGTTACAGAGTGTGTGATTTTCAGTTTTCCGGTTAAAAATGAACGAGTGCCTTTCCATTTAGTGACCTTAATCGTACCATCTGCCATGACAGTAGTTTTCTCTCCCCAATACCGGCCGAGAAACCCTCTGGTTGTTGAGATTTGTTTAGTGCCATCTTTTGCCGTTTCGACGCGGCGATTGTGAGTAAATTTTCCGAGGAGGGCGTCGACATGGTACCCAGATTCATCAATCGATATTCTTTCCCCGTTTTTACTAATTGAACCAGTAGTTGAAAAATGTCCGCCGTAGTGATTGCCGGTTTGTGCCGTCCTGGAATGAACAACTGATCCGGAGTGTTCACCGGTCAGTATGGTTCTGGAATTGGTTGTTATTTTTGTGCCGGCAACATATTCCGAATTGCCCGTAGCGAATGAAATATCGCCAATGCCAAAGAGTCCAT
This sequence comes from uncultured Desulfuromonadaceae bacterium, assembly GCA_964292275.1. Classification (GTDB taxonomy): domain Bacteria; phylum Desulfobacterota; class Desulfuromonadia; order Geobacterales; family Pseudopelobacteraceae; genus CAXYUZ01. The sequence continues at coordinate 9,080 of CAXYUZ010000069.1, forward strand.
TCTTTTCAGCGAAACAACCGACTCCTCCGGCAGCGATGCTCCAGCCTGTGAATGATTTGAAGCCAGCACCAATGTTTTTGTCCGGAACATTAAATCGTCGTTCGGTTGACGTCGAAAAATGGTCTTCAACCTGAACTTTGCCTAGATTTTGAGTTGGTGATGTTGGAACAGATTTTTCAATATACTCTGGTAATGTATGATCAATGGTTGACGTTTTGGTTGCATCCTGCTGGATCTGTTGCTGCAGCTTGGTCAGGTTGTCAGTGTAAAGTTTCACATCATCCCGACCGCGAGTTATTCCAACATAAAAACTGTTTTTATTGTTTTTATGTTGGGTGTCTGCATAGATGATTGTTTTATCGACCGTTGCACCCTGCGCCTTATATTCTGTTATGGCATAGGCATGATCGATGTAGTTATATGTATCAAAATTGATTTTCGTGTTTGTGCCATTATCAAATTGGATAGTTGCAACCGATCCATTCAATTCGGTTATCTGACCGGTACCACCGTTTGAAATTCTAATGGTTTTTCCGTTTTCGTCCTTCGATTTTTCATTCGCCAAGGTAACAATCCGGTCGCCAACTCCAAAATTACGCTCTGTTTTCTGGTAAACCGCATATTTGCCTGATTGCCGTGATGGATCGATATTGACCTGGTGCTCAACACCGTCCTTTGTAGTGTAGGCCAGGGTGATCAAATTTTTAGCCGGATCTGCTGCAATTACACTGGCTGTTGTACCAGCCGAAATTTTTGAAACTCGCTCATACATTTTTAACTGGTCGCCAATTTCGTAGCTATCCGCGAATCGGGCTGCTACGCTATCCAGTCCTCTGGACGTTAATACGTTAAATGTGCGTCCGGGTTCAACGCGGTCAGAATTGACCAGCTCGTTACGCACCTGGGAATTGATTTCTATTCGATCCCTGTTACGTGCGGCCAGAATTACCGTGGATTTATCACTGGAAACGTACTCCTGAACGGCCGCCCGCATTAGTTCATCACGTTTGTCAGAAACAAATATGCGATCATTTTTAGCTAGTATATTAATTGCTGCAGTTGTCTGGCCAGCCGCCACCTCTTTAAAAACCTCTTTCATCATTTCGGTTTTTGGCCTCATAGCCTCATCCATCTTGATTACTTTGACGCCAAGCTGTTCCTGGGCCTGCTCAAATGAACGCCCCGCTGAAATTGATAGAAACTGTTTTACATCGCCTACCAGGGCAACCTTTGCACCTGCTTTTTCTGCCAGATCTAGTGTTTTGGCCATATCCTTCGCCCCGACCATTCCAGCCTCATCGACGATCCATATTTCTGGCCTACCAGAAACTTCAGGTTTATTTAGAAAACTCGCCAAAGTTTGACTTTTGATGCCAGCTTCATCCTGTAATTCGTTAACCGCTTTGCTTGTAAAAGAGAAGCCTCTGACCGCAATTTTGTTCTCCGAAGCCAGTTTTTGGACAGCTCGCATTGCAGCCGTTTTACCCGTGCCAGCGTCTCCCTGGATTACGGTGACACGGTCGTTACCGCTCAAAATGGCTGAAATAGCGTTTTCCTGGCCATTGGTGAATGCTTGTTGTTCTAGATATTTTTTTACAATTTCCCGGTCGATATTGATCTTGCTGTTAAAACGTCCCATCCGGACAGAATCTAAAACTCTCCACTCAGCTTTAATCATGTCAGGTGTTGAATAGGAATATGATCCAGTAATATCTCTGTCTGTCAGTCGTACAAGCTCGTTTTTTTCATTCAGTGCATCAATACGTTTTTGAATTTGTGCGCCGGTGACGCCATGTTCCAAAGTCAGTTTTTGTGTGGCGTGGATAATGTTTCGATCAGAAACGACCGCTTCCTGATCAGTTAGTCCATGAACTGCCGTTAAAACTGCTGTATCAATTATCTTGTCCATGTCCTTGTTTGCATGTCTATTGAACGTTTGGGCGGCTTTACGGATTTCAGCGACTGTCTGTCCGGTAATTGCCATAGTGCGTTGATCCCAATTTTTACGGATTTCGGCAGCATCAGCCGGCGCTTTTTCTGGCCGGGTTTGCAATGTTGCAATTTCATGTAACCGCGCATCTGTTGCGTTTGGATATAAACCAGATGCGCGCAACGTCTCGACCTGTTTAACTATGTCGGTTCTACGGGTAGAAAAATCGTGGATCAATTCGTTACTAACACCGCGGATTTCGAAAAAACCTTCTTTGCGGTTCACAACGTCAATTTCATAACCTAAATCCTGGATTTTTTCCGCCAGCAAACTGCGATATTCCAGCCCGACCTCTTTTTGATTTTGGTACAGGTGTTTCAAATCCAATGCACCATATTTTGAATCATCAATCTGGGTCATATTCATGATGAAATTGTGCGTATGCAGTTGTGGATCTCCGTTGCGTGACGCCAAATGCGTAAAACTAGCATACGCTAGATTTCCAGTGTTTATGCGGCGTTGGCCACCTTGACCATCGCTGACTCGGGTGATTGCAAATTCATTTTCAATTTTTTGCATTGTTTCCTGAACTGCGTCCTCGTGGGCGGCTTTGAGGGCCGGATCATCTAGAGCTAGAATGGATAATGATTTCGGGGCGGAAAAGGTGACATCCCAACCAGCACGGCGGTCATCATTGGATTTTGATGCAGAAACCAGCTGTTCATCGTTTGGGGATTTTCCGTCCAGGAGCGACCGGAAATTTTCGCGCGTGACATCCTGCAGTTCAAGATTTTCAGCCAGAGAACCGCCATAAACCCCTTTTTCAGCCAGGTAGTATTCCTCTTTGCCGGTTTTTTCATAGTATTTTGCTGCAGCATCTGCACTCATTGGGTCAGAGATTGAAGTCATAATAGAACCTTTCAAGCATGGGACTCATACTACGATAGTTATTTGTTCATTTCATTTACTTCACGGCGGAGCTCGTCGTTATCGTTTTGTGACTTTTCCCGCGCTTTTACGGCCTGAATTTTGGCCGATGAATATCGTTTATGTGCGGCCAGTTTTTCTGCTTGCCATTCCCGTTTTAGGGCAGGGTCTTTTTCAACGGATTCATTTATACGCGCGAAATCTTTATCTATGGCCGCTGAATCCTCAGAAATTTGCGCCTCATATTGGGCAGATTTTGAACCCCACAGGTAGATCACAAGGACCAATGCTGGAGCGGCCACGATTGCCGTTTTTACTAGAGTCTTCATTTTTCCTCCTCGATAATCCGTGGTGTTAGCAAAATCAAAATTTCACTGCGAGTTTTTGTGATTTCGCTAGATTTGAAAAAATGGCCGAAAACAGGCAGGTCTTTCAAACCTGGTACACCATCATTGTTTTCCGTATCCCGTGCGACGCTTATGCCGCCAATGACTAGCGTTTGGCCGGACTTCAATGTGAGCTCTGTGCTGGCCTGTTGCCGATCAATTGTTGGTGTGGTGGATCCGGTTAACATCGCTCCAATTGCGTCATTTTTAGCGGTTACAATTAATAGTATTTTGTTGTCTCGAACTACAGGGAGGACTTCTAGTGATAGCCCGGCCTCGACAAATTTTGTTTCTACTTTGTCAGATGTTGATGCTGTGTAGGCCACGTCTTTGCCTTGCAGAACCTTGGCTTTTTTGCCGGATTGAACGAGTATTTTAGGTGAGGAAATCAAACGCGCAGTTCCGGCACTGGCCGCTGCTGATAATCGCATGCTGAGTTTAACATCCGGGCCAATTGTGCCAAATGCTATATCACTAGCTAAACCGGCCATGCTGCCGAGATTATTGGGACTGGCTACTGATACAATTCCACCGAATGTTGTGTCAGAATTGTTGATAAACGGAAATGTTTTACCGGAAGATGATGAAGTTGTATGGAGCCCCCAGCTGACGCCCAATGATCTAGAAAATGTATCGGAGGCCTCGACAATGCGAGCCTCGATCATGATTTGTGCGGCTGGCATATCGATTGCTTTTACATATTTTTTCATCAGTTCAATTTTTTCGGTGGTGTCATCAATCATGATGTTTTGACTACCAGGTGTGGCGATGACCAGACCCATGGGTGATTTGATCGTATTTAACGCCTGAACAATGCTCTCCGGATTACTGTTTTTAATGTTTATGAACGTATTATCAGAGTATGCGGTGGATGTGGTTAAAACTGCAGCTGCAGTTAATATTGAAATTTGTGTTTTCATTTCCCACCCCCAAATTTTGCGGTCAAATAAATGGTAAACCATCGAGCGAATAGACATGTGAACCATGCCCCGATCAAAAATTTGAATATTAAACACAGTAATTCGAGCATTTTAAATCTCCAGTTTAAAATTGAATTCATACTGTGTTAACGGCATTTCCCGCAGATTTTTTGGAGAAAATGAAAATATTTTTTATTGGTTATCGTAGTAGTATGAGTCCCATAGTTTTTTTTAACATTGGTTGAAGATGTTTACAAAACATATTCAAGACTTGTTGTCGTCTTTTTAAAAACTTGTTCAATGCTGATTATGGTCTTGTTGCAGACTTGTTAAATTGACGCAATACATCGAAACTGCTTGAGAATTGTAGAAATGCATCTTTAAATATTTTCATAAATGGGAGAATGATTGAATAATGAATAAAATGAATTGGTAGAACGCCTGAGAAGGGTGTTTTTAATCAGTTTCATTTGCTTTATAATTGATCGCATAGGTTGGCTACTGTGATCCACAAATCACTCGGAATTCTATATCCATACAACGAAGAAATACGCTATTCTTGGGTGCTGCTCCGGAATGATAACAATTGCCAATTACCTTGAATCGTGCTGCCAAGGATAATATATGAACGATAAGCCAAGTGTTAACCTGCTAACTGCTGGGCCTGAAGTAGACGAAGACGATTATGTTCGCGAACTGGACAAGGTTTGTGAAAAAATGGGCGAATGTGTATGTGCTCAGAAAAACCGCCAGCAGGAAGAAGTGTTGGAAAAGTTACGAACTGAGATGGTTAGATTGAGGCCTCACGCAAAGCGGCTGTTAACAGGAGATTGAGATGGAAAGCATCAGAATATTCGAGATGTTTTATCGTTACGAATTGGGACCACTGTCCGCAATAACACCATAATTGAAAGGGGCATTTATGAATAAACGTAGTATCGCAATTTTTTCTACAATATTTTCACTGACCATTGCAGCAACCAGCTTTGCAGAATCCTGCCCTCAGTTTTCCCCTGACGGCAAACAGCCCACTGTCAGCGGGAAGATGTCCGGGAAGTACCGCGTTCTTTGTTCTTCAGGCTACGCCGTAGGTCATAGTGGGTTAACCAGGACGCCGCTTTGGGGTGCTGAACATCTAACGGGTAAAAACATAGATAATGGTGCCGGGTATGAACGCGAAGACAACTTCAGAGCTGATACTCGGCTGCCTGCTGGCGAGAGGTCAGAACTAACAGACTATTCCCGTTCGGGGTATGATCGCGGCCATGTAGTGAACAATCGTGATTTGTTGCCAGAACAACGAGATGAATCATTTTTATTGTCAAACATGGTGCCGCAAAATCCGAACAACAATCGCGGCCTGTGGTCTGGGATCGAGGGGGCTACACGTTACGAGGGGTAACCCCAACATTCGCACTAAAAAGCGCAAAGTAGCATCACGCTCCACGCC
>CAXYUZ010000070.1:0-14574 GCA_964292275.1 uncultured Desulfuromonadaceae bacterium
GGCTTAACTCAAAAACAATAAAAACAGATAGTTATGATTAAGTTACTCAGAAGCACTATTCTTCCGCTATTAAGAGTGTCATCCCCGAATTCTTTTATCGGGGATCCATGGTCTCAGACCTATAAAAGCTGGATTCCCGATCAGAACCGCTTCGGGAATGACATTTTTTGTAACGAGCAGAGGATTAATGCTAATCAGATCGTTTAATGTAAGTAGAGGCAATGATTAAATAATGTCGCAGTGTTAAAGCAGGCACAATGCCGCTTTAACGCTGTTTTTCTTTATATTATTCGATAGCCTGTGCCAGATCTTCAATCAGGTCATCCGGGTCTTCCAATCCTACGGAGAGGCGCACCAGTGTGTCTTTGATTCCCTTGCGTTCTCGTTCTTCCTTCGGTACGGCGGCGTGTGACATGCGGGCGGGGTAGGAGATGATGCTTTCCACTCCGCCGAGGCTGACGGCAAAGGCGGAGAGTTTTGATCCCTCCAGAATCTGTTTTGTGGTTTCGTATGAATCCAGTTCGAATGAAAAAACCGCTCCCGGACCGTCGGCTTGCGCCGCCTGGACGGCGTATCCCGGGTGATCGCTCAGGCCGGGGTAGTGGATCTTGTCCACCCAACTCTGTTTACCCAGCCAATCCACAATTTTAATCGCACTCGCCTGACTTTGATCCATCCGCAGTTTGAGCGTTTTCAAGCCGCGCAGGGCCAGGAAGGAATCCTGTGGGCCGAGAATGGCGCCGAAGCCGTTCTGGATGAAGCGGATCCGGTTACCCAGCTCTTCGTCCTTAACGACTGCAAAGCCGCAGATGACATCACTATGGCCGTTGAGGAATTTGGTACCGCTGTGCAGGACGATGTCGCACCCCAGATCCAGCGGCCGCTGCAGGTAAGGGGTCATGAAGGTGTTGTCCACCAGGGTGATGATACCACGCTTGCGGGCCATCTCCGCCACACCGTGCAGGTCGGTAACCTTGAGCAGCGGATTGGAGGGGGTCTCCAGGTAGATTCCCTTGGTTTCGGGACGGATTGCGGCCTGAATTGCATTCAGATCGGTGGCATCCACAAAGGTGGATTGAATGCCCATGCGACTGAATAGCTGGGTCAGTACACGGTAGGCACCACCATAGACATCGTCGCAAACCACCAGATGATCACCGGGGGAGAAGATCAGCAGGGTGGATGATATGGCGGCCATGCCGGATGCGAAGGCGAAACCGCGCGAGCCGTTTTCCAGCCCTGCAATGGCAATCTCCAGCGCCTCGCGTGACGGGTTGTCGGAGCGGGCATAGTCGTATTTTCCGAAATTATCCACCGATTGCTGGCGAAAGGTTGATGTCTGGTAGATTGGTACCCCCAATGCGCCGGTCTGCGGGTCGTGGGTCTGGGTACCGTGGATCAGTCGGGTGGCAAATTTCATTTTTGAGCTCCTTCAAAGGCCTGATTCAGGTCGCCGATCAGGTCGTCTATATCTTCAATGCCCACGGACAGGCGTAGCAGCACATCGTTGATGCCAAGTCGCTGGCGGATTTCCGGTGGAATGTCCGCATGGGTCTGGGCCTCGGGGAAGGTCATCAGTGTTTCGACCCCACCCAGGCTTTCGGCAAAGGAGATCAGTTCTGTCTTTAGCAACAGCTGTTCCACCAGGCTGTGCCGGTCAACCTCGAAGGCAACCATGCCGCCAAAGCCCCGGGCCCGTTCCTTCATCAGTTCGTGGTTGGGGTGCTGCTCCAGACCGGGATAGTAAACCTTGCGAACCCGTGGATGTTGTGACAGCCAGGTGGCGATCCGGTTGGCGTTCTGCTGCTGACGGTCCAGCCTTACCCCCAGTGTTTTCATGCCGCGGATAACCAGCCATGAATCTTGCGGCCCCAGCACGGCACCAATGGCGTTCTGGTGGTAGAGAACCCGCTCGGCCAGTTGCGGGTCACGGACGGTGACCAGGCCGGCAATGGTGTCGTTATGGCCGGAGATATACTTGGATGCGCTGTATACGGCAATATCGGCCCCCTGCTCCAGCGGCCGCAGCAGATAGGGGGTCAGGAAGGTGTTGTCAGCAATCAGCAGCAGATCATGCGCTTTACAGATTTTTGACAATGCCGGAAGATCGGTAAATTTAAGCAGCGGATTGGTCAGGGTTTCAACGAATACCCCCCTGGTGGCCGGGGTGATGGCAGTCTGCACTGCGGCTGTGTTGGTCGTATCCACGTAGGTGAATGTCAGACCGAATTGGTTGAGAACCTTGTCAAATAAGCGACAGGTACCGCCGTAGAGGTCTTCGGTTACAACCAGATGATCGCCACACTTGAAGAGCATCATCAGGCTGGTAATGGCGGCCATGCCGGACGAATATGCGAACCCTTTGCTTGCGCCGTCCAGTTTGGCAATGGCGTTTTCCAATGTCTGGCGGGTGGGGTTGCCGGAGCGGCTATAGTCAAAGCCGGTACTCTGTCCCAGACCTGGGTGCCGGAATGTGGCGGTCTGGTAGATCGGGACTGACATGGCCCCGGTACGTGTATCCCATTCGAGCCCGGCCTGAACTGCAAGTGTATCGATCTTCATGGTAAAACCTCCAAATAAAAAAATCCCCTTCCGGGGTCGGAAGAGGATTTAGTGCCATCGCTCAACCTTATCTCCCGGGAACTGAATCCCGCTGGAATTGGCACCTTTCCCGAAGGAGGTTGCCGCGACATCGTTGGGCCAGACCCTCCGTCGCTCTTGATAAGTATATGTTTACTGAATTGGTTGTAAATTATATTTTAATTTTTAGCACTCATGCACCGAAATTGTCAACAAATATTTGCACGGCTCTTTTACTGTCAGGCCGGTTTGCAGGATCAGTCGTTCTGCAGTGTGATTGAGACAATAAACCAGTCTTCGTCAGTGGCGAAGCGGAGTGTGATTGTATCAAGCGCATTGCCGGCGGAAATGACGTAATCCGAACCGGTCACGACCGACGGCGTTGAGATGCGAATTTCAATGCCCCCTTTGGTCAGATGCATCTTGAAAGAACCGGCAATCATGTTGGCAATTTCGCCCAAGGCGTCGCTGACGTCATCGTCCATTTCCGTAACTTCCATGCCGAGCATGCTGGATGTAATTTGAAGGGCCAGTCTCTGTGGGGTGTGAATGCTGGTCAGACCGCTGAATGTGCCGGCCATGCCGACCATGGCGGTGACGCAGTCTTCAAAGTGGGTGATCGGTTCGATCTGTGACGGCAGATGGAGCAGGTTTTCCATACCAACCATTGTGCTGAAAACCTCTTTGACGTCACTGATCAACATCTTGGTCAGTTCTTCTTCGGAAATATGGATCGCTTCGACGACACTTGCAATTAATGACATGGCAGTATGTTCCTTCCAGTGGAGTATTTTATTCTTAAACTGAGGCCCTTGCAAAACCCTTCGATAAGCTCATGGTGAACGGCTTTGCATTGACAGCTGGCTGATATTACGTTCGTGGTGAACCTGTCGAATCATGGACAGAATAGTTATGCAAGATGCTCAAACATGTTTGAGGTTTTCAAGTGAATCTCAGTTCTGTGTTGCAATGTCTTCATTGACAAGTTGTTTTTCCATGAGGTAGTCGTCCATGACAAATCCATTGCCGATGTCATTGACGACATCTTCCTTGATATGCCAGCCGGAACGCTGGTAGGAGCGGATTGCCCTGGTGTTGTGCTTGTTTACGTTGATGATGATGCGGTTAGCCTTTTCAAAACGGGCAAATTTTTCAACCATCGAGAGTGCCAGGGCACCAATCCCCTTGCCATGGTATTCAGGCAGCAGATAGAGTTTGTGAAGTTTCATGGTATCAGAACCGTATGGCCCGACGGATACAAAACCGATGATATCACGTTTGTCCATGATCGTTAGCCAGGTGATGCCATGCAGAACTGTTTCGTGGAGAATAATTGAGCGGGTATATCCTTTTTCAAGCATATAGTTTATCTGCTCGGTGGTGATGATGCCGGGGTAGCAGGCATGCCATGCCTGGTGGGCAACCTCGATCAGCCTGTCGATATCTTCAGCTTTTAACGGAGATATGGTGATCTGCTCCATTTAAGTTCCCCTTGTTATCTGCCTTTGAAAATAAAAATTAAAATAGCATTTATGTTGTTTATTGTCACTAGCTGCGATGCTGATTTTTTGCTGGATATGAAAAAATCAGATTTTTGTCCAGATGGAGACTGAACCCCCCTTGCAGAGGAATTTACCCCAGCCATACTCGTTTGTTGAAACCGTTTCAGTGATGTTTCCGGTTGCATCATGGAACTGTGTATTCGGTCTGGCAATGTCCATCCACTTCCAGCCATCATCGCCATTGCTGATCAGCACCGCCAGTGGATCCGGGTGTTCCGTGTCTCCCAGGCGTGTCCAGCCGATGCAGTTGGGGTGATCAAGGTAGCTATATTGCGGGCCATAGGCGAATTGACGCCTTGCAGAGAGCATGATGTCAATTATCCGGCGATGAGACGGCATCTCAATCCGGTAGCTGTTGCCGTCCCGGCCGTGGTCTTCATAACTGGCGCCGTCATAATCTGCCGAAAAAACAGAGGGGTACCCCTCGGCGCGCAGCAGTATGATTGCATAGGCCAGCGGTTTGAACCAGGGTTCAACAACCGATTCCAGTGCCTGAAGCGGTTGTGAATCATGATTTTCCACAAACGTGACCGCCTGGGTCGGACGCTCCTTCATCAGCGTGTTGTCCAGAATCCGGCGCAGGTCGTAATTTGAGCCGGCCTTGCCGGCGGCTGCGAAGTTGTAGTGCAGCGGCACGTCAAAGACAGACATACGGTCACCCATGACATTCAGGTAGCGATGCAGGACAGATATGTCCGGTGACCAGTATTCGCCAACAATGAAGAGATCCTTGCCAACGCCCTTTTCAATGTCATCAAGCCATTTGGGAAAGAACCAGGCCGAAATATGTTTCAGGGCGTCCAGTCTGAAGCCGTCACCGCCGGTTGTCTGCAGATACCATTTGCCCCAGCTGGTCAGCTCCTCCTGTACCTCGGGATCCTGAAAATCAATGTCGCAGCCCATCAAATAGGCAAAGTTGCCGTTTTCAAGGGCAACATCGTCATCAAAGCGCTTGCCGTCGAAGAGGTAGATCAGGCCGGATTCGCGGGTTATGTCGTCATAATCGACCGCATCAAAGTGCAGCCGGCTCCACTGGAAACTGGAATGCGTTTTACCGCGGCCCGGAAAGGTAAAACGGGTGTAACTGCGGATTTCCCGGCTGTCACCGCAGGGGAATAGCCGATTGTTCTGCAGATAGGGTGTGGCGCGGGCTGTTTCCGCCTCATCTGCGCCGATGCGATGGTTGAGAACGGCGTCCAGGTAACATTGGATTCCGGCGGACTGCAGCTCTTTGATGGCGGCCAGATATTCATTGCGTGTACCGTATTTTGTGCGGATGGAGCCTTTCTGGTCAAACTCCCCCAGGTCGTACATGTCATAGACCCCGTAACCGACATCACTGGCGCCACCCAATCCCTTGTAGGCCGGCGGCAGCCAGAGGGCGGTAAAACCGGCGTCCGCCAGATCCCTGGCGCGTCCTCCCAGGTCATTCCAGAAATTGCCGTTGTTTGGGCTATACCAGTGAAAGCATTGCATCATCACACCATTGAGTACGGACATCTGATCCCCCTGTTTGGCTCATGTTTGTGTTTTAAATGTAGCGGCGAGCAGGTTCGGTTACCTGCTGAAATTGTAATTTTGTAATATTACCATAAAAATCAGCTTGCAGTTGGTAGCATTAACCGGAAAAAGGCCCCATGTTCATTGGATTGCAGATTGATGGAGCCGCCATGGGCCATGAGCAGTGATCTGACGATGGAGAGTCCCAGGCCGCTGCCCCCCTTTTCGCGGGCAGTTGTGAAGAATGGGCGGAATATCTTTTCCTGGTTGGCGGCTGGTATTCCCGGGCCATTGTCGTGAATATCCAGCTCAAGGAATGAACCGTCCGCATTAACTGCCGTTCTGACTGAGATCTCGATAGCCACGGATTCACCGCCATGCTGGCGGGCATTTTCAATCATGTTCGCGATGATCGATTCAAATGTTTCCGGTGCCATGCGGATTGCCGGATCAGCCATGTTTGATTCAGTGAGAATTGAAATGGATAGTTCCTGGAAGCGCTGTTTCAGTGAATCCAGTGTTTCGCTTATGTTGGTTCGTTCATCCCCCGGCGAAAAGGTGTCGGCACGGGCGAGATCCAGCAGGCGGCGAACCAGGCGGTCAAGGCGCTCTGTATCCGAGGCGATGATCCGGGTGAAACGGTGGCGCTCGTCCGTTGACATATCCTGAAAGTGGTCATCCATTAATTCAACTGTGCCGCGGATGGAGGTCAGCGGTGTTTTGAATTCGTGGGAAACATTGGCGGCAAAGGTACGGATGTATTCGCCCCTCTCCTCAAGCGTGGCGGCCATGGTAGAGACGGCCTGGGAGAGCTGCCCGATCTCGTAGATGCCGGAACTCTCCAAGGTTGTTGCGCTCGCCTTTTCACCGTTTACAACCCGCTCGGCATGTTTGACCAGCGCCTTGAGAGGGCGATTGACCGTGATGGATGTGATGATAGTGATGATCAGAACAACCCCTAAAAGCCCGGCCATGGCAACGGCCAGCTGATCGCGCACCAGATAGAGTGATTTGCGGATGTCGAGCGGGGTGCGGGATATGACCACTGCGCCAAGGACACGTCCGTTGTGGATGACCGGCATGGCAACAAAGACACGCAATAATTTACCGCGACTGATGGATGTTGCCGGTGGTTGTGGCTTGTCGCTGAGCCGTTGCCGTAAAAGGCTGACGTATTCTCCGCTCAGGGCGCGTCGGGCTTCTTCACGAACCAGCATGGAACTGCCGACCTCACTGCCGGTGCTTGCCACTACGGTGCCGCGAAAATCCAGGAGACGGATGCCAACCAGCGTCACATCCTTGCTGGCCGATAGCAGTGGCTCTACTTGTCTGGCGGCCTCTACAGCAAAATGGTCGGCAGGTTCGCTGGCTGCCACGGTCAGCTGTCCCAGCGGCCGGATGATTTCATTGGAAATATCCAGTTTGGGCGAAATCGGGTGATATTTTTGCGTTTTGTCGTTTAGGGCTGGTTCTTTATAGGCAAGTGCTATCCCGTATGCGGGTGAAGCGGGGTGGGGGAGGCTGCCGGGGGGCGCTGGCTGCTTGGTATGGATCAGCGCTTCACGGTAGGCGGCGCCAATCAGTGTCGCCTGTGCAATCAATTCCGATTCTGTGCGCCGGATTAGTTCACTTTCGTAGATGCGCAGTACGCCGATTCCACCCAGGGGGAGCAGCAGGATGATGATATTGATGACGAGCAGAATCGTGCTTAACCTTGGTTTCCAGCGCATCCGCCCCCCTGGAGGCATGAACTGAGCTTGTAGCCGATGCCGTGGATCGTCTCAACCGGGTCGCCACCGATGTCGTTGAATTTGCGTCTGATTCGCCGGACATGGCTGTCGATGGTTCTGTCTGTGACGTGGTTATCATGCTCATACGCGCCGCTCATCAGTTCATTGCGAGAGTAAACCTTGCCGGGATAACCGAGCAGTGTCTTCAGGATTCCAAACTCGGTGGCGGTCAGGATAACCTCCGTATCACCCCAAAATGCCTGGAATCTTACCGGGTCAAGCCGGAGCGCAGCATGCTGCAATATCCCCTCTGCTGCTGCGGCCTTTGGATAAAGCATGTTGTTATCCAAGGTTCCCCTGCGCAGCACGGCCTTGACCCTTGCCACCAGTTCGCGCGGACTGAACGGCTTGCTGACATAATCATCCCCGCCCAGTTCCAGCCCGATGATCCGGTCGATTTCGTCATCCTTAGAGGAGAGGAATATGATCGGCACACTTGAACGGGTGCGGATTGCCCGGCAGACGTCGGTGCCGTCCATCTCCTTCATGATGATGTCAAGGATGATCAGGTCGGGTGACTGTTCGTTGAACAGTGTTAACGCCTCTTGCCCGTCACTGGCCAGCAGGGGACGAAATCCCCCTTTCTCCAAAGCAAAACGAACAACCTCACGAATATGAGGGTCGTCATCAACGACTAAAATGGTTGTTTCCCGTGCCATCGGTTCCGTCCCGTTTTATCCATCCTGATTTCTGGCCGCTGCGATTATGCCCTGCACAGAATCTGCACAAAATTTCGCAGATTTCTTCACAGACGCTTCATCAGGGCGTCATACGCCTTTCTTATACTCTACTCATCTGAACTAAACAAGCGTTGCCGGGAGGAGATCCAGATGAAAACAGAAAAAATGAGAACATCGGTGGGGATACGGGTTGTTATTATCGCCGCAATCAGCCTTGTTTTGATGATACCAGCATTTATGATGTATGGCCTGATTCATGAGCGGGAATCGACCAGAAACAGGGCGGTCAGGGAGGTCAGTGAAAAGTGGGGCGGCAGCCAGACGGTTGCCGGACCGGTCTTGAGCGTGCCATTCATGTCTTATCATAAGGATGGAAACGGGAGTGTTGTTTCCCGGATGCAGTTTGCACACTTTCTGCCGGATGAACTTAATATCGATGGCGTCATGCAGCCGGAGATCCGTAATCGCGGTTTGTATCAGGTCGTTTTATATGGCAGTAAGCTGCACCTGTCGGGGCGATTCTCTGTGCCGGATATGAGTGGACTTCCGGTTGCCAGGGATCAGATCCTCTGGAAGGATGCCTTTATTTCATTCGGCATTAGCGATATGAAGGGGATCAGGGATAATCTTGTGCTCAAGTGGAATGGCGCGGCCATGTCAGTCAATCCTGGGATTCCGAGCAACGATGTCCTTGCTTCGGGAGTCAGTGCGCCGATAAGTCTGGCAGGGTCCAACCAGAGTCATACATTTTCCATTGATATCAACCTCAATGGCGCCCAGGAACTGAACGTCATACCGGTTGGAAAGGAAAACAGTGTTTCGCTGGCATCCAAGTGGAGTACACCCAGCTTTCAGGGCAATTTTTTGCCGGAGACGCGTAGTATAAGCAAGGATGGTTTTACAGCCCAGTGGAAGGTGCTGCAGCTGAATCGAAACTACCCCCAGAAATGGGTTGGCAATCAGCACCAGCTTTCTTCGTCCGCCTTTGGAGTCAACCTGGTTAAGCCGGTGGATGGTTATCAGAAAACCATGCGCACGACTAAATATGCCTTGATGTTCGTTGTCCTGACTTTTGCAGCCTTTTTTGTAATCGAGTTGCTGAATAACAAATATGTCCATCCCATACAATATTTTCTGGTTGGTCTGGCGCTGATCATCTTTTATACACTGCTGCTCTCTCTGTCGGAACATATCTCGTTCCAGGCCAGTTACCTTGCCGCCACATTGAGCACGGTAATACTGATCGGCGCCTATTGTAAGAGCCTGTTTAACAGCAAGACGCTGGCGGCGGTGATTACTGGTCTGATATCCGGCTTGTATGGATTTCTCTACATACTGCTTCAGCTTGAGGATTATGCGTTGTTGATGGGGAGTGTTGGTCTGTTTGCCGTGTTGGCGATCTTCATGTACCTGACCCGAAAGATCGAGTGGGGTGCATCGCTTCAGGCAAAGGCGTAGCGCTTGTTGTCGATGGCGGTTTTGCGAGTTGTCTGTCTGCTGCCGGGGTGCTGATTGACCCCGGCAGTTAAAACTGTGATTGTTTAAGAGGATAATCCGGATGAATACAATATCTAAATGTCGGCTGGAGGAGTTGACCAGTAAGCTGGTTAACCATGAAATTCCGGCGGAAGAGACCGCCCAGTGGCTTGCTGTTCTTGAAAAGCATGTGCCGCATCCAAAGGTGGCAGGCTGCATCCTCTGGAGTGATGATGATTTCGGTGCTGATTAAGCCCTGTCCTTTGTTTGCGGCAGAGGTTATCTGCTCAAACGTGCGATTATCCCAGCGTGATCAGGAAATTGAGCGGTCAAGTTAGCCCGTTCCGCCATTTCGAAATCCTGGAAGTCGAAGCCAGGTGCCACCGTGCAACCGACCAGCGAAAATGGGCCTGATGTCTCGGCCCCGAACCAGCAGCCTGCTGGAACCACGGCCTGGAAACGCTCTTCTGCCGCGGCATTGCGACCAAGGCGGATGGTAGAATACAATCCATCAGGAGAGATAATGTGTATCATCAATGGCGCTCCGTCATAAAAGTGCCAGATTTCGTCCGACTTGATCCGGTGGAACGTGGATACCTGCCCCTGTTCCAGTAAAAAATAGATCGCCGTGCAGTATGAGCGTGGGCCGTTGAAGCATGCCGGCAGTCCCGAAGCCGGAATCGAACCGGCAGAGCGGTACGTCTCGGCAAACCATCCTCCTTCCGGGTGGCTGGTCAGCTTGAGTTGTTCAATCCAGTGTGCGGCCTGATCGTTCTGCTTGTTCATATGCCGATATCCTCATTCCATAGTTCCGGTTTTTCAGCGATGAATTTTTGCATCAGTTCAATACATTCATGGTTTTGCAACACCTCAATCTCCACGCCACGGGAACGGAGCAACTCTTCTTCTCCCATGAATGTGCTGCTTTCGCCGATAATAACCTTCGGGATTCCGTAGAGGATGATTGCACCGCTACACATGGGACATGGCGACAGGGTCGTGTACAGAATCGATTCCCTGTAGACGCTGGCCGGAAGTCTACCGGCATTTTCAAGAGCATCCATCTCTCCATGAAGGATTGCGCTTCCTTTCTGAACCCTGCGGTTATGTCCCCTGCCTAGAATTTTACCGTTATGGACCAGTACAGAACCAATTGGTATGCCGCCTTCATTCATCCCGAGCCGGGCCTCTTCAATAGCTGACTGCATGAATTTGTCCATGGTATCGCTCCTTCTTTTATATGATTGTTTGAATTTAGCAGAAATGTTATCCGGTTGCCATACGGAACAAGGCTGGGAGCGGATAGTTTTAGTGGGGATATGTTGTTGCCTTAAAAGAGGTGGAGTGGGGTGCTTATGGGGTGGGGTGAAATTCGATAATTTTAAAGCCTGATTTTATAAAATCAGTAAAAACAGTCTGTTATACAGCTATTTGTTTCTTGGCATGCTTGGTGCTATAAGTTTTAATCAAGAAGCATTAAAAAACGGAGGTCCGAAGATGAAAAAGATACTATCCACTGTTGTTGCATCCCTTGTTGCTGTTGCCTTTGCTGGTGTCGTTTTTGCTGCTGAACCTGTCGCCCCGCCTGCAAACCCGGAAACTCCTGTTCAGGCATCAACTGCAAAACCAGAAGTGAAAAAACATCATAAAAAACATCACCGTAAGCATCACAAAAAACATCATCATAAAAAGGTAGAAAAGGCTCCTGTAGCTCCAGCTCAGGCCCCTGTTGAGACACCATCAGCAAACTGATTTTTCAGCACACATCATTTAACATCAAACCGCATCTTTTATTCAGATGCGGTTTTTTAGTTGGATGGATAAGATTAAATTGGCATTGAGTTATTGATAAATCGGGCTGGTTTGACTGTGTTGGATATGTTATTGATTAAAGAAAAAATGGATGCTGTCGATAAGATTAATAACATGGGAAGAAAGGAGGGTGTATCAAATGTCATTAGCCCAGATTTCACCTACAAGTGTTATTGCCAGTCCATCCAATATAAATCCACTGGCCAATGTGACACAACATTTTCCAGTAGCTCAGTCAAATCAGGCTGCCGATCAGTCCATCAAAGAGACCAAGACTGACACAATTACAATATCCGGTGCGGCTGTACAGATGAGTGATAAGCTGAGTAAGTCGAATGATGAACCAGAGGTTAAGCGGGATGGTAGCAGGTAAGAATGTATCTGCCTTGGAAACCAGCCGTTAGATCGCAAGTTGAACTTATTTTGCCATAACGGGAGTCAGGCTGATTGACTCCCGTTATTTTTCTGTTAATCAATCCTTTTAGTTTTTAACGTATATCTGCTAGTATCATTCAATGAGCGAAAAACTGATTTGCAATAATAAAAAGGCCTATCACGATTATTTCATCGAGGAGAAACTCGAGGCCGGGATTGTTCTGCAGGGGACAGAGGTCAAGTCACTGCGTGAGGGTAATGCCAACCTGACGGATTCGTTCATGACTGTTCGAAATGGTGAAGCCTTTTTGCATAATCTGCATATTTCTCCGTACAGTTTTGGTAGTCGCCAGAACCATCAGGTTGATAGAAATCGCAAGTTGCTGTTGCATCGTAAGCAGATTGAGCGTATGTATGGCCGAATCCGGGAGCAGGGTTATTCCGCCATTCCATTAAGGCTTTACTTCAAGGATGGTCTGGTAAAGGTTGAGGTTGGTCTGGCCAAGGGTAAAAAATTGCATGACAAGCGTGAGGATATGAAGAAAAAGGATTCTCAGCGAGAGATGTCTCAGGTATTGAAGTCCAGGAACAGGGAATAATAACGGTTCGTTGTTCGTAGTTGAAGGTCTAAAGCTTGAAAATATTGAACGTGGGATTATGAACAGATTTTACAGGGGGGTGTAAAGGTTTCGACGGGGAAGTGAACATCTGGATTGCACCGGGTCGGGGCAGGTGGCCGACCTTAATAAACCTGCAACGGCTTAATTGCCGACAATTATAACACTCCTGTTGCACTAGCTGCTTAACAGGCGTCCCCAATGAAGATGCCGATGGTACAACGGGGACGTCATTCACTATCGGATAGGGGAGCGCGACGCCCGTAGCGCAACCCGAGATCAACGGGACCGCTGGTTTGATGCTTTGTCATTTGCGGATTGAACCGGTTAAATTGAGCAACTGACTAACGGTGTAGTAATTCAGATTGTAGGTTCTTCGGACGTGGGTTCGACTCCCACCACCTCCACCATTTAATAGTCCGGCAAGGTCCGGATAAGTCCAGAAGCCCTTGAGAAATCAAGGGCTTTTCTTTTTGTGTTGTCCGGTGTTGTCTGTTTTGGTATGTTTAAATCCGGTGGTTATGGGGGCGGTTTGGAGCTGTAAGCGCCCCCATCGATATATGGACGCCCTAAAAAATAAAATAGACGCCCCTAAAAAGGAGGAAAAACCTATGCCTAAAAGGATTATGCCCCTTACAGATATTCAGGTAAAAACGGCCAAACCTCATGCCAAGGAATACAAGTTGTCGGATGGTGGGGGACTGTTTCTGCTGGTGACACCTACTGGCGGAAAACTCTGGAACCTCAAGTACAGATTTGCTGAAAAAGAAAAACGGTTGTCTTTTGGTGTTTACCCAGTAATCACTCTTGCTGATGCCAGACAGCGTAGGGAAGATGCAAAGAAGCTGTTGGCTAATGGTGTAGACCCTGGTGAGATGAAAAAAGCTCTTAAGCAAGCTAAGGTCGCGCTTGAGGAAAACAGTTTTGAGATAGTAGCGCGCGAATGGCATGCTAAATTTTCTGGCCAATGGACTTCAGGACACGCTGAAACAATTATGAGCCGTCTAGAACGGGATGTTTTTCCTTGGCTGGGAGAAAAAACAATAGGAGATATTAAGCCAGTTGAGTTGCTGGCGGTGTTACGTCGTGTAGAGGGCAGGGGGGCGCTAGAAACGGCTCACAGGATTCGAACCATAGCGGGGCAGGTGTTGCGTTATGCCGTGGCGACAGGGCGTGCAGAAAGGGACGTAGCGGCAGATCTTCGGGGAGCATTGCCACCGACGCAAGAAAGGCATCATGCGGCTATTACAGACCCAAAAGAGGTTGCCGAATTACTTCGGGCTATTGATGGTTTTAAGGGTACTTTCCACGTAAAGTGTGCCTTACAGCTAGCACCGATGTTGTTTGTACGACCTGGTGAGTTGAGGCAGATGGAATGGGTAGAGATTGATTTTGATGCGTCACAATGGAATATTCCGGCGCAAAAGATGAAGATGAAACAAGCTCATATTGTACCGCTTTGCAAGCAAGCCGTAGCCATTCTGAAAGAGTTGCAGCCATTAACTGGACACAGCAAATATGTTTTCCCTTGCCACAGAACCCCTCTTCGTCCAATGACAAACAATGCTATTAATGCTGCACTCCGTCGTATGGGATATACTTCTGATGATCAAACAGGCCACGGTTTTCGGGCGATGGCACGTACTATTCTTGATGAAGTTTTGCAAATTCGACCAGATTTCATTGAACATCAACTTGCACATGCTGTTAAAGACCCAAACGGGCGTGCCTACAACAGGACGGCTCATCTTGTTGAGCGCAAAAAGATGATGCAGCTATGGGCAGATTATCTGGATGGATTGAAGGCTGTGGCAAAGGTTATCCCGTTGCAACGTCAGAAAAATGGATAACAGTTAGATGTTTGCGTGAGTTTATATGTAAGGAGATGATATGAAAGAAAACAGTGAAATTGATTCGCTCTGGCATCTTCCAGAGGCTGTTTCTTTACAAGAAGCAGCTTGCTTGGTCGCTGGATATGACCCCACGGCATTTGCCAAATGTAAAGATGATGATTTGATTTATGAAAACTTCCCCAAATATAATCCCGTGATACGTGCTCTAACACATGCTGTTAGGCATGGTAATATTGAGACAGATATTGTCTGGATTCCAGAGTACGATGAAAGGTGATGTGTCAACACTTTTCCGGACACTTTATTACACAATTTTTTGCATAATTTCA
>CAXYUZ010000071.1:0-14375 GCA_964292275.1 uncultured Desulfuromonadaceae bacterium
AAAATCATCCCTTCAATTTCTGCACCTTCAGCCAACTCGACCAGACTGGCCTCCAACTTCTCCAGAAAAACAAACCATCGCTGCTCCTTATCCTGCAGCTCAGCCATTACGGGAATGACTAACGGCTCTGCCGGTGCCTTTTTACCAGAAAAAAATCCAAGCATCCTTCCTGCTCCTCATCAATCCGTTCAGACCGGACTCACTGCGAGTTCCGGTCCCTCGTAATGTGAATTCCATCGGTCAACGCAGCCTTCATAAATTCGAATCCGCAGTACCGGCAGTGGGTCAAACCATGCTGATCAGCCCTGCCTGCGCCGCACTGGCGGCAGTCCACAATATCCACATTGGCCGCTTCCATCCTGACTTCACCGCCATAATGGGTCTGCTGCTGCGCTTTCAGCTTCATTCTCTCCACCAGCGAAAGTGGCTTGCTGTTTTCTGTCACGGTCAAAGCCTTTCCAGCAGTTCGGTTTTTTTCTGCCTGTACTCCGCTTCATCAATCAACTGCTGGTCAAATAGCCCCTTCAGCCTGGTCAGTTTTGCCGTAATATCGTCGGCAGCGGCTTCAACAGGCCGTGCGCCCTGCCCTGCCTGCATCTGGGCCATCATCATATTCAGCATCGCCCCTTGCTGTACGGCATCATGCATGCCGCTGCCGGGACTGCCGATAGCATCGGCACAGTTGAACTTCTGAAACCGGTCCAGATCCCCGACCATATTCATACCGGTCACTTTGTCATAATAGGCGGTAACCTCGTCCGGCAGAGTGGCACTGGCAATAACAAACTGGGTCAGCTCGATTCCCAGGCTGTCGAAGTAAGGTTTCAGCATCGGCTCAATGCGCTGGCCCAATGCCGTCAGGTTTCCGGCCACATCCAGCACGCTCAGGTTGGAACCGGCCAGCAGCTCGCCGAACCGGGAAGCGATCAGGTCGCGCAGCTGTTTTTCAAGTTCAAAGATAGTCAACCTGGGACAGGTACCGGCATACTGTTTAAAGAAACGTCCCACATCGGAAATACGAATACCGAAGCTGCCGAAAGCCCGGACGCGTACCTGCTTGAACTCCGGATCGCGCATCAGGATCGGTGCCGGGGTACCCCACTTCAGATCAATGAACTGCTGGGTGCTGAAAAAATAGACGTCTGCCTTGAAAGGGCTCTCAAAACCGTACTTCCACCCCTTGAGACTGCTCAACAACGGTATGTTTGCCGTGCTGAGCGTATGGCGGCCGGCGGCGAACGTATCGGCCAGTTTACCTTCATTCAGTAAAAGCGCCTGCTGGGACTCCCTCACAATCAGTTGAGCCCCGTTCTTGATCTCCTTATCCGCATCGGCGAACTTGTACATCAACAGATTCGGATCGTCGGTTACCCATTCGATAATTTCAATCAGCTGTTCTCTTATCACCTGCACCACCTTGTCCTGCACAGTAAATTGCTATCGGTCAGCGAAAGATTGCTTTTATGACATTGTTTTCTGAATATTTCAATTATATTTTACTAATAAAAATACATACAGCTCATTAACAACTTATCCATTAACACCAAACTCATTGAGATTTAATTATTTACACGCTACCAAAGACATCGTATATTTCGAGCAAATAAATCAACAAGATACAAGTTGCCCTCAAAGACGCGCCTGACACTTAAACCTAGAGAGTGCGCAGTAGTTTTTCAAAGACCTGCTAAAAAAATACGGCGACAGCCTGGTATGTGTACACTTACGATATCATGCAGAATACGGACGACGGGAATGAAGCGAAAATTTTGCCGCCAGAGAAATTGACGGCAAAGATAAGATGAACAACAAACAGGTTAGATAGAGGAATTTATATGCAAAAAAAGACTAAATATCTCATATACACAGTTTTAAGCTTATTACTTGTCATAATTATTATTTTTGAATCTCAAAAAGCTAAATCACATGTCAGACCGATATTACAGAAGGAAACAGCTGGGGGCTTTTGCTGGGTTGACAATGTAACCGTAATTAACAATGAAGTTCATGTATCAATGAGGCCTCAATATATATGGGCTATTAGGTCTATCACAAGTTCAAACGGCACTAATATTGATATTAACAAGAGAAAAAAGGGCAACACATTTATATTGCAGGAAAATGAAAGTGCTTATCTTTCAACGCTTCCTGAAGATGCCTGTACGGCAAAAGCAATGAAAGTCAAAAATGTTTTAGGACTTGAATTAAAATCCAGTTTATGTATGCCAAACCCTCAGATCAAATGCCAAAATGAGGCAGTGTTTATTTCAACATCTATGTAACCTTAAACTCAAGTGATTAAGTGGTTCAGGCAAAAAAACATGATACATGCATTGCCCGGTATGGGCGCCGACCATAGGATGTTCCCAGCACCTTGGACAAGCATCCCTGATCTTGTGACCCATGACTGGGTACATCACTCGGAGGAACAAAGCTTGAGCGAGGTTGCCTGCTCAATGTGCGAATCATGTCAGATCAAGGACGGAGATGATTTGATTGGCGCATCCCTTGGAGGCATGGTTGCCTGCGAAATAACAAAGATCCGGCAGATTCACCGTTTGTATTTAATCGGCAGTGCAATCCGGAAAGAAGAAATAAATTCCATCCTCACACTGCTTCATCCGTTGGCTCAAATTACCCCTATCGACTGGCTCCGTATTTCAGCGGGTAAAATTCCAACAGAACTAGCTCAGATGTTTTTCAATTCAGATCCGTTATTCATTCGGGCCATGTGTGCTGCCATATTCAAGTGGGAAGGCCTTACTCCAAACACAACTAAAATCTTTCGGTTACACGGCAAACATGATTTGATAATTCCACCGCCAAAGACTGTTGACCTTTTGATAGATGGCGGCCACTTAATCTCAATGACACATGCAGCAGAATGTGCTGAGTTCATCATGACTAACCAGAAAAATGCTACACACAGATGCGGATGTCATTAATTTCACTCAAAACCATTTCAACAACTCCGTTAGTGAGGGAAAAGATGATTACTACCAGTGGAGTGCCACCCAAAATCAGATAATCGCCGCAAACCAAAACAAATCAGCACCCCTCCCCCGCAGCAGTCTTCACAACCAGATCAGCCAGACAGGCAATAAAGCACGGCGATGCGTTGAGTGACTCCACACGCCTGAAATCAGCAATCCCCTGCTGATGCGCCTCCTGGGCGTACTGAATATCAACCTCGTAAAGGGTTTCGATATGATCGGAGACAAACGATATAGCCACTACCAGCAAATGCTGGCAGCCGTTGGAAACCAGCTCGCTGATCTTTGCCTCGCTGGATGGCTCCAGCCACTTCACCGGCCCGGCCCGCGACTGAAAGGCCAGATGGTGCGACAGACCACCAAAGCGCTCCATTACCAGGGCCACGGAAGTCTCAATCTGCTCCAGATAGGGGTCACCGGAATCAATGAATGACTGCGGCAGGCCATGGGCTGAAAAGAGCAGCTGAACCTGACCGCGATCGGCAAAACCGGCCAGCGCCTGTTCAATCTTCTCGGCAAGCGCCTGTATGTAGAGCGGGTGGTCGCAGAACTGATGGACAAATGACAGTTGAAACTGACCGGGGTATTGTGCCAGCTGCCGTTGCAGTTCATTGAAACTGGAACCGGTGGTGGCCCTTGAAAAATGGGGATAGAGCGGCAGAACGATCACCCGGCTGATCCCGTCGCGCCTGATCTCCGCCAATGCCTGACTGGTATCCGGCTGGGAATAACGCATGGCCACAAAGCAGCGATACCCCTCCCCCAGCACAGTTTCCAGCGCAGCGGCCTGCTGTTCAGTCAGGCGGCGGATTGGCGAACCGCCACCAATCTGCCGGTAATAACCGGTCACTTTTTTCGCGCGCCGCCTGGAGATGAAGCGCGCAATCAACGGCTGTATAAAAGCAGGCCCGATACGGATAATGTCACGGTCACTGAACAGATTGAACAGGAATGGCTCAATCCCCTCCAACGAGTCAGGCCCACCCATCTGAAGCAGCAGTACAGCGGTTTTTTCCATAATGACTCCATGTGGCTGTAAAAATGGCAATTTCCAATATAACCCGCGCTGATCTTGATCCGCAATCAAACAAATCCATGATATTATATCCCGCAAATCATGAACCGAAAGAGAGATCACGAGGGACGCAACCATGAAATTCAAAAATCTGCTGATAAACCTGCACAATAGTGTCGACTCATTCTCTATCAAGTCACGCCATATTGATATGATCCGCCAGGCATTTCCAGATGTAGAGCTGGACATTGTCGACAACAAACAGGATTTTTTGAACAAACTACCAGGGGCGGAGTGCGTCCTGACCTGGTTGTTCCAGGCAGGATGGTATGCCGGTGCAAAGAGGCTGAAGGCGGTCTACACCCCGGCAGCCGGGCATGACTGGGTTGCCGCCGATCCAAGCGGAGAGGTCGAATGTCACTACGGCCGCTTTCATGGACGAATCATGCGCGAAAGCCTGCTTTCAATGATGCTCTATTTTAACCGGCGAATTACCAAGACCGTTGAAAACCAGAAGTCCAGGCAGTGGAAACGCCAGGAGCTGGATGGCAGCCGTTCACTGTTCAGCCAGCAGGTGCTGATTATCGGCTACGGCGCCCTTGGACAGCAGATGGCAGAACTGCTGCTTGCCTTTGGCGCCAGGGTCACCGGTGTACGCAGAACACCCATTACCACACAAAACGGCGTCAGGCTTATTACATTGGATGAGCTGGAGGTTGCCCTGCCAGAGGCCGATCACATCGTATTTGTACTACCCGGAGGAAAGGCGACCGATGCCCTTTTCAGCAAGGCGCATTTCAACAGACTCAAGCCAGGGGCGTTCCTCTACAACCTCGGACGCGGCAACTGCTATTGCGAGGAGGATCTGATCGCGGCGCTGAAGGGTGGAAGACTCGCCGGGGCCGGACTGGATGTATTCTCCACGGAGCCGCTCCCGCTGACATCACCGCTCTGGGATCTGCCCAACGTCCTGATCACACCGCACTCCAGCGCCATCAGCAATGAATACATCGACCTTTTCATCCAGGAGTGGATTGAATCATTAAGGGTTGATTGTAATGACTGATATCCGGCCAGACAGCGGCCCAATTTCAAATCAAAGATGAAACCAGGGCGGCGAGGATTGAGGCGACGAAGGCGTACAATCCGTACGTTAAGGAGCCGAAGGCAAGCCAACGAAGGTAGCGTTTTGATTTGGAATTGGTATTACCTGGGTTTTCTGGGGCCAGGCGCATAATAACGCCCCAGCCTTGCATCCAGCTCATCAATCCATCCGGCCTTGGCATCCGGAAAGGCATCGGCGTAGGGGACATATGGCTTGATATCCAGAACAGGCGTGCCATCCAGCAGATCCACACCACGCAGATGCAGCGTCCTCCCTTCAACCGCGACCAGCTCCACGGCCGAAAGCCCGATGGAATTGGGACGATGCGGAGAACGGGTAGCCAGCACGCCACGCTTTGCCCCGCCACGCGGCGGCTTGACACAACTCTTCCACCCTTCACTGAGATGAAAGGCAAAGATCAACCAGAGCCGCTCAAAACCGTTCAGATCCTGAACAACTTTTTCATCCAGCCAATCCGCAAGCTCCAGGGTAGCAATGGCAAAATCGCCGCTTTCCGTCCCCTCCACCACCGTGCTTTGATGGGGGGCATCAATGCGACGGGTATAAGGTGAACGCAGTATGCCAACCGGACGATAGGTAAATTGGGTATCCAGGGTCATGCTACAACCTCCTTCATGCCATTAAAAAACAGAGACCACCTGCGTAAGCAGATTTAAACAAAGATATTTCATCTGAACCGGCGGAAGCGATCATTCAACGTCATTACCAGTCAGACAGGCCATTTTTTGAAATTAGTCAAGACTGCAATGGTTTTATATGCTATTTTTTAATTACTTTCGCATTATTTGACAAGCCACACTTTGCTGCCATCGGCAAGACCTTAATAAAGTTCGGGAAAAGAGGTAAATAATAAACATGCGCACGAATAGCATATGCATTTTTATAGTGATGCTGCTGGTCTGTTTAACCGGTACTATTTTTCCATCGGTTTCGGTTCAGGCCGCCGAACCAGTAAAAATCGGCATATTATCGTTCCGTCCCAAACCACAAACACTAAAACAGTGGCAGCCGTTGTCTGATGCACTCAAACAGGCCATGCCTGAACATGATTTTGTTATTGAGGCGCTCACCTGTCCCGAAATGAATGAGGCGGTTGCCAAACGTAAAGTAGATTTCGTCCTAACCAACCCCTGCCACTTTATCCTGCTCAAGGAACACTATGGATTAACATCTCCGCTTGCCACGCTGGCCGTCGACATCAAGGGTCAGCGTTTCAGCGCGTTTGGCGGCGTGATCCTCACCAGGGCCGAGCGAAACGACATCAATACACTTGGTGATATCAAGGGCAAACGCATTGCTGTGCCGGATACGGAATCACTGGGCGGCTATCAGATGCAGGCCTATGAGCTCAAAAAAGTCGGGATATACCTGCCCAAAAATGCAACTCTGGTTGTGACCGGCATGCCCCATGACAATGTCATCAAGGCGGTGCTGGACGGTCGTGCCGACGTCGGCTTTGTACGCACCGGAGTTGTAGAAGGGGCCGCACATGACGGTATGCTGGATATCCGACAGATCAAGGTTCTCAATCTCCAGAAACAGGCCAAATTTCCGCAGCAGCTATCCACACCGCTCTATCCGGAATGGCCTTTTTCGGCCATGCCCCAGACCAACGAAAAGATTGCCCGTCTGGTTGCGGCAAAACTTTTTGAAATGGAAGCAGACAACCCCTTCATGCAGGCCATGCGCATCCATGGTTTCTCTGTACCGGCAGACTACCATTCTGTTGAAGTGGTGCTCAGAGAACTGCGTTTCCCTCCCTTTGATGCCGCCCCCGGTTTTACACTGCAAGATGTGCTGGAACGTTATCGCTGGCAAGTTGCAGGCGGCCTGGCGGTCATGGCTGTGATCCTGCTTTTATCGGCCCGGTTGTTTATTACAAAGCGCCGTCTGCAGATAACGGCGCATGAATTGACGGTGAGCAAGGCCTATCTGCAAGCCATACTGGATAATGAACCGGAGTGTATCTCCATCATCGCTGCCGATGGCACGTTTAAACATATGAACCCGGCAGGCCTGGCGATGATTAAAGCTGATGCGTCTGAACAGATTGTGAACCGCTCCGTCTATGATTTTGTTGCCCCGGAATACAGATCCGCTTACGAGGATATGCACAGCAGGGTGATTGCTGGTGAAAAGGTTAAGCTGGAATTCGAGGTAGTTTCCCTGAACGGCCAGAGGCGCATATTCGAGACCCATGCCGCTCCCATCTATGACAATGCGGCAGTGGAACACCTTTCTGTTACGCGTGACATTACGGATCGCAAACATGCCGAGGCAGCCCTCAGGGAAAGTGAGCAGAAGTTCAGGGAGCTGTCGCACTCCTCACCGACAGCCATTATGCTCCACCAGAATAATCGCTGGGTTTATGCAAACGAGGCGGCCGAGAGGATCAGCGGTTTCTCGTTTCAGGAGCTCTTGAGTCAGAATACCTGGGATTTTATCCATCCTGATTACAAGCAGCTGATCATGGAGTCAGGACAGAAACGTCAACGAGGTGAGGCTGTAAAACCTGGATATGAGGCAAAAATTATCAGCAAAGGTGGCAGCGAAAAGTGGATTGAAGTCTATGGGGCATCCACTACGATTGGCGGTCACTCGGCCGGGATTATCTCGATCATTGATATCACGCAGCGCAAGCAGTCAGAAGAACAGATATGGCACATGGCCACACACGACAGTTTGACCGGTCTGCCCACCAGACATATGGCCAAGGAACATCTGACCATGTCCCTTGGGGTTGCCAGACGGAATAAGACCATGGTTGCACTGATGTTTATGGACCTGGATGGTTTCAAAAGCGTTAATGACACCCTTGGCCATGATGCCGGCGACTATGTGCTGAAACAGGTGGCTCAACGAATGCTTTCATGTTTTCGCAAGACCGATATTGTTGCCCGTATTGGTGGAGATGAATTCCTCATCATCGCAACCGGACTGGAGAATACCGACAATATCTCAAAGATAGCGGAAAAATTAATTACGGCGGTCTCTCAGCCTATTAGCTACAATGAACAACAGGCTGAGGTCGGCACGAGCATCGGCATTGCCATATTCCCGCTAGATTGTACGGATGAGGAAAAGCTGATTATGTTGGCGGACGAGGCTATGTATGAGGTTAAAAAAACCGGCAAGAACGGATATCGGTTTGCCCAGACAGCAAACCGGCTATCTGCGGGCCTTACCGGTCATTGATCCGATTACGATTTTAACAACAGCAGTTTTAGCCGCCGCTGAAGCGATATAACTCTTCCCGGCATCCACTAATGCAGATGCCGGGTGACTGTGATATTCCAATTTCAAATCAAAGATAAAACCAAGGTGACGGGGATTGATGTAATAAAAACAGCACTTTGACCTGGAATTGGTACTATTTCTGTTTCGGCCCTGAAACCGTAAGTGTTATTGCCGTAACCGGTTTCTTCTCGTTGATTACAATCACATTGGCAACCCGTTTTTCCTTTTTATAACCCAGCATGGATTGCGCACCCTGGTTCATGACCATCTCTTCCTTCCATCCAGCGGCAGCCATCTTGCTTTTATATGCAGCCACGATTTTTTCCGGTGCGTCACTGCTCTCCATTACTACGGAAAATCCATCCGGCGTCGCAATGGCAACGTTAACCTTGGTCCCCTCGTAGACATAGACATCCTTTGGAAAGTTTTCCGGGATTGTGGCGCTCTTGCCAGCGGAATAAACCGCCTTGCCATCCTTTGTTTCAATGGTGACCTTTTCACTGCTGCTGTCTACCTTGGCCTTAACCCCTTCCTTGGCCAGCTTGGCCTCAATGGCCTTGTCCGCGGCCTTCTGACAACCAGCAAGCATCATGCAGGAAATCAACGACACTCCAAAAATCAAACCTGCCCTTTTAACCATTTTGTTCTCCTTTTGTGATGATCTCATATTGCAAATGAATATGCTGACATTAGCACAAATATAGGTTTGTGCAACTGTCGCGCCTTATTCTTCCGGCCCCTGCCACTCGCCGCTCTCCCAGCGTTCAACCGCCGTCTGCGCCCTGAAACCAAGCAACCCCGGCAACGCAGCGATAGCTTTCAGGGTTGCCATACTCTGTTCACAATTGTAGCGGACAGAATAAACAGCGGCCATTCCGGCGATAACCGGATCGGCATTGCCGGTCAGCATCAACAGCCCCTTTTTTCCATCCTCACCGGTTGTAACAATGGATTTATACAGCCCGGCAATCATGGCCGCACAGCTGTTGGCCCGTTTTTCATCCATGTTCTCAATTGCCTGAAAATGATTTACGGCAGCGGAGGCAAATCGCTGCAGCAGTAGTGTCAATTTTTCGTTCTGCATGTTGTTCCTGTTATTGTTCGGGTGATTAAACATTTAAACCCTGCTGTAGGGACGTATTGCATACACCCAGATTGGGCGAACATCAGTTCAGCCCTACGCTTCATATATTTCATCACCGGATCAATAGATGTAACGACTATCCCCAACAGCAGCCTGGTTCAGGCCCTGATCATTACCAGCAGCATTTTGAACGGCTTGATTGCCTTAAGTGAATGGGGATGATTGGCCGGCATAATGATCATCTGTCCGGCACAAACAGTCTGCGGCTGACCATCAATACTTACCTCCGCCTCTCCATCCACCACCTGGATAAATGCGTCAAATGGCGCCGTATGTTCGCTCAACCCCTGACCTGCGTCAAACGAAAACAGAGTCAGGGTACCAATCTTCTTATCAATCAGGGTCTTGCTGACCACCGAACCATCCTGATAGGCCACCAATTCATTCATTGTCAGTGCATTGCCAATCAAATCCATAAAGCCCTCCCGTTATACTGTTATGATAATTAATAAAACCATCCGGAGACAAACACCAAGCCCGAGCCGGGCACCATTGTCTCTTAAAAGACTATTTATACAATTTAATTCTCTCCTCCAATGGCTGAAACTCCTTTGGTGCCGGCGCTGAGACCGGTTTTCCGAAGGGCATCTGGGCAATCAGCTTCCAGTTGGCCGGGATATCCCAGGCAGCCTTGACTGCTTCATCAATAACCGGATTGTAGTGCTGCAGCGTTGCCCCCCACCCCTCAACCTCCAGACCAGTCCAGATTGCAAATTGCAGCATGCCCGATGACTGATTGGACCAGATCGGGAAATTATCCTGGTATGCCTGAAACTTCTGCTGAAAGCCCTCAACAACAGTCATATCCTCGAAATAGAGAATCGAACCGTATCCGCTGCGAAAGGAACCATTGATCTTCTCCTCGGTGGCCTGAAAGGCATCTGCCGGGACAATCTTTTTCAACTCAGCCTTGGTTATATCCCACAAACGGTCATGTTGTTCGCCAAGCAGAATAACCACACGAGCGCTCTGTGAATTAAACGATGACGGTACATGTTTCACCGCCTCACTGACAATCTCCTCGGTCCGCTCATCACTGGTAACCCTCTCCTTACTGATGGCGTAGCAGCTTCTCCGGTTTGCAATTGCGTCCCAATATGCCGTTCTCATAACAATCTCTCCTTGTGTTATCGTTATTGACAATATAGCACTGTTTAGCCCACTGAGCCATTCCCAGCGATTGATATTGATGAAATCACGACTCGTTCACTGCTGGATTTTTTTCAAAAAACCGGCATTTCATTTATTATACCAGAATATCAACGGACAATGACAACGGGGTATTGTTAAATACCCTCTTATTACTGTATTGTGCCTCAATCCACCTCAAGTTTAATGAGGAAAAGTGCCATGGGCAATACCTTAACCGCATATCTGAACTTCTGCCGTCAACACAGATTATGTCTGATGATTGCATTGGTTTTTGCCGGACTGTTCGGCAACTACTTTAACTATCCGATTTTTCTGAATATCAATTTCCTCTTCGGCAGTATCTTTGCCATGCTGGCCCTGCAGATATTCGGTCTCAGACGGGGCATTACAGCGGCTGTTCTGATCAGCAGTTACAGCTATCTTCTCTGGAACCATCCCTACGCAATCATCATCATGACCCTTGAGATCGCCGCTGTCGGTTGTCTTGTAAAAAACCGGCGTGTTGGTTTTGTACTGGCTGACACACTCTACTGGCTTTTCATCGGTATGCCACTGATTTACCTGTTCTACCATATCATCATGCATGTCCCGATCAGCACTGTTAACATCACCATGGTCAAACAGGCTATCAACGGCATCGCCAATGCGCTGGTCGCCAGACTGGTATACACCGGCTTTGTTCTCTATAGTCGCACATCACAAATCTCATACCGTGATATCATCTACAACCTGCTGGTCGCCTTTGTCATGTTTCCGGCGCTGATCATGCTGCAAGTCGACAGCCAGGAAGACTTTAACAATGCAGACCTTCAGATTCGCAATGCTCTGATCAATGACAGTCAAAAGGCAGCCCAGACGATGGAAACCTGGCTTGCCAACCGTAGACTGCCCGTTGTAAACCTGGCAGAAATGGCCACTACCAAAACTGCGCAGCAGATACAGCCTCATCTTGAACAGTTAAAAAAATCCGATACGAATTTTCTGCGGGCCGGACTGCATAATGCCGATGCAGTGACAATCGCCTACTTTCCCCTGCGGGATGAAGAGGGACAGAACAATATTGGCAAAAATTTTGCCGACCGACCGTTTATCCCTCTGCTAAAGCAGACCCTGCAACCGATGTTTTCGGAAGTGGTCATGGGAAAGATTGCTCCGCGCAAGCCGATTGTAGGGATGTTAGCCCCGGTAATCAGAGATGGAAAGTTTGCCGGCTATGTTATTGGCGTCCTGAATATGGGCCAGATCAAAGAACTGCTGAATAACTTCTCGGCCAGAAATTCAACGCTCTACACCCTGCTGGACAAAAACGGCAAGGTCATTATGACCAACAGAGATGATCAGGCGATCATGTCACCGTTCAAACGCAATAACGGTACGTTGTCCTCACTGGATGACGGCCTCAAACAATGGATACCGACGATACCAGACAACACGCCCATATCTGAGCGCTGGAAGAACTCATTCTATGTCTCGGAACAGCAGGTAGGGGGCAAGGCCGAATGGCGGCTGATTCTGGAACAGCCGGTGGCCCCATTCCAGCGAATGCTCTATGACAACTATACAAACAAACTGACCATACTATTCATGATTACGCTGGCATCACTGATACTGGCCGAGCTATTGAGCCGAAAGAGCTTCATCACCCTGGAAACCCTGCATAGAACGACCAGCGACCTGCCGAACAAGATCGCCACACAGACCAATATCCAATGGCCGGAAAGCGGTGTCATCGAGATCAGGCAGCTGATTGAAAATTTTCAAGAGATGGGTAGTAACATCCAGAATCATGTCATTGAACTGGACTGTTTGAACCGGTCGCTCCAGGAACGGATTGAGGAACGAACAGGCCAGCTCAACAACGCAATGAACGAGCTTACGATTATCCTCGAAAACGCACCAATCGGCATGTCAAAAATCGTTGATCGCAAACAGGTCTGGGTGAACAATAGAATCTGTGAAATGCTGAAATACACTAAAGAAGAGCTTTGGCAAAAGGACATCAAGAAATTTTACCACTCCACCGAAGCCTATGACAGGATGACCGCTGAGGCGTATCCGCAACTGGCGGAAGGGGCCGTTTACGAAACGGTATTGGAACTGGTTCGCAAAGATGGAATTTCTATCCATGTCAGATGCGTCGGTAAGACGCTGGATACCGCCGATCTTTCCAAGGGAACTTTCTGGCTGCATGAGGATATCACTGATATCAAAGAAAAAGAGGAACTGGAAAATGAGCTGCGAATGGAAAAATTGCGGCTCTCCACTATTGAAAAGGAACAACGGCACTTCAAAGAAAAGGAGATGCTGATCAAAGATCTGCATGATGGTATCGGCGGCATCATCACCAATATCTCCCTGCTGGCACAGTACGGCAACCTGGACAGATCCGGGCATGATCATTGTGCAATCATGCAACAGATAGCCGATCTTGCCATAGAAGGCACCACAGAGGTTCGTTCCTTTATGAATTCCATGGAGGAGAGCGAAGCCACCTGGAATAATCTGCTGGCCGAAATCAGAGTGCACTGCGGGAATATGCTGGCCCCGCACGGGACAAGTTTCAACTTCACGACCAAGATTGCCGCAAATGCAGATTCTCCTGGCATCTTGCGCTATGTCAATATCATCCGGATCTTCCGCGAACTGATTGCAAATATTGTCAAACATTCCCGCGCAACAGCAGTTGCCGTCATCTTCAATGTAGACCATGAAAGGTTTGTGCTGGAAGTAAATGATAACGGAACCGGTTTTGATTCAGACACCATTAAACGCAGAGGCCTTGGGCACATTTCCAGCCGTTCCCAGGCCATGGGTGCCTCCTTCAGTATTATCACCGATAATGGCACATGTGCACGCCTTGAATTAGATTACCAACAACTCAATCCGTAGGAGTTATTGATGAAAATTGCCATTGTTGAAGACAACACTATCACCCGCAAAACACTAAAACTGTTGCTATCCGGCCAGGACAGTATTCAAAGCGTCGAAACATACAGTTCTGCAGAGGAGTTTCTCTTACAACCGCCTGATTCGAGGCCGGACATTCTGATGGTCGATCTTGACCTGCCCGGCATGCATGGTACCGAGTTGATTCAAAACGTGAAGAAGCTGCTGCCAGATACAGAAATAATTGTCCACACCGTATTTGAAGATCGTGAGAATGTATTTTCCGCCCTCAAAGCCGGGGCATCCGGTTATGTACTCAAGGGAAACTCACCAAAAGAATTAATCGACAGTCTGCACAGCCTATCATTGGGGGGAGCACCGATGACACCCAAGATAGCCCGCAAGGTTTTAACTGAATTCCAGCAAACGCGTGCCGATGAGAATCCGCTCTCCGCCAGGGAAAGCAATATTGTCCGCTGTATTGAACAGGGGCTTTCCTATAAGGAAATTGCCGAGCAACTGTTCATCAGCCCGCATACCGTCCACACACACATCAAAAACATCTATGAAAAGCTGCAGTCAAAGAGCCGCCGCGAGGCGCTGAAACGGGCCAAAGAGATCGGTATTATCTGATCATTTGTTAAAATATCGACCAAAACGACTGATACTGATGTTCTCCCCACTCCCAATACCCTGAAAATACCCGGTTCAGGGTATTTTTTTTACCATCCGGCCATGTCATTAATGAAAACAGATTCGTACACATTTGCCTGTAAATCTGATGGCAACAGATAACTACCCGCTGAAACAGTTTTAAGGAAG
>CAXYUZ010000072.1:0-13802 GCA_964292275.1 uncultured Desulfuromonadaceae bacterium
GCCACTATGTCATATATTGAAACCAAGCGAAATATTAAAAGTTACATGGTACTAGCGACTTGTTTCATATTAGGCGTGATTGGTACTACGGCAAAACAATTTCCTTTTGGATATTGTCTGTACCATTTCGGTTCTAATATATCGTTATATTTTTCAAAGGATGTTACGAACCATTCCGCATAATCTTTGACTATTGATTCGAAATTGATGCCGGATTTTACTATTACAAGCATTAATGCCTGATTGTTAGTAATGCTATAATGCAAGCCAATTGTATCGGTGAGGTCAGTACAGCTCCTAATGTCGTCGATTGTTGTAGCCATAGTTACTTCCTCCTTTTTGGATGGTTTGAGAACGGTTACGGTTCCATTGTCAGTTGTTGTTGATGCCTGTTTGAGGAACTCTTCAAGGGTCATTTGTGGCTGGTCAAGGAGAGCCTGCCGGATTTTTCGTTCATGCTTTTTTAGAAAAATTTTGTTCATGTATGCCCCCTTTCTTTACTTATAGCTAAATGCGTGCCAAATTTGTGTTGTCGGTTCTTGTATAGGTTTTTATCTGTAGCGCTATAGGTTTACTTGATGCGTAATATCAGCTAGTTATAGTTTGTGATTTATCTATCCATAGCTCGTGGAAGGGTTGCGTTAAAAAAGTTTTTACAGACATCGTTTGAATGGGTTTTTTTGTGGGTAAATCAATTATTGATATAATGTATGCCAAAAAATGATATTATAAAACTATAGTGGCGTAATTTGTTGGGGGTGTGTGTGGCCGGGAATTATTTTTTAATCAAAGATCGCGCTGAATGTCTGTTGGCCCTTACGGACAAGTTGAAGCAATCCTTTATTTCTCTGGATAGCGGTGAGAGACAGAGCCGTATTACAGATATTGAAAATGCTACTGTTTTGTGGGTGCGCAAGCAGAATGATGTTGATGAAAATATCGTCAAGGTCGTCACTAGACTTGCGGCAGACAATGCTGTTAAGGATGCGCCGATATATATAGTTTTCCCCTACATAAGCCAATCACAGAGTAGCCCGCTGATAGTTCAACTGGAAATCCTGTTGTCCAGAAATTGCCGGATAACCTGGCTGGCAGCCAAAGAGGATGATAACGGCAAGAATCAAAAAAGTGAGATTCAGAAGATATGTAATAAATTGGAAATACAATTCGTTTCCATGAAAGAGTATGTCCTTGAACAGGAAAATGAATCGACGCGTATCCCTTGGGAGAAGATGCAACCCGGACAGAAGCGCTTCATGTATGTTGAATACCGACTGCGTTATCTTTATATGGGACAGAACAAGCCTGAATTCCATCTGCGCGATATCATTGTTGAACTGGTTAAAGAACATGGTAACGGGTCGTTTGGCTATACCGTGCCGCTGCTTGCCAGGGAAATGGGAAGCGGACGGCTTTCGACAGAAAAAACACAAAATCTTGTAAAGCGTTTTGTTGATAAGGGGTGTCTGGCAATAGCCGGAAAATCTGCAAGTATTGATGTCTTGAAACGC
Organism: uncultured Desulfuromonadaceae bacterium; assembly: GCA_964292275.1. Classification (GTDB taxonomy): domain Bacteria; phylum Desulfobacterota; class Desulfuromonadia; order Geobacterales; family Pseudopelobacteraceae; genus CAXYUZ01. The sequence continues at coordinate 1,512 of CAXYUZ010000072.1, forward strand.
AGGATTGTTAAATATGCCATGCTTGATCTGCATGTTATGATCAGTGGAGAATCTGGCACTGGTAAGGAGAATGCCGCTTATTTTATTCATGAACTGGGGCACCGCAGGACACATCCGTGTATAGACATAAACTGCGCCGGTTTGAGTGATGAACTGTTTGTTTCTACACTTTTCGGGCATGCCAAAGGCTCGTTTTCGGGGGCAAATAGTGATCACTCCGGTTTGGTGGAGGAGGCAAAGGATGGTTGTATTTTCCTGGATGAACTCCATCAGCTTTCAAAGCCGTGCCAGGCTAAGCTGCTTCGGTTTTTGCAATCCGGTGAGTATTACCGTCTTGGAGAAAATACTGTCCGGAAGGTTCGCTGCAGGGTTATTGCCGCCGGTCAACCCAGGGGTTTGAGCAGAAAACTGCTTCCGGATTTATATAACCGACTGGCGGTTGCGGAGCTTCACCTGCCAAGCATTGCCGAACTTCAGGCTAATGGTGAAGATATTATTACGATTGCCTATAACCGGTCTGATGCCCTGCGTGGTGAGCATTGTGTCGTTGAAAACGATGATGGCACACTTTCCAGTTTCACCATAAACCGTGGGCATGTTAAGGCGTTTTGGCAGCTTATTGATAGGTATCGTGATCTTGTTTTATCCTATGACTGGCCTGGTAATACACGTGAGATGGTTGTTGCGATTCAACAGAATATGCTTTATGGCGAACCGCTGGATGAGATTATTCGGCGAAAGATCAAAAATCGTGAGAAGTCGCCATCAGTATCGGCAAATACTGTAACTCGCCGGTCATCAGAGATAGAATCGCTTCCGATTGATACATCTGTCAATGGGTGTGTTGCGTTTCTGCCTGCCACACAATCAACAGAATTGCTTACTGTTGAAGAGCTGCAGGCCGCCTATGTGCAGCATGTGTACGCCTACCTGGGTAAGGAGTTGGGCAAGGGTCATTTATGCCATAAACTTGGTATAAGGCATAATGAAACATTTAATTCCTATCTGTTAAGCAGTGAAGAACGGGAGAGGTTGAAGTCTGTGCGGCAGGAGCTCAATAAGGCAAAGAGGGAAAATCTGAAGAAAGCCTCGTCTGCCGCAAGCGGGATAAAACCACGCAGTAAATAATTGATGTCATCTACATATCACTGAAATATTCCCTTCTTTGCCCCTGGACATTCATATGTCAGGGGCTTTCTTTTATCAAGATAGTCAAATAATGACTGACAGCCAGGCATTTAATCAATAATTGACTTTATTGTGTTGGGCTCTAGTTGCTGTATGGTTTTGTTTAGAGTGCCAAATCATATAACTAATCGTAATTGCTCATAAAAATAAATTTGGCACAGAACGTGTAAAATTGTACGTCATGCAACGTCATCAATACGGAATTTAAAAACAGGGGGATAGCATGAAGTCAAAAACAGAGCTTGCTGCCAGCGAATCACCACTTTTAAGCGAAAACATTATTGTGAAGATTGAAGGCGACACCCTTGTCATGGCTGATGTCGAATCGGAAGATCTTGATGCCTATTGCGTGAAATGGGCGGACAATTACCCTGTTTACTTCATATTTATCGCAGAGATTGCCCATGTCATTACGTTGGAAGAGGGTGAAAAGCTGTTTGTCCGTGTAGAAACACGTAACGAAAAAATAGACGTCCGGTTTCTTGACGAAGAGGAAGTTCACAAGGCTGCCTTGGAGTTGGGCATTGCCGGTGATTGAGCCCATAAATATGACTGGAATTGATGATAGTGGCGCCTTTTGTTTTGAGCAACAGCAACAGAAGAAAGGTGTTGAGATGAGTGAATATGAAAATAACTCAAGTTTGATTTATATGCCGGTCAGATATGGGCAGCAAAAGGGTGTGGTGAGATTCAGCGGCCCGGTTGATGCCAACAGGATTTTCATGTTGTGTGATGAGATTGATTCATTGATTAGTGAGTATTACTACAACCGTGTTTGCATTGAAATTGATTCAAATGGTGGCGAGGCCAAGTCGCTACTCTATTTTTGTGAAAAATTAAAGGGGTGGCGCAGGGGGGGCGTTCGCATTGAAACCATGGCGCTTACCCAGTGTGCCAGTGCCGCTGCCATGATGTTGAGTATGGGGGATATCGGGTTCAGGAGTGCGATGCCAAAAACGACACTCGTATATCATAACGCCAGAGTTGCCCTGAGTCAGCGCCCTTTTACATCGGACGTACTGGAAAAGATCAGTACGTTACTCAATAAAACCGATTCTGATTTATTGGTGATGTTGCTGCGGCATATCTACGGGACTATCCAGGAAGACTGTTTCCAGTTACTGGAGGCGTTTTACTGTACACTTCCGTTTATTGAGCACAAGGTTGATTTTCAGATATTTAAAACACTTAACAATGCCAAGGTAAACAGGTTGATTGCCAGACTGGAAAAAACCGATGAAACGGCGGCCCAGTACAAACTTCGTGTTGAGATCCAGCATGCCATCAGATCTTCGCTCAAGGTCATCCAATCGAAATGCGCTCCCGCCAGGAATAAATTGCCGTTGGATGAGATGCCAATTTTGCCGGAATCATATGCCAATCAGGAAAATGTTATTGCCTGGTTGTTGCAGCGTTTCGAGCATTTTCATGATCTGTTTACGCAGGATATAACTATCTGTCCGGAAGAGGCACTTTCTCAAGGCCTGATTGATACGATTGCAGGGGGCAATATATGAAGGCAAAAAAGATTGTGATACCGGAGTGGGAAAATATTCAGATGGGAGACATGAATGAAAATGATCTGTACCGGCATTTCATGTTTCTTGGTGAAACCGGATCAGGCAAATCCGTATCAGGGGTGCTGCCAATCTGTCGCCTGGCCTTTGACAATCAATATCAGTCCGACCGGTTGTCATCAGCGGGTCTGGTAGTTGATCCCAAGGGTGAACTCGGGGAACATATTGCCGGTATGTTGGGTGACGAAGCTGACCAGAGGTTGATCCGCATCAGAAATGGAATAAACAGTCAGGTGCTATGGAAGTTTGATGGAAGTTCGCTTGACGGGCGCGACGGCACCAGCATCATGGAAGAGTTGATGGTGTTTTCTGAAAGTTATCAGGGGCAAAAGTCGTCAAGTCGTGACAAATTCTGGATAAACAGCTCCAGCCAGCTTATTTCCGCAATTATTGACATTGACCTTGCCTTGTACCGGCATGCGAATGGCAAAGGGGTAAAGAATATAGAAAACTTCTGGCAGCAGTTCTATATGCTGTTAGAAATTAGCAGTAGTCAGGATGACCGCGCCGCCAATATAGTACCAATATACGAAATGTTAAAAAACAAGAACATTTTGTCGGAAATATTAGGCAAAATCTCCAAATTGCTAGGTATAACCGTGGCGTCTGATATTGCGTATAAAAAAGAAAATTACCTGAATCATTTTATTAACTTGATGGCAGCCAGTTGTTCCTATTGGTGTGAAGACTCAAAAGCAGCAAGGATGCGTGCACAATATAAAATATCATCTGGAACCGAAAAATTTCAGTTGTTTTGGGGAATATTTATAGCATTTATTGATTCCTTCAAGATTGACGGTCAGAAGGTATTCGATTATCAAAGTGTCTTTTTTAAACCTTATACACAAATGTCTTCGGAAACATACTCATCGCTTTATGCTGTTTTCAGCAGCCTTATTTATGAATTTACTGATCGGGAGTTTTACACAAGGATTTCAATAAATCCATTTGAACCACCAGATAATAAACTATCGATTGATAAGATAATTAATAACGGCATGATCATCGTATATGAGCCGGGTATTGTAAATTCAGTCACCACCACCGTCGGGAAGGTGATTAAAGCACTTTTCTTTATCAGATTGTTGGTGCCGGAACGTCTGAACAATGATTCTATCCGCCCTTTTTTCTATATCTGTGATGAATTTCAGCGTTTCATAACCCATGACAACGAGAGTGGTGAACAGTCGTTTCTCGATCGTTGCCGTGCCTATCGGGTCTGTTGTGCATTGGCAACCCAGTCGCTGGCCTCACTGCGTTACGCATTCCCTGATGAACAGGGGACTCAGGCGATTAATATCCTTGTTACCAATACTGGTACCAAGATGTTTTTTCGCACAACGGACAGAGCCACTTTTGACACACTATTACATCTTATACCGGAACCGCACCGTCAGGATCGCCCGCATGTTGTGCAGGTTCGGCCTCCGTCAACGCTTCAACCGGGGGAATGTTATTATGCGTTGGTAAATGGTAAGTCAGGTCGTGGACAGATTATTTCAATGTGCTGATAATTTTTGGGCCATCTTATATGAACAAAGGAGTGAACATGCCTGCAAAGTTTCTAGACGGTAAAGTCGTAGCTGAGAACATATTGAACGATGTCTCTAAACGTGTTGAACGTTTGAAAAAACGGGGTATAGAACCCGGGCTCGGCACTATTTTGGTAGGTAATGATGAAGCCAGTATCAGCTACGTTAAAAAGAAGCATGAGACTTGTAATTCCGTTGGAATGAAGTCTTTTCATCTGGAAATATCTGAGTACGGAACACAAGCGGATTTACTAAAAGCAGTTCATTGTTTTAACGAAAACAATGGTGTTGATGCTTTTATTATTCAACATCCGTTACCGTCAAATTTCAATTTTAACGAAGCCCTTATGCAAATGAAACCTGAAAAGGATGCTGATGGACTACACCCGGTAAATCTAGGACGGCTGGTATTGCAAGAACCTGGACCTATTCCTTGTACACCGGCGGGTATTCAGGAAATACTCAAATATTACAATATTACTGTAGCGGGGAAAGAAGTTGTGATTGTTGGCAGAGGACCGACATTGGGGCGCCCACTTTCGCTTTTGCTTACACTTAAAAGCCAATATGCCAATGCAGCGGTAACGGTAGTGCATTCTGGTATCAAGAATTTGGCAGCTTATACAAAACGTGCTGATGTTGTAATTGCAGCTACTGGCAGCCCAAGCATAATTAAACCTGAGATGATTAAAGCGGGAGCAACTGTTATAAGTGGCGGGATTTCATGGGAGGGTAAAAAACTGTTACCCGATGTCGACGAATCGGTTGGTGATGTTGCTGGCTGGATAACTCCAAGGTTGGGCGGCGTTGGGCCAACTACCGTTGCAATATTGCTCAGAAATACAGTAATGGCAGCTGAATTAAGGCAATAAGATATAAATTTTGCATAGTATGGAAATTGGGTGTTGTGGGCTCTTTTTGCGTAATTCATGGAGGTGTTATGGCAATAATAGTGGGCGATATACATGGTAATGTCGAAAAGGTTCAAGCCTTTTTGACGTATAAGCCGGACGAGCTTCACATCGCATTGGGAGATTATGTCGATTCATTTTATGAGCCTCCCAAACGGCAATTCAGGGCACTACGCCTGCTGCTGCAGTCCGGTGCCGTGCTACTTTGGGGAAACCATGATCTGCATTACTGCAAAATTGCTCCGTGGTTCTGCACAGGTCGGCAATACAAGGAATACACACAGTCCCAATTTATCAATCTTTTTACTCGGTACAGATCACGATTTAAGGCTGCTTATGCCGTTGATGGCTGGTTATGCTCGCATGCAGGTGTTAAACGTTCCCTGCAGCAAAATTTGAATAATGCGTCAGATGTTACAGATCTTCTCAATGCTGAATTTGCCAAGTGGATCAAAACGCCGGTTTGTTATCAATCACCTGACGGGAGAGTTGCAACTAAACCGGAATCTATTTTTCATATTGGTGGCGGACGTGGTGGTTATGCTGCAGGAGGTGTTTTCTGGTTTGATTACAAACTGGAAAACGGGCTGGACGGGCCGATAAAGCAGATTTTCGGACATACGGAGACAAAAGATGGCCCGGTGTCAGGCAGTAATTATATTTGTCTCGACACTACCAACAATCTCAATTTTTGTTGGGTCTATGACACGTCAGCAGAGGAAATAGTTAAGCTCGATCTGTCGCGCAGCACGCTGGTGGCCCATTGGCGGAAACGGGTGCCATGTTGGGATTTGACCCGGTAGCCGACAGAAATAATTACGTCGAGGTTGTAGGGGGCTGTGTCGTAGTTTTTACCGTCTGCGGCAGTATGTGCAACTTTTGCACGAACAGATCGGCCATTTGTTCTTGGCTAAGCCAGACCGTTTCCTGGTCAAGATGGACGCTCAGAGATGTTGTGCCATTTTCTGCCTGATAGATAACGATACTATTCATACGCTGTTTCCTTTTGGCATGATCCGGGATATACCCAGACGGACCTTGGCAATCCAAACTGTTTTTGTCATGGATAATGGTTGAAATCAATTACCTTAGTGATGGATGCGAGTGTAGTAAAACAAAAAGCGCTTGATGACTGAGAGGCTTTCGGGCTGGAATTTCGGTAATACTATATTTATCTTCTGTAACTCCGCTCCCCGTTGGATTTGCCACCAATTAAAGAGTGGCGGCCTTTTGACAGGGTTGAGAACCTTTTCTTACGGTGTTCTCCACTGTATCGGTTTTGACAGGGATTGAACTCCTGTCTCGGTATTGAACTTGAGGCCGCCACCCGCAGTTGGGATCCTGCATTTGAAACAAAAAATGGCGCCTATTGAGTCGCTTTGTGAGTTAAGTATGGTATTATCAGAATTACCGAAAACAGTAGAAATGGCAAATAGCTGTTTCTAAATACAGGAATCAAGGGGGAAATATGAAAAGATCAATTGTACTTGCGGCCATGCTCGGATTGTCCTTGGCCGGCACATCACTGGCAAACGCTGCTTCCAGCCACTACACGCCAAACGGAGCATCGATTGTTTGTGACCGTAACCCGGTTTTTAACGCCAAAAAACAGGTCACATCCTGCGTACTGAAGGGCAACGCCAGTTACTATACGCCCGCTGGCGCATCGATTTCCTGCAAGGCGGGTACGGTGATCAACTTCAACCCAGCTGGAAAGGTCACCTCCTGTACGCTGGCTGGTAACTCCGGCTATTACACACCCGCTGGCGCGTCGGTTTCCTGTAAGGCGGGCACGGTGATCAACTTCAACCCCGCTGGAAAGGTCACCTCCTGTACACTGGTTGGCAACTCCGGCTATTATACACCCGCCGGTGCTTCGGTCTCCTGCAAGGCGGGCACAGTGATCAATTTCAACGACAAGGGTAAGGTGTCGTCCTGCATCCTGGCCGGTAACTCCGGTTACTATCTGCCAAACGGTGCATCTGTGTCCTGCAAGGGTAATAACAGTATCTCGTTTGATAGCAAGGGACGAGTAGCGGCGTGTACCAGATAAACCCTGGAATCCTTCAGGCTCAAGGCCGCAGTCACAACACTGCGGCCTTTTTCTGGTAAAGCATGGTAGATTCTATTTGTAAGTACACCATTTGATGTAAGTAAAAGAGCTGTTTTCCTACCAATAAATAACAACCTCAACCATTTCCGATGATACCTCCGGTCTCCGGTTCAATCCGCCCAGTTTTTCCAGCCTTACTAGCAGTGCCGGGATTTGCGCACCCTGAATGCGTGCCCTGATCCATCGTGATGATGCGTTGCCTCCGGTTACGTTGCCACCGGAGTCTATAACCGCACGGCGTATGTCGTCTGCGGCCTGTTCTGGATGGTGTGGCTTAAGCTGCAGGCGTACCGTTTCCACTGCAATGGCAGATTTTGCGGCCGGTGCCGGTGCGTCGGCTGTGCGGCTAAATTCCGTGCTGGATTTTTTTGCTTTTTTAGCCTTTTTAACAGTAGTGATACTGTTATCACGGTACGATTCTTCCGGAATTGCGCGTGGGGCGGGTGCTTCTGTTTCATATCCCTTTTGCGGAGCAACCTCTCTGTAAACCGATCTGTCCGGGGGAGCCGGGGCATAGCCTGATCCCGTCTGTTCTGAATGTGCAGAAGGGGCGGGGCGAGAGACTGTCGCTGGTGCCGGTTGTGATGGCGCAACGGGAGCCGGTGTCTGTTTAGGTGCTTGTGGTGCTGTGTGCGGTTCGCTGACCTGCCGTATACGGGCTGCCGGTGCGGGCGGTTTGCTGTCTGTTGGCGTGGGCGCAGTTGCCGGAATGTCCGTCTCTTTTTTAATCTGATCTGGTATATCGCTCTTTTGGATATTCTGCGGGCGGTGAAGCTGCGGTACGGCGCTCTCCATTTCCGGATCGCTATTGCGGGTCATGTAATAGCCGGTGGCGCAGATTGCCAGCAGGGCCATCGCTTCAAGCGGCAGTTTGACAGACAGCGGGAAGAAGAGTCGTTTCAGCCAGCCCCGTTGTGTAACAGGCAGGTCGGCAATGTTGGCCATTATGCGTGATGTCAGCCAGGGTGGTGGTTCCACCTTCGGCTGACTGCAAATTAGCTGCATGGTCCGCTGCTGCAGCTCCAGCTCAGCCCGGCATTGTGGGCAGTCGGCCAGATGGCGCTCCACATCCTGCTTGTCTGTCACAGACAGATCTTCGCCGCAGTAGGCAGGGAGCATACCCAATATGCGCTTGTGATCCATATCGATTTTTTCTTGATTATTCATCGCAGAATCCCCTTCAGGCAATCCTTAACTCCTTCGCGGGCGCGGAAGAGACGTGATTTGACGGTTCCGTCCTTGACCCCCAATGAACTGCTGACCTCTTCGTAGGAAAGCCCCTGCATGTCGCGTAAAATCAGCACCTCGCGGAATTCCGGCTGCAGTGTGCCGATGCACCCCTGCACCGCCTTGCGTAGTTCGGCCTGTTCCATCTGTTCGTGGGCCGACGGCGTGCCGGATGGCGGATCGGGCAGCCTGTCCGTTCCGGGCAGCGGGCTGTTCAGCGAACAGGCGTAACGGCCGGCATTGGTGCGGCTCTGCTGAAGCTTGGTCCGTGACAGGTTGATCACAATCGTTGTCAGCCAGGTGGAAAAACGGGCCTCGCCGCGGAAGTCGGCGATCTTGCGCCAGGCGGCCAGGAATGAATCCTGTGTGATGTCGCAGGCATCGTCGTAGTTGCCGACCATTCTGAAGGCAATATTGAGCATCATGGACTGATGCCTTTTCACCAGACACTCAAAGGCAGACTGGTCCCCCTTTTGGGAGGCGGACACCAGCCTTGCGTCATCACTGCTGTCAAGTTGTTGTGCAACCATAATCATTGAGACATCCCGCCGTTGAAAAATGTTCCCGTATTTCTTATGGCAATCCAGAATCGGTTGCCTTGATTGCCAATAAAATATGCTGATTAGCGTCAATCTTCCGCTGGTTATAAAAATTGTCATTCCCGAAACGGTTCTGATCGGGAATCCAGACTTTAACTGTCTGAAATCATGGATCCCCGATAGAGACATTCGGGGATGACATTCCTAATAGCGGAAGAATAGCACCAATCAGGTAAAATATTGTAAATATGCGTTAAACACAATATTTAACGTGCCGGTGTCTGAACAATCAAGATCGGGATTATGTGATGTGTCCTGATGATAACCCTCCCGGATTCGACAATCCGTATTTCTCTGTTACAATTTTTTCAGGTTACCGTCGTTGAAGCCCTGGTTCCGAATCTGCCTGTTGATGGGGAAGATAGCCATGAAACATATTGATATACTTGTGGCAGACGATGAGGCTCATATTGTCCGGGCGCTCAGTTTCATATTCCGGCGAGAGGGTTACCAGGTTGAAACCGCTGCCGATGGTATTGAAGCGCTGACGAAATTCCGCGAATCTGTGCCGCGGATTGTGTTTCTTGATCTGGTTATGCCCAAAATGGATGGTGTGGCGGTCTGCCGTGAGATCCGCGCGGATGGCGCTGCCTCGCCGCCCCATGTCATTATGTTGACATGCAAGGGGCAGGATATCGATCGTAAAATCTGTATGGATGCCGGTGCCGATGAGTTCATCAATAAGCCTTTCAGTCCGAAGGAAATTCTTGCGAGGGTCAAGACCCTGTTGAGCGAGTAGTTCATGGACGATAGACGACAGTACATACTGCTGGCTGTAACGCTCATTCCGTTGCTTGCCGGCTGCTATTTTAGCGGTGGTGATGACAGTTCACTCCGTTATCTCTATTTTGTGCTTTTGCCATTGCTTTCATATTATCTGCGGCCACGACTGATCGTTTGGGGCGGGATTGCCGCTGGTATGTTTTTTTTGATTCTTGTGGTCAAAAATTTTCAATTTGCTGCTGATAGTATCTACCCTGTCGCGTTTGAGATCATGGCCTATCCGCTTTCTGGTCTGGCAATTGCCCGTCTGGCCATGACAATGAACGATGAGCGTGAACGTTATGTTATGGCAGAGAGTACCTTTCAGGGGCTAAATAACGATCTCACCCAGCAGGCGATGAATCTTCAGGCAACCTTGACTGCGCTTTCACAGGCAAATGACAAGTTGCAGAAGATTGATCGGGATAAAACAAACTTTCTTGGTAATGTTGCCCATGAATTGAGGACGCCGCTCTCTGCCATACGCTCATATTCGGAGATTCTGCAAAGCTATGATGATCTTGAAGATGAGACCAGACAGGAGTTTTTGAGGATTATTCAGGATGAAAGCGTCCGGCTTTCCAATCTGATCAATGATGTCCTTAGTGTGACCAAAATTGAATCGGGTAAAATGGATTTGAATGTCAGCCGGGTGATTCCCGGGCAGTTGATTGAGGAGTGTTTCAAGGTCATGACACCCATGGCACATGAGAAAGGGTTGTTGCTGGAGGCGGATATTCCGGACAGTAATCTGTGTGTCATGGGTGACAGGAATCAATTGCTACAGGTGCTGATTAATCTGGTTCATAATGCAATCAAATTTACGGCGGATGGAGTAGTGACTGTCGGGGTGATCCCACGCGACGGGATGATTGAGTTTTTTGTCAATGATACGGGTGAGGGGATTTTTCCGGAAGAACGGGAAAGGGTTTTTGAACAGTTCTACCGGATTCTGGGGAACGTGCCAAACCGTCCGGTCGGGTCGGGACTCGGGCTTTCGATCTGCAAGAATATTGTCGAATATTATGGCGGTTCGATCGCTGTGGATAGCGAGGTCGGCAAGGGGAGCCGGTTCTATTTTACCATACCGCTTTACTCCGAGCAGGCCCATTCCGAGTCCGTGACAACGGTTAATACAAAGCTGCATCAGCCTAATGATTTTCGTCCATTTCTTGTGTTTACAAATAATACCGTCAAGCGGCAGGCCATCCGAAAAAGTTTGGAAGAGCTGGGATATATTACACTGGCGGCCACCAGCATGCAGAGTGCCCGCTCATTGACAAACCGTATGACAATTGATCTGATTATTGCGGATATCTGTATTGGGCATGATGAGTTGCAGGCGTTGGAAAACTGGACTCGTCTGGAAAATATCCCTCTTTTTGTTGCCTATTTTCATGTTCATCATAGCGGCGCTACAACATTGGCAATTGATGATTACATCCGTAAGAGTTTTGACAAGGATCAGGTCTTGGGGGTGATGGGCCGATTGAAGAAACCACATGCCAGGATCACCATCATTTCCCAGGATAGCAACGAGTCCCGGATTCTGCAGGTGACCCTGGGGATTGAGGGGTATAACACAACACTGTTCAGCGACATGAATGCGGCTGTTCAGGCCTGTTTAATGTCGCCGCCGGACGGGATTGTAATTGGTTCCCTGACGGAGATGGATATTGATCTGTTGACAGACCGGTTGAAGGAACATCATCCAACGGCCGCTATTCCCCGTTTTCTGGTGACAGATATGCACTTTGACGGTCATGCAAAGCTGATTACGCTGCCGCTTCGATCCAGTCGCCCCATGGCCCATGGATTGTCTCCGCTGATCAGTATGATTGAGTCTGAACTATTCTGAGGTTGGGGAGTTGACCGGATGAAGAGAGGGTTGCTGCAGATATTGGGACGGGACAGTTTGGAGGAGACACTGCAGCAGTTGTCTGTGAAGGTCGGAATTCCACTCGCTCTTCGTTTCTATGATGAAAATACCATAGTGCGTGGTTCTGGCCCGCCATGCGTTGAGGGCGTTTTTGCCATTGAGGCCGTTCAGGAGGGGGACGCAGTCACCTTCAATATCCCGGTTCTCTTTGCCGGAGAGGCCGTTGCCCTGCTTTATACAGCTGTTGCCGGTGATCATGTTGAGGGACTTCTTGGTGCAGCGGCCGCCAATCTCGAGACATCCTTTCGTTTTGAGGCGGAGATTGAGGATATGTCATCTGAAATCGTCCATGTCTATGAGGAGCTGGATACGATTTATTCACTTTCCAGCAAGCTGGGCAGCGAGATGGATATGGAGGAGATCTGCCAGCGTGCCCTGGAGGAGACCTGTAATGTACTGCAGAGCGAAACTGCCCTGCTGATGTTGTATAATTTCAAAACAGG
>CAXYUZ010000073.1:0-13584 GCA_964292275.1 uncultured Desulfuromonadaceae bacterium
GCAAGCGGAAAAAACGGCAGCTGTGAGCGTTCGCGATAGGGACTGTTCCCTTTTACATGCAGATCGTCATAAGGATACGATTGGTGGCTCAGCTTCTCCGAAATTGACGATGCAAAGCCCTTTAAAACGGCTGTGTCGTCATCATCTGGCCTGTGCATGGCAACCCTGTCCAGAAAAGTGTGCTGACCGATGAAAGCCGCAGCGGCAATCCCGTTGAAACCATTGGCCTCACAGGTTGTTTTCAGCTCAAGCAGGGCATCATCATAGTCGCGATTACCATAGGTGACGACAAAAACCGCAGGGGTCTGATTGCCCTTCAATCGCTCCAGCAAACCGTCGTAAAGACCGGGAACTCGTCCGGCATACACCGGCACGCCCAGTATGACCAGATCATCACTGCCGAATTCGAAGGTTTGGCGGCGGGTATCACTATCGGTGAGATCGATATCAATACAGGCGTCATCCAGTTGCCTGCTGATGGTTTGTACGCATTTTTTTGTATTTCCTGTCGGGCTGAAATACACCCCATAGACCTTATTCGGTTTCATCACCTTTCCCCCCTGCGCCATTTTGAAAAGTTATCGGGCAAGCCCCTTGCCCATGTTGCATCATACTGACCTTGCAGTGATTTCCCTAACCGATCATCCCGTCCAGCGGGCTTGATGCGTTGGCGTACAGTTTCCGTGGAATCCGGCCGGCATTATAGGAAAGACGGCCGGCAATCACTGCCAGCTTCATGGCTTCCGCCATGGCAATCGGATCCTGTGCTCCGGCAATGGCGGTGTTCATCAGCACTCCGGCGCATCCCAGCTCCATGGCAACGGCCGCATCCGAGGCGCACCCCACACCGGCGTCGACAATAACCGGCACCTTGATGTTTTCAAGTATGATGCGGATATTGTATGGATTGCGAATACCCAGACCGCTGCCGATCGGCGCGCCCAGCGGCATAACGGCTGCGCACCCCAGATCTTCCAGCTTGCGACAAAGAATCACATCATCACTGCAGTAGGGCAGCACCGTAAACCCTTCTTTGACCAGAATTTTAGCGGCCTTGAGCAGCTCTTCATTATCCGGGAAAAGCGTCTCTTCATCTCCCAGCACCTCCAGCTTAACAAAGTCAGACAAACCGGCTTCGCGAGCCAGACGACAGGTGCGCACCGCATCATCCGCCGTATAACATCCGGCAGTATTCGGCAGCAGGGTATATTTTTTCGTATCAATATAATCCAGCAGCGACTCCTTGCTGCGATCGGATATATTAACCCTTCTCACGGCAACCGTAACCACTTCTGCGCCTGAAATCTCCAGGGCCTGGGCCATCTGCTGGAAGCTGGCATATTTTCCGGTCCCCACCATCAATCTTGAATTAAATACACGCCCGGCAATGATCAATGTATCCTTATGACTAGACATGGTTTTCATCTCCTCGTAACCGTTTTTAGTTTGCTATAACTATCTCATCAAAAACATGGTGGGCACGGAAGGTTTCGAACCTTCGACCTGCCGATTAAGAGTCGGCTGCTCTGCCAGCTAAGCTACGTGCCCATATGCAGACATTATAAATACTGATCAGATGTTTTCTGCCCGGCTGTAATAATCCATCACCGCCACCCGGAAACCGGCCGCGCCCAGGGCAGAACAGTGGATCTTGAATTCCGGCAGGCCGTCGATGTGGTCGATGATATCGTCATCGGATACCAGCATGGCCTCTTCAATCCGCTTTCCCTTAACCAGCTCGGTCATGGCGCTGGCGCAGGCTATGGCCGCCGGACAGCCTTTGATCAGAAAGCGGATATCAGTGACAACCCCTTTTTCCACCTTGATAAAGACCTTTAACTGGTCGCCGCAATCCGGATCGCCGATTTCGCCGACACCATCGGCATCCGCCATAAAACCGAGATTACTTGGAGTCATGAAGTGCTCCATGACCTTGTCGCTGTAGTTATTCATATAAGTTTCCGTTTCTCTATTGATTATTTACATCGCCCGCGATCAATTAAACGTCAATTCCAAACCAGCCGAACCCGATACAACCACACCGCCAAGCTCATTTATTAAAAAAGAAACGGTATCATCTCCGGTGCAATGGCAAGGAACCACTATTTCCGGATTCCATTCCTTCAGGGCACTACAAGTTGACCGAAGTCGCTCACCGGATGCGTTATTCAGATGCAATCCACCAATAATGCCGCGTATCCTGTCTATTCCGCTAATCTGCCGGATATGGTCAACCGTATTGATCAAACCGGAGTGACAACAGCCGGTGATAATTATCAGCCCATGGCCGACCTTGAACCAGATAGACATGTCATCCATGATCGGATCATGAATTCGCCCGCCCGGAACCATATAAAAAGGGCCACCGGTATCTTCCAGCGGGTGCCGCCGTTCAATCGCTCCCGTAATACCTATGGTCGAAAATATCTCTTGAGGTCCGTCAAGCCAATGCATCCGGTTTTCTGAAAGCCCCATCAAGACATTCTTCTCATGTTGAGGCACTGAAATGTTACGCGCTGTTTCTCCCGGCTTTATGCTGTAGTGTGCAGTAAGCAAATCGGAGTGGGCATAGACATGCAGTTCAGGGTTGATTTCAAGCACAGCATCTATTGCACCGCAATGATCATAATGGCCGTGGCTGAGGATCAGCGCATCAAGCGCCCCCAGATCGCAACCGAGCGCAGCGGCATTCGAAACAAGGGCCTTACCCTGGCCGGTATCAAAGAGAACTTTGCGACCGCCCGCTTCGATCCAGACCGAGAAGCCATGCTCTTCAATCAAATTGCCATTGGTTTTATTATCAACCAGGATTTTTATGATCAGATCATTGCCCGTCATCAATAACGCTCCCCCTGTACAAAAGTTGCCTCGGCCCATGCCATCACGGTGTCGGCCAATGTCAGTTCCGATTTGAGCTTATACAGCAGCCTGGTCTCCTCTACGATCCATGCCCTCAGCTTCAAGCTGGCATCACAGGGAACCGGCAGGAGAAAGCGCACCCGAAGATCAGCCGTCACAGCTTCAACATTCCTCTGAAAGAGGCAATTGGCCATTACAGAATCGAGCAGGGCGCTGATGACACCACCATGCAGGATACCGTCATAACCCTGCAGCCTTGTGTTGCCCTGAAATGATGAGGAGACGTCACCATTTACCCCCGGCTCGAATTTAAGCCTTAATGACAAAAGGTTGTTATCTCCGCACATAATGCAGCGTGTGTGTGTTTTTTTCTTTCTGTCGCGAACTGATTTACGAATGATCACTGTTTGGCCTCTGTAAACAGAAAGCCATCAAGAAGAAAATTCTCCACAATTTTTCTTGGACATTCACCAGTTGCACCGTTTATAACCTGAATCCCTTTTTCAACCAAAAACTGCTGCATTTTTAAACTCATATCAGCCGCAACAACAACGTCCACATTAATCTCATAGCACAACCATTCCGGGAGGTTGCCAAACTCGTGGGGTGGTGAACTACAGAAATTTTCAGCAACAATCCTGTTGTCCTCGACATCCAGAACGGCAAACTCAGCGGCATGATCAAAATGGTCGCAAAGTTTCTTGTATTTCGCAGTAACGGCAAATCGCACTCGTTTGACTCCGATCTCTGATTCTGTTTTGGAAATATCTGGCAGCTTATTCTAACTCCCTTGATCCTCACTTATTTTAAGAGCGGGCGCTATAAACCATCAGGCCACTTAGCGCGTCCCTCCCCTCCCTTTTCAAATCATGCCAATAGCATTAACAGGACAATAAGTAAAACAGGCACTACATCCCTTGCAATCTTCTTCTTTAACCCGAATAATTCCACATTCACTAACAATTGCATCAAATAAACAGGTTGCTATACATGCGCCACATCCCATGCATTTTTTCTCATTAATTTTAGCCACCATTCTATAACCCTCCAACTTTCAAAACATTACAATTTACCCGTTCTGGTGTAATAATCCATGACAGCAACCCTGAAACCAGACGCACCCAATGCTGAGCAATGAACCTTAAATTCGGGTAGGCCATCAATATAATCAACAATATCTTCATCAGTAATAACAAGGGCCTCCTCCAGTTGCTTACCCATAACAATTTCTGTCATAGCACTGGCACAAGCAATCGCCGCAGGACACCCTAAAATCTGATAACGAATATCCTTAACACTATTATTCTCAACCTTGAGATAAACCTTCATGTAATCGCCACACTCCGGATCACCAATTTCTCCAACCCCATCCGCATCTTTAATCGTGCCATAATTCCTCGGGTTTTTAACACGATCCTTAACTTTTTCACTGTACTCAATCATGACACCTGTTCCTGCCTTTCAATTGCTTTTGTCATTCCTATATCCGACCGCTTCGATCCAGACCTAAAAGCTAAGCCCTTCAATCAAATGAACAAAAATTATATTGATATTATCCCGGTGGGTAAATATTCAAACATCTGATATAGAAGCATATTGCATAAGCCCTGATTGGGCGAAATCACCAGTAAAAAACAGTTTATATTTCCGCACCTGATACAATCAGCAGATACTTATCTGGCAACCCCACAGGATCTAGTATCAAATGACATAGTCGGACACCAGTTTCCCATCCAGATAAGCCTCAACCAGACTACGTGGGTTTTCAGCCGTCGCACCGGTAACCACATGAATCCCCTTCTCGACTATAGACTGTCGAGTCTGCTGATCCATTTTACCTGCAATCACCGCATTAACCTTCATCTCATGATAGAACCATTCTGAATGACGATTGGGTTCATGCGGAGGAGATGTCCAGTACAGCTCCGTGATAACCTTATTATCTTGAACATCCATAATGGCAAATTCTGAACAGCTACCAAAATCTGGACATAATTTTTTATATTTAGCGGCAACTGCAAACCTCATCGGATTCTCCCTTTTACATTCATATAAATATCTACTATCCACTTACTGAAAAACTTCCTCCCCTGCAAAGGGGAGGAAGTTAAACGCTAACAGATCAATTTTGCAACCGACATATTAGTGATCGCAGGTATTGGCACCTGTAGTCAATGTACCGTTCAGGTAATTTTCCACTATCTCACGAGGGCACTCACCCATGGCACCGGTTGTTACATTAACATCCTTTTCCGCAAACAGCTGCTGGGCCCTCTGTCCCATACCACCGGCAATGATCCGGTTCACGCCGCGCTCATGCAGCCAGCCAGGCAACAAGCCCGGTTCATGCGGCGGAGGAGTGATATAGCTCTCATTGACAATGGTATTATTTTCCACATCAATAATGGCAAATTCAGCACAATGCCCGAAATGGGCGCACAATTTCCTGTCATTGGTTGGCACAGCAAATCTCATAGAATTTTCTTCCTTTTTTTGTAGTGTACAGTTCTCTGAACTGCATGCTGAAACCGTCTCCTTGCCAAGGTGCAGAGAATGCAACTGTTCAACGATGCCATCGAATCGCGCAGCCGTCTCCGTACCCGGGAAACTTTTCAAATATGGACGTTCGGCATCTGCACTTTTAACAATATCCGGATCAAGCGGAATGCTGCCCAGAAAATGAGTTTCAAATCTGGCAGCAAGATCATTGCCGCCACCGGTTGAAAATATATCGGTCTCCTTATGGCAATGCGGGCAAACAAAACCGCTCATATTTTCTATGATACCGGAGATAGGCAAATCAAGCTGACGGCAGAAGGAGATGGACTTCTCCACGTCAATGGTCGCCATCTGCTGCGGAGTGGTCACAATCACTGCGCTACTGGTCTTTGTATTGAGCATTTGAGCAATCGAAAGCGGCTCATCCCCCGTGCCCGGTGGGGAATCGATAACAAGACAATCAAGATCACCCCAGGCTACATTTTCAAGAAATTGACGAACGATGGATGCCTTCATCGGGCCTCTCATAATAACAGCATCGTCGTCCCCCTTGAGCAGAAAGCCCATGGAAACAACCTTCAGATTTTCAAAGATCTCTACCGGAGCCAGGTCTTCACCACTAAAACCAAGACGCTCTGCTGAAAGCCCCAGCATCTTGGGGACACTCGGTCCATGGAGGTCCAAATCAAGCAGGCCGGTTTTCAATCCATGCATTGAAAGACTGATGGCAAGATTTACCGCCACAGTGCTTTTACCCACACCACCCTTACCTGACATAACCACAAAGGTGTGCGCAATTCTGCCGATCCTCTGATTAAGCAATTCATCATTCTGCTGCGTTGCCGAGTGCTGACATCCTGAATTCCCCATTACATCGTCTCCAATCTCTGATTTAGTTTTGCATATATCTGCCTGATTGCATGGCTGGCCTGACAATCCGGTGCATACTCAAGTATTGTTTTTGCCTGACGCTGTGCCTGACTGACCAGAGGCTCATATGGAATCTGCCCCAGCAGTTCAAAACCACGCTCTCGGCAAAGCTCATTTATATCTTCCACAAAGGTTGGATTCAAATCCGCCTTGTTGATCACAACCGCTCCCGGCAATTTGAAATGCCGTGACAGATCCATAACCCGCTTCAGATCATGAACACCGCTGACAGTCGGCTCGGTTACAAAAACTATAAACGAGGCTCCGGTCAGGGAGGCGATTACCGTACAGCCAATGCCAGGCGGCCCATCCGTCAGGATAATTTCACAACCATTTTCCTTGGCCAACTCCTGCGCTTTTTTCCTGACCGCAGTGACCAACTTGCCCGAATTTTCCGCCCCCGGCAGCAGTTCTGCAAAGACAGACTGCTCACCCTTATCGTTCTTGCCGACAAAATAATGACCGCAAAGCGTTTCATCAAATTTTACAGCAGAAACAGGACAGAGATAAAAACAGGCGCCACATCCTTCGCAGGAAAAAATATCCACCTGGTAGTTTTCGTTAATGGCATGATGACGGCAAACCTCGCGACATTTACCGCAGGCGATACAAATATCCCTGTTGATGGTTGCACTATGACCAGAAACAAAATCATACACCTCCACCACAGCAGCATTCATGACGAGGTTAAGATTAGCCGCATCCACATCACAATCTGCCACGACCTTGTTATCAAAAAGGGCTGCCATCCCCGCAGTAAATGAGGTCTTCCCTGTACCCCCCTTGCCGCTGATAATTACAACTTCCTTCATTGCTGTCTCCCCTCCAAACTGTTTCCAGTTTCGCCGGATATCCTGAAGACCTCATCGGCAATGGCCGAAAAATGTGGCAAATATTCAGAAAGTTCCTCCAGCAGAAGATCCCCGCCGGAGTAAATCTCTGCCACGCGACGATCCTCCGGCAGACGAGCCAGAACCTTCAACTGCTGCTCCACCAGAAACGATTCCAAGGGAAGGAACGGTTCATTCTCCCGGTTGATCACCACACAGACCGATTTACCCCTGGACTTTGCCACGGCTACGGAAATTTTCAGATCATGCAAGCCAAACGGTGTCGGTTCTGTAACCAGAATAACCAGATCAGCATCGGATATGGTTTCTACAAACGGACATGATGTTCCTGGCGGGGCATCTATAATCTGTATATAATTTTCCAGACCTTGCTGTTTCACCTGACGGATGAGCGGATTAGGCATTGGTTCACCCACATTAAGAATTCCATGGGCAAACTGTATCCCACCCCACCCGGTTCCAACCTCCACCACACCAATCTCTCTTTCACCCTCACTGATGGCCTTCGTTGGACAAACATGAAGACAAAGTCCACAGCTATGACACAACTCTGGAAAAATCAGTGTATTTCCTGGCAAACGGACAATTGCATTAAACTGGCATTTACTGGAACACTCACCACAGGATGTACATTTTTCCTGATCAACCACCGGCAGCATTACAGAAGCCGGCATTTTTTCAGATAGGTAGGGTGACAGAAAAAAGTGCCCGTTCGGCTCCTCCACATCACAATCAATGTACTGAACTTTTCTGCTTCTATCCGCCAGACACCAGGCCAGATTAACGGCAATCGTAGTCTTTCCGGTCCCCCCTTTGCCGCTTGCTATCGCCACTTTCATCTCTATGCTCTCCTAGCCCCTTGTCATTGATGCCCCGCATGAGGGGCACTTCTGCTGAAAACAGGGAACGCCGCGGGTATGGGCGATTTTTGTGCCGCACTGGGGGCAAACGCACTCTTCTGCCGGCCCAAAGCCTCTCCCCATACCTCTTCCAGCGCCAGCTCCACTTCCCCTGCCGCGCCCCTGGCCAGCGTTCGCAGCCGTACCGCTTCCCGTTCCCGCCCCAAAAGGGCCTGTTCCGTCTCTACCCGGCATGACTTTCTCCTTTCCTTACCAGTGACCTTCAACATCTGCCTCGCTGGCAGGCTGAAGTTTTCCATCTGCATACTGCTGCAGCGCCTCGGCAACCGTTGCCGCATTACAGTTGTAAACCTTAATCCCTGCAGCCTGCAGCACACGAAATGCCTTGGGACCGCAATGTCCGGTTATCAGGGCATTGGCTCCGGCATTAACCACCGTCTGGCCAGCCTGTATCCCGGCCCCCTGTGCGGCATTCAGATTTTGGGCATTGTCAATCACCTGAACGTCCTTTGTGTCAGTATCATAAATCAAAAATCCAGCTGCCCTGCCAAAACGACTATCAAGTGGAGCAGTCAAATCTTTTCCAGATGTGGTTACTGCAATTTTCATATATTGCCTCCGTTTAAAACGCGATGAACAACCATTTTACTTCCCAAACTCTTCCAGTCTTCTGTTAATCACTTCCAGTTGCTTGGCAAGTCTGTCCGCCTCTTCTCTCAACAGCTTTTCTTCAGTTGCCTGACCCGAGCCAGCAGTCAGATCCGAAGCATTAAACCAGCCGCACTGTCCGCGACCGGCTGCATTTTTTCCAGCAAGATTTTTTGCATTACCCCTGCTGCCACCTGCACAACCACCTGTTCCCCTGCCTGACCTTGATCCTGTCCCTCTGGGACCTGTTCCATCTCCACGTGGCATATTAGACCTCCTGACTATCTGTTTGTTTCCTGCAATAGAAAGCAGAGCCAGTTGTCCACTTTCTTCCTCCATCATGCCTGCCCCTGCCAGAAAAACCCCTTCGACAGGCACAACCCGGCATGGCAAAAGCAGCCTCTTCCAGTCTACCGGCCAACAAGGCATGTATAACCTCACAAACATTTCCGGCGATAAAAGGGTAAACCCTGATACCTGAATCGCTTGCTGCTGAATACGCATCTCTGGAGATTGCCCCGCAGATCAACACCTGCGTACCAAGCTCAACCAGACTGGCTACTTTCTCTGACGCCAATGAAGCAGACAGACTCAACATCTGCTCTGAATAGACCTTTGTTCCCTGCGCATCAAACAAAAGCGCCTGACCGGCCACATCAAAGACAGGCGAGACCCTGTCGTTCCAGACTGTAATTACTGTTTTCATAGCAACTCCGATTCTGCATCACGCCTTATATATAGCAACAGACGGGCCAAATATGAGAGCCGGGAGTATTTAACTATAACAGCTTGTAATAATTGAGTTTAATTTTATTAACAAATGGACAATTCAAAAGATATGGATGCACAAATGCAACCATAGAGGGATTTACAATGTAGCATGATTGCTACTATAGAAGTTTTTTGGTAGAGCGCCCGTTCTGTTCGGGCAAAGGCAGATCAAGGGCCTTCATCTTGCGGTAAAGCGTTGTTTTGTGAATACCCAGATCCCTGGCAGCCGCAACCCGGTTAAAGCTGTTTTTCTTCAAAGCGGCAAGTATTCCCTGCCCCTCTGCAGTGCGAACGACATCTTCCATACTGCCTGGTTCAATCTGCACCTTGATGCCGCCTCCGGTCAACTCGGTCGGCAAATGTTCCTGACCGATCTCACTCGAACGGCAGAGCACAAAGGCCCGTTCAACAACGTTTTCCAATTCACGCACATTACCCGGCCAGTCATGCGCCATCAGCAATGAATAGGCACCGGCAGTGAAACCGCTGACATTTTTATGTTGCACACGGTTAAACTGTTCGATGAAATGTTCTGCCAGCAGCGGGATATCTTCCTTGCGTTTACGCAGCGGGGGAATTTCAAGGGAGATGACATTTATCCGGTAGTAGAGGTCTTGGCGAAACGCCCCTGATTTGACCATTGCTGCCAGATCGCGATTGGTTGCAACAATAATGCGGGCCGTGCTTTTTTCGCTGCGAGTTGCTCCCAACGGCTCGTAAACCTGTTCCTGCAGCACCCTTAACAGTCTCACCTGCAAAGCCGGACTGATCTCACCGATTTCATCCAGAAACAACGTACCTCCCCGAGCCAGAAAAAAACGTCCCGGCTTGTCCTGACTGGCACCGGTAAACGCCCCTTTCTTATACCCGAACAGCTCGGACTCCAGCAACGTATCCGGCAATGCGCCGCAGTTAACCGCCACGAAAGGCCTATCTGCCCTGGTGCTCATACTATGTATCGCCCGGGCCATCAACTCCTTGCCCGTGCCGGTCTCACCCTGAATCAGCGCCGTGGTCGAACTGGCTGCCAACGCAGAGACCATCTCCAGCACCGGTTTCATAGCCGGACTGTGACTGATCAAATCACCAATCCTCAAACGTCCTTCCAATTCCTTACGCAACGCAACGACTTCGCTCAGGTCACGAAAGGTTTCAGCACCACCAAGAAGATTACCGGCTGTATCGCTTAAAACTGCTGTCGAGACACTGATCGGAATCCGTTTTCCATCCGAATCAATAATGTATCCAGACTTGTTAATGATCGGCTTTCTGTCTTTCAATGTCTGCCGCAGCGGACACTCTGATTCACACATACTTGATCTGAAAACCTCCGAACATAAACGTCCCAGCGCCTCTTCACGCCGAATGCCGGTTATCTCCTCCGCTGCGCGGTTGAATGAGGTTACCCGCCACTCCTGATCAACGGTAAAAACGCCATCGGAAATACTCTCCAGAATGGCGTCAGTAGAAGTGGGCATGCTGTCTATCAGATTGTTATTTTGCATAAGCACCAGTCAACCAGTTAATTAATCGTAAGCAGACCTAACCTCTTCAGTGGCTATTGTTGCTGCCAGGTGTGACTTCCAGCTATCGCCTTTCCAGCTACCCAGTTTTGCATGTACCTGAAAATATTTTTCAGGAATCGGGTGAGTCCCGACTACCACCTTGAGCTGGTAGCGACTCTCCAGGTAATCCTTGAACGTACTGATATTGCGACAAGGTGGATAGCCGACCAACATCCCGGTTGCAAAATGAATGACATCGACACCATTTTTCACCATTTCATCGGCGGTATATTCAATATTGCCGCCAGGACAACCGTCACAGGTAGTAAAACCGACCAGTTCAATTTCCTGGTCAACATAAGCCGCAAACGCGCCGTCCCGGTTCTTCATGGCTCTGAAACATTTGCCACCGGCACAACGCCTGTATCTGTCGCAAATAACAATACCAATCTTTACGGTACTATCCATATCGTCCCCCCATGAACTCAGGTCTCACAGCAAGCCTTTAATTTATCGCAACGATCCCGGCAGGTAACGGCAAGCGCCTTGCGCTGCACAAGCGCTTGAGCCACCTTGCTACGGGCACTGGCCAGAAGTCTTTGAACCGTTCCCCTTGAGACCCCCATTACATCGCCAGCCTCAATCTGATTCATTCCGTTTCCATCACATAAATGCAGACATTCCAGCTCATCACTGCCAAGCCGTATTATCTCCAGCTCATCCAACGATATTCCTGCCGGCTTATAGACAGATGCCATGCCTGCCCGATGCGGGCAGGCACAATTTCTCGGTTTGCGTGGACGGGACATACCTAGTGCGAGCAACCATGGCTATGGCCATGACCGCCGCAGGTGTGGCCAGGGAGGTATTCAGGCAGATTTCCGGATTTGAACAGTTCGATATTATCGGATATGGTGCCACCCTGTGACTGAAATGCCCTGATGCCTGCTGCATTCAGCTTGAATAGCGCGCCGCCGCCAATTCCACCAACAACAATGGCATCCACAGGATGTCCGCCAAGACCTGCAACAGGGTTGCAGGCGCCATGCTCATGAACCTTGTCGCTGTTGCTGATCGACTGGATTTCATTTGTTGTCACATCTACAATGACAAACTCCGGTGCTGAACCAAAATGATTAAAGACCTGACTGGATAACCCCTGATTTTGCGCTACTGGAAAACATACTTTCATCTTGAACCTCCGTATTAATTTTGTGCATATACACAAAATAATCCACCGTCAGCCGTCAAGTCAATCAATTTCTATTAAAATCACCCGGAACAGCGATAAGATAAATTCAATCGTTGTTTAAGATGTTGCAATCCCGCCGTATACTGACCTTCTATCCGTAGAAACCTTGACAGCAAACGCTATTGCCGGTAGCTTATGAAAATTATTTTATATCAACGTCAAAAAAGGATTTAATATTTTCAACAACAAGGAGATTAGTAGATGAAAACAAAGATCATAGCAGTAATCGGGATGTTCATTATCTGTATCAGCGGCTGCGCGCAGAGTCTGCCGCCGCATGAAGAGCTTAATCAGGCCTTCAAAAAAAGTTTTGATGCATCCGGCTTCAACTACAGTTCCAAAACCAGGATTACCAATCTGTCTATTCCAAAACAGGAATCTGACAACAGCAAGGCAATGGCGATTGGTGCGGGTATTGAGGCATTCAAGGGGATCTCCATAGACGCCGTTGGCGCGGTCGACATGAAAGGCAAAAAGGCAGAGGTACTCTATGACCTGCGTTACGACAAGGACAATGTAAATATTTCCGTCAAGCTCCCGCTGTTTGTGGATTACAACACCCAGACCGTTTACCTCGGCACATCCTTTTTAAATACGGTTCTTGAAACAGCCTACCCACTAGCACCAGCCACAAAAGGCAAGCTTATAAAAATCAATATCAACGAGATATTGAAGGAAAACATGGAAGACAGCCCGGAGCTTTCCAAACTGCTCAACAAAAACTATTTCAGCGCCAAAAATGTTGACTTGATCAACAACGCGATCAAGAGCAGTATCCTGAAAACTGTGGCCAAGCGCAACGACAGCTATTTCACAGACCAACAACTGACGGAACAGGACAAAAGCGTAGGGATCAAAAGACGCATCAGAATGACCCTGGGGCATAAGGATTCAGTTGCCGTTGTTATGGATATTATCGACGGGATTTCACAGACACTATTTCAGGATGGTCTGATCACAAAGAAAGAGTATGACGTTCTACACGAACTGACCAACAAAAAGGAGATCGAGGGTCTTACCGATCAGTGCATTCTTGCAATGACATTTGACATCGGAATCGCTCCATCGGGACTTATCGATTACCTGGATAGCCAGCTGAATATTACCGACAAGGAAGGATCTTACCAAATGGGGATCAACAACCTCAGCTCATTCAGCAACTATGAGGCACCGGCCTTTTCCATAAAACCGGATGCGGTCGGATTTGTTGATCTCAAAGAAATTCTGAATACTATAAAGGCAGACAAGGAAAAGAAGCAACAGGGCTATAAACCTGAGACAGACTGTTCCGAGGAATGCGAAGAAGCCGAATAGATATTATTCGAATCAGATAATTACTTGAGATTATAATAGCAGCCACAAAATAGAAGCGGGGAATGAGAGACAACTCTCGATTCCCCGCTTTTTAT
>CAXYUZ010000074.1:0-12813 GCA_964292275.1 uncultured Desulfuromonadaceae bacterium
ACGGTAAAACGAGAAACAACCGTACGCGAATTGGCCGAAATCCTTAACAGCCATAATTTCGGCAGTCTTCCGGTGCTGGACAATTCCGGAAAAATCACGGCAATGGTCAGCGCATCCGACCTGGTTGAACAGGGAAGAAGCCTGCATATTCCAACCGTCATCTCACTTTTTGACTGGGTTATTCCACTTGGCGGCGAACGGGCCATGGAACGTGACCTGCACAGGATAACCGCCCAGACCGTTGGTGAAATCTGTTCGGACGAGGTGGTAACACTGGAATCCACAGACCCGGTCAGCAAGGCTGCCGATACAATGAGCGAACAGAAGCTGCACTCCATACCGATTGTCGACAATGGCAAGCTGGTCGGCATTGTGGCGCGCATCGACATCATCCGTACCCTGCTGAAATAATGAAGCAATTGACCCTGCTGACATCATCTCCCGAGGAAACGGAACTGATCGGGCAACGATTAGGCAAACAGCTCCGTCGCGGCATGTTCCTGGCGCTGTCAGGCAACCTTGGGGGGGGCAAGACCTGTTTCACAAGGGGGATCGTCGCTTCAATCGCCCCGGAATCGGCCGAACTGGTCTCAAGCCCGACCTTTGCCATCATGAATGAATACCCCGGCCAGACACCGGTCTATCATTTCGATTTTTATCGGCTTTCCGGTAGCAGCGAGATTATTGAACTCGGTTTTGAAGAGTATTTTGATGGCGATGGAGTCTGCATTGCGGAATGGGCTGAAAGGATTGACGATCTACTCCCAACCGGACAGATCAGCATCCTGTTCGAATACCTGGATGACAACCGCAGGCGTCTTACCTTCCAGGCCAGCGGAGAAGCCGCCGAGCAGGCTTTGACAGCCCTTTCAACAACATGAAAGATTAAAAAGACTTTGACCTGGCAAGCTTTTATCTGCTATAAAATTTTGTTTACAAGCAGCTGTTTTTTACTAAATTTCTGAAAGAGAGTACGAGAAGCATGGCACTTGTCGTCCAAAAATACGGTGGCACTTCGGTCGGAACACCTGACCGGATCAAGAACGTTGCCCAGCGGGTCATCAAGGCGTATGACGAAGGCAATGACCTGATCGTGGTTTTATCCGCCATGTCAGGCGAAACCAATCGTCTTGTCGGGCTGGCCAACCAGCTTAGTGAATTCCCTGACGGTCGTGAATATGACATGGTTGTGGCAACCGGTGAACAGGTTACCATAGGCCTCCTGACAATGCACCTCAAGTCGCTCGGTTACAAAGCAAAGTCATATCAGGGATGGCAGGTTCCGATCATCACGGACAACACATTCACCAAGGCACGCATTGAAAGCATTGATGACAGCCGGATCCGCAAAGACCTGGACGAACGTACAATTATAGTCGTAGCCGGTTTTCAGGGCATTGACTCGGATGGCAACATCACAACCCTGGGACGCGGTGGTTCAGACACATCCGCCGTTGCCCTGGCAGCCGCCCTGAATGCCGATGTATGCGAAATTTATACAGACGTTGACGGTGTCTACACGACGGATCCGAACATCTGCAAGGAAGCGCGCAAAATGGAGCGGATTTCCTATGATGAAATGCTCGAACTGGCCAGCCTCGGCGCCAAGGTTCTGCAGATACGCTCGGTTGAATTTGCTAAAAAATACAATGTTAACGTACATGTACGTTCAAGCCTGAATGAGAATACAGGCACATTAGTTACCAGGGAGAGCAATGATATGGAAGGGATTCTCGTTTCAGGGGTTGCCTACGACAAAAATGAAGCCAAAATTGCAGTTATGGGGGTACCGGACAAACCGGGTATTGCCGCCAAAATTCTTTCCGCACTTTCGGATGCAGCCATATCAGTAGACATGATTGTTCAGAATGTAAGTCAGGCAGGACTGACTGACTTTACATTCACCGTAACCAAAACCGATCTGAAACAGGCACTAATCCTCACCAATCAGATTGCTGAAGAAATCCAGGCCAAAGAGGTCATTGCGGATGAAAACATCAGCAAGATTTCCATCGTTGGCCTCGGCATGCGCAGTCATGCAGGTGTTGCCACAACTATGTTCGACGCGCTGGCAAGCAACGGCATTAACATCCAGATGATTTCAACCTCTGAAATCAAGATATCCGTAATTATCAATGAAAAATATACCGAACTGGCTGTAAGGGTACTGCATGAAGCATTTGATATGCAAAAATAGAATCTTCCCAGCTTAATACAACAAAAAAGCCCTCCGTTATCCGGGGGGCTTTTTTATTAAAGAACCAATCTATTGCAACAAGGTCGAGTAAAGCTACAATCAGCGATTTTTGTGATGGCCCCTGTTATCATGATGCTCTTCCTTCCACTCCCGCTTGTCACGCTGTCGCTCTTCACGTTCATGACGTCTTTCCTGCTGAATCTCTCGCTTCAACGGCCTTCCAGGTCTGAAAGAGCGCCCTCGGTAAGCGTTATGGTCATGGTGATAACTACGATATTCAAGATCTCGATGCGACCGGATCGACTCTATGCCATGACGACGAATAACATAGGGAAGCTGTTCATGGCGTACAGAACGCCAGGGGCCATTATAATGGCCTGCACGATACCAGACATTACCATAATAGAGGTAATAGCTGTTGGATGCATAGACTATATCATAAGGACTCTCCACGCCAACATAGAAACCGAGCGTTCCAGGGGCCAGAAAGACAGGCGGCTGTTCAAAGACAATTGCAGGGGGGGCGGCATAAACAACCGGTGGAGGTGTTGAATGGACAACCGGAACCGGAAGCCCGACATTCACGTTTACACGTACCTCTGCGAATGCGGATAAGGGCAACAGAGACGCAAAAAACGATATCAACAAAAATTTCTTTTTCATGTTAGCTCCTTGACAGTTTAGTTCTGATATCAGCTATCAGCAATTTCAGTACCCGGTTTACAGATAAAAACAACCAACAAAAGCAATCTATTGATTTAAAAGAAAAAATTATTTTTATTCAGCATACCGGATCCAACAACAAACGACGCTGCCAACCCCATATAAGGTAAGGCCTTGCTAATTTAAGATTAGCAGGGCAGTAACATAAAACTCAAACCAACATGTTGCACCCAAGGCTGATTCAAAGATTAAAACAATACTTCCGAAGACCAATCAAACAAGATAACGCTCTGATATGGAACTATTCTCCCCCTGGACAGACCGTCCCGTCAAAGGGTCAGGAGCGCTGCTCACGCTTGCGTATCCGCAACTCGGCAAAAAAACGCTTCAGCATTTCGGAACAATCCTTCTCCATAATCCCCGGCAGCAACTCCACCAGATGATTGAGGCGAGGCTCAGCCGAAAGGTCAATGACAGAGCCGGCCGCCCCACCCTTGGGATCATAACAGCCAAAAACCACCCTTGGCACCCTGGCAAGAATAATTGCCCCCATACACATACTGCACGGTTCAAGTGTCACATACAGGGTTGTATCCAGTAAACGCCATGATCCCAGTTTTTTAGAGGCCTTCCTGATCGCAATCATCTCGGCATGGGCAGAGGGATCCTGACTGGATTCACGCAGATTATGGCCACGTGCGATAATTTTATCATCACGGACTATCACGCAACCAATCGGAACCTCATCCTTGGCCCGGGCCATTTCAGCCTGGCAAAGCGCCTTTTTCATCCAGTATTCATGATCTTTCAACAGTTTCATTTAAAACGCCTGTACATTTTGTTCACCCCGGAGAATTAAAACAATCCACCCCAGAATACAGATGAAAACGAGATCTTGTCAAACCCAACAAGATGGTTAATATTAATCAAATCTAGCTCAGACTTAAAATATAGCAGAACAGACAAGGACAAAGCATGCTCAGCAAAGGTTATCTGCAACTATACACCGGCAACGGCAAGGGTAAAACCACTGCCGCCATCGGGTTGGCGATCCGGGCCCTGGGGGCCGGTCTGAAAGTCATGTTCCTGCAATTCATGAAATCAAAAAGCTACAGTGAACATGAGATCCTGCCAAATCTTTCTCCAAATTTGACACTCGAAACACTCGGCAAACCTTACTTCATCGTCAAGCGGGGAAGCATCCCGGATGAAGAACTGGCAAAATGGAAGGACGAGGTCGTCATATTTGAGCCGGGCCACCCGCCAGCGGAGTATTTGAAAATAATCAGCGACGGCCTGGAAAAAGCCAAACAAGCGGTCAGCAGCGGCGACTACGATCTGGTGATACTGGACGAAATCATCGTTGCACTACACCTGGAACTGGCATCGTGGGATCAATTACGAGACCTGATCTGCAGCCGGGCAGACTCTGTAGAACTGGTCCTGACCGGACGAGGTGCAACGCAAGAGCTGATCGAAATGGCCGATCTGGTGACGGAGATGCAGGAAACAAAACATTACTACTCAAAAGGCGTTGAAGCCCGAAAGGGTATTGAGTGCTAACAGGACTTTGAAATCCGGTATTAACCAAACAGAATCTTAAGCCTGTAGCCAACCCCTGGCTCGGTGGTAATATGGCGAGGGCGTGACGGATCCGTCTCTATTTTGCGGCGCAGGTTGCTGATATTCACCCTGAGCACATGCGGCTGTTCCAGATAGCCAACGCCCCAAATCTGTTTCAATATCTGGCTGTGCGTCAGCACCTTACCGGCATGCGCCACCAACAGGCGCAGAAGATCATACTCAGTCGGGGTCAGCTGCACCTCAGCGCCACTGACCGTCACGCGGCGCAAATTCAGATCCATCAATAGATCCCCATCTGCAAATACCGGATCACAAGTCTGCTGTCTGCTCCTACGCATTGCAGCCCTTATTCTGGCCAACAGTTCACCGACACCGAACGGCTTGGTAAGGTAATCATCCGCACCGGCATCCAGGGCAGCCACCTTATCATCTTCACGCTCACGAACGGACAAGACGATGATCGGGACCTGCGACCACTCACGGATACGCTTGATAATCTCTAAACCGTCCAGATCTGGCAAACCAAGGTCAAGCAGGATTACATCCGGCCTGACAGTTGCAGCCGCTGCCAGTCCTGCATGCCCCCCTTCGGCATCATGTAGCGAAAATTCACCAGAAAGCACCGTATGCAGAAAACGCCTGATCGACAGTTCATCGTCAATAATCAGTATACGAGGAAGGTTGTCTCCTGTCCGGTCAGTCATCAGAGGGGTTCTCCTGCGATAAAGTCAATGGCAGATGCAGTACAATTTTCAATCCACCACCGCTGCGATTTTCGGCAAAAATCCTGCCACCATGCGCCTCAACGATACCCTTGCAGATCGACAACCCCAAACCGGTTCCGCCTGCACCCTCAGGAACCGGTATACGGTAGAACTTATCAAATACCCTTTTAAGATCGTGTTCAAGAACTCCAGGTCCGCGATCGTTGACTTCAATCGCCAGCCACTCCTTTTCCGCATACGCTAAAATATCAATCCCGCTTTCCTTGGGAGCATATTTGAGGGCATTATCCAGAATATTGACCAGTACCTGCGTCATCAGCACCATATCCATGGAGAGCAGAGGTAAATCCTGCTCTATCGTAACATCAACCATTCTCTCGCCAATCCAGCGTTCCATGGCTGCCAGCGCACAGCCGACAAGATCCTGGATATCGCACGGTTCGACATTCAGTCGAATACTACCAGCCTCAATACGGGTCATATCCAGAAGATTGCCGACAAACCGATTCAGGCGATCGGCCTCATTGCAGGCGGTTTCAAGCAGCTCGCGCCTGACCTGGGCATCAAGATGTCCCGTATCATCCCTCAAACTTGAGAGCGCGCCGCTCACACAGACCAAAGGTGTGCGCAGATCATGTGAAATAGAATTGAGAAGCGCCCTCTCCAGAGTTTCACGCGCTTGAAGTATCTGGGCCTGCTCGGCCTGACGGGAGAACTGGATACGCTCCATAGCCATGGCGGCCTGGGTGACAAAGGCATCCAGCAAACGGCGGTTTTCCTGGGAGTGATAGGCATGCTCATTCTCCAGTTTTATCCCAACCACGCCCAGAACATTGGAAGGGGTCTGAAACGGCAGATAAATCAGATCGGCCGACACAAGGGTATCAGTACCATGCCCGGCCGGATGATTATTGCGGAAAGCCCAGTCAGCCACAGCCTGTTCCTTGACATCCAGTTGCAGCCCTTCGCTGATGGCCATGATATCGATCCTTTCTCCCTCCGGGAGAAAAATCACCAATTGAGCATTGAGCACCTCACCCACATTTCTGACAACCGCCTTCAAAACCGCGTCGATATCAACCGATGCGGCTAGATCACGACTCAGGTAGTAGAGACTTGCCGTATGCAACTCGCGAACACGTATCGCTTCGGCCCGTTCCCGCGAACGGGTCACCAGAGTGCTTATGACCAAACATACCACGAACAACCCGATGAATGTCATCAAGTACTGGGTATCGGCCACTGCGAACGTCAGGCGAGGCGGGACAAAAAAGAAATCAAAGGCCAACACACCAAGCACAGCCGTAAATATGGCTGATCCCTGACCCAAGTGAATTGATGCCACCACCACGGCAAGCAGGTAAATCATAACCATATTGGTCGGAGCAAAATATGGCCGCAACAATTCACAGAGCATGGTGGCACCCGTGACCAGGGCCAGAGCAGCCAAATAACCACGCAATTCATTGGGAGGCCTCTGCTTATGCGGATGGCTCCCGCTTGCCTGACCGGACGACTCGAAGCTGACCACAACCACATCAATGGCTCCGCTACGCCGTATAATCCGGTCAACTACGGGAGGCTGCAAAAGTTCACGCCAACGCGGCTTATTAGGTTTGCCCATAACAATCTTGGTGATGTTGTGACGGCTGGAATAATCCATAACCGCTTCGGTCACATCGGTGGCGGTCACAGTCGCCACCTGAGCCCCCAGACTCTCGGCCAGCCGCAGGTCACGCCAGACCTGTTCCCTGTTTTCCCGAACATGCTTGCCACTTCCAGGGGTCTCAACATACACCGTAAACCATTGCGCCTTCAGCTCCTCAGCCAGACGACAGGTAGCGCGAATCAACCTTTCACTATTGGGACTACCGCTAACGCAAACCAGCAGCCGTTCCGCCGTAGCCCACGGACCAGCGATTGACTGGGTTTCCATATAGGCCCGCATCTGGTTATCGACACGTGCGGCCGTGCGACGCAACGACAGTTCCCGCAGAGCCATCAGGTTGCCGGGGCGAAAAAATTTATCAACAGCCTTGGCCGCCTGATCGGGGATATAGACCTTCCCCTCATGCAGACGCTGCAAAAGATCTTCGGGAGGGATATCCACCAACTTGATATCGAAGGCCAGATCCAACAGGCGATCGGGCACGGTTTCCTGCACGATAATGCCGGTGATCTGGGCCACCACATCATTAAGGCTCTCGAAGTGCTGGACATTAACCGTAGTATAGACGTCAATCCCGGCAGAAAGTAGTTCTTCCACATCCTGCCAGCGTTTCTCATGGCGCAAACCAGGCGCATTGCTGTGGGCCAGTTCATCCACCAGAACGATTTGCGGCTTGCGGATCAACACTGGATCCAAATCCAGCTCCGGCAGTGAAACGCCTTTATATGCAACCTCTCTGCGGGAGATAACCTCCAGACCATTCAACAGCGCATCAGTCTCGGAACGGCCGTGGGATTCCACATAGCCGACCACCACTTCCCGCCCCTCCTGCTTGCGTTGCCGAGCCGCCTCCAACATGGCATAGGTTTTACCCACACCGGCTGCATAGCCGAGAAAAATCTTCAGCTTACCCAGTTCCGCAGCGACCTCTTCGGCACGGGCCAACCGCAGCATCGCCTCAGGAGATGGGCGTATGTCGTCGTTATCAGTCATGATTTTCCATTTTACTTATAAAATACACATATCAGATTGTCTTCCGAGCTCGATACACATCGTAATCCGGCACAAGGCGATCATAATCACTGTCCATCAATGGCGATGAAATCATAAAATCCGCAGAAGCACGATTGCAGGCAATAGGAATGTTCCAGACTATCGACATACGCAAGAGCGCCTTGACATCTGTATCATGGGGCTGCGGCTCCAGCGGGTCCCAGAAAAAAATCAGAAAATCAATTTCCCGGTCTGCAATCTTGGCACCGATTTGCAGATCACCTCCCAATGGTCCACTCTGAAATTTGGTTATCTTTATGCCAAGCTCCTGCTCCAGCAATATGCCGGTTGTCCCAGTTGCAAAAATTTTATGATGAGCCAGCAGCACCCGATTGAACTTTGCCCATTCAAGCAGGTCCCGCTTTTTGTTGTCATGGGCAACAAGTGCAATCTTCTTATTATGTCCCATGGAAAATTTTATTTGGGTCATATGTTCTTATCTCCTTTAGTTGTAACGCTCGGCGAGCGTTATCAGTGCCGACTTACTAAAGCCAAATTACATTGAAAGCATATTTTTAATTTTTGCAGTGTCAAACATCTCAAGCACTGGTCAGCGCTACTAAAACTTCTGAAGACAACTTTTGATTTTCTTTTCCCGGCGATTGCATATCAGCATCCATCATCATTTGTGCGCTGATTTTGCACTGCTATCTTCAGAAAGTTGTGGTAAGCAAAAACTCCTCGAATGCCGTTTATATATATTACAGTTAAAATAGTTGCCGAAGCGATTCCATACCATGAACCATAATTTACGTGTTGGAATTGATTGTTCAAAAAAACAATTCCAACTAATTGAACAGCGCCAACAATTATATTAGGACCTGTTCCAAGTATCATCATCAATACCAAGGGGATTACTACAGCAATTTTGCTGTTTTTCTTTATGAAATACCCAATAAGCAAGAACACTGAAATACTAAACAATCCAATCATTACATTGTCTGCTGAAAATTCTTTATGCGAAATTAGCCTTATCCAAACATAACTAACAACCAAGTTCAAAACAGAAACTATTGAAAGTCCCCATACGGTCATGAAGCAATATTTTGAAGCTTTGTTTGCTGCATCAACATTGGTAATTGATGGCCAAATTATTCTGAGTAACTTCATATAACTTCTCCGCTTTTTGATATTTGTTCATCGTTGTTGAGGCGCACCAGCGGCGCAGTTTATTGCGACGACTGCGTGCCGCCACCTTGTTATGCGTCCTGATCTGTTGTTATTCATTCTTGGACAAAAGCTTGGAAATCATGATGACGTTAGAAGGGCTACTTCCCTTCCTTCCATATGTCTCGATTTCACGCAAGATCAAGCGCCACTGTTCAAGAAAATTTCTGTTCTTTGAGAGCACTTCCCTTTTGCAATTCCACGCTTCCTGGCATTCCTTAACCTCTGCACGAAGAAGGTTTCTTTGTGTCTCACACGAAGGACAGAGAGAAGGGATGCGCCAAACATACTCCTTACGCTCCTCGTATGCCTCTTTTTGCTGTTCGGCTGTAAATACGCAAGACATTTCGCACTTCCGGCAACGATATGCAAGATTTTCGTAATAAATAGCGCGCTCATCGTAATGCCCACCTGAACGCTGGCTTGAAGGAGACCATTTACTTCTGTCGATTTCTATACTCATAGCATTTCCATACCATTCGCGAATAACGTGGCTGAGGCTGACCCGCCCTCGGCGGGTCTTGCCGATGGTTGGGGCCGCGCTTATAAAATACTTTACTTTTATAACATGCGTGTTATATTTAAGTCATGGTTTTCAAACTTCTATATTACAATGATACTGTTGAGACTGAGCTAGATGCTTGGCCTGTTGGCTTGCGCGCTCGGTTTCGAGCATTGACCTTACGCATGGAAGAGTATGGTCCCAACCTTGGAATGCCACATACGCGTGCGCTTGGTAATGGCCTTTTTGAGATACGTGCCAAGGCTGAAGAAGGAATTGGAAGAGCGTTTTTCTGCACCATGGTCGGAAGAAAGATCGTTATTCTTCACAGTTTCATAAAAAAGACAGACAAAACACCAAAACGAGAACTCGATATAGCGCTTACACGACAGAAGGAGGTAATTAGTCATGAACTATAAGCCGGTTTCATACCACCCCAATAAAAAAATAGAGAATGAACTTCAAAACCCTGACTTTAAGAAAGCATGGGAAGCCTTAGATGATGAATTTAGCGCTCTTGATGCTCTACTTACGGCACGTCGGCAGGCAGGTATGACCCAAGAACAAGTGGCGACTAAAATGGGGGTTTCTCAGCCCTCATTAGCAAGAGTAGAAGCATCACTCGGTTCCCACCGCCATTCTCCGTCTCTTGAGATGCTCCGTAAATATGCTGCCGCTGTTAATTGCAAGCTTGAGATAAAACTGGTACCACAGCATTAGGCGCTGTCTGACTGGTTGTAAGGGAGCCGCCTTTTGTGGCTCCCTTATTAGTTCCAATTTTTATTTGAATTTCAAATGTCTTTCAAGTAGTGGCGCAACCAAATAACTTGCCGCCAGCAGAGCAAAAATTATCTTACCAGAAAATAGTACCGCTCCAATATCCAAACTTAAAATCATGGCGACAACAACGCCAACTCCCACGAATACAACACTCATAAACCAAGCGTATCTCAAACGATTCAGTATCGTCATTCTATATTCCTCGTCCAACTCATAGATCACCGGTTCATGCGCGCGCGTGAACCGGTGATCTACCCAAACAGAACATTTATTTTGTAATGAACTACCGGCCAACAGGCCGTACATCCCTGACAAATATCAAATAGTAAAACCAGACACTCTTGATTTTCTTCAGCATCCTTGGTTCTTATCATCTACGTTTCCTTACCGCTTCTTCTTCAGTTCAAGAGCCTTCAGTCTTGACTCTAGCAAAAGAAGCTGCTGCCGGATATTTGACCCCACGTATATCTGGGGGTTTGAAGGGTCCTGCCCGTCATTTTTCTCCCTCTTGACAATGCTGGCAGAGGCTTGCCTGAAGGCAATCGGGAAGGAAAAAGTGCTGCGAAGTTCCTCATCAAAGAGTGCCTTGCCAAACCATGTGAAATCCGAGTCGTCACTACATCCGAACGAACTGTTCTCCGCGTCGGAAGCGGTCATGATCATGGTATTTCCATTCTTGAGCGGCTCGATGAAACCACCGGAATAACAGGCCGAAACCACGACCACGCGCCACACGATGCCGGATTTGTCCAGTGCCCGCTTCAGCATGGTGGGATCAATATCCTGTAGCTGCAACGGTGATAGTTGAGTCGAAAGGCGGTGTTCACGGGAGCCATGAGAGGTGAGATAAAGAAAAAGAACGTCCTCGTCGCGATTCATTACATCTCCAACTCGCTTGAGCGTGCGTTCCAGAGCAGTAACAGTGGCAACAGGATTTTTTCGGACTGTGGCGGGATTGTTGATCAGCGCCAACGAGCGCCCTGCAGTATCGAACCGCTCACGGAAGAGTGGTTCGATAACATCAATTTCCTTCTTGAATACATCCTGGCTGCCATCACCGGCAAAACCGACAAAATAGAGGTCAACAATCCCTTTCCTCCCGGGAAGAAGGCGAGCCAGTTCCCGATCCAGCATGACTGATTGATTGTAAATAAACTGTTCGTCGGCAACCTGGGATTTCTCACTTTCAATGCCCGGATCGATGTTTTCACGCCAGAGCTGCCTGCGCTCGATGTTCCAGAGCGGTACCAACAGGATAGCCATCAGTAATAGCGCCGCAGCGAAACGCAAGCCTTTTCCCGTCACTGTCGCCGTCATCCGCCTGGTTGCGACCAGTGATGCCAGCGCCCACCAGACAAAGAGTGAATAGTAATGACCGTTTAAGGAAATCAGATCCAATTTTTCGATATCTGGCACCCCCTGCAGTAGCGCCCCCATAATATCCAGGGGTACGGCTATGGAGAGATAGGCCACCGGAAGTGCCAGGATCAGTTTTGGTCTGCGCGTTAGCTCCCCTATGCAAAGCCCTGCAAGTATCATGAGCGGAATCGGGAAAACGGCATAAACAATGGAGTTAGTGACGAGGTGGCCGACTGAGCCGGTCTGGGCAACGCATATGGCAAAAAAGAGGAGGATCTCGAAAATCGACAGGACAGCGAAGGCACCGGGTGTCGCCCGCAGTTCTTCCAGTCCGACCTTTTGCATAAAGGTCATGCGAATTCCGATGCGGATATTGGTCGAAAGGTCATCAGCCAATACTGCCAACATAGGCCATGTCTTCTTAACTGGAATCTCGATAGCCGCTTCTTTGCCAATCGCATTTCCATCTGGCCTCAACATCTGTTTTTGGGATTCTAGATCTACAATGTTGCGGGAAGCGGAGTTTTTTCGCAGACAATCCAGAAAGCAAGCCTCATCCCCGGAGGTGGCAAAAGCACGTCTCGGCACGATAATATAGGATGCAAAATCCAGATAAATCACAATGACTTTAGAAAGAACCGCCACTTTCCTGACAGTTTCAAGGGAATACCATGATTCACCATGGTCACTGCACCGCTGTAAGCGGCCGTTGGCAACTATTATGCGCTGGCGGCCACACCGCACACCATCCGGTGCGGCGATCAATTTATCCATACGGGAAAGGGCAAAACGACTCCAGAGCCACATGCCGATAAACAGGATAGTGTAGAGAAACAGGGCAACGTACAGGAGACTGGCGCTGGCATCCTTATTTTGAGATGCAGCGTTAAAAATGAACATTGTAGCCAGTAAGGGAACCATATAGACAAAAGCGACATACATGGTCGATAACCAAGCCGGAACCGCCAGCCGCCAGAGCCGTGCCCTGGCGTGTTTGTCTGCGGCTGCGCAGTCTTCAGGACAGACCTCGAAAACAATCTCCAGATGTTGGTTTTCTGCGCTTGTACTATCGACCTGTTTGTCATCACTCATGCGGTATATTCCCGTGCAAAAT
>CAXYUZ010000075.1:0-12575 GCA_964292275.1 uncultured Desulfuromonadaceae bacterium
GATTGGCTACTCTAATGACGTTTTTAAAGGCAATTATAATCAGAAGGAGATTACTATGAAACGTCTGTTGTCAATTCTGTTTTTGCTATTTTGTCTTTCACCGCTGCAGCTTTCCCTGGCTGCCAGTGATCCAGCCGATGCCCAGGGGAGTGAAGATCCGGCGCTGTTCAGCCGTATGCCAGGTTTCCATATTTATAATTTCAAAAATCTTGATTACAACCGTTTCGATTTCCCGCTCAAAGGGAACAGGACTCAAGCTGTTGAAGGGCGTCATGCCTACATCGACTATTATGCCAATGAAGGTATCCGCAACCCCAGCGGCCTGCAGATAGTCCGCAACTACAGGGACGCAGCCGCAGCTATCGGCGGAAAGGTGCTCCATGAATACGATGATGGCGGCATATACTACGCAACCATTCGGGTATCTAAAAATGGCGCTGAGGCCTGGGCCTTTATCGAGGCAGGCAGCAACGGTATGTACAAGGTTAACATCGTTGAAAAACAGCAGATGAATCAAGAGGTTGTCGCCGATGCAAAAAGCCTGGCCGGCAGCATTAACGAAACCGGCAAGGCTGCGGTCTACGGGATATATTTTGATACGGCAAAATCCAGTCTGAAGTCCGAATCAGGGGCTGCCATTGCAGAAATTGTCAAATTGTTGAAAGGCAATGCCAGGCTGAAACTCTACGTCGTGGGGCACACCGATAATGTGGGTAAATTTGAAAGCAATATCAGACTTTCCCAAGCCAGGGCAGCCGCAGTTGTTAATGAACTGGTTCGTAACAACGGGATCAGTGCTGCGCGATTGACACCGTTCGGTGCAGGACCAGCCGCTCCGGTTGCATCAAACCGGGAAGAAGATGGGCGTGCAAAGAATCGCAGGGTAGAGTTGGTGGCCCAGTAGTTAAGTGATGCGTAGAATGCAAAAGCGCTGCTGAAATCAGTAAACAGAAACCAGCCGTTAATCCAATTAAATAGCCTGACAATGCTGGGTCTGGCTCAAAAAACTTGACTTTATTTGGTAATAGAACTAAATTTTTTAGACACATATTCGCATGGTTGCGAAGACGATTAACCGATTATGGTGCCCGTGAGGGCTTGATAGGGAAGAGGGGTGCCGCTCTTGAAGAGTTATTCCCCCGCGGACCCGCCGCTGTAAGCGATGACAAAGGGCAATATACCACTGGCTGAAGCTGGGAAGGTGCCTGGAGGTTGAATCGCGAGCCAGAAGACCTGCCATTGATCTTGTATTAGAACCATCCGGGGGACTGGATGCTAAATGAGGAATGTGACTTTGAATACGTAAAGTCCGCATATTGCCAGGCATATGCGGACTTTTTTTGTTTTTCCAGAGTAAATTAATGTTGGATCTGGCCATTTTGA
Source organism: uncultured Desulfuromonadaceae bacterium (assembly GCA_964292275.1). Lineage (GTDB taxonomy): Bacteria > Desulfobacterota > Desulfuromonadia > Geobacterales > Pseudopelobacteraceae > CAXYUZ01. The sequence continues at coordinate 1,384 of CAXYUZ010000075.1, forward strand.
GTAGGCCGCAGGATAGTGCTGCAGTGCTGTATGGCATGATATTTAGATTTTGATATTCTGAAACGTTGTTGGCGCAGTATCAGGTATCGATTCAAATCAGGAGAACAATATGCACATAATGGAAGGCTTTTTACCTGTCAAGCATGCAATTGGCTGGAGTGTTGCCGCCGCACCTTTTGTCGCTTACGGTCTATATTCGATTAACAAGCGGGTCAAGGAAAATCCTGAGCAGAGGATGCTACTTGGTGTTGCCGCGGCATTTACCTTTGTGCTTTCAGCATTGAAGATTCCATCTGTTACCGGCAGTTGCTCACATCCGACCGGAACAGGTTTGGGGGCGGTGCTCTTTGGCCCATCGGCTATGGCCCCGATCGGTGCCATTGTGCTTCTTTTTCAGGCGCTGCTTTTGGCCCATGGCGGTTTAACTACCCTTGGTGCAAATATATTTTCAATGGCCATTCTTGGACCATGGGTTGCCTGGTTGGTCTACAGGGGCGCTCGTGCCATTCGCATTCCCTTTGCTGTTTCGGTTTTTCTGGCGGCTTCATTGGCGGATTTGTTGACATATGTCACCACATCGGCACAGTTGGCTTTAGCCTTTCCTGATCCGGCTGGTGGCTTCATGGTATCATTCTATAAATTTGTCGGTATTTTTGCTGTTACCCAGATTCCACTTGCCATCTGTGAGGGGATTCTGTCGGTTGTTGTCATGAATGCACTGGTTAAATTCAATCAGGAGGAGATGGGGAATCTTGAGTCTGTGCATGTCAAGGAGGCAGAGGCATGAGCCGGTACAAGAACCTTTTGTTGATTCTGCTTGTGGTTGCATTGGGGGCCTTTCCGCTCTGGTATGTTAAAAAACCTGCTCCGGGACCGGACGGCAAGAGTGCGGAGATTTTCAAGGGGGCTGATGATCAGGCAAAGGATGCCATTTCCACAATTGCACCTGACTACAAGCCATGGTTCAACTCTGTTCTTGAGCCTCCCAGCGGCGAGGTCGGTTCGTTGCTCTTTGCCCTGCAGGCAGGTATTGGTGCAGGTTTCATAGGTTATTGGCTCGGCAGCTCTGTGACACGGGCACGTATGCGCAGGGAACAGGAGAAGGCAAAACTCTGATGCTGCTGGAACAGCTTTCCTATTCAAACAGATGGCGTCGGGTTCATCCCGGCGCCAAAGTTTTGTTCAGCCTCTGCGGTATTGTTGCTGCTTCTCTGGTTGTTGAAACCAGGCAGTCGTTGCTGATTACAGCTCTTTTGGTTGCTGTTACTATTTTGGGTGCCCGGATTCCGCTGAAAGGTTATCTGAAGGTTATTGCCGCTCCAGTATTGTTTTTATTGGTGAGCGGGACAACCCTGGCGGTTACAATCGCTTTGAACGATGTTTTTCCGTTTGTATCCATCTCTTTTACAGATGTCCAGATCCAACGTTCATTTTATGTCTGCTCACGATCGCTGGCCTGTCTCTCCTCGCTTTTATTTCTTGCATTTACAACACCGTTGAACGATCTTATTTCATTAATGCGGAGATTCCATAGTCCAGCCATTCTGACTGATCTGATGACCCTCTGTTTCAGGACACTATTTGTATTCAGTGAGGCCATACATGATGTGGCGACAGCCCAGTCTGCCCGGCTTGGTTATTCAAACAATCGTAATGCAATGAAGTCATTGGGGATGCTGATTGCTGCCCTGATACTTCAGGTTTGGCAACGTTCTCTGTTGCTGCATCAGTCGGCACTTTCACGTGGAAATGACGGACCGTTGTACTTTCTGACCCCTGAGTATCATGCCTCGTTTTTAAGTTTTGCAATCGGCGGGGTGGCGGGGGCTGTTTTAATTCTTATCGCGGTGATATCGATATGAAGTCTAGTGTAATCGAAAATATTCTCGAGTTACGGGATGTTGTTTACCGTTATCCGGATGGCAGCCGCGGACTTGACCGGATTTCAATCTCATTTGAGCGGGGCAGGCGGAATGCTGTGCTTGGTCTCAATGGTGCCGGAAAGACAACGCTCTTTCTGCATTGCAATGGTATTTTGAAACCAGGCTCCGGTACGGTTTATTTTAATGGTCAGCCATTTGATTATGGCCGGAAAAATCTGTGTCAACTCCGTTCAAGGGTTGGGCTGGTGTTTCAGAATCCCGATGCCCAGCTCTTTTCGGCTAGTGTGCGTGAAGACGTATCTTTCGGACCCATGAATATGGGGCTTCCAATTGCTGATGTCCGGGAGCGGGTTGAGGATTCACTCGGCTTGGTCGGTATGCTCCCTTTTTCAGAAAAACCGGTTCATTCATTGAGTTATGGCCAGAAGAAGAGGGTCTGTATTGCCGGCGTTCTGGCGATGAAGCCGGAACTGCTGATTCTGGATGAACCTATGGCCGGTCTGGATGTTGCGATGCAACATGAGCTTACAACCGTGCTTGATGGTCTTCATGATGCCGGCATTACAGTGGTGATTGCAACTCATGATATCGATTTTGCCTACCAGTGGGCTGATCGGGTTAACCTTCTGGTAGCTGGACAGTGCAGGGCCTCATGGGAGGCTCAGCAGCTGCCGGATGTTATTGAAGAACTGGCGGAATATGGTGTGGGGGTTCCAAGGGTGGCTGAACTTTACAGCTGTCTGCGTGAAGCGGGGGCATTTAATGACCGCCACGTTCTTCCGAGGAGCCATGCCGAATTGTTGGGACTGCTTTCATCATTGACTATTGTCTGATTGATTTGAATAATTGCGGTAGATAATCTGTTTTTGACATATGAGCCTCTTGCAAAAGTCCTAAAACTGTCATTCCTGAAGCGTTTCTGATCGGGAATCCAGATTCTAAGTGATTGAAAAACTTGGATCCCCGATAAATGAATTCGGGGATGACAATCTTTTTGCAAAGGCCTCATATATAAACGTGATTGGCGGGTAATAAAAAAAGCCGACTGGATTCAGTCGGCTTAAAATTTTTCAGACGTTGCTTTCAGGCGTAGGTGGAAAAGTTGTAACCTGATTGTGCGGCCTGTTGTACATTCTGGGCAAGAAGGTTGGCCATTTTATTCTGTTGATCGGCGGCCTGTTTCATCATGCTGACAGACATTGTCTGCTGTGTGTTGGCAGACTTCATTACAAGAGCTGCTCCGGCAATTGTTGCTGTATCCATAATGCACCTCCCATTGATTAATTATTCCAGTTAACATTCATTTTTGCAACTCAATTTTTAGGGTTGTTTATCGGTATTTCAATTACTTCACGTTGTCATAAATTCTGATATAATTCCTACAGACAATTCAATATAGCCGCTTTTGGAGACAAGATGGCCATGGTTAAACGTATTGAAAATTTTCTTGCACAACTTTGTCTGTTGATACTGTTGGGCATTGCAATTGGTCTGCTTCTGCCGGTAGTCGCGGACGCAGAGGATTTTCAGAAGAAACAGCTTCTGGTCCTACATTCGTATCACAAGGGCTATAAGTGGACGGATGATATCACGCTTGGGATTGAGCGTGTTTTCATTGATAAGCGGCGCCCTGTAAAGATTCATTATGAATATATGGATACGAAGCGTATTTCAGGGACTGCCTACTTCAAATTGCTGCGTGAAACATATCGCTATAAATTCAAGAATATGAAGTTTGATGCCGTTATCGTTTCCGATAATGATGCCCTTGATTTCATGATTACCTATCGTGATGAAATCTTCCCCAATGTACCGATAATTTTTTGCGGAATTAATGATTTTACCCCGCTACAGCTTCATGGAGCCAAGCGGGTTACCGGTGTAAACGAGGCGGCTGATATCAAGGAAACCCTTGAGCTTGCCCTGGATTTTCACCCGGATGTCAAAAAAATCGTGGTGATTAATGACACAACAACAACCGGTCAAATTGTTCATCGCGAGATTGAGCGGATTATACCGATTTTGAAACGTCCGGTCCGTTTCGATTTTATTGAAAGAACCACCATTCCCGAAATCAATAGCTACGTGCAGGGGCTTGGCAATGACAGCCTGATATTCTTTACACTCTTTTCCAGGGACAAAAACGGCAAGTTTCTTGAGTATGATGAGGCTGTTTCCAGCATTGCCATAAACAGCAATGCACCAATCTACGGTGTCTGGGATTTTTATCTAGGACTTGGGGTGGTTGGCGGCAAGCTGACCAGCGGTTTTTCTCAGGGAGAGACAGCCGGTGGGCTGGCAGACAGGATCCTGGGTGGTGAGGATGTGGAGAACATCCCGGTTGTTATGAAGAGTCCGAACAAATTTATGCTGGATTTTAATCAGTTGAAGCGTTTTGATATTTCTCTGGGAGACCTGCCCAAAGATAGTATCGTGATTAACAGACCAGCTTCCTTGTATACGGTTTCCAGAAAAGTATTTGTGACTATTATTGCTGCATTGGCTGGATCGGTGCTGATTATATTTTTTCTGTTGTATAACACGATCAGGCGTCGCCGGGCAGAGCAGCGCAGCAGGCGTTTGGCTGCAATCGTGGATTCTTCGGATGATGCCATTATTGGTAAGACTCTGGATGGTGTCATTACAAGCTGGAACAAGGGGGCTGAAAAGATATTCGGTTTCAACGAGAGTGAGATGATCGGTAAACCGGTGACCGTACTTGTTCCACCGACCCATAAGGAGTCCATCCTGCTTGCACATGATATGATCAGGCGCGGCGAGCATATTGAACATTATGAAACCGTGCGAATGTGCAAGGATGGTCGTCTGATCGATATGTCGCTGACCTTCTCACCGGTCAGTGACGAGGAGGGGAAGGTTGTTGCCGTTTCAACGATCGGCCGCGATATTACCGAACATAAGAAAACGGAAGGGCTTCAGCTGGAAAATGCACTTATAAACAAGGAACTGGAGATTGCTCAGGAGATCCAGCAGTCATTTCTTCTGGCCTGCCCGGAGGGCTTTCCAGGGATGATTATGGCCTGTACATGTGAACCGGCAGCCCATGTTGGTGGAGATTATTACGATCTCTTCGATTTGAAGAATGGTCTTGTTGATGTGGTGATTGCCGATATTACCGGCCACAGTGTTGGTTCTGCCCTGCTGATGACCGAAACGCGCAGCGTCCTGCAGGCCAAGGTAAGTGATAATCATACCCCGGCCAACCTGCTTAACGAATTGAATAACCTGCTTATGAGGGATCTTGCCAAAGTCGAGATGCAGATCAGCATGTTTTATGCCCGGATTGATATGGACAACCACCGGATAATATACGCCAATGCAGGTCACTGCCGCCCCTTCTTTTACAGCGCAAAGAATGGTCTGCTTAGCCAGCTTGATGCTGAAGGAATGATCATGGGGGTCGTCGATGATGTTGCCTTTGAAGAGGCTTTTGTCCAGTTTGAAAAAGACGATATCCTCTTCCTGTATACCGATGGTATTGTTGAAGCGGAAAATGAGCAGCAGGAACTGTTTGGTAGTGATCGGCTTTCCAGAGTTTTGATTGAGAATCGCAAGCAGCATCCTCAACAGCTGATCAAGAATCTGCTTGACCAGTTGACGGAGTTTACCGGTACAACGACTCGTTCTGACGATGTCGCCCTGTTTGCGATCAAATTTGTGTGAATTATGATCATTGAACAGCGGCTGGAGAAAAAATCATGCAGCTTGAATGGTGGTACTGGATAATTGCAGGTGTTTGCCTGATCGGGATCGAGCTTGTGCTGCCTTCGTTTACGATTATCTGGTTCGGATTGGCGGCACTTCTGGTTGGCATTGTAAAATGCCTGCTGCCGGGCTTGAACATAATTTCTCAAATACTGCTTCTGGGAGTAGCCTCCGCCTTTTTTGCCGCCATGTGGGTCAAATATCTGAAAGGTAGAAGGTGATGCCCCTCAACGTACTGTCTGTACACCTTCGCCGCTTCAAACCCGGCTCTTTGATTTGAAATCGGTTTTATTCCCTCCTTTGTTTCATTCATCTCTAAAACGTCAGTTATTGCTCCGGTGGTTAAGTAGATGTAGAAGCGCATTATATGCGCCCTGATTGGGCGAACAGCCGTTTGGATACTTAATCGCCGGAACTGATTTTGATACTTTCTTGACGTATTCCAGCCCCATTTTGACACCGTATTTATATTGCTCCTGATAAATTGAAATCATGAAAGTGATAGCGATATCAATGGAGACCAATCATGAAATTCTATCAGTATGAACCTGAAACCGGCCTGTATGCAGGAGAATTGTTCGAAGAAAGTGTTAATCTTATTCATTATAGTGAAGGTATCACGCCAATTGCCCCTCCGTCATACGAGTCCGGCCAGGTTCCGGTGTTCGACATGGCTCAGAACAAGTGGGAACTCTTGCCAATCAGGACAGTCCGCCAGTTATTACAGATCAAATCAAAAGGAACATCATGATGAACACGTATGAATGGATACAGACGATAATATTATTCGTTCTCCTGCTGGCCCTGATTAAGCCGTTAGGCGTATACATGGCGTGTGTGTACCAAGGGAAAAAAACATTTCTCTCCAAATTGCTGGCTCCCTGCGAGCGTTTGATCTATCGCGTCTGCGGAGTGAACAAGGACGAGGAAATGGGGTGGAAACGCTATGCCTGGGCGATGATTCTTTTCAACCTGATGCTCTTTATTGGGCTCTTTGTCATGCTGATCGCGCAGCATCTCCTGCCGCTCAATCCCCAGAGGATGCCGGCCTTCTCCTGGCAGTTGGCGCTTAACACCGCCATCAGTTTTGTTACCAATACCAACTGGCAGGCCTATGCCGGCGAGCAGGCAGCCAGCTACTTTACCCAGATGGTGGGGCTGGCGGTGCATAACTTCGTCTCCGCTGCCACCGGTATGGCCATTTTGATTGCCCTGATTCGCGGGTTTGCACGTCGTAAAACCTCCCTGCTGGGCAACTTCTGGGTGGACATGACCCGTGGCACACTCTACATCCTGTTGCCGATATCCATCGTCGCCGCTCTTGTGTTGGTATCCCAGGGGGCGATTCAGAATTTCAGCGCCTACAAGACCGTACCGCTGGTTCAATCCACTAATTATGATAAGCCCAAGTTGGATGACAATGGGAAACCTTTTAAAAATAGTGAAGGCAAGCCGGTCACAGAGAATATTATCGTAAAAGAAGTACAGATTCCCATGGGGCCGGTTGCCTCACAGGAGGCGATCAAGGAGCTTGGCACCAACGGTGGCGGTTTCTTCAACGCCAACTCGGCACATCCATTTGAAAACCCGACTCCTCTCTCACACATGCTGGAAATCTTGCTGATCCTGCTGATTCCGGGCGCCTTGACCTATACCTTCGGCGTCATGGTCGGTAATACCCGCCAGGGGTGGACGTTGCTGGGGGTAATGCTCCTGCTGCTGCTTGTTTCTTTCGGTGTGCTGCAGTGGGCAGAGATAAGTGGAAATCCGCTTGTCGCCAAGCTTGGTGTGGCAGGGGCAAACATGGAAGGGAAGGATATTCGTTTCGGTCTGGCCGGAACAAATCTGTTTGAGGTTGCTACAACCGGTACCTCCTGTGGTGCGGTTAGCGCAATGCATGATTCACTGACACCCCTGGGCGGTATGGTGCCACTGGGCCTGATGCTTCTGGGTGAGATCGTTTTTGGCGGGGTAGGTTCAGGTCTTTACACCATGCTGGCGTTTGCCATCATAGCCGTATTTGTATCTGGTTTGATGATCGGTAGAACGCCGGAATACCTTGGGAAGAAGATCGAGGTGCGGGAGATGTGGTTATCGATCACCACAATCCTGACTGCCGGGATTGTCGTGCTGATCCTGTCCGGTATCGCCATGATAACGCCGTCTGCCGTGGCATCCATGTCGAATCCCGCTGCGCACGGTTTGACAGAGGTACTGTATGCCGTTGCATCCATGGCCAATAATAACGGCAGCGCTTTTGCCGGTCTGAACGCCAATGTAAATTTTTATAATATTCTCGGTTCACTGGCCATGCTGATCGGACGTTACGTCCCTGCGGTTGCTATGTTGGCCATGGCTGGCGCACTGGCTGAAAAGAAGTATGTTCCACCAAGCCTGGGTACACTGCCGACCGATAAGATACCGTTTGCCATCTGGCTTACGCTGGTAATTCTGATTGTCGGGGCGCTGACCTTTTTTCCTGCCCTGGCCTTGGGACCGGTAATTGAACATTTGCTGATGGTATCGTAGGGGCAACCCCGTGTGGTTGCCCGAGGTGCGAATTGATGATGGTATCGTAGGGGCAACCCCATGTGGTTGCCCTTGTTACGAATTACAACCGAAGTAAAAAGCGGGCGGCCACGTGGGGCCGCCCCTACGGAGAAAAACAATGTCAAAACATACACCGCCGTCTCAATCGGTTTTCGATAAAGAACTTTTGACTGGCGCTCTGGTGGAGTCCATAAAAAAGCTTGATCCGCGCACACTCTGGCGCAACCCGGTCATGTTCTGTGTCGAAATAGCCAGCGTTATTACCCTGGTAACCTTCGCGATGTCGTTGACTGGTGACAACGCTGAACCAGCCTGGTTTACAGGATCTGTTTCTGTCTGGCTCTGGCTGACGGTTATCTTTTCCACCTTTGCAGAGGCATTGGCAGAAGGTCGCGGCAAGGCTCGAGCTGCTTCACTGCGTAAATCACGTACGGATATTATTGCCAAACGTCTCGCCAAGCCGGAATTTGGCAGCGCTTTTACTATTGTAGGCGCCAGCCAGCTTTGCAAGGGAGATTATATCCTGGTCGAAACAAATGAGATGATTGCCGGTGACGGCGATGTAGTCGCCGGAGCTGCCTTGGTAAACGAGTCGGCTGTAACCGGCGAATCAGCGCCGGTAATCCGTGAATCAGGTGGAGACCGCAGCGCTGTTACCGGTGGTACTACGGTTATTGCCAATGCGTTTATTGTCAAGATTACCGCTAATCCGGGTGAAACCTTTCTCGATCGGATGATTGGCCTGATTGAGGGTGCCAAACGCCGCAAGACCCCCAACGAGATTGCCCTTGAAGTTTTGTTGATCGCTTTGACACTGGTCTTTTTGCTGGTCTGCGCCAACATCAGTCCACTTTCCATTTACAGTGTCAAGGCCGCCGGACATGGGACTCCGATCTCGTTGACTATCCTGGTGGCACTGTTTGTCTGTCTGGCACCAACTACTATAGCGGCATTATTGCCAGCCATCGGCATTGCCGGCATGGATCGTCTGTTTCAGAAAAATGTAATTGCTCTGTCAGGCCGCGCCATTGAGGCGGCCGGGGATGTAAATGTGCTCTTGTTGGACAAGACCGGTACCATTACCCACGGCAATCGTGAGGCAGTGGCCTTTGTTCCGGTTGACGGCCATACCGAACGTGAACTGGCCGAGGCCAGTCTGATGGCCTCACTGACTGATGAAACACCGGAGGGTCGTAGTGTCGTGGCGCTGGCTGTTGAAAAGTACGGCCTGAGGGCTGATTGTGTTCCTGCTGGTGCTGAGAGTGTTGCCTTCAGTGCCGATACGCGACTATCTGGCGTTAATGTTGACGGAAAGCGGTATCGCAAGGGTGCCGCAGATTCGGCAATCGCCTTTGCCGGGCAGCATGGTGGCCACTCCGTGCCGGGTAATTTGCGCGAAATCGTGGACAAGGTCGCACGGGCAGGCGCTACACCATTGGTTGTTTGCCGGGATGGGGAGATATTCGGTGTCATCAATCTGAAGGACATTGTTAAGGCCGGCATTCAGGAGCGTTTTCTGCAACTGCGCAGTATGGGAATCAAGACCATTATGATTACCGGCGACAACCCACTGACGGCGGCGGCGATAGCAGCCGAGGCCCAAGTTGACGACTTTCTCGCCCAGGCCAAGCCGGAGGAAAAACTGCGTTTAATCCGCGAATATCAGGAACAGGGGTTTATGGTGGCCATGACTGGCGACGGCACCAATGATGCCCCGGCACTGGCTCAGGCTGATGTGGCTGTAGCCATGAACACCGGAACCCAACCGGCACGGGAGGCGGCCAATATCATTGATCTGGACAGTAATCCCACCAAGTTGCTGGATATCGTTGAGGTGGGCAAGCAGATCCTGATGACCCGTGGCAACCTGACTACCTTCAGTATCTCCAACGATATCGCCAAGTACTTTGCCATCATTCCGGCCATGATGCTCTCCATCTATCCACAACTGGGCGTGCTGAACGTCATGCATCTGGCCAGTCCCTTCAGCGCTATTTTGTCGGCGGTTATCTTTAACGCCATCATTATTCCGATGCTGGTGCCGCTGGCTCTGCGAGGCACCAAATTTCGCCCCATGCCAGCCGAGAAGCTGTTGATCTACAATCTGTTGATCTATGGGGTAGGTGGGATGATTGCCCCGTTTGCAGGGATTAAGGCGATTGATATGGTGATCGGGTTGATGGTGTAAATAACATTATTGTAGGGGCAACCCCATGTGGTTGCCTCGGTGCCGGGCGGCCACATGGGGCCGCCCCTACGGAGAAAACCAATGAAAGACCTGAAATCAGCAATTTTGTTATTCATAGCATTTACCGTTATCTGTGGCGGTATTTATCCTGTTCTGGTCACCGGCGTAGCCCAGGTTGTTTTTCCAAAACAGGCCAACGGCACTCTGATAACAGACAATAGTGGCAAGGTAATCGGCTCCAGTTTTATCGGCCAGCCTTTTTCCGACCCTAAATACTTCTGGCCACGCCCTTCGGTAACTGCGGATTTTGGTTATAATCCGGCAGGCTCTGGCGGTTCCAATTCCGGCCCCACCAATCCAGACTATTTGAAGACGGTTGGTGAAAGGGTTAAGGCGCTTCAGGATACAGGCGTTACAGGCAAAATTCCGGCTGATCTTGTTCAGGCGTCAGCCAGTGGACTTGATCCTCATATCACACCGGATGCCGCTAATATTCAGATTCCGCGTGTCGCGAAAGCTCGAGGCATGACGGAAGATGCTGTGAAAAAGGCTCTTGAACAGGCCACCGAGAACAGGCAGTTCGGTTTTCTTGGCGAACCGAGGGTGAATGTGGTGAAGGTGAACCTGGCGTTGGATGTTTCTTTAAATTAATATCTTTTATTGCATTCAGCTAAATTAGGTGAAATATTGGATTGTCGTATTGATGTCGATTGCTTTTTTTACAAGTAATTGCTTCTTAATAAGCGTGATCTGCTTATGGATGAGTATGTTGTTAAGCTGTCGGACGTGACCTTTGGACTGCTTGACAGGATTTTTAACGCGGTTGTGCGTCGGATATATTATTT
>CAXYUZ010000076.1:0-12007 GCA_964292275.1 uncultured Desulfuromonadaceae bacterium
ACCCTGTTTGCCTTTCCTGCCTTTGACCTTTTACAACCGGCAAACGTTATTCTGGCACATACCCCGACCAGTACGCTTGATCCAGCCTACGACTCTATGTTCTGGCTATGGTGGGATACCATTTACCCCCTGACCGGCGACAAGAACACGCCCCATGATCTTGAAGGTTCTGCACATATTGCGGCCAAACAGATCTACAAGTTTTTTGGGACCGGCTTGCTTTTGGATCAGACCTCAAATGTTTGTCACTCCGAAATGGGCTGGACTCCAAGAAAGAGCGAGTGGAGGTTTCAGCTTGCGAAACCTGTTTACTCCGGGATGCCATTTATGGGGGCGCAGTCTGAGCTTATCTGGGGAGTAGGTGGTAAAAATCCACCCTTTAAAGAGGGAAACTTTTTGATGGTACTTTTCCAGAAGAGGAGATGTTGTGAAAAAATATATGGGAACTAAATTTCTCGCGCTTACGGCGATCTCAGTTTTTGTTTCCGGTATATCCTTCGCGGGGGACGCTCCATTTGACACAGGCGGCGTCAAAATGGTCGCTCCTATGAAAGGGCCTAGCTTGGGGTGTAATGTGGCTGGCAAGGCCACTCCTTGCAATAAAGCAGCAACCCCGGAACTTGAGAGTGTCGTAAGGGGGCTGAAAGCCCGTGAGCATGAAGTTGGCAAGGATCTTGGCAGGTCTGTATCTGAGGATATCTACACCAGGGACAATCCCTATAACGATGTTGCCAGATCGGTGAATGACAATATCGAAGGTGGGAAATACCAGGGCAGGGTGGAAGATTACAAGGAACAACTTAAATCCGGTGTCTTTAAGTCAGAAGGACTCGCGACCGGGGCTTATGGCACATATGACACAAATCAGGATCGTGTTTATTCCTCTCAACAGCCGGCAACAACAGGTGTCAGGAGAAAAATACATCGTCCTGTTGGGGCAACAACCGCCAAAGAGAAGGTTAAGGTCGCTGATGTTCGTCTGAATTCAGATGAACGGATTTATATCCTCATATCTCAATCTGTTCCCCTTGAGACACTGAGAACCTACGTTAAGGATATAGCTTCACTTGGCACTCCGGATGTCCGTCTGGTTATGCGTGGATTTGTTGGTGAAGGTGGGATGAAAAATGCGGCCAAGACCATGGCCTTTATTGGTGAGATCCTGAACAAAGACCATGCGGCATGTATGGACGGCGGTGATTGTGATTCTTACCCTGTAATCGTTGACATTGATCCCAATATCTTCCGCAGATTCCAGCCTGAAGTGGTCCCGACTATTGTTTATGTGAAGAATGTCAAACCGACAAAGCCTGATACCAGTGAGGGGATTGTCGAATCTGTAGGGGAGCTGAAGGATAGTGATTCCATGATGCTCTATGGAGACCTGTCCCTTGGATATGCGTTTGATCTGTTTGCGGAGAAAAGCGGGGATGAACGGCTTAAAAGTATTGGTCAGAAGCTGACCGTTTATTAATTTTTTGAAAATAGGATGATGAGGCAGAAGCCTGGGAAGATGATCTTCTCAGGCTTTTGTATTATGAGTTTTCACTTGGAGAGAAGTATCTTGGGATCGGCGTTCAACACTTTTGCCAGTTTATTTGCTGTTTCCCTGTCTACCGGACGTTTCCCGTTTTCCATTTCGCTGATATTACGCTTTGAAATCCCGGTGAGAATTGAAAGTTTGGCTTGGGTGAGGTCTTCCCTGTAGCGAATACCTTTCATATACACACCCGACGGATTGGTTTCGAGGGCGGGGCAGATTTCGGCCGCCGGAATGGAGTCGGGTGAAACCTCAATCAAACCGTTTGATTTGGCAAAATCTCTAAGACGGTTAATGTCTTTTTGAGATCCATAAAATTTAGCACTATCAATAGGGTGCTTTTTCGTGTGTGCCAGCATAAACAATCTCCACTATCTTTATCTGTTTATCAATGATTTGCCAAACGGCAACATATGTTGGGTTGCCCTTTTTTAAATGGCAATGATGTCTATCTGCTCTGAGTTTTGAATAATTAGGCCATGTTCCACGAACAGGGCCATTCATTTTTATGTCTGCAACAAGAGCATCAAGAATGGCTTGAAGTTTTATAGAAAGCTTTTTCTGCTGTTTTTCAGCTTTTTTGCTGTAGACGACTTCCCATGACATACAAATATTCTATCCGTATTCGCATACCTCGTCAACAATCAGTTCATTTTAAAAAACTTTATGCTGGTCTCATATCAATAGAATAACACAATCCCACCAAAAGCAGCCCCCCCAATTTCAACCTTGGACACGCCACATATCTTTTAAGTAGAGGCAAAATCTATTTTGGGGAGAAAAAGCGTGACTATTTCAAAAGAGACCATTGAAAAGGAAAAACCTGAAGAAACCGAAGAGGTTAAGCCGGAAGTAAAAGAGGTGAAGCCCGAAAAACAGGAACCGGAAATAAAGAAGGAAGAAACAGGAGAAGAACCACCAGCTCCGGAATATATAACCGTCAAGGAACTCTATCAGACTTGTGTTGTCGTATCCTTGGTCTCGGTACTGGTTACCATGACTATTTACCATCAGTTTTTTGCCCAACGGATAGAAACATTCGACCTGACAAATTATATCGGCAAAATCCAGCAGGCCTACGTCGCCGGAACAATAAACGAACAGGGGATGGGTGATGCAATCCAACAGGCCGCTGATTATGTCAATGGTCGGCCCCGGAACAGGGTTGTCGTAAGCGGCGAATCTATCCTGGGTGATGCAAAAAGCGTGAAACGCCTAATAATTGAGCCTAAATTCCAGCCGGCACCGGCCGCCCAGTTACAGCAACAGGCCCCCGCAATGCAGCTTGCACCGGCACAACAGCCGCAGATGCCGCAACAGCAGATGCAGCCAGGGGTCAGGTAATGCATAAGATTAAGGGAGAGGTGAAAGACTGGTTGCTTCGGACTTATCACAAATTAAATACGACAGGCGGTTTTGCCCTGTTGTTTCTGGCCTGTCTCCTTAATTTTGCCGTTGGACATATCAAGGTCTCACTGACTGATTCTCTGGATAACCGGGTGTTTGTTTATGCTGACATCGGGGTGGCAGATAAGGTGAACATTGCAAACGGTGATTTGCTTCTGTTTGACACATTAAAACCCCACCAAACGAAGGGATATGTCCGGGAGATTAAAAAAGTGGGCTGTATAGAGGGACAGAATCTAATCGTAGATACCAACTTCGCCTATTCATGTAATGGGAAACCTCTTGGAACGGGCAGATCCGTTGATTCAATGGGGCGACCTTTGAACAGGTTTACATTCAATGGCCCTGTGCCAACGGGCAAGCTGTTTATGATCGGTGACAGTCCTCGTAGTTATGACTCCCGCTATTACGGTTTTGTTGCCAAGGAATCGATTATTGCAAAAGGATGGGGGATTATTTAATGCGGTTGCATCGGCATATAGGACTTCTTGGATTTTGTGCCATTTATGCATATTCGGCAATTGCTCAAGCCGGCAATGGTTACTATTCAGACGCAACGGAAGGTTACTATTGGTACAAAGATCCAGCAGAAGAGGCACAGGAAGAGGTGCCAAAACCACGAAAGCAAGCAAGCCGTCAGAAAGAACCGGAACAGAAGAAAAAAAAGTTGCCGGATATGGCCGATTATACCTACGAACAGCTTTGGAATATGCACCCGGATGAGTTCAAACCGTTACTTGATGAATTTCAGAAAAAAGCGGTTATGACGCTCCAGCCGGAAGATGTCACGGCCTACAAGACCATGCAGGATATTTCGAGGCGTAAAGCGGTCGCTTACATGAATGTGGACCGGGTGATTACACAGCAAAATCCTGAATTAAGCCTGGAGCATGATGCACCAATGCTACCAACAAGCAGAATGGCTGAGAACAGGGTAGCGAAACAGGATATTGATTCAGTATTGGAAAACAGCCGGGAACGCTACGGCTTGATTGTGTTTAACAGCGAAGGTTGCCCATATTGCGAACAGCAGAAATCGGTCCTCCGATCTTATCAAATGTTCCACAAATGGGACGTAAAACACGTTGATATTGCACAAGCCCCAGGTGCGGCCGAGATGTTCAATGTTGAGATTACGCCCACGATTATATTGGTCAAAAAGGGGTCAAAGGATTTCTTTCCGATTTCATCCGGGGTTATTGCCCTGGATCAGCTTAAAGACCGTGTTTATGGGGGCGTTAAAAGTTTAGCAGGGGATACAACTATACAGCAGTACGGCGTTAAAGATTATCAAATCGGTGGAGGGCTTGATCCTACGGCACCTCTGGAAAAACGCCGCAAAAGGAGGATAAAAAATGCTCAGTAAATTGAGAAAACACCGTAAAACCGCCGCAATTATTGCCATAGCGATTACTTGTACATCGTTTTCAGCTACTGCAATGGCCGCAAACGGCTGGCTGGACGATTGGTTTTCCAGCAAGACAAGTAGTGGCCCGGATTATTTCCAAGGTCAGCAAAGGGGATACGCCACTGGCGGTTCTTTAAATGCCAGATGGGGAGCGACTGTAGCAACAAACCCGATCTCCGTCGCCCCACCTAAGTTTAAGGCTGGTTGCGGTGGTATCGATGCTTTTGGTGGGAGTATATCCTTTCTGTCCGCTGACATGCTTGTGAAAAAGCTACAAAAGATCCTTCAGAACAGTGCCGGCGTCGCCTTCGATATGGCACTTCAAACACTATGTCCGAAATGCTCTGACATTATGAAGTCTATGGAACAGTTATCTAACGCCCTCAACGGAATGGCCCTTGATGATTGTAAGGCAGCGAAAGGGATCGCAGTAGCGTTAAAAAGTCAGGCCGAAAAGGCCATGGATGTACAAAAATCAAATATGGGCGATCAAAACGCTGATAACAACTGGTATGAAGGGACACAACAGTTATCAGAAGCCTTTGCCGCCGCTGGTAAATCCGTAAACGGATTTGTGAATGATTATTGGGGCAAAGCGTCCAACAATCGCAGCGAGTTGGAAGGTTGCCCGGCTGATTGGTCGCAGGTATTTCCAGGAACATCAGGTCTGTATCCAACGACCTTCATGGAAATGGCGGTCAGT
Source organism: uncultured Desulfuromonadaceae bacterium (assembly GCA_964292275.1). Taxonomy (GTDB): domain Bacteria; phylum Desulfobacterota; class Desulfuromonadia; order Geobacterales; family Pseudopelobacteraceae; genus CAXYUZ01. Next base: position 5,059 of record CAXYUZ010000076.1, read on the forward strand.
GACTCAACAGCCAAAACAAACCACATTCCGATGATACGAGGGTTGATTGGCGATATCGTTGTTGATATTGCAGACAATGATGAGTTTATAGTTACAGAATTGCCACCTTGTTCACAAAATCAATCTATTACATTTGAACAGATATTAACGGATGATTTTTATATCCGCACAGATCCGGGTGAAGAATGTGTAAAAGCGGCCCCTGGTACAGCTTCATTCCTTGTCACATGGGCAAAGACCAGAAACGAAAATATTAAAAATGCAATGGTAGGCAAGACGGCATTGTTACAGCCGGAAATAGACTACATAAAAGGGATGCCCACGGCTGTTCATTATGCGTTAAGGATGGCGGTGGCCTCTGAACAGTTTGATACTATCAGTTTCAATCTTGCCAATGTAGGGGCGAGCCAATATCTGTTGAAGAGTCTTCAGGAAATGACTGTCTATGTGGGCAAAGAACGCGATCTGATTCAGAAGGTGTCAAGAAGGATGGCGAATAAAAGCGACAAGTGCGACCTTTCCAATGTAATAGCACAGTTAGAAACGGTGGCAGGAAATTTCACTGTAGGATCTCGTGACGGGATAAAAGCATTAAATGAATTGGGGGATAAATCCATCAGTGGCTTTTTACAAAGTATGAACTATGCCGTTACCATGCAGGAATCAATGAAAAAGGTTGATGCGGCGGTAGGGAAAAGTTTTGGCCCAGGTGTAGCCAGCAGAATCCGCAGTAAAATCAAAAAAGGCTAGGATGGTATAAGATGCCCAAAATATCCAAATCACGCTGGATTGCTATAATCTGTTTTTTCTTGATACTGGCCCCTGCTTTGGCATTTGCCGATATCGAGTATTATACATACGGTGGTTTTGATCCAGTTTCGGCGGCGTTTAAGCGTTGCGCGTTACTGTTCAGCGTCAACGGTTATAAAACCTTTGTCGCAGCGATAGGTATTTTGGGCATCCTGATCGCAGGACTGAACCTTGTAGTGAATACAGCTTTTCAGAGACCGACAACAGGCCTTGGTATTTTTGCACCGGTTATCCTGGGGGGCGTTATCTATCTTGGTTTATTTACACCGACCGAGAATGTAAACGTTTATGATCCTGTTTTAAATCAAAACACATCCATTGCCAGCGTACCTGTAGGTGTTACAAAACCGGCATATATCATCAATATGGTTGAACGGTGGGTTATTGACACCTTGGACAATAATCCATCGGCGTTGGGTGAACCTCGATACCAAGATGTTGGGGTTAGGGGATGGGACGCGGCCGCGGCCTCTATGACTGCCGTTGTTTCCAGCTCTAATGCGTCACAAAGCTTAACCAAGTACACACAAGATTGTGTAGTTTTTGAAATGGCGCGATCAGGCGGCACTCTCGCAGTCGAGGATCTGTGTTGTCCAGCAACAGGTAAGTCATATTTCGATGTTTTAGGCGAAGCGGCGAATCCTGCAATTTATACCATTTCTTATGTAAATGCTACGGGTGTCGGGATTCCGGGCGGAGAGTCTGTTGATTGTAGTACCGCATATACCCGTGTAAAAAACTTTTATACAAATTCTGGTAACAGTCTGAAAGATATTACGAACGCATGCACGTCTCAAGGGTTTGCGGATACGGCTCAATGTCAAACCGTTGTTGGCAATATTTTGTCTCAACTTCAGCCTTTGACCAACGGGCCGGCTGATGCGGGGACAGCCGTTGCTTTAAATGTTGGAGCGCAAGTTGTAATGGAAACCATGGCAAGTGCCGGGACTGATAATGCAGCGTCATTTGCGGTTTTACAGGCGGAGGCCGATAAAGGCCGTAAAGGTGGCATAGTCAGCGGCATTGTTAATCCTCGCATGATTGATGCCTATGTTGCTTATGCCCTTGTTCTTACCCCTATATTACTGATTTTAGTTGTATCGCCGTTGTCTTACAGGGTTCTTGGGTTTGTAATTAACCTCTATTTGTGGGTTTTGTTCGCTCGGGTTGCGGATGTTATCTGCTATCACAATTGGGCGGCAGAAGTGTTAAGAACAGCACCCACATTGACGTGTCATAATACCGGAGCGGCGGGTAATGCCGGCATCGAGTATGCCCTTGGCGCCTTACCCTGGATGCAGTCTCATTTGGGGTCTTTGGCCGATATGCGGAGTTCATCTTTCCTTTTGGCGACCATGATCACCGGTGCTTTGTTCAAGTTCACCGATTCATCTGTTGCCCGTCTTGCAGACCGTGGCGACCAGGGTGCTAACCAAGCTTTGGCCGGGGCTGGTGGATACAACGCTGGCGGGTTTAAGGCCTCTACGGCAGAGGCAAGCGGTATGACGGCGGCTAAACAGGCCCTTGCCACCAGTAATGAGGATTGGTCTAATCTTGGAAAAGGGTCAGCAGCAAGTCAATTTGGAAGTGCGGCCACGGCAAGAGGTGAATTTGATGCAGCAGGCGGTGCCAAAGGCTATGACGCTTCAAAAACTTTAATGGGGGAAAAGAGCATGGTTAGAGGAGCGGCCGATGCATCTGTTAACACTAATCAGAAAGATGCGGCGGTGGCAGCTCACAAGGTAGGGGAGGGACAGGATGCTTATAAGGATAGAGATGGTAATGCTAATGGTTGGGTAAGAAAAGAAAATCCAATAACAGGCCAGAATGAGTATCAAAACAGTGATAAAACGACCATACGCCAGAACACTAAAACAGGTGGTTTGACTGTAGGCTCTCCATTGTACAAACAGACGGCTAATACGGCCGTAAGCCAGGGAACCACATATGCCCGGCAAACGGCAGATAGCGAGGCAAATTCTGCCGCAAGAGCAGTTGCAGAAGAATCGATGCACAGCATGAGAAAAGATAAAAATGATATATCCACATCAAAAGTTGGGCAAACTGTAGCGAACGCACAAAAACGTGTAGAGGCAAACCAAGCAGCATGGCAGAAAACATGGCAAAAAACAGTTGGCGAGGACTCTACGCTTCAAAATACATTAGGGCAAGGATTACAGCAAGGAGCGAAATTTGATGCATCGGTGGGATTGCAAGCTTTTAAAAACGGTGCGAGCGTAGGTTATAATGCAACTGTTTACACAGAAAATGGGCAGAGACATACCGTTGCTTTAACAGCAAAACAAGCCGACGCATTAAACCGGAATTTTGCTCAAACAGTTACAGGAAGTAATGAACAATCCAAAACTTCTACTTATGGGTTTGAAAATAGCAGTTCGGTTTCTGCCGGTCAAAGTTATGGAATTTCAACCAAGGCGACTCAAAATTGGACAAATATGAAAACAAGGTTGGATGCCGCTACAAAAAATGAACAGGAAGCAAAAACGACCGGCATGGTCGGTGGCGTGGATGCGACAACACAATTCACAAAGTTTGCGGCACAAAATTGGGGTTATAATCCTAACTCCGTTGAAGGTTTAATGATGGCCTCTGACAAAATCAGCAAAATGCAGTCTGATGGTGATTTGGCAGGTCTGGCTAAACTTCAGGAAGGATACAACCAGGAATATGCTAAAGGCATGGGAATAGGAAAAATTCAAAACGAAGTAGAAGCCCGGTTAAAAGCTGAAAACCCGGCTATAGGCAACCCATCACAACGATTTGAGGAAACAGATAAAGCCAACAGAGATGGATATGCAGACGCCGCAAATCCAACTGTCATAGATCGTGAAGGGATCGTTAGAAAAACACAAGGAACGCACGTCAATACACAAGTGGGAGCGCCAAAAGAGGTGCAAAATACAGAGAAAAAGGTAGAGGACCGGACAAATGATATAAATAAGTCAAGAGACAATTTTTCGTTCACACCTTTTGGGGCGATAAGTGATTTTGTCTTTACCCCGATAGAGAAAGGAGTAAATAAATTTACTGGTAACGTCGATGGTCTTGGGAATGGCAAACAGGGACGTTTTGGGGACACACCAAGCGTTGAAGCGATTCAGGGGGGGCAAAAGCCAACTGGACATTCAGGAGAAGCAAGGCTTCTTAACAATGCAGCCAATACTAGCGTTGCCATGCCATTAAATAGTTTAATGGCAACGGTTGACTTGGCTTCTAATCCTGGTGAGTATGCAAAGCTATACCAACAAAATGGGGCAGCGGGTGTATCGGAAAAGGCACAAAGTCATTTCGCGCCTACTTTAGATGAGCGGGCTGCGAAAATGGATCAGGTAGCTACAGATTTTGTAGCACATGACACTCGAACCAAAGCAACCGCACGAGGTCAGTCAGTAGGCAATAAATTTGGTTTACAGATGCCGGGCTCGTCTCAGACTGGTGGGACTACAGCGGGTAATATGTTAGCGAAAGCGGATGCTACACCAAAAATTAAAGTTGAGGATTAGATAACGTATAAATAGATGAAGCGTTACAACGGCTCAGACTTTTAAAGTCTGGGCCGTTTTTTTGTCAGTCGTCATTAGAACTATAACGGGAATCGTTGAATAGATTGGTAGAGAAACAACGATGGTCGGCATCAATCATTGGATTTGATGTTTTGTTTACACCATCAGTTATAATAGTTCCTCGATCTGTTTCTTTATTTACTATCAGCAGAATCCCTATGATTACCCCGATCGGTGGAAAAACCAGAGTCCCGATAATCCCCAGGATGATATAAATAACTTTTTCGACCTTTGTTGCCGGTTTTTTTGGTTGTGTTTTCATATTGGTTACTCCTCTATTGTCTATTCTATTTAGGTTTTCAGACATACGAATGGAATCAAATATCAGTGATTCAGCTTCCAAGCCGGTAATGACCAGCGTTGCCTCCTGATTCTGGTGTTTTGCCCCTTGGGTTCTCACCGCAGACAACCAGTTGAAACTCCCCTCCGCAATCAAATCATTGTCCCGAATCAATGTCTTTTTATGAACACCGTTTACAATAACGACTTCAACGCCAATTGATCGAAGAGTTTTGACACCTTCTGTAAAGGCAGGTTTCAATCTCCCCTTGCTCATATTGAAGTTTTCATCGGTATAAACGGTAACCCGTAGACCGGTTTGGATCTTCTTTTTGATTATGCCAAGAAGGCCATCCTGGCGCAGCGCATAAATCGAGATGAAAGGAGAGGTGATAACAACCCTTGTCCGAGCGGTATGAAATATTTCAGCGAGTTTTTTCTGGTGTGCCTCAAGAGTGAGGAGCTGATTTACTGTTTCCATGTCGTAATTCCTTTTCTGCCTACGCCTAATCAGGCGGGCCGTTAACCGGGCAATGAGCTGCATTGCCAATAGTGTTCTTTGTCTTGTCGATACTGTGTAGATACATTTTTACTCCTCCTGATGGCCCTTAATCTTAACTGGACTGCAAAACCATCTTATCTCATCGATATATTTTTACCCGAACCTCGTCAATAAAAAAATACAACTTGGACAGACACTATATCTTTTAATTGAAGGGGGATTTCTACTTCCCTTTCTGCTTTTGTCATGTATCCGGTCTGGCTTGGACGTGACGGCTAAATCAAGGAGGGGATATTGTGGAAGACCGACCAGTAGAAAGCGTGAATCAAGAACAACGGGGTGGAAGTCCTAACGATACAGAAGAAAACCTTCACCCTCTTGTGTGGAAGATGATTGAAACACGGGATTCAATTGAAAAGGAAAATGAAATTGGCAGGGCTATCATGCAGAAGGCTGAAGAATCAGAGCATAATGCGCTGACGCTTCAGGCCAAAGCAGAACAGTTCCAGCTTGAGATCGTACAGAAAGAAATGTTGTTGAAAGAGATCGATGAAGCAGCACAAGAAGTAGCCCAGGAGGTCGAGCTTGCAAAAGTAGAACAGGAAGACGCTCTCAAGCTTCTCTCTGAATTGCAGGCCTTAGTCCGAGATAAGACAGCCGCTCTTGAAAAGAAAAAACAGGATCTTGTCTTTACAGAATCACACAGGCCAGAGGTTTCAAAATCAATCTACAGATCCCGGTTGGAGTTCGACCGGTTCAGGAAAATGGCGGAGACAGAAAAGGTCAATGCCATGAAATACATAACATCTGCCCAGGAGCGGCAAGTACAAAAACAATTAGATTTTATTGATGCCCAGATTGCGGCGCTTGAGTCAAAAGAGGATGCATTGATCTGGTCTCAGGTTGCCAACATCGATATGTTCCAGAATTTAGGGAGCGGGCTGCTTGACTTTAAAAAAACCAATACTGGTAACGGAGGAAATTAAGTGAGCAACATCGACATTTCTGCAATACGGGCGAGACTAGCGGCAATAAAAGGGGAATCAAACTCACCCCCAACCATCACAACAGAACCTCAACGACAGTCGGCACAATCTATAAAAGAAACCGTGGGACAATCCCGACCAGCTTATCATGAGGCTGAAGACATTGAGCATCAACAGTCGGAAGAAGTACCAAACCGGCAACCGGAACCCCCGCGTGTAGAACCGGTTAATAATACGCCAAAACAGGAAACACAATATACCTCTCCTGAAGCTGATTTGGATAAACCAGCGATGGAACAAAAGGCCGAACAACCACAGGCACCAATCAGGCCGCACACCACCGAACAGGAAAAAAAGGTGAATCAGCCGCCACCGGCTCCAGCTCCGGTTCCACCTGTAGTTCCCATGGTTTCGTCTGAAGCAAATCTGCCAGACGATTCAGAATTGGATAATTGGGACGATCCGGCTGACTTTACGACAAATGAAGATTCAGGGTCAAAAGAAGATCCGGAAACAAAAGAAGAGGCCGACAAAACTAAAAATAAAACCAAACCACCTTTTGTAAAAATGGCACTCATAGGCGCTGTTGTGATCGCTGGCGGCTTTCTGGCAGCAAACAGTTATTTTGATTTTGCGGGGATGCTGAGTAAGCCTAAAACCGCACAGGAGGTTATGCCTCCACCAATCATGCCGAATATGTCCTCTATGGTTCAGAAGCCAATGAGCAGCCCCCACAGTGCCATCATGGGTCAGCTATCTTCCACCAAAACACCGGCACTCGCATCTCC
>CAXYUZ010000077.1:0-11085 GCA_964292275.1 uncultured Desulfuromonadaceae bacterium
GTACCATTAGTGAGCGTGTAGGTCTGGCCGGATTGAGCGATGACTGCGGCTTCGGCAGCTGTCACAGTAGCCGGGTCGCTGGTGATGGTCAGCAGCTGCGTAGCGGCGGCAGTTGGAGCAATATTATTGGTTGCGCAATAGACACCGAAGGTGCCCTCATTGGTCAGACGCACGCCGTCGGTGCTGCCGTTGGCGTGAGCGGCATCAAGCATGGCCTGCATGACAGTACCGTTGGTCAGCTGTCCGCTGGTCAGTTTGCCGACCCAGAATGCCTGTCCTGCAGCATCGGCAGCACGACCAAATACGTTCAGATAAATCTTTGCAATGTACTGATCGTTTGTCAGGAAGGTGGGATACGTTGTCATGTACTCGGTAGAATTTGTAAAATACTGGGAAATCTGGTTCAGCGACACACCCCGGTTGACATATGAGTCAACCCAGAAGTCCAAACCTGAGGTGTCTGGCACCCGGTTGAATGCCGCAATGTAGATTTCTGCGATGGAACTGCGTGCAGTACTGATGTCAACTGCCATAGTGTTGTCTCCTTTTTACTGTTTCTGAGGATAATGTGCTTCTTTAAGCATCAACTGGATAAATACACGTCTAAATAGATTACCAAATTTTTAAAAGTTAGTCTAATAAATCCTTGTCTGACTTCCGCTACCAGAATCCCTCTTCGTCATTACAAATCTATTTATTCCTCCCTTCAAATGCAATTGTCGAATGAGTTTATATATAAAGCGGACATGACATTAAGACAGTCCGGTTGCGAATGATAAAACCAAGGAAAACAATGAGATGCCTCTACATCTTCTTTGACGCAGAAAGACGCTTGCCATAAAGCCAAGTTGGCGCAAACGCTAAATTAGCAGTCATTAGCTTGAATGTATATAACAATATCCAGACTCTTTGCAATCATATAATGTAAAATTATCAAAAATAATTTTGTTTATTTCCTTCCCCTGAAAAATCGTCCGGAACAGGCAAATCCAACTCGACCAGCAGCTGTTGCACGCTCTGCCGCCAGGTGAGCCAGGGGAGCCCTGCGGACGATGGCCGCTCTGATACCGGCAAAGCAAGCCAGACCCGGATTGAGGCGGCCAGATCCACTGGCGCGGCGCCGGAAAAATAGGCGGCATGATCACCAGCCACTTCACGGAATACGGGGATATCACGCACTATCAGTGGCAGACCGTGCTGGGCCGCCTCGATTAACGGCAAACCAAAACCTTCGCCTTCTGAAGGGGCGAGCAAGGCCGTGCAACTTCCGTAAACCCGCTCAAGGGCTTCATCGCTGATACTATAAAGACAGAACAAACGCTGATCCAGCTCGGGATGGCCGTTAAGGCGCTCAATCAGCTTTTCGGTCATCCAACCGGGCTTGCCGACAATGACCAGGGCAGCGTCAACCCCCTCCCGCCAGAGCAGCTCGAATGCGTCAAGGGCCTGCGCATGCCCCTTGCGCGGTTCTATGGTGCTTACCATAAGAAATGCCGGTATGGCGGATATTTTAAGCAAAAACCGTTCCATATCCGGCAACAGGCCTGCCGTGGGGATGCTGGCCCTTATATCAGCGCCGAGATGGAAGTAACCCGTTTTCAGCTGGTGCCTCGTTTGGGGCGGGTCATGCCTCAAATGCTCCACCAGATCATCGGCCACCGCGCGGGAGATGCAGACCAGGTTATCGGCCGTGGCCGAGACTGTCCGCAACCAGGCACGGCAAGCCGGCTCCACGCGGGGAGGGAAGCAGTCCGGCCGATGGATGGGCAGCAGGTCGTAGACGATGAAGGCAATCCGCACCCCTCTCGTCCTCCAACGTCTGAGGCAGCCCTCTAACGTGGGGATGGCTTCAAACATCAGGTCTGCCCCGATAAAAAAGTCACCGGCGCCGGCCTCTACCGGCTCATCTTCCAGCAGATGCTCGTCAAGCCCAACTGTGCGGAGGATAAATTTACGTGCATAGTTGTAGCCCCCCCGGTCATTGCAGTATACCGGCTCAACCCTGTATCCCGGCGGCGGGCTCTCCATCAGCTGCTGCAGAATACTGCGCACTACCCTTTCTATGCCTGTTTTAAGGTCGTGTCTGGCAATAGCGGAGATATCTATCAGTAACTGCCTCAGGCCGCATGGCTGGCGATTGGCTACTATGGCGGCAGCGATGCCGGCCTTTTGTGCAGGCGTACTGTTGGCTGGAAGGTTTTTCAGCAGATGGCGTTCATGGCTGCGGGGGGTTGTTGCGGCAAACCGTTCCATGGTCTGGAAATAATCCGCGCCGACGCGGGCGGGGTGGTGATGTTGCCGCAAATAATCCATACCCTTGCGACCATATGCGTTTCTCTGCCCGGGATTGCTGAAGAGCTGCTCCAGGGTCCGCTGCAGCCGGCTGTCATTGAAGCTGTCCGGGAGTTTTATGACGCTTTCGTCCGGCAATTCCGCCAAACTGCCATGAGCATTGCAAACCAGGGGTAGACCTGCGGCAAGGCAGTCATAGACAGCGGCAGAGGTTTCGCCGCAGGAGTTGACACGCAACTGGACGGCCACATCGGCGGCCGCCAGGTAGTCACGGTAAACGTCGAGCTCTGTGAAACCGGTGATGGCAATGATTGATGGGCCTTGGGCCAGTTCAATCTTTTTAAGCAGCTCGTCACCGTAAGCCCCCTGGTTGTTGCTGCCGACAAAGATCAGCCGGCAACGGGGAGAGCGGCTTAACGAGGAGGCAAGCCAGGCATCAAGCAGACGGTGATTCAGCTTGATGGGGCCGAGAAATCCAAAACTGCAGACAATATGATCGTCCGGGGCCAGTCCAAGGCGCTGCCTGGCCTCATCACGTTTCGGCAACCGCAAAGGCAGACGCATGAACGGGACCTGATGCAGCAGAGGCGCAACCCTGTCACCGTAACTCGTAGTCAGTATGCTGCGTGCAAATCCTGAGTGCACGATAACGCCGGCAGCCCTTTGTATTACATGCAGACTGCAGGGATAGGCTTCAATGACAGCCGCCCTGCCTGCACTTTTTTCGTGCCGCAGGGCGGGAAGGCCGTGGTCCCGGTAGGCCGTACGGAGCAGGGCGTCAGGGTCGCCGGCTGCGGCGCCCAGGCCGTCTATAATGCCTGAAATAAACACGTCATGCAGAACTACGGTGCCGGGATGCCTTGCTAGCAGTCCGAACATGTGACTGTGAAACCGGGAGTTACCTACATGGTATAGAATACGGTCGAACAGGTCGCCATGCCGTTCAAACCAATCCACAGTCCGTACCGGAAAGAGAGGGCTCAGCCATTGGGGGGCAATCTCCTCCTGGTCCGATATCAGCGTGATGTCATAATAACGGCTCAGTTCGGGCAGCAGTTCCGCGCTGTAATCAGATATGCCGCTTTGCTGCGGCGGTAACGGCGACAGAAAGGCCAACGAAGGGCGGCGACCCGGCTTCAGACAGCCCCTGCTTCCGGCTGAGGCGGCCAGCTCCTGCCACGCCTTAAGAATAAGCGCTATTGACTGCTCAACACCCTGTCCGGGCTCTTCAACCGGCAACTGCATAATCCGTTCAGCGGGGATGTGCACTAGTCTTTCCAGGCTTACGGCAACTTCCGGAGCAGACGGCAACAGCAACTCGGCACGCTTCAGGGCCTGGAGCATGAAGCCTCCGGCAGGCCCTTCCATGAGCGCATCTGATGGAATTCCGCAAAGCGTTGCGGATGTCGCAACAGAGGGATCGCTGAATAGAGGCGGCACAAATAATGTTGCATGCTCGATAGCAGCCGGCAAAACAACATGCACAACATCCGGTTGCAGTAATGCAACGACCGCTTCACGCAGTTGTGCTGCCGCCAGCATCCCGGCCGCCCCCTCTGAAGGCGGTGGTTCAAACATCCTGATCCGTTCCGGCGGCACAAGCCCGGCAAACTCGGCCCGCACCTGATCGGCCGCTGTCTCCAAGGATGCGTTCAGCAAAAGGTATATTTCATGTTCTTTTTCATGGGGCAGTAACGCCATGACCAACCGGCGCAAGTAGGCCCCTTCATAGTTTTTCTCGCCGGACAGCTGGCAGGTCTGCAGGTCAAGGACTATTCTCACAAGCTATCTCTCCGGTTCAGTGTCTCATATATCTCTCTTGCGTCTGCGGAAAGGCGTTCTCTCTCCAGATCAGGAGGCGTGATGTCCTGAACTGCCGGCGTCTCTGCTCCAGACTGGCAATCCCCTTTAAGACCGGAAAAACACTTCTGTCCCAGCCGTGCAAGCGCCTTAACGGCTGAATTCAATTTGAGCAGGCGGCGCGCCAACCGCAATGGAGCTGTCACCCTCCACGAAGTACTGGCGTACAGGGTGGCAAGCTGATGCTCTCGATCTGCAAGCTGATGTCCGGCATTCTCCAAGGCGATTCCCAGATTTCCGGCATAGTGCTGCAGCTCTGAGATTTTAGCCTCCAGCGCTTCGGCATACCGGCCTGACTGCCATTCGCTGTGGCGGACAAAGTCATCCAGTACATTGGGGGGTGAGTCAAAGGCTTCCTGCAGTTCCAGGCGATACTCCTCGGCCAGATAGAAGGTGTTGATGCCGTCAAAGTAAACCGCAGTATATCCTTGAGCAAGCAGCAAGGACTCCCAGGCGGCGGTTACCGGACCGTTTTCCGTCGGCACCCTGGATTCTGCGATAATAACCCATGGCCGCCAGCGCTTGAAATCCATGCCCCGGAAAACCTGTTCCTCTACCCCTTCCACATCTACCTTTAAAAAATGTATCTCGCCGGTTACATATTGGCTGCAGATGTCAGCCAGGGTGGTGACAGTTACAGGTATTTCTATGACCGGATAGCCCTGCTGCCTGTACTGCCCCGCCATGTCGGGGTCAAGCGTGCCCCAGCCGCGGACATTTTCAATCTCGTACAAGGTAAAAGTGCCGGGTTCTGCTCCGACAGCCACGGGCAGGTTGATATCGCCGGCACGCTGTGTTGTCAGATCGGCAAAGTGCCGCGGGACAGGTTCGATGTTAATGCCGCGCCACCCTCTTTCGTATAAGGCAAGGGTGACCGAATCCTCCACCGGGTCGTTGGCCCCGACATCAATATAGAAACCGTTCTGGACATGCTTCAGCGCACGCCACAACATGACATCTTCTGCATTCTGGGCATAGGAGACAAAACTCATCGGACTACACACCTTCCGGCTGCAGCAGTGCAGCAAAGGAAGCGCCCGTAAGCAGATCGTATCTTTTTGCCAGTGATTGAGCCAGGGAGAGTTTGTTATACACAAACAAGGCAATCAGTGACTGTACTAGCAGGTCCCTTGGGGTTGCGTTGTGCATATCCCGCATGAATACCGCATCCCCCCAACCCAGTCTGTCCAGGTTACCTGTATGATCGCCATGGTATGCATAGCGGCAAAGATGACTGAAATCAACGAAGGTAAAACCGGATTGCCGCATAAACAGTTCCAGTTCCGAAAAGAGTGCCTGGCCTTTGTATATCTCCATAAAAGAGACTTCACAGTGAACCACGCCGGTGCGCTTCAGCACCTGCGGTGAACTTTGAAGAGCCTTGAGCTCAAACCCCTGGATATCCAGTTTAAGAAAATCAACCGTCTCCTCGCCTGACAAGGCTTCATCCAATGTCCTGGTTTTTATCTCTTCTGTATTTGCTGTGTACAGATTGCTCAAATGCACAAAATCAGAGATTACCTCCTGATTAAACGGCAGCAATGACGATGTGGAGTCGGGTTGGTTTACATGAAATTCAGAACTGCCCCCATCACCGATAAAAACAGGCAACAAACTGATGTTGCCGTGTCCTCCAGCCGCAAGGGCTTCTTCTATCCGGTGCTGAAGCGGTTCAAACCCGACGATCCTGTGCGGTATATCATTGACGCTTATGGCACTGTATATATGCGCTTCATCTGCCAGTTTCTGGGCACCGACATCGACGATCACCAATGGCTGCTCAAGGTTTGCCCGGGACCATTCTGCCACTTGCCGTTTGATGCGATCTGCGCAAGTTACGGCGCCCTGTTTTTCCGCGTATTCACTGCCGGAGATTATTGCGTTAACGATGCCGGAGAGGTCGGATGTCCTCTCAAGAAACTCTGTCCAATAGACCAAGCCGGGCGCGTCCGGGAGCCGACCCAGGAATCCGCTGTAAAGCGCGGTTACTATTGCCTCTGCCATGGATTTTTCCGTAACTGACGACTGATTATCAAGCTTCATATTTTCCCCTACGCTGTCTGTTTTTGAATAACATGTGCAACTTCAGGCGCAAGGTTAATCATGCCTGACCACAACATTGCCTCTGTGTTGCGCACGACGCTAAACGCAAGCACTTCGTGTTGATAGTTTAATACTTCTTCAAATGAGCCTTCGCCATATCCTTTGTTGCCAAAGCCGATGGTCAAGGTGTATTCCGCAGGGGAGAGCCTGACAACAAAATCGAATAAAACCGTTAATTCTGCACCGCTCTCAACAGGCCCAATCGTTTTCCCCATACAGTATGTGTTTGTCTCAAATAGCACAACGCCGAACTTGTTTCTGATTTTAAAACCGACATGCGGATCTTCAAGTCTGCGGGACAGGCGAAACGCAATAGAAAGTGAAACTTCCTCATCGCCGACCAGAGTAGTCACAACCTCGCCCTGTTTGTTGGTGAATTGCAAAGACGTACACTCAACGGTATCTGAAACCAGATTGCCCGGTTTGCACTGAATGTCATCAGGCTTTGCAAGCTGTTCCGGAGCTTTGTCCATAAGCATCAGCAAGTTGGACTGATACAGATCGACAACGTCCTTGGGGGTACCGTCATGCAGGATGCCGCCTTCATGAAGCAGGAGCGCACGGGTGCATAGATGAAGTACCGTATCCATGCTGTGGGAAACAAACAGCAATGTTGTGCCACATGCAACAAATTCCCTGATTCTTTCGTAACACTTCTGCTGAAAGTAGATGTCTCCTACGGAAAGGGCCTCGTCAACGATCAGGATGTCGGGACGAAAGGCTGTGGCAACGGAGAAGGCGACCCGCACCTGCATGCCGCTGGAGTATGTGCGCACCGGCTGGTCAAAATATGCGCCTATTTCGGCAAACTCTTCTATCCAGGGTATGGCTTCAGCAATTACATCAACATCAAACCCCATGAGGCCTGCTGCATTAAATACGTTCTGACGACCGGTGAATTCCGGGTTGAAACCCATGCCGAGTTCCAATAGGGCGGCTATCCGGCCGCGTATGACACAACCGCCTTCTGTCGGACGCAGGGTGCCGGTGATGAGCTTTAAAAGGGTACTCTTGCCTGCCCCGTTCTGACCGACAATGCCAACAGCCTCACCTGGATTGATGCGGAAGGAAAGGTTTCGCAATACCCAGTTTTCAGCGACCGGGGCCATTGGAATGCCAAGCCAGGAAAGCACACGGCGCCATTCGCCCCTGTAACAGCGAAAAGCCTTGCCCAGACCTGATATTTCAAGGGCAGGCAGCGTCACAGGACGTCGACCATTTCGGCGTTGGATCTGCGGAACAGGTAAAGAGCAAGGGCAAGCATGACAAAAGCAAACGCTGTTACAGGCAAAAGCGTTGTGAACGCAGGGAATTTCCCGGATACCAAAATGTCATGGTAAGCCTCCACAAGCGCATACATTGGATTTAAGGCAAGCCAGCGGTGATACGGTTCGGGTATGATCACGGGCAGATATACGATCGGTGTAAACCAATACCCTACTTGCAAAAGGATGGGAATGGCCTGGCCAATGTCACGTATGAATACGTTAAGAACACCCATTGTCAGCCCCAACCCAAGGGCAAGAGCGATATTCAGCAGAAATACCAACGGCAACGATATGAGTGATATTCCAGGAAAATGGCCAAGAAAGGCAAATACAATAGTTATGGTCACCAAAAGCATAATGTTCGCTATGACTGAGCTGCCGGTGACTATCAACGGCAAACAGATTCTTGGGAAAACCACTTTTTTAAGCTGGTTGGCGTTATCTATGAATATGGTGAGACAACGCTGAATAATCTCTGCAAACATAGACCAAGCCAGGGTTCCGGCCATAAGATAGATAGCATAGGCATATTTGCTCTGGAGGCCCGGCACACGGGCTCGCATGAGACTGGACAGAATAAACGAAAAGATTAGAACCTGCACAAGCGGATGAATGATCATCCAGAGTCCGCCAAGCCGGCTGCGGGCAAATCTTGCACGGAATTCGGATCTTATGGAAGAAATTATGAAATGGCGGTAGCTCCAGGCGCCGCGAAAAAAACCTAGCATTTATAATCCTGTATGGCTGAACTTTCGATGATTATTTTACCCCTTCGGACGTAGTCGCTGTCAACAGTGAGTTCAATGAGGCAAGATCTTCCTCCGATGCTTCGCCCGCGGCAATCTTGAGCTTGAGACGGTACAGCATGTTGTCGTAACGGGCCCCGGACAGGTCGCGGATGCTGGCGGCGTGGGACTGTTCGGCGTTCAAAAGGTCAATCGACGACCGTGTGCCGATGGCACGTCCCTTTTCCGTCGCCTTCAGTTGCACTGCGGTGGAAGATTTTTTCAGCTCCAGCGAATTGACCATGGATACGTTGTATTTAAGGTTCAAGAAGGCCTCTTCCGTTTTTTTGACAGACTGATTGACCGTATCCTGCAGTTGAAAGTTGCGCTCGGTCTCCGCCGCTTTGGCGCGCCTGGTCCGCGCGGCCACATCTCCCCCGCGGAACAGCGCCATGGACAAGCCTACACCCATATACCACTGCTTGGTTTCAACCTCAGGGAGGAAGGTGCTCCCTTTGCTCACATTATAGCCGCCGGTCAGGTTGATGGTAGGCATATGCTCGGCCTTGACCTGGGACACCTGCGATGAGGCCACGGCCAGTTCCTCTCTGGCTTGAATAATCAGTGGCTGTTTTGTCTTGGTCTGCTCCAGCCAGTGCGCCAGTTCGTTAGGCACCGGCCCCTCAGGAACAACCTTTTCTACATCCCTAAGCGGCCCCAAAGACACTCCGGTCAGGATTTCCAACTGCCTTTCCGACAGGCTGCGCTGGCTCTGGGTCTTAATCAGCTCAGCCCGGGCATTGTCAAGGCGGGCCTGCGCTTCGTAAACCGCAATCACATCGCCGGTGCCGGCCTTGAGAAAGGCGTTGGCCTGATCCAGCAAACGCTGGTAACGCTTGACCTCGTCCCCAAACAAACGCTCGCTGCAGCGGTTTTTAAGCACATTGAAATAGGCCTCCGCAAGTCGGCCCATCAGGTCTTGTCTGGTTGCCTCAATGGCCGCCTCGGCGCTGCGCGTGCCGGCCTTTACATCGCGGCGCGCGATAATGGCGGGCAGATTGAACAGCGGTTGCGTGACACCGAAACCATAACCGTAGCCGTTATAATTTGAAGACATTGCCGAAGGTGTGTAATGCAGGGTCTGGGCAAAATACCTGGTGCCGGAGATGTTGCCGTCCAGCCTGGGAAGCAGCGCGGCTGTGGCTGAAGAAACCTCCGCCTGTTTTCCCTCCAGGCGGGCGGAATAAACCCCAAGCACAGGGTCTTTTGCCTTGGCAAGATAATAGAGCGAGAGCAGGTCCTGCGGCTCCGTCGACTGAGACTCAGGAGCAAAAACCATGGTGAACAGGGTGACAACTACGATGGCATACAGACTATTTTTCATGGAAGGCCTTTCTAATGCGGATTTTCAGTGGGCCTATGAAATAGTCGAAAGCTGTCCTGGGCCTGGTCATGATGGACACCTGCGCCGACATGCCCGGGTAAAGCTTGAGGTCTCCGGCTTGCTTCATTGAATCCTGATCCATCTCCAGACGTACAGAGTAATGGGGGATCTCGCCCTGAACCGTTCTGTCCGTCAGGCGGTCTGCAGATACGTAGATCACCCGCGCCTTGACCGTCGGGGTTTTGTTGGGGTTGTATGCTGTCAGGGTCACCTGCGCCGATTGGCCAACCTTGACCTCGTTGATATCGTTCACCCCGATCTTGGTCTCCAGCACCAGATGTTCGCCCTGAGGCACAATATCCATCAAAGGCTCCTTGCCGGAAATCACCCCGCCTACCGTGGTCACCTTCAGGTCCACCACCCGGCCGTCGACAGGGGACTTAATCACCTGACGATCCAGGACGTTCTTTGCCGGACGCATTCTTTCTTCCAGTTCCAGCTTTTTAGCGGCAGAGCTTTTCATTTCATTGGCAGCGTCCTGAATACGGCTGTTCTTAAGACCTATGAGCCTTGCTTCATATTCGGCCAGCCGCTGCCGATTGCTGCCGAGATCGGCGATCTGGGCCGATTTTTCTCCGACCAGCTTTGCATGCATCCGTTCCAGGTCAAGCACCGTAGTCCTGGTGACATAACCGTCCTTGAGCAGAGTCCGGTTGGCAGTCAACTGTTCGGATACGGTCGAGATCTCCTGTTTTTTCGCTACCAGCTGCTCCTGCAACCCCTTGATCGATTCCTTGACCTGCTGAATCTGACTTCTGATAATCTCAACCTGACTGTTGTAGGCATCTAGTTTGGCATGGAACAGCCTGGTTTCCGTCTGGATGATCCTGGCCACTTCGGGTTCTTTGGCCCTACGGGTAACGGAAGAAGGAAAAGCGATGGAGGTCCTGCCGTTCTTCTCCGCATCAAGGCGCGCCATGGCAGCGCTCTCGGTTATCGACTGTTCTTCCATCATCTTCACGATAGGACGGGTCTGGTCATCCGCAAGGATAATAAGCGGCTGGCCGGCCTTTACGTTTTCCCCCTCCTTGACCAGAACCTCTTTGACTATTCCACCCTCGAGGTGCTGTATCGTCTTGCGGCGGGTATCAAAAATTACATTCCCCTCTCCCATTACAGCGGAATGAAGTGGGGTGAAGGCGGCCCATAGCATAAACAAACCGAAAAACAGGGCAATAGCGCCAAGGCCGCCCATGATAAGGTTCCGGGGATTGTGCTGGTCCATCTGTTTCTGCTGTTCTTCACTGGAACCTGCTAACTGTATTTCATGCATGGGAAGACTCCTCTTTGGCGGCAACTGACAGCGCTGCATCATCCTCCGCCTGTACTGAGGGGAGTGGTTCTATTGACGGGGCGGCTTGTTCTTCTTGTTGTTCTTCTTGTTGTTCTTCTT
>CAXYUZ010000078.1:0-10925 GCA_964292275.1 uncultured Desulfuromonadaceae bacterium
AAAAGACCACTGACGGCTTCAAGGTGGCTGAGTATGACATGAAGCTGCGTGGTGTGGGCGATTTGTCGAAAAATTCAAATAAGCAGTCCGGGGCGGACGAGACATTTCTTTATGGTCGGCCAGTGAGTATTGAGGCGTTAGATGAGGCTATGCGAGTTTTGGAGGGATTGTGAAGGCATTTTTCAGTGAACGTACTTGGTTGGTCATGGTTATTTTTTTAATTGTTGGCGGGAGTTGTTTTGTCGTAAGCAGGTATGCGAACAATAACTGGATTCATCATCTGCTATTAGGAGCAGGGACAATATGCGGTTTTGTGCCGGTTATGATTACTACGAAAAAATAAACATTTTGGGCTTCACGGAGGCCCGTTTATGACGAGATTGTGGGACAAGCCGGCAGACGAAAAGGAATAGCGCATCTATGCGCATTAAACTTAGGATAACAACTGCGAAGAGCAGTTCAATCGAACCATCGCTGGTGGTCATTATTTTCAGAGGAACGTTCTTTCAAAATGGCATACATTCTCCATGTGATTAAATGATAGTATTCTTGTGAAGAATCTTTCAGAATATCTTGCAACCGACCAGCGGCACGTTCAGCAGCGGGTGTATCGATCTTGGATAGCGCCTCAACTTTTTCCTGCAATGAAGGCCAACGGACTCCCACACGCAGGGCATCGATATCAATAAGAGGGATTTGACCGTTCTCCAGGGCAATAATGATGTCTGCCGACAAAACGGCTGTTGCAACCTCTTTCGATACGTTTCTAAAAAAAGGGTCTTTGTAAGCTGTTTGAACGACAGTAACGACACTCTCCACCAGATCATCAACCGCTTCATAATATTTTTTGATATCCTGTTTGATCAAGTTTTCATAGAGCTTAGTTTTGCCTCTTTGAGTGGTCCCAAATACACAGGTTTGTCCTCGTTTATCGAAGTCAAGGGTGCTGATAGCTTCAATAGATTTGTCCATACGATGCACCTCCTTTAATTCTTGTTTTGCCCATTCTTCCCGTATGCGGGGACAGACCGTTGGTGCCATTGCCAAAACTGCTGTCATCATCTTTTAACCCCCGCACGCGGGGAACAACCATTTGCCGCTTCCGGTCGTTGTCAAGTAAGTTGTCGCCTTTGTATCGATTGCTAAACCGCCTCTTTTAACTCCGAAACCTCATGATTTTTACTTGATTTCCTAGGGTTGAGGGTGACTACAGCCGGACGATCCCAGTTCCGACAAGTGGATGCCCAACGCTCTGGATGTTTTGTTCTGGCTATTTCGTAAATCAGCTTTCGTTTTTTTAATATTTCCAAGTCCTCACCTCGGTGTCGTTGCCCCGAAGTAACGAATTTTATGGCGCTGTGATGATGTTTCTCGTTGTACCAGTTGGCAAAGTCTGCAACCCATTGACGCGCTTGATCCAAGGTGTCGAACCGTCGTTCCGGAAATTCTGGACGATATTTCATGGTCTTGAACAGTGATTCTGAATATGGGTTGTCGTTACTGACTGACGGCCTGCTGAACGAAGGCACAACACCCAGCTTTTGCAGCATCCCCAGCATGGTAGCTCCTTTCATTGGAGAGCCATTGTCTGAATGTAATATCAGATCTTTACTGCCGATTCCTTCACGCAGATGCGCTTTGTGGAAGGTTTTAGCAGCATGATCTGCTGATTCCTCAGCATAGATTTCCCAGCCCACAATCTTGCGGCTGAATACATCGAGAATCAGGTATAGATAGAAATACAAACCCTTTACTGTGGTTGCCAAGTAGGTTATATCCCAGCTCCATATTTGGTTGGGTGCCGTAGCTTCAAGAGACCGAGGACGAGAATGGCTTGGAGCCTTGGTTTTACCTCGGTGGACCAGTTGTTTGTTTTTACGCAATACCCGGTAGAAGCTTGATTCAGAAGCAATATATCGTCCGTCGTCAGCGAGAGCAGGGACTATCTGGCTGGGAGGTAAATTGGCAAATGCAGGCAGGTTGACAGTCTCCAAAATTTCAGTCCGCTCTTGTTCCGAAAGTCTGTTACCAGGTACGCGTCCGATGGAGGCTGCCTTTCGACTGTCAGGGATAACTTCACCATGCTGGTGATAACGCTGTATAGTGCGAATGGAAAGCTTTACGACTTCACAGGCTTTGAATAATCTGGCACCAGCCATAACGGCTTCGTCGAGCATAATAATTATTTCCAGGCGCATAGCGAGTGGTATTAGTCGACCTCTGGAGCCTCCATAAGCGCCTGAAACTTTTTTTGAAGTACCAGCAGCGCTGCCACCTCTGCCAGTGCTTTTTCTTTACGGGCAAGATCCTTTTCAAGTCGCTGGATAGTCTTGACCTGTTTCTGATTCTGATCACGATCAGCTTTGCTTGGCGCTGATAACAGGCCTTGTACCATGGAATCTTTCCAACCTGCAATTTGCACAGGATAGATGCCCTTACGCCGACAGTATTCGCCTAGCTCGGCCTCGTTAAGACTGGCAGTTTCGATAATTACTGCCAGCTTGTCATCGGCACTGAATTGGTTTGTTAGCTTACCGGAATACGGCGAGACACCTTGTTTGTTACGATACTTCGCCCGCCAATCGTAGAGTGTATCTCTAGGTACACCAGTTTCTTTCACAATATCAGCAATCCTGGCATTGTTGGGTGGTAACAACCTGGCTGCTACACTTGCTCTGAATTCTTCTGAATAATGAGTCATCGTCTACCCCTTTCTTACGCCCCGAGATTAACACAAAATTTTCGGAAGGGAGGCGACAACTATCCTGACACAGGGGGCTTCCTTTGCCTCCCCGGTTGGCAGTTTTCACCCCCGCACGCGGGGAACAACCCGCCCATCTTTTTCAAATTCATACCGGACGGACTTTTCACCCCCGCACGCGGGGAACAACCGACAGCGTCTATTCCGTCATGATGTCATATATCTTTTCACCCCCGCACGCGGGGACAGACCTCAAAGGGCCAAGAGACGCAACAAAACCACTACTTTTCACCCCCGCACGCGGGGACAGACCTCTTGTTGGAGATAAGTGAAATCATTACGGTTTTCGTACTCCAAAAAATCTACCAACATTAAAATCAAATTATCGGCTCCATCATCATGCATCTTGCCTGTTTGTTCCAGTATGGCGCCCGTGGTGCAGAATAAACAGGGGCATATTCAGTTTCGCTTGCCCCGACGATATCACTTGGCAGCACCCTTAACTTCCAGCCTTCATTTGCTTCCGGACATTCTTCTACGGTGAAACTTTCGACCAATCCCCACCCGTTGCGGCCTTGTTTACCAATGTACGGTAACTGGCTCAGAAGCTTTTCTATTTCGTCCTTATCTCCCACACACCATGCAACGGCCTTTTCCATCCATTGTGTTGCTGTGTAAATTTGGTATGCTCGATTTTGCCCTGATTGAGTGTTGATTTTAGGCGGTGTTTTCCATTCTTTGCCTTTTGGCCTCCACAAACCTTCGTCAAAGTCATTATGAACCGCCGCTGGATCTGATTTCCTCTGTTGGTTGACCAATATCCTTGAAGCCATTGGTGTAAAGATAAGGCGTGATGCTTTCCAAACCCAATCCGCATTTTCCCCGGCTTTTTCAAGAGGTAGAATGTCTCCTTCAGACCAGGCATTAGCACAACCATTTTGTTCTGCAATGATAACCTTGCCCTTGGCAAGTAAGGCATCCAGGTATTTTGGGTATTCGCTTTCATGAACGAATGGTGTTATGAATCTGATCGTCACTTTCAATGGTTTGTTCATAATTGTGGCTCCTTTTATATGAAAATCCCCGAATGTGGGGACAGACTTTTTGCATGTTGAGCTATTTCTGCGCCTCTGCTCCCCAAACACCCGCGCAAAAATTCTTGATATCCACGGAGCGGAACCGTTGACAGCGGGGGCCAAGGTTAACTGGCAGAGGGAATTTGCCAGCCTGAAGCATCCGCCAAATCGTCATTCGTGAAATATTCGTGATTTCAACGACTTGTCGATAAGTTAATAATTGTTGTTCGTGGTGGATAATTTGTGGATTTTGCATAGAAAATTCCTCTCAGCTACAGCTATTTATATTCAACTTCATATCATTTCTTCCCCGGACATGGGGACAGGCTCAATCAATGGGTCGTTATGTAATCTTCCTTCTTCTTTACACCCCCGAATGTGGGGACAAACCTGAACACTTCATTAATCTGTTATTGCGGTTAACTTTTCACCCCCGCAAGCGGGGAGCAACCAATGCTATTGAGCATGTTCTGACCGGCACTTTTTTACCCCCGCAAACAGGAAATAAGTGTAATCTGTAATTACATATTACACTTTACACCCGCACGCGGGGACAGACCGACCGTTTTTCGTCAGGCGAATAAACAGCTCAATTTTCACCCCCGCACGCGGGGAACAACCGCCCACCGGCTGCCGCTGGTTGCCAGCTTTTCCTTTTCACCCCCGCACGCGGGGAACAACCAATCTCCTTCATGAATTTAAAATGTGGAACTTATTTTCACCCCCGCACGCGGGGACAGACCGATCCAACGCTTTTGCCTTTTCCCGCAACTCACTTTTCACCCCCGCACGCGGGGACAGACCTCTTGTTGGAGACAAGCGAAATCATTACAGATTTCGTACTCCAAAAAAACTACCAACATTAAAGCCTACTTTTCCTTCTTTTTCTTCTCGACTTTTTCAACCGGCAGTTTCAACAGATCATTAATCTCTGCGGCTGTTACGGTTTCGGCGGCATCAAACCATGCATTAACCGCATCATTGCAGAAACCTGAAGAAGGATAGATGCTATCGGTTTTGCAAGGGGCAAAAGGTTCAGAAGAAAGTTCGCCATCCTCGACTACAGTCACGCAACCATCATCAAAATAGAACTGACCAAAACCATTACGGCTCCAGCCGCCCATCATTTCCGTCTTGCAGAACTGTTCAAAACCACGAATCCAGAGGCCGACCTGTGCATCGGTTGGGTTTTCCAGCACAGCAACGAACGGGAAAGAAACACCTGGAACAACAAATTCAAGTGCCTGGAAGGTAAACAATTTAGTTTTGCCACCCTCTTCAGGCTTATGCTGAAATTCTTCGATGATCTGTCCTTGCCGGTTAGCAAACTCAGTATCAAAATTCTCAATAGATGCTTCGGCCTGAGAAATATCGGCCAAGGTCATAAGATCGTCATTCCTGCGATAACACCAAATTTTGGTAAGTCCGTAGGAAGGTCTTTTGAGTGCATGAGAAGCAAGGATACGATCCCAACGCTCATCATAAATGGCCTCATAAGGAATACGGTTACGATTCAACAACTCCGTTGTTTCATGGGTCAGGGCAATGGAGTTAAAAATCTTTGCTTTGCGTAAAATCATGCGAGGGCCACCGCCAAGGAGTCCGAGGAAAGGATGATCCACGGCCTTTTTATAATCTTCGTAAGACACTGGCGTACCATCGGGAGAATCGGTAACAGCACCACAGGTAATGGCAGAATAAGCACCGAGATTGACCTGTTGGCCGTTCTCCCTGAGAGCCTTCAGGTAAACATTCGCAATCTTACGGCGGATACGGCCTGCAAGGTTATTTGCGGCAATTACAGGGTAATCCTTCAGTCCATGAGATACAGTTTTTTCACCAGCCTCATTTTCTTTGGTGAACAATTCAGGAATCGCCATCGTCTGGATTGAGGTACAAGGGATTGAGCCTGGACAGCTTTTGGCGTCACCATAAACCTTACTGAGCTTTTCCAGATCATATCTGGCGTTTGATGGTGCAGTAATATGAAGAGGGGAAACTGTCTTGATGAAGCCTGTTACGATTACTTGTCTACTCATGTGTACTCTCCTTTTTTATGTTTGAATTGATGGCTTAATCTTCGTTTTCTGTTGATTGACCAGCTCCAGGGGTCAGCAAGTGGCGCAAGCCCCATGTCTCGCCCAGGGTTAGATTAAGAATCCTGTTAACCGCTTCTTGATATTCGGGGTTTGTTTCTGCCATTTCGAGAACGGCTGGTTTCAGTCTGGCATGGGTGAGAGCATTGTCTTTCAGGTCGGGCGAAAGCGATATGAAAGGGTGAGGCAGGGTCTTTCTGTTTGTTTTTGCCGCTGCTGGTTTTTTGCCCTTTTCCAAGTCACTTTTGTTTTTTGCCTCTTCGGCGGCGGTGCCAAGTAAGATGCAATCTTTTACAGCTTGGAGGAGAAATTTTCTCCTGATCTTTAAGTCATAGAGTCCGAAACGGACATAGAACATTTCCGTGGAAAGATTTACTGGCGCTCTCCATGCCATATGCTGGTTCTTTGCGTTGGCATGAACCATTACAAATGGCGGCTTTGGTGGATTTTCCAAAGAATAGGCAATATCAGCCCATTTATGGAACGGGCGTTCTTCTTCAAGAGAAAACACCATATAACCATTACTTCTGAGTGCAATTGCAGACATATGGGGTACGCACCAACCACATACATATCGGGAGCCACGGGCGGCCATGTAAATATCGTCCATGAACGATTTTTCAAGACTCAGCGGGGAATGAAGATCCCCTATCTTGATTTCGGTGCCGCACAAAGCGCATACACCTGGGGATTCAGCCGGGACTCCTACCGGTTCAATTCCCTTTGATCTTGCAATAATCTCACTTGATCGCATTATTTTTTCTCCTCTTATTAAGGCGCTGGTAAACGACAAAACTGGCAAACTATTTGTTGATTTCGCGCCGAATGATGCCGTAACCATGATTTCTCAGATGTCCTACAGCCCACGGGCCGTAAAGTTCACCACGCAGGGAGAAGCGAAGATTTCTGATACATCCAACCGCACCTGGTTTGCCCTTATGGACTTGGTTGATTCCAAGCTCCCCATCAAGAATCTCGATATCCAGATTTCTTGGAAGATCGATGTCACCGAGCTGGTCAGCATTGGCGGCCAAGCCCTTGTCAATTGTTTCAATAATCATGTCGTGGAGTTCAGCAAAGATCTTCTTCTTATCTTCTGGTGTGGCATCTTTTCAGCGATCATAAGCCTCAAAGAATCTCTGACCGCGGATTTTATGTCTTTTGGCGGGGGCCAACTTTGGGATTCTGTAAACACAATCGCCCTTTGGGCGGTACTCCAGATTACCGGATTTGATTTCCATCACGATTGGCGTTTTGCTGTGCGTTGTCATTGCATCATAGATAGTCCCAATATTTGCATTAAGCATATCTATCCCTGCTTTACCTACGGCATAGATCCGGACAAAACCCTTGCCTCCATCGAACATGATTGGTGCAAGAGGAGACTGTCTGTTCACAAGGTCGCCATGGGTCTTGCCATCCTTTTGCCGGCCAAATAACATCGGGTCAACCTCCTTACCCGTAAGGGCTTCAGATACCAGAAGCCTTGACTCATCAGGATAAATCCGTTCGCCTCCCATAGACTTCGATCTCAAAATCAGTTCTGTGTACATTTTTCCCCCTGTTGTTTTATTTACCGCTGTAACTATTTTTATTGATTTTGTCTGTTTTTATCTTTACGGCGTCATGTATATTTGCTATTCAAAAAGATGTCAAGCGAAAATACAAAAAACGCTATAGAGATGTTTTTTAAACAGGAGGCAAAAAAAATGGCCGCACATACGGTTTCATCAATAAAATTATCGAATGAATTCCTTCAGTTAAAAAGAAACACCAGTAAGTCAGAGGTGCATAGGGCTTTGGTGAATATTGCAATCAAGGCGGGTCTGGATCCAATAGAGCCGGATCGGACAGAGATGATTTCGCTTTCGGTGAATATGCATATGGATATGCTGGCAAAGCTCAAGGTATTGGAAAAGGCCCACAACATACCGTTTTCAACACTGTTTGCCGGTTTGGCAAATGCCGGTTTACAGTATCTTGAAAAGGCGGAAGAGGGTGAAGCAAAGGTTAAAGAAACAAAGCGCGGCTATATTGAATCACAGTTGCTCTTGAATGAGAATGAAGAGGATCGCCCAGAGCAGAAAGCCTACTGGATGGGGCTGGCAAATGGTTTGCATCTTAACAAGATTGTCATGGCTGAAGGTTCAACAGGGGTTGGCAAGGGTAAGGCCATTATCTCTGCGGCTATTATGAGCGCGAAGGAGGGTAAAAAGCCTGTCCTGGTTTGCGCTCCGACGATCAAGATATTGTCTCAGTTGTACGACAGGGAGTATTTAGGCAATCCAAGGGCAGTCGAGGCGGCAGAGGGTCTTAAAATCGCGTTTCTTCCCGGTAAGCAGGAGTTTGTGGATGAGGCCAAGCTCAGAGATCATCTGGCAGAGTTTCCGCATGCAGATGTCCAGGCATGGATAGATGTCGGCGCACCGAACAATGAGGGTTCGGCTTTGTCAAGGATGTCCGAGGCTCTTGGTTTCAAGCTCAGTTGGATGATGGCTGATTTGAGAGTCGCCGCTGGCGATAGTTTAAGGGCGGAGGATTTCGCCCTTGAGGCTGATTCCTCGAAGGAAGGTACGGGTTTTTTGTATCTTTCAAAGGTCAAAGAGGCCGCCAAAGGGGCTGATATTGTCTTTTTGACACAGGCCATGCTTGCGCGGCAGGTTTTGAGTGTCTGGCCGGATCTTCCCATGATTAAGGATAAAGAAGAGTTTGGGTGCAATCCGGTTATTTTGATTGATGAAGCTCATGTTTTTGAAGAGGCTGTTTCTTCAGCATCCTCAAAGGATCTGTCTCTGTTCAGGTTAAGGGTTCTACTCGCCCGACAGCAAAAAGAGCTTAAAGGGGGACCGACTTCCTCTTTTGCAAAGGCGATCAAGGGCGTTAATCGGCTGATGAAGCTTTGTCAGAACGAATATGACGGCGACAAGACCATTGTCCTTTGTGGTTATGCCGGTAGAAATGTTGAAACAAATGATCGGTTCAATAGTGAGCTTTTATATGAACTGGAAGGTGTTTTTGCCCTGTTGAGCAAGAGGGGTAAGATGCAGAAGTCCACTGAATTGTCAAATCACAGGTTGATGATTAGGGATATGATCCGGACTCTAAAGGATGATGTCAATAATCGTCTTCTCCTTTGTTTTTCACCTCAGAAAAAATTCCCGTCTCTTTCTTGCGGCGAGGCGAGTGTTTCAAAGTACCTTGGCCTGATTTGGGCGAAGGCAAGCGGTGGGGTCGGTCTTATCTCCGCGACATTCCTGCTGCCATGGGATAATGAAATGCAGTCCAAGTATATCCGGCAAATCCTTAATTTGCCCTTGAGCAAACGTCTTGAGACACCTTCTGCTGTTGAATGGAGCGAAATTTACAAATCGCCGGTTCGGTATATGCCATCTAAAGAGGCTGCTTTGTCGCTTCTCCCGCCAGACAGCAAAAACCAGGAAGATCTGGATAGCTGGTGTGCGGCACAGGCCAGAATGTTCGTCCCATTCAATAAAGACACAAAGGGCGGCACATTGATGCTTTGCACCTCTTATGTGCAGGTCAAGGCTCTAAAAGCGGCCTTGGTTGCTGAAGGGATTGACGAACAGAGGATTATTGAAAACAGCGGCAGGCTGGTAACCGATCAGGAACAGTATATCAAACTTTACCATGAAGGGTTGAAGCCGATCTGGCTTGCACTCGGTCCTGCTTGGACAGGGGTTGACTTGACGTTGGATGTTCCGGCAGGCGAGGATTACCTTCTTGCGGATCTTGTCATTACCAGAATACCTCTTGGTCTCAACAAGTCCGTGACTATGGATGCAAGAACTACATCGAATTTTTATGCAAATGCTTTTGAAGCCATGTTGAGGTTCAAACAAGGCCTTGGCCGTCTTATCCGTCGGCATGGGTTGAATGATAGAAGGCTTTTGCTTCTTGATGGCAGGTTGGCTTGTTCAAGCGAGAAGAATAGTAATTTCATCAACAAGCTGGTGGATAATGCTTATCTGATGTTGAGTAAATACAAGAAAAGGGAGGTGTTGGGCAAATAGGGGGATTAAATCTATGACTCACGACCAATTGGTGCAAATTGCAAAAAGATGGTTATCAAAGATTCGCAAATGTGGGGTAGTGATTGCAGAACTGAAATCATATACCGCAGAGATTCCCGATGTCATTGGATTTCGGGATGGTGGCTCTATTCTTATCGAGTGCAAATTGAGCCGGGCTGATTTTCTGGCAGACGCAAAGAAACCTTTCCGGACTGATCCAGGGCAGGGGATGGGGACATATCGATTCTATCTCTGTCCAACCGGGATTATCACCATAGAGGATCTTCCTGACAAATGGGGTTTATTGTGGGTTGATGAAAAGGGGAAATGCCACATGCAGCGAGGCCCGAGCGGCAATATTTGGAGCGTCCAGAAAGAATTTTATTTCAGCGAAAAGAATTATTCAGCAGAGCAAACTATTTTAGTCAGCGCTTTGCGAAGATTGCAAACCGATAGCCCCTGATTGCAAGGGATTGAAAATCGATCACCCAAATCTGACGGCTTTGGCCGCTTAATCTTTCCCTATTCACAGGGACTAACATCAAAAGAGGAGAAACAAAAAATGAGTAATGCACTTGTAAAACAAGAAGATTCAATTCAGCACAATGAGTTGATTCAGTTGGTCAGCTTTATGTTGTCAGATGAAGAGTATGGCGTGGAAGTTCTCAGGGTGCGCGAGATTATCCGTATGCCAGCGATTACCAAGATGCCCAATACACCGCATTACGTTGAAGGGATTATCAACCTGCGCGGCAAGGTAATTCCGATCATCTCCATGCGGAAGCGTTTCAGCCTCATGGAAAATGAGTCCAACAGCCATACCAGGATTATTATTATGGATGTTTCCGGCACACTGACAGGTTTTATCGTTGATGCGGTTTCAGAGGTTATCAGGGTTCATAGTAGTGAGATTCAGCCACCACCTGTTATGGTTCTTGCTGGCGGGATAAGTCAGGAGTTCTTTACCGGTGTTATTAATCATGCCGACCGGCTGTTAGTCGTCATGGATGTTGATCGCATG
>CAXYUZ010000079.1:0-10651 GCA_964292275.1 uncultured Desulfuromonadaceae bacterium
CAAAGAACTTAAAGGGTTACGGAAGACCAAAGGCAATTATTCCGGACACCAGTGACCGTATATCTGGTATCTTTGCCCGGTGGTGAGCTGTTTGTATTGCTTCATCTGTGCACCTTTTACTTGGTCGTTAAAGTGGCACTGATAGTAACGCAGCTCACCACTTTAATTCACTTACAAAAGTTGCACTTCAGACTTGAATCCGCGCAAGATATATTAATTATTGCGCTACCAGTGTCCCACAGTTGAATAGCTTGTGGCTGTAAGAGCCCTTATATTATGAGAGAAAGAGGCAATATGCCATTTAACGATTTGGAATTTTTCCGGCGTGTCAGGAAAGAAGTATCAGGCCTACACATTTGACACTGTCAATAATATAGGTCTGATGCATTATAAGTGCCTTTCGAATAGTATTTTCGATAACATCAAACAATGTATTTCAAAAAAGCCCTGCCGGATATTATCCAACAGGGCTTGGCAAGCTGTTTACCTCTGTTATTCAGTTGGAGCTGTCAAATCTTGCTGCGCCTTTGGGCAGTTCCTGTTCCGGGGTTCTGATATAGCCACGCAGCCCCATGCACTCCTTCATACGTTCAAAGATGATATCCTTGTCGCCACGTTTATCCATGTATCTTGCATATTTTGCGGATTCCTCCTCACACTGCAGATGATCCTGCCTGAATGAGGCCACATCCTTGCCAGGCTGATACCATACATATTTGGTGCTGCCACATCCAGCGAGGGCCGACAGCAGCATGACTGCCATGGAGAAATAAATCACTTTCAAAGTGAGCTGTTTTTGTATTTTCATCTGACTTTACCTCCAACAGGCTAAGTTTTGTTTGGGACTATTTACACTGATTAGAATACTTCTTCTCCTTGATGCTGGCAGTATCAGGCGCTCCGAAATGAAGCTCCGCCGGTTTCTTTTTGTGGTCTGTCCAGTTGATCGTACTTGAAATATCATCGTTGCAAGCCGGGTCAGTGGTGCTGAACCCCTTATCCTTGTCATAGGTCAGCGGACAGGTCAGCTGGCCACTGGTGTTACATCCGATCGTGAGATTAACGCTGTCTTTATCGGCCACAGTTACAGTCTTTGGATCCGGACCCGTGAAACTGTCATTGGAACCGCTGGTTACATTTTCAAAACTGCCGGTGACCTTATCACCAGCATAGAGGCGAAAATTACCGTCATTGCCGGGGACGCAAGCGCCATCGCCAGGTTTTCCCATGGCCTGAAAACGGGGTGTGCGGGTATCCCAGTTATAGCCGGAAAAGGCGGTATCCCCGCAGTCCTTTCGCTTCATATCCGACACAAGCCCGACTTGCGCATCATAGGTCATCGTGCAGGTTCTGGCCTGATTGCCGCGGCCGCCGCAATTATCGGTTATCTTGACGGTGTCATTGTCCTTGATGGTAAAGAATATGTTACTGCCATTGCCGGGTATGAGAATGGGTGGTTTGCTGTTTACTGTGATAGTGCCGGTTATGCTTGCATCAGGCGCCAGTGTCATCATGGTTGTATCAGCCCCAGCCGGTCTCTTTCCAAATGTAATGGTGAAGCCGGTTACCTCGGCCGCCAGGCAATTACCAAGACTGCCGGCATCATCATACTGCCAGGTATAGGCGCCCTTGCATGTGCTCCTGATCGCCTGGGGGTATCTTTTTGATTCATTGTCCCACAGGAATTTGCATCCCCCTGGTGTGGTGACATCATTTGAATCTACACAGACTACCTGGGCCTGGGCATGGAGGTCGCCTTCATAAACGCCCTTATTCAGGGCAAGCGGCGAACAACCAGCTGAATAGAGTGTCTTCCCGGATACTGAATAACTGTCAAGGCATACGCCCAGATTGTCTTTGGTACATTGGTTGCCGCAGCCGCATGTTTTTTCTGTAGAGGCGCACTTCGCCGCCAGAACATAGTAAGGCTGAAGCTTCATAAAATCAGGATTTTTCTTTTCAAACAGCTTGTAAGGGGCATTGCAGACACCATCGATAAATTCGCCGCCCCACGGACAGGGAGGAAGTTCGGCACATCCGGCTTTTTTTTCGCACTTGCTCTCGCTGGTTGTGGTGATGTCGATCTGAACAGGAAAATTATACCCGTCCACATAACTGGCATTGTACCAATGCTTATTATGGTCGTCATCCAGGGTGAACTCGGCCAGGGAGGCCGGCTGACTTCCGGTTGTACAGACATTTTGCTCGCAACCTGATCCGTTGTCGGAACTACAACAATCACCGGTATCGCATTTTCCGTTCTTGCATCCGGTTCTGGCAATTAAACGGCCATGGAATTTGTAATCAGCACACCATTTCTTGGTTTCACCGGCAGCAATCTTCCAATCCGGCCAATCAGCCGGAGGTGTAACCCCTGTTTGGGCGGTCGTACCCTGCAGATCCCTCCAGACCCCCAGGTAGATATCTTCGCCAGAATTATTGACAAATGTCATCGGGTGGCAACTTCCCTCCCTGACCAGCGACGTTACCGGCACCGGAGTTTTGACTGCCTTGGCGGCCAGACACTCCTTAACATGGCTGTCGAAAAGATCCCGGTCGCCGGCCTTGTCCAGGTTATAGGTATACTCGGCAGCCTTTTGCTGACAGTCATACAGATTTTTTCTGGAAACGGGGTCTGGCTGATCCGCAACTGCCGGGATGGCAGACAATGCCAGTAACAAGGCCATGCCGATCAATACAGCTAAAGCTTTGAATCTGTTCCGGTCCATGTATGCTCCTTTCGTGGTTACATAGTAAAAACGAATAACGGTTCAACAAGAGTTTTGGGCGGGTAATCCGATATGGCATCTGAGCCGGATTGGTGCGGTATAACGGCACTGTAATGATTTTATAGATGGGTGGACAAAGGCAAAGGCTTGACGGCTAAGTTTCCGATTATATCGAATAATAAACCTGATTTATTCTACTTGAGATTTTGCAAATATCAACTGTAGCTAATATGCTATTTCCCCAAATGGTTATAAAGACATCATAGCGGATAATCTCTTCAGCGGTGATCTTCAAACTACCGGTCCGGCTCTACAGCCGAGTCGGATTCAATCGAATAGCCCACAGTCAAATTGCCGGTTTCCCGGCGCACCATCTGAACAAACTGGTTATCGTTATTGCCGCCGCTGTCCACCTTCCTGGTCGGAGTCATAACACCGAAAAGATGAATCATCCGATCTTCATAAGCCGGCGCTTCGGTCTGTCTTCCCAGGTGGGACCACGCTTCCAGAAAGGCTTTCAGGGTGACCTTGTTGTAGATCGGATAAGCGGCCTGATACAGCTCCTGGCGGTATTCAACCGCGTTGAGGTCGGCCAGGGCAGCGGCGGCATAGGCCAGGCCGGCCTTGTGATCCTGGTCCTGGATGAACCGTAGGGCAGCGGCTGCATCCCGTGTCATCATCCAGAGCGCGTAACTGGTTTTCATGATAAATTCCTCCCCCTCGTAGCGCCATTCCCACTCTTTGAAAAACGCCTCGAAATCCTCCTTTGCCCCCCGATAGCCAACCGCCTCCAGGGCCAGTGCAATGGTGCCGACGACCTGCAGCAGCTCATACCCCTCTTCCTGGACAAGCTTGAACTCGCGCAGCAGCATATCGGTGAACCCGGAATCCCTTAGTATTGCTATGGTCCGCGCCAGGGCATCGAACGCCTCGAAGTTGATAATTTTACGTTTTCTTCTCGCCCGCTGGCGCAGCAGCTCAAACCCGTCGCGCAGAAAAGGATCAATCTCGGCCCGGCAGGGACTATCCTTGAAGTCAGCCAGGGCGACAATGCGCTCAGGCCGGAACTGCTCGTGGTCACGCAGCAACTCCACCCGGGCGGCCGCCATCACCTGATCAAAATCGGCCGGATCAGGTTCGATCTCCAGATAGGCGGCCATTTTCTCCTGACGCTGGTGATGGTGCTCCACCATCTCACAGAACTCCAGATCATTGTCGTACAGGGCCTTTAACCCGGGTCGGTGGGGTATCATTTGCTTGCCGCTCCCCTCGGCCATGGCTCGATCCAAATAGTGGAATGCCCGCTCCCGCAACCCGATTGCAGCAAAAGCCTCGGCCATGTTGACGATATGCACATAGTCAATCACATCATCCGGCATGAGCGCCTCGATCCGCTCGATCAGACCAAGGTCGTCGCGGACGGTTGTCAGCAGCATCTGTGCCGCATACTCCCGGGAATATTCCGGCAGCGGCAGGTCTGCCAGTTTATCCAGGCACCCCACGACGACGCGCAGGGCATCATCGGGTCGCTCATGCCGGTTCAACTGAGAAACCAGTTCCGCCACGTTCCAGGAGAGTAAATCGGCCTTTTCAGGATTATCACGGCACTCCTCAACCACCGCATCATAACGGAAAAAAAACAGCGGCAGATCCAATGCCCGGCGGGCATCCTGCAATTCATCAAACAAATTAGACACAATCATACCGTACCTCCTGCGTCTGATTCGGTAGCTAATTTAAAGGTTTACATTTATATAAATCAGTAAAATCATTGTCAAGTGACTAATTATTGTTTTCTAAAACTGGTGAATCAGGCTGCCGAAACGATCTTTGGATCAACAAAATCAGAAAAATTCACATTGCAACTACAACACACCCTACTTGGCAAAAAAATCCATCAACGCATCCATAATAATACATACGAGCCTATTGCAAAAAGATTGTCACCCCCGAATGCCTCTGTCGGGGATCCAGATTTTTCAACTATTATAGAATGGATTCCCGACCAAAATCGCTTCGGGAATGACAGATTTGGATTTTTGCAAGAGGCTCATATCTGATGCATTGTTTATCTATTGACCAGCCAACATTGAAACGTTATCCTCACGGGATTTCAAGGGCTACTTGCTGCCTGGATACGTTCGATATCAAACCACTCTTTACACCATCTGCCTTTCCGATTAAGTCAGCGGCAGGTCGCCAACAGGCCAATTACAAGTCCTGATTCAGAGCCCCGGGATTATATGAAGATCGTCTTTCTCGCACCATTCGGAATTCGCCCCAAAGGCACTCTAATCGCCAGGATGCTGCCGCTTGCAGCCGGGTTGCAGAATCTCGGCCACAAGGTGGTGATCATCGCCCCCCCCTACACAAACCCGGAGGATGCCGGAGTGAGTGAATTGGTTAATGGCGTCATGTTGCGCAACGTCCAGCTTGGCCCCGGCGGCAAGGCGCTGTCGGCAATTCCGGTTGCCTGGCGCATGTTCAGGGCTGCCATGGCGGAGAACGCCGATATGATCCACCTGTTCAAGCCAAAGGGGTATGGTGGGATTGCAGCCATGCTGATGCTCTGCTGCAAGCAGTGCGGCTTCAACATACCGCCTGTTTTTCTGGATACGGATGACTGGGAGGGTACTGGTGGGATGAACGAGCTCCACTCCTACTCCAGTCTGGAAAAACGTGTCTACTCATTTCAGGAAGGATGGCTCACGACCAGGGTCAAGGGGGTTACGGTAGCCAGCCGGGCACTGGAACAGCTTGTTGCCCAACAGGGGATAGCAGAGAAAAAACGCCTCTATCTGCCAAACTGCATTGATGATCTGCCGCCGGGCAATGGCGCCATAATGCGCAGCAGGCTCGGCATAGAAGCGGACAGACCGGTCCTGCTGCTCTATACCCGTTTTTTCGAATTCAGCCAGGCCAGGCTGCACAAACTTTTTGCAGCCATCCACCAGAATCTGCCAGAGGTGCGCTTTCTGGTGATTGGCGCAGGACGTGCCGGGGAAGAACAGCTCCTGACGGATGCGGCGCATTCGGGCGGTTTCAGCGACGCACTGATCCTGGCCGGCTGGACAGAACCGGGGCAGCTGCCTGACCTGCTGGCGGTCGGCGACCTTGCCATCTACCCCTTTGACGATACCCTGGTGAATCGCACCAAATGTCCGGCCAAACTGACGGAGCTGCTCCGTGGGGCAATCCCTGTCGTCGGTGACAGGGTTGGCCAGATCCCGGAGTATCTTGCCCCGGAGCTGCAACAGTTTCTCTGCGACCCGAGTGATACGGACCAAATGACAGCTACGTGTCTGAATCTGTTGCGGGATCGCGCAAAATGCCAGGACCTGGGCAGGGCGGGACGGCGCCATCTTCTGGAACATTTCCGCTGGTCCGATGCCGCCAGAGAGCTGGACCGATTTTACAATGCCCTGATCCCATAAGAAATGAATATCAAATCAGACAATATTGATTGGATTGAAAAGTGACTGAACGCAAAAAAGATCTATTATACATTGCAGCACTATTGACCCTGCTGGTTCTATCGTTCTCAAAAATTCTCTTCACAGACAAGATTATCCGCGCCCCGGACATTATCAGCGAGGCCTACTGGTGGATGAAGGGCTATAACGACCTGCCACTGTCAAAGCTCTATTCACTCGATCTGAAGGCAACCTGGGATATCTTTATCAACAGCGGTTTCACCAATGAAGGCGGCATGAGCTCGATGAAATTCCTGCTGCACCTGCCGTTGATCCTGCACTTCTTTCCGGCACCGGCATCTGTTGCCTGGTTCATCGTACTGCACCTGTTCTTCGGTGCCGTCGGTGTTTACTGCTGCTGCCGATTGATCAACACCAGCCGGATCGGCGCGCTGTTTGCCGCCTTGATCTTTGCCCTGGCCACGGAGAACGCCTCGCTGATCAATGCCGGCCATGTCATGAAGATCGCCACTATCGCCTATGCACCCTGGGCGTTTTACTGTCTGGAAAAGGGGTTCCTCAGCAAAAGGGTCTTCTGGTTCATGACAACTGCCTTTGTGCTGGCCTTCCAGTTTTTCAATTCACACTGGCAGATAGCCTATTACACCTGCCTCTCTGTCGGCTTCTACGGCCTGTTCCGCTCAGCTGCCATTATTATCTTCAACCGCAAGGAAAGCGGATTTTCCACGGCGCGCCTGCTGGGATGCAATCTGGTCGTGCTGATCTTCTTTCTTTCAACGGTAGCCATTTCTCTGGCCCCGCTGGCCAACTGGTCCAAGGATACCAACCGTGGTGTACAGAGTGGGGCCAACCAGGGGAGCGGCGGGCTGGATCGTGACGAGGCTATGTCCTGGTCCATGCCGCCGGAAGAGGCAGCCGCCTTGCTGATCCCCGGTTTCTTCGGTTTATCCCGTCAGGAGGGAGGGGCTAATCCGGATAACATTGCCAGCTACTACTGGGGCAGAATGATCTTTACCCAGACCGCCAGTTACATGGGGCTGCTCCCCTGGCTGCTGCTGCCGCTGCCGTTGATCTTCAGACGGGACCGATACACATGGCTGGCCGTAATCGGTATTGCCGGCGGAATCCTGTTTTCCATGGGTAAATACACCCCCTTCTACAACCTGCTTTTCGATTATTTTCCAGGCATCAACCGTTTCCGAGTCCCGAAGATGATCATGTTCATCCCGGTGATCGCCCTGGCAATCACATCTGCCCGGGGGCTCGACCTTCTCCTGGATCGTGAGGTCAGATCATCAAAACCCTTCCGACGCTATCTGGCGGGGTTAATGACCCTACCGGTCATCATGCTGAGCTTCCTCGGCATCCTCAATATCGGCGAAGCCAGTTGGCTGAAGATGTTCAGCGTTGAACTGGGGTCTCCGACCCGTTATGAGCAGGGGCCGAATCTGATTCTGCAGCGTTGGAACAACATTCTGTTTGAAACCGGTATCGCAACGGCGCTGACCGCCGCCTGCTCATGGCTGATCGTATTCGGAGTAAGGCTGAAAGTCGCAATGATCCTGCCACTGCTCCTGATCGGTCTCTACATGGCCGATGTCTGGCGGGTGAATGACAAATTCATGTTTCTGGTCGATCCCCCCCAACGGGAAGCCGGTTCCAGAAGCCAGGTCATGGACTTCATTGCCCGGGATCCATCCCTGTTCCGTATCCTCCCTGCGGACGGCAGTGATCCGATGAGCTACGCAACGAACAAGATTCCGGTCATGTTCACATCCAATGCCGTTCAGCAACGACGTTGGCAGGAACTTCTGGATGTCTTTAGCCTGGAGTCGCCAATTCCTGACATGCTCAACGTCAAATACCTGCTGTATGGTGCTGATCAGTACGCCATTGATGGCTCGAAGTTGTCCTCCAAATACAGGCCGGTTTTCAGATCCACCGACACCCGCCAGGTCGTTCTGGAGAACCGCAGTGTAATGCAAAAGGCATGGCTGGTTCACTCCGTCATCCAGACTCCCCCCGGACGGTCCGTTGAAATGCTGAAAAATCCGGCCTTCGATCCGGCCAAATCCGGACTGGTCGAATCACCACCGCCATTCAAACTTGCCGAAGAGCCACATTCCCAAGGGGTTCAACAGGATCGCACCGAGGTCAAGGTCTATACCGGCGAACGGATCGTTGTCTCCGCATCCGTTGCCAGCAATGCGCTGCTGATTCTGGGTGAAAAATATTACCGCGGGTGGCAGGCCTTTCTGGATGGCAGAGAGGTGAGCATCATTCCAGTCAACCATATCCTGCGCGGGGTTTATCTGGAGCCGGGCCATCATACGATCGAGTTCAGATTCGATCCCCTCCCCTTCAGGATCGGCAAATATCTGACACTGGCATCATTTGCACTGTTTGGAATCATGCTTGTCAGGGAATGGGTAAACAGAAAACAATCACAAAATCCATTGAAGCATGAGTTTTAAACCATGAACCAGGAACATTTCACAATCGATGAGGCAAGGCGCTTCGGCTTGAAGATAGCCCAACCAAGGAAGGGGTATCGCTTCTCCATTGATCCGCTGCTGCTGGCCGACTTTGCCGCGAAGATTGAGGGGGTCAGGGCAATTGCCGACCTTGGTACCGGTAGCGGCATCATCCCGATGATCCTCTGCCGGGTCTATTCGGAGGCCTGCGCAACCGGATTCGAATCCAATCCGGATATGGCCGGTCTGGCAAAACACAATGTTGAGTTTAACGACCTCTCAAAACGCATCAACGTGGTTTCGGATGATATCATCCACCATAAGCGTCACTTTCCTGCCTGCAGCTTTGATCTGGTGGTTTCGAACCCCCCTTTCAGAACAGCCATCAGCGGCCATATCAGCCCGTTCAAGGGGCGCGACACCGCACGGCATGAGTCCACGGCCGGGTTATCTGAATTTCTGTCCGTGGCAAAATATCTGGTCAGGGAATCAGGGCGGATCTGCTTTATCTACCACCCTTCACGGCTGGGCGAATTCATTCAGGCCGCCGGGCGCCTCAAGCTGAACCTGCTGCGGCTGCGTATGGTGCATAACATGATTGATGCACCGGCAAGCATATTCCTCGCTGAACTGGCCAAGGACAGCAGGGCGCACTGCAACGTGATGGCGCCACTGATCATCCGCAATCCAACCGGTGACTACACCAGTGAAGCGGCTAAAGTCATTAATTAAAACACACCTTTATCTTTGCATAGTATCCGAAATATGCTATAGCTCCATGAATCAAGCAAACCAGACCTATCAAAGGAGATTAACAATGTTTAGAAACAAACTGTCAGTGTCCGCTGTTTCCGTTGTTATCGCGGCGCTTCTCTGCCTCAGCAGCTCTGCCAATGCTGCAGATGCCAAGAAAAAAAGCTCTAAAGCTACGCCAGTAAAAACTGCAGCGGTTGCAAAAGAGACGGCCAATAAAAAAGAGGTCATTGCAACCGTTAACGGTCAGCCAATCTATGACCTTGATCTGCAGCGCGCCAAAAAGATGTTTATGAACGGACAGGGGAACAAGGCCCCAATGACCCCTGAACAGGAAAAAGAATTCAGGGCCATGGCAATCGAAAACCTGACCAATGCGGAACTGCTCTATCAGGCAGGTCTCAAATCGGCACCGCAGGATATTGACCAGCAGGTTACGGGCCGGATTGAGCAGGGTAAAAAGCGCTTCAAGAATGCTGAGGATTTCAAAAAGGCTATCCAGGCGCTGGGCATGAACGAGGCGGAACTATCCGACTACACCAAGCGTGACATCATCATCGGCAATTTCATTGAGAAGAATATCATCACCAAGGTTACTGTCAGCGACGAAGAGACCAAGAAATTCTATGATGAAAACCCGGACAAGTTCAAACAGCCAGAGGCCGTAAGGGCCAGCCACATCCTGATTGCCATTGATGCCAAGGCTACAGCGGATGAAAAGAAAAAGGCCCTTGAAAAGGCAGAGAAGATTCGCAAGGATCTTGCCGGCGGAGCCGACTTTGCAACGGTTGCAAGGGAGAGTTCATCCTGCCCGAGCAAGCAGCAGGGGGGCGACCTGGGCTACTTCAGCAAGGGACAGATGGTGCCTGAATTTGAGAAGGCGGCCTATGGACTGAAGCCGGGAGAGATCAGCGATGTTGTTGAAACCAAGTTCGGTTACCACATCATCAAGCAGGTCGAAAAGAGAGAGGCTGGAACGGTTGAGTACAAGGTTGTCAAAGACAATCTGACCGAATTCATGAAGGGCAAAAAGGTCAGCGCCGCAATCCAGGCCTTCCTGGTTGACGCACGTAAAACGGCAAAAATAGTTGTAAAATAATCCTGCTGTCTGGATATTATCGTAACAAGAGAGGGCGGACGGGAGATTGCCCGCTGTCGCTCTTTTTTGTTTGGATTAAATATTGTAAACAAAAAGTGCCGCACAACAAAAAAAAAAAAAACGATTATTATTGGTTGTAGATAGTGCTTTTTTCTATAAAAC
>CAXYUZ010000080.1:0-10621 GCA_964292275.1 uncultured Desulfuromonadaceae bacterium
GGGGTAACCCCAACATTCGCACTAAAAAGCGCAAAGTAGCATCACGCTCCACGCCTAACCAGCAAGAATAACTTGACTATTGATACTTATTTCAACATTTTTCTGACCAAATTATCACATGAATATTCGAGAACGCGTTATAGCAGGTCTACGAGCGGCGGAACGCAGGGGGTGGCAAGGCGGGAGGCCGCAGGCGCTTGATGTTGAAAAGATTGAAGCTGCGAAAGAATTGCTTGCCGGAGGACGTACAGTGTCAGCGGCTGCACGAACTGGTATTCCACGAAGTACATTAGTGGGTACCCTACAGCGAGAAAGTGAAGTGCTCCAGGACTGATAGTGTGATTTTTTAAATTCTACATCCCTTAGCATACGTTTTCGTTCCATTAGACTTCAAACCCCTACACGCACCCCTGTCAACACTTGAAGGTACACCTCGCGATATACCAGCCATGACTCGGGGACAGTTGGCTTGCTAAACCTTTACTGGCGGAGACTTTCACTCCTTACTCATTGCCGGTCTCCCGGCGCACTGCAACATTCAGGTTGACAGACCCGGCCGTTTCAGTAAGTATTGTACACTTATAAAGTGAGCGTATCAAAAGAAACATACTAAGGCTCTCAAAATGAAAACGTGTAGGCAATTACATATTCGTAAGCAATCCAGATTGTTTGTCACTTTGGCGGTTTTTGCCATTCTGGCTTTCAACGGTATACTTACGCCTGTATGTATCCCTCATGAAAATTCAAAAGAACGTAACAGCGCGATATCCAAAACCCAAGGGATAACTTCTCACGTACATTTTGCAAAGTACGCACCATTTGTTGCCATCAATCATGGTTCATATGAACTCAAAGTACCAGTTGCTTTTACTGCAATAAGTTTTATTCAGGACTCCCAAAGCGCTATTTCCCTCACCAGATCCAGTTGTTCCACCCGCGCACCACCAGCATAACTCTTTCCTACATAGTTACTCCTACTCGACACTTAACTCACTGATAGCTTTGCGATGTAAGGTGCCTGTTTATCTGTAATTATTCTAGCCTGATACTGATCAGTCGTACGGTGATTAACGTTCTAGTCACTTGTATGGCTGTCCGTCGTTGTAACTAATTGCAACTAATTGCACATTTTTATAGCACGCTTTTTTGATACATAACTATCAGAAAGTAGTGGGAACTAAAGAGATGGAAGGATCGAAGTAATGTCCGTGTTCCACACAGGACATTGGCGACAGCACGTTGCACTGGATGTCGGGACTGCAACGATACGTATCGCTACAGGGATGGCATCCTTAATTGAACGACCCTCGCAAATCGGTACGAGACGTGCCCTCCGTGACGGTGTTGTTGTTGATGACGAAACAGCACTTCTGATATTGAAGCCGCTTTTGGATCGGACACGGAAGTTCGGCATTGTCAAACCATGCGTTTTGGCCTGTGCTCCCAGCGATGCAACCAAAGAAGAGCGGGAGTTGT
Source organism: uncultured Desulfuromonadaceae bacterium (assembly GCA_964292275.1). GTDB lineage: Bacteria > Desulfobacterota > Desulfuromonadia > Geobacterales > Pseudopelobacteraceae > CAXYUZ01. The sequence goes on from CAXYUZ010000080.1 coordinate 1,477, forward strand.
TGATCGGCTCCATTATGAAAGCCGGAGCTGCATCAATATCTTTAATTCCTGAACCGCTTGCCGCCGCCATCGGGGCAGGTGTTGACGTTTCTTCCCAGTATGCTCAGATGGTAATTGATATTGGCGAAGGAGTTACTGACTGTGCAGTAATACGCTCCAGTAAAATCCGTGTTACCTGTGCCATCAGAGTTGGCTGTGACCGCATGCGCCGAGTTATAGTTGCTGCCGCACAAGAGTCAGGATGTACGGATGTCAGTGACACGTTTGGAAATATGTTGATGCGGACATGTGGCTTTGACCGTTCTGTTGTCCAGCCAGGGAGCATACTAACTGCGAATGCCTTACTGCCGGTGATGGAAGAGTTGGCTGATACTATACAAGAATTTTTACGAGATCTGCCCCATGATCTGGGGTGCGAGATCATTGAGAGCGGCATATGCCTGACCGGCGGTGGGGCACTGATTCCAGGTGTGCGGAAATATTTTGAACAGCGGACAGGCATCAGCGTCACCATAGCCCGCACACCCTGTACCTCTGTGGTAGAGGGTGCGCGGGCCATTTTGCCGGTCATTCTGACGCTGAATCAATGGAGATAATCCTTGCACAACCAGTAGGCAACAGAACGACATCATAATCATTTGCGAGGTTTTTGCATGAAAGAACGTACCAGCAGTAGGCAGATATTCATCACTGATTACGATATGCAGCGTTTGGAAGAGTTGATTCAAAACGCTGATTCAAAATCAGCGCGTGACGGCAGATACCTGGAAGAATTGGGAAAAGAGCTGCTTAAAGCAGAAGTGGTTGATCCCGCAGATATCCCCCATGATGTCATTACCATGAACTCCAAGGTGTCTCTTCTGGATATGAATTCAGGAGAAGACTTTGTCTATACGCTTGTCTTCCCCGGTGATGCCGATTTGGATAGAGGCAGAATTTCTGTTCTTGCTCCTGTGGGCACCGCCATGATCGGGTACCGGAAAGGAGACCGTATCACATGGCCCGTACCTGGCGGAGTGAAAAATCTTAAGGTCAAAAAGATCCTTTATCAACCGGAAGCAGCAGGTGATTACCATCTATAGTTGCGGCTGCACACAAGTGCTAACAATTCTTATACGGTGGAGAACCAAGCTGATATGAAAAAGATCTGTGTGTATTGCGGCTCCAACCCAGGCAGAGACCCCATTTATATCGAAGGAGCCTGTGCATTGGTTCGTGAAATAGCAGCACGAAACATTGGCTTGGTATATGGAGGAGCGAGCATCGGCATAATGGGCGCTATTGCCGACACTGTGTTGCATGAAGGCGGCGAGGTTGTCGGTGTCATTCCACAAAGTCTGGTTGACAAGGAAATTGCCCATCATGGGTTGACCGAACTGAAAGTTGTTGGTTCGATGCATGAACGGAAAGCTCTTATGGCTGAGTTGTCTGACGGCTTCATAGCACTTCCTGGAGGCCTTGTAACGTTAGAAGAGATAATTGAAGTTCTTACGTGGGCACAACTAGGTTTTCATACAAAACCGTGCGGCCTGTTAAACATTCATGGATATTATGAGGGGTTGTCATCTTTTCTGAATCCTGCCGTACACGAGCAGTTTATAAAAAAAGAACACCATTCAATGCTCATTATTGAAAACAACCCGCAACGTCTTCTTGATCAATTATGGGCGTATAAATCTCCTCTGCAAATGAATAAATGGGTCCAGCGTGATGGAATATAACTGTTACCAACAATAATTAATTCTGAGTTGAGTTGTGAAAAAATAGTACGAGGCGGACATGCACCATGCAATAGAAAATATAGTTGTTGGACTGGATGTTGGAACAGCAAAAATCTGTGTTGTGGTCGGGAAACAGATTTCTGGAAAGATCGAAATTATCGGAATTGGCCAATGCCGGTCTTCTGGGTTACAAAAGGGTTTTGTGATCGATATCGAGAATACTGCATCGGCCATCCGCAAAGCCGTGGATGAAGCAGAGCTCATGTCGGGTTGTACTATCAGCAATGCAATGGTTGGTATTGCCGACAGGTTTATTCATACCCAAAATACCAGTGGTATGGTGACACTCACGAGCCGCGAGGTTGCGACAGAGGATGTACAGCGGGTCATTGAATCGGCACAATCAATAGCTCTTCATGATGGCCGTAAAATACTTCATACGATACTCCAGGAATTTATTGTTGATACACATCATCGAATCGAACACCCACTTGGAATCAGGGGCGAGAGGCTGGAAGCTCGGGTACACCTCATAACAGCAGGAACCTCAAGCATTAACAACATTGTTAAGGCATGCAAAAAAGCTGCATTGGAAGCGACTGAAATTGTTCTCCAACCGCTCGCGTCTGCAGAGGCAGTACTAATGCCCGAAGAGCGTGAAATGGGTGTCGTCATGATAGATATTGGCTGCGGAACCACCGATGTTGCTATATTCACGAACAGTACCCTGCGACATACGGCGGTTATACCAGTTGCCGGAAACCACTTAACTGGAGATCTTGCTGTCGGGCTTCACGTTACGCTGTCTGAAGCCGAGCGGCTCAAGTGCCTTTATGGCTGTTGTCTAAAAGATATGCACGACGAGACATCATCAGTGGAAGTCTTTGCATCTAATGGCTTAAAAAGCTCAATTATAACTGGAAAATCAATCCGTATGATTCTCCAGGCACGCGCTACCGAGCTTTTTGCCATTGTTGCAAATGAATTAGAGCTTTCGGGATTCAAGAATGATCTAGTCGCTGGAGTTGTAATTACCGGCGGATCTTCACTGCTTCCAGGTATAGATAGGTTAGCTGAGCAAGTTTTAGATATGCCGGTACGCCTAGGCCCCCCCTGAATATGAGCGGGCTGACTGAGGATTTCTGTATGCCGCAGTTTTCTACAGGTATCGGGTTGGTTCTTAAGGCCGCAACAGAGGTAGCGACACCAGAAGCTAGACCGACGTCACTGCTTAAAACCGCTAAGCAGCAGTTTACCCGATTACGGGAATATTTCTGAACGAGTTGATGCATCTTTATAGGTATGAATGGTTACGAAAATGAACGGCAGCATCCCAAGGATAATTATATGCAATATTCAAATGCAGAAAATAGAACCGTTGGTGAGATCGTTGTAGCCGATTTCCGGACAGCAAAGGTCTTTGAAAAACACAGCATTGACTTCTGTTGCGGCGGTAAAGTGTCTCTAACGGAAATATGTGTAGAAAAAGGGCTTGATATCCCTACAATTGTATATGAGCTTGAGGCCATACAGAGTGAAACTGCCGAACGAAGTCAAAATTACTCCGCGTGGGCATTGCCGTTTCTCATTGACTACATTGTCAATACTCATCATCTCTACCTCAAAGAAAACGACGAACAGATTGCCGTCTACACACGAAAAATTGCCGATGTCCATGGCGGCCATCACCCCGAAACAATTCAGATTGCAGCTGTTTTTGAGAAGATTTCGGCTGATATGGCGACACATTTAATTGAAGAAGAGGAGGTTTTTTTCCCAGCCGTCAAGCGGGTCAAGGCGGCAAAGATCGCCGGGCTTATGCCGGAAACGGGGGATCTGGAATTGATTCGGGTATCCCTCATCCGTCTTCATGGCGAACATCAAGAAATCGGTGATGCAGTCCATACTATCCGTCATCTTTCAAATAATTATGCAATACCGGATGATGCCTGCAATACCTTTATGCTAACCTATAGGAAGCTGAAGGAGTTTGAGGATAATCTCCATAAACATGTGCACCTTGAGAATAATATTCTTTTCCCGAAAGTGGCCGCTATTGTGAGTCATTTGACACTTTAATTCGGAACGGTGGATGTATTTGACAAAACTGGCTGAAGTAGCCAAGGATACAGCATGGACGGACTATTGAAACAATTTGTTAAAAATGCCTCCGACACGATACTGATCTCATTCCGAGAGGGAATCATCCGGGGAAACATACTCTGGCTATCAATATGAAAACGTGCAGGCAATTACATATTCGGAAGCAATCCAGATTATTTGTCACTTTGGCGGTTTTTGTCATTCTGGCTTTCAACTGTATACTTACGCCTATATGTACCCCTCATGAAAATTCAAAAGAACGTAACAGCGCGATATCCAAAACCCAAGGGATAACTACTCACGTAGATTTAACAAAGTACGCACCTTTTGTTGCCATCAATCATAGCTCATTCGAACTCAAAGTACCTGTTGCTTTCACCGCTATAAATTTTATTCAGGACTCTCAAAGCACTATTTCTCTCACCAGATCCAGTTGTTCCTCCCGCGCACCACCAACATTTCCAATCTGACAACTGCTTTCCTGCAGGTTTTATCGCTCACGATACATTGTGATGATTCCGTTTGTTCGCCCGTAATGGCTCATATTTTAAGCTGAGTTGCCAATTGGAGTGCGTCATTCGCGGTACATGCTTCAGCAACCAATAACTGCTGCGCACCGATGCTGCGTTTCGTACGTTTCTCTACCACATATCAAAGGAGCGTTTCCCATGACAAAAGACCTTGCCTGGCGCATGAGTCTGGTTTTTGTATTCATAGTACTATCCCTGTTTTTCCTGACACCAACGATGGTTACCCATCTTCCTGATTGGTGGAAAGGGTACATGCCAAAAGACAAAATCAGTCTCGGACTTGATTTGCAGGGAGGAACTCATCTCGTCCTTGAAGTAGAAACTCAAAAAGCACTGGAAGGTTACCTCGATTTAATTGCCGGAGACCTGGAAGAAACTCTGCGTACCCAGAACATCCATGTAAAGAGAGTCTCCCGTGATGGAGTAGATAAAGTTCAGGTAGTGCTCTACGACAAGGTGTCAGCACAAACGGTAAAAAATCTGATCGACAAAAAATACCCTGACTTTGAGGCAACGTCTCCAAGCGAAGAAGGAGGCTTTGTCAGTGTTCGCATCAAGCTTAACGAAAAGGCCGCACAAGACAAGAAGGATAAGAGTGTTTCCCAGGCATTGGAAACCATTCGAAATCGTATTGATCAGTTCGGCGTTTCAGAACCGTCTATACAGCGTGAAGGGATCAATCATATCGCTGTCCAACTTCCCGGCATTAAAGATGCGAATCGGGCAATAGAACTGATCGGAAAAACTGCGCGGCTTGAATTCAAGCTTGTACACGAAGGTGCGTCATTATCCGGGGCACCTCCGGAAGACAGTGAGATTCTGGTGGAGAAAAGAACCGACCCTACCACCGGTGCCATAACGGAATCACCATTGGTCGTCAACAAAAAAGCCATTATCACCGGTGATCTTTTAACAGACGCTCAGGTGAGGATCGATTCACAGTTCAACAAACCGTATGTTGCAATTGATTTCAACAGTACCGGTGCCAGGCTCTTTGATCAGATAACAGCTGCCAACGTAGGGAAACGATTTGCAATCATTCTCGACAATACGGTGTATTCAGCTCCGGTTATTCAGGAAAGAATTTCCGGCGGCAGTGCCCAGATTTCTGGATCGTTTAACGAAAAAGACGCTGCAGACCTGGCAATAGTTCTCCGTGCCGGGTCGCTGCCCGCTCCAGTGAAAATCATTCAGAATGTCACAGTAGGACCATCACTTGGTCAGGATTCAATCAAAAAGGGATTGCTTGCCAGTGGTGTTGGTGTTGCACTCGTTATCGTATTCATGACGATCTATTATCGGTTGTCCGGATTAGTGGCAAATTTTGGCATGGTCCTGAATGTTGTATATTTGTTGGGTGCCCTGGCTGCGCTGGGAGCAACATTAACCCTGCCTGGAATCGCCGCTATAGTATTGCTGATCGGCATGTCTGTTGACTCGAACGTATTGATATTTGAACGCGTTAAAGAGGAAGTTAAACTCGGAAAATCCGCGTTGTCGAGTCTGAACGCCGGCTATGATAAAGCATTTATGACCATCATGGATTCACATGTAACTACCTTGATCACGGCAGCCGTTCTTTTCCAGTTTGGCACGGGGCCAGTCAAAGGTTTTGCCGTGTCACTGAGCCTTGGCATCATAATCAACCTCTTTACCTCACTCCTGGCAACCAAGGCCGTCTTCGGCTTTATTTTCAGCAGGTTTGATGTAAAAAAACTCAGCATATAGGGGATATAATGGAACTCATAAAAAAGACTTCAATCGATTTCATAGGCAAGAGAAAAATTTCCTTCGTGGTTTCTGGCATCATTTCGATCATAGGCATCATCGGCATAATTAAAGTGGCGACGAACACCGCCAATATGGGTATCGACTTCTCCGGGGGAACGGTCGTTCAACTCAAATTTTCCAAGCCAATACCAATTGAGAAGGCCCGCACAGCACTCGCAAGTCACGACCTGAAGGAAGCCTCCCTTCAGGAAATCACCGGCAGCAACCAACTGCTCGTCAAAACGCGAAAGGCTGCCATGGCATCAGGACCTGTTGCCGATATAATAATCGAGACATTTAAGAAAGAGTTTCCCGGAAACACTTTCACGGTAGAAAGTTCAACAGAAACAGGCCCCTCAATAGGCGACAAACTTAAAAAAGACACCCTGATAGCTACGGGGATCTCTCTTATCGGCATCGTGCTTTATATCGCCTGGCGCTTCGACCTAAAGTTCGGTATTGGAGCTACGTTGTCTACATTCCATGACATTCTGGCAATGTTTGCGGTATTCTATGTGCTCGATAAAGAGATAAATCTATTGTTTATTACCGCCGTGTTGACTATAGCCGGTTATTCGCTGACTGATACGGTTGTGGTTTTCGACCGGATTCGGGAAAATCTGCACAAGAACCTGAACGCGCCATTAGCAGATATTTTCAATGGCAGCATCAACGAAGTGTTATCACGAACCATAGTGACATCTTTGACCACCTTCCTTGCCGCCACATCTTTGTTACTGTTTGGTGGTGAGGTTATCCACGACTTTGCATTTGCGCTTGTTACCGGGATTGTTGTTGCAACCTATTCATCGGTCTTTATCGCGAGTCCGATTGTTTTTGAGCTGGAGAACAGATCGGCCAGAAATAGCATGCAGCAACAAACGCATCAACACATGGAGTAATATATGGAATTCAATCTGTTGAAAGATCTGGTTCTGTTGTTCGGATTTGCTCTGGTGACAGTAGTCCTGTTTCGTCAGATCCGGCTACCATCGATCATCGGCTTTCTCTTCACCGGCATTGTTGCAGGTCCTTATGCTGTAGGCCTCATCACTGACACCCATCAGGTTGAGCAGATGGCCGAGATTGGGGTGGTGCTGCTTCTTTTCACCATCGGCATCGAATTTTCCCTGAAGGAGTTACTTCGGATCAAACATCTGGTGTTGTGGGGCGGTGGGCTACAGGTTGCTGTTACCATTGCCGTGGTGACTCTCCTTGGAATCGGATTCGGCTTTTCCTGGCAGCAGTCAGCCTTCTTCGGTTTTCTGGTCTCACTCTCCAGCACCGCTATCCTGATGAAACTGCTAATGGATGCCGGCGAGATGGATTCTCCTCATGGTAAAGCGTGCCTGGGTATCTTGATATTTCAGGATCTGTGCGTGGTGCCGCTCATGTTGTTCACTCCTTTTCTTGGTGGAGCAGGCAATGGGGTAGTCGGTATCGTGATGGTTTTGGGCAAGGCACTTGCCGTAGTGGTAGTCGCCCATTTCAGCGCCCGCTTTGCCGTCCCCTGGATATTTAATCAGGTGGTCAGGACAAGAAGCCGTGAACTGTTTATTTTGACGATTATTTTTGTCGGATTCGGCACCGCTTTCCTTACCGCTCAAGTGGGGCTTTCCATGGCTCTGGGTGCTTTTATCGCAGGACTTGCCATATCAGAATCAGAGTATAGCCATCAAGTCATGGGAGACATCATCCCTTTCCGCGATGCCTTTATCAGCCTGTTCTTTATCTCGGTAGGGATGTTGCTGGACCCGGCTACGCTGGTGAAACATCCACTTACGGTACTGTTGATTATTGTTACCATCATTCTTATCAAATGCGTGATAGCAACCGGCGCTACCCTGATTCTGAAATTTCCACCCCGACCTGCACTTATCTGCGGTCTGCTCCTTGCCCAAGTAGGAGAGTTCGCTTTTGTGCTTTCTCAGTCCGGACAGAAGTACGGCCTGCTCAATGCAGAGCAATATCAGCTTTTTCTCGCGGCATCTGTAGCAACCATAGCATTGACAGCGGTTTCTCTCAAATTCGCCGAACCTCTGGCTAACTGGATTTCTACCATTTTACCGGCAGCACTCAAACGCGGTACGCGGGTAAGCGGAGTCAGCCATGCCCGTTTTCCGATGGAGGACCATGTAATAATCGTCGGATTTGGGGTAAACGGCAGAAACCTGGCATGCGTTCTTATTGCAAACGGTATCAAATATATTGCAATTGAGACCAATCATCATACCGTCAAAGCCGAACGAAAGAAGGGAACTCACATAATTTTCGGAGATGCCTCTCGTCCCGAAATACTGCATCATGCCATGATTGAAAAAGCACGGGTCATGGTGGTGGCTATTTCCGACGCCACAGCCACCCGCAGGGTGGTTGACCAAGCGTGCCACCTACGCCCAAGTGTTCACATGATAGTCAGAACCCGTTACGTAGCAGAAATGGAACCACTCTATCAACAGGGAGTCAACGATGTTGTTCCAGAAGAGTTCGAAACATCGGTAGAAATTTTTTCACGAGTTCTGCGTAGCTATCTGGTGCCATACGACCAGATTGAGAACTGCGTTAACGAGATACGGAGAGATTCATACCAGATGTTCCGCAGCATCAGTCGAAGGCACAGCCATGCCACCGGGATCACCGGTTTTCTTTCCGGGGTGGAACTTGCTACGTTCAGGGTGCAACCCGGATCTGAAATTGAGGGCACACAACTTCGCGATGGCCTTCTCCGCGAGCGAAGCGGGGCTTCGGTACTGGTGATACGACGAGGGGAAGAGATCAATTCTATTCCCGATCCAGTTTGGCAATTTCAAGTCGAAGATATTGTGCTTGTTCTTGGTAGAGCCGAGCAATTAGCAGTCACAGCACGACTTTTCGAAATGACCTCGCCAGTACATTCGAGATAGGCGCAGAAGGAACAGGCGTTAGACTCAAGTTTAAAATTAGAGAGGAGATAAGAATGAATCAGAATATCAAACTGGCTGCAATATTATTACTAATTGCGGGTATCGTAGGCATCTATTC
>CAXYUZ010000081.1:0-10246 GCA_964292275.1 uncultured Desulfuromonadaceae bacterium
AGGGTATTCTTTCCGCAATTGCCGGAATCCTTGAGGAAATCAGGGGATTGGGGTTCAAGAATAAAACCGCAGCAGCATTCGGTGCCTATGGCTGGAGTGGCGAGTCAGTTAAGATGATAACAGAAAGACTCAAAGATGGTGGTTTTACAGTCACCAATGATGGACTGAAGCTGCTCTGGAATCCTGATGAAGACGGTATTTCAGGTTGCCGTGCTTTTGGTAGCGAATTTGCCCGGACAGTGGTTAAGTTACCCCCAAACAGCTGAGGCAAACCGATTTTGCGGTAAATTTAGAACAACATAATCACAACAGGAGGTAGTCAGGATGAAACGTATCAACATATTTGCTGGGCTCATGGTGGTTTCTGTTGCTTGCTTTGGTTTGCTGTTCTCCCCGCGGTTTGTAGCCGCCCATTGCGACACAATGGATGGCCCGGTTGTTCAGGATGCCCGAAAGGCTCTTGTGTCCAAAGATGTCACACCAGTCCTCAAGTGGGTACAGCTCAAGGACGAGAAAGGTGTGAAAGCTGCCTTTAAAAAAGCACTCACCGAGCAAGGTAAGAAGCAGCAGCAAGTTGCAGAGAAGAAGTTTTTCGAATCCCTTGTAAAAGTTCATCGTGCAGGTGAAGGTGCCCCCTTTACAGGACTGAAGCCTGCAGGCGAAGTTGAGCCGGTTATAGTAGAGGCGGATAAATCGTTGACTGTGGGTTCTCCCGACGGACTGATAAAGATAGTTAGCGATATGGTCAATCAAGGCGTTCGCCAGAGATACGAGAAGGTCGCTGAAGCCCTCAAGCACAAAGACGAAAGCGTACAGAAGGGGCGTGAATATGTGGCGGCTTACATAGAATATACACATTACGTGGAGCGCCTGCAGATGGATGCAGAGCGGCATGCGGCGCATAACGCAGAGGCCGCTCCCAAAAAGCATGCGCCCCCGAAACATGAGCATGGACATTGATCTTGCTCTAAGCAATCATATGGTGAACATTAATTTGAAAGCTAAAAAATCATATCCACATTCAAATGGAGATAAAAATGGCAAAAATAGCATGGGTTGATAAGCCTGAATGCATTAGTTGCGGACTATGTGTTGGCAACCTTCCCGATGTCTTCCGCTTTGACGATAGCGGCAAGGCGGAATGTTTTGATTCCTTTGCGGCTACTGAGGATAAAATCCAATCCGAAGCCATCGAAACATGTCCTGTATCGTGTATCCATTGGCAAGAGTGATGTTGAAATTGTAGTCAGAGGAGATATTGCCATGTTTGTAGTCATTATCAATTTCCCACCAATTAAAGAAGGAAAAGATGCCGAATTCAGAGAGTGGTTTGCAGAGACAAACAAGGTATTTGGAAACTTCACTGGATTTATAGGACGACGCCTTTTAAAGCCCACTAAAAGCGGCAATTATGCAGCTATTGTGGAGCATGAAAGCCAGGAAAGCTTCATGGCCATGCATGAGAGCCCGGCTCACAATAAGGCTGGTAAACGTGTAGTATCATTGTTCGATGGCAGTGCATCTCCTCAATTTTACGAAGTAATTATCGGTTACCCGCATTAGGAAACTTGAAGGAGTTATCCCAATCTGCATATATTGTAAAAAAATCAAGGATAACCAGAACAGTTGGAATCAGCTGGAGCAAGTACATCACCGTTCGTTCCGAGGCACTGTTGAGCCACGATATGTGCCCGCATGTGCAAAAGAGCAGATGGAATTACTAAAAAGCAGGAAGACTCCCGCTTGATCATGCTATGTAACTTGAAAATAAGTGACGATAGTTAATTTGTTTTTTTAAAGGACCGAATTATCGTATACAGAATCTGGTTGACAGGCCCATTCTGACCTCTACAAAAAGCTTAACGTGCTATATAATCCGTTTTCTGTAGTGACCCCAAACAGTACGCGCCTTGATGGTACATTCTGCAGAGTGGCCAGCTCCACTTAAACAGCAGTTCGCCCGAAACAATTCAAAGACAGAGATCAAAAAAGTTTTGCGAGCATGTGGTTATGGTGTGCCCAATCTTGAGCGGGCACTCTACAGTGCTTCTAATTCTTTAACGATTATTTCACAGACAGAGATTCAACCTTTTGAGAAACGAGATGGCAGGAACAGAACTCGCGACATGCACATCTATGATTTGCCATGGCCCAAAGATATCCTTCTCAATAGTCATGATTTGAAGGTTGAAATGAGGGTCACTCTTTCATACTTTGTAGAACCGGGGCCGGGTGAAATTGGCTGGAAAGATCGCTATAGATATGCCTCCCACGCCCTTCGTTTCGATATCAATTCTCCTGGTGAAGACAGAGATTTATTTGTGCAAAGAATCAATGCTGCTGCCAGAGAGGAAGATGAAGGCCATCCTGGAACAAGTAGTGCATCTGAACATTGGGTTATAGGTCAGGCACGAGATAAGGGGTCCATTCATTCAGATATTTGGCGTGGCACTGCGGCTCAACTTGCTGATTCACACCATATTGCTGTCTATCCGAGAATTGGCTGGTGGCGTGAAAGAAATCATCTTGGGAAGTGCGAAAGCATTACACGCTACTCTCTGATAGTTTCGATAACGACACCTGAACAAGACATTGACATCTACACTCCAGTTGCAAATCAGATTATACTTCCAATTAGCATTACAGTGACTCAGTGAGATTTTAATTTATTCAAATTTCGAAAAATCATAAAAAACGCACCCCCCCGGACAAAATACTAAATTTGAAAAAAATCTTGAGTTCACTTCTGGTAGGGCCGGAGAACATGGTATTAACAGTTTGTTGTGAATACTATGATTGTATTTGTTTTTTAATGATCTTATCTAACTGTTGTTTTGTTAAATAAGATAGCTTCTGATTATTTCGTATTATTTTTGCGATATATGGTGAAATTGCGTAATAAATTTTGATGAATAATTTACCTGCCATGGATTTTTGTAATACCGAATCTCTGTAATATCGAAAAAATATAACTTCAGGCGCATTGTAGTCACCATATACTGCTGTTGCGATAAAGCACCCAAAGTTTTTAATTGTACCACCGCAAAGTGGGCAAAGTGATTTTCTGGGTTTAGGATCGCCAAATGTTCCACGATCATGGATTAATTTTGGATACACTCGCTTATGACAATTAGGACATTCTATTTTATTGTCTTCTTTATTTCTTTCCTCAGTTTTATTTATGATTGTTACCTTATCAGCAACAGGCCCCTTTTTTCCCTCTTGATGCTCGAATTCGACAATGTAGCCATTTTTTATAAGCTCCGAACCAACGATATTTCGTATACCGCAAAATCTTTCAATTCCATCATCTCCGACTATAAAGCCAAATCCCTTTTCTTCTGAAAACCACTTAACTTTTCCCTTCATATGTTTTCCTTTTTTGGGGAGTGAGCGTTTATACATTGTGGCTGCTATTTGCTCGACCTATAATTTTTTAAAACTACCGTTTTTTATTCTAAATCATCTATCCATAACTTCTTTTCGAATTCGCATGCGCTCTCTAAGCATACTTCTTGCCTCAGCACGCAATTCCTTCTCCGTCAAAATTTTAATCGGCTGACATCTGTTGGATGAAACGTAAACTTTGTTCCCATCTTTTTCATATGTAGCACCTATAAAACGGCATTGATTCCAACGCTCCAAATTTTTTTCAATATCTTCGGGTTCTGATCCAAAACGTTTATTCAATGCATCAGTTTGAGCCAGGTAAATAAGCTGCCTCAATGCCATACGATCCGGTGCAGTATTTCCAACCGAAATAACTGTCTCAATGCCGTTAATCATTTTTACATTATTTTCCCAACGCAACATTGTTGAATTAGGAACTGCAACCCGTATTGGGGGGTTATCAACAATTTCCTGAATTTTAGGTGAATACTCTCCAAAAATTACCTGTTCTGTGGATCCCTTTGGCAGCCGTTTATCAACCTCTTCTGATATCACATTGCCACTTGCACTTTTCATAATAAGACCAGGTACCAATACAGGGGCCCCCAATGCTCCAGCAGCCTCAAAACCCTGCCCAGTTTTGTAAACCGACCCAGCAGAGCACGCAGTAAAAAGCATCAGTGATGGCAGCAATCCTAATTTCAAAAATTTCATATTGTCTCTCTTTTGGTTTGTTTTAATGCAGAACAAACATTTATAGCAAAATAAAATGAAAAAATGAAAAAAAAGCTCCAAAAAATCCGTTGAAAATGCCGTTAACTCATTGCAGGTTATTTTTTGTGGAGGAGGTTAAAAATGAGGGCGTTTATTGTGGCCGGAATTATTGCGGCATGTTGCTGCTGTAGTGGCTGTTCGTCGGTGAGTGATGTTGTTCGTTCAACATGGAGCCCGAGGGTGGAGTTATGTGATGGTGTGGAAGGCAAAACGATCGATGAATTCAGGGTGCATATGGGGCACCCTAGTATGCAACCTCTCAGCATTGGCCGTGGTGTTGATGGCGCTCGGGTTTATCGGTTTCAGCAGGGGCTAACGTACTCTGAACTGATGATCAAAAATGATGTGATTACATCAGCCGAGTGCTGGCGTGATTCAAATTTGGTAGCGCCATCAAAACGAACCGAAAGGAGGTTCAGGAATGAACGCTGAAAAGTTGCGAGAAAAGGCGGAGGCGTTATTGAAAAAAGCGGAGGCTTTGGAGGCGGCCAAAGCTCAAAAAATTGGACAGCTTATGATCAAGTATTTTCGCAATAAATTTGAGGGTATTAAGTTGGAGGATATCTCGAATGAAATTGAAAAGATTCTACGGCCCCCAAAGGCATAAACGTCAGGAAAATCAGGTGGAGCTAAACCTCCACCTCGTTTTAAAAAAAGGCACACCCCACGCTTTTCAAGCTGGCGCAATAAAACCAGTTTTTGTTTTAACTTGCTGAAATTTCGCAGTTTATAGTTTGGCGGCAACGGTGGCCAACCCTAAAATCTGGCTTTTGAGAGGAAAACATAATGGAGAAAGATGAATCTAAAAAAATAACGATCCGGATGGATGCAGACACACATTTTTCCATCCAGAAAAAAGCCCGTAGTTGCGGGCTATCTATCAATGCATATTTGATCGCATTAGCGCAAAATCAGGAAGAAAAAACGGACTCACAAATGCAGTCAATTTGGGATGCAATTGAGGGCGTTAAAGAGTCCGTTGTTATTGTCGGAAAAGAGGCGCGCTACGCACGAATTCACACTGAAGAGGTCATTCAATCATTGGCATTAAGGGCTAATCCAGGGCGTGTGGCAGAGTGGCAAAAAAGCCTTGAAAAAGCTCTGTCAAAGGTGGCGTGAGATGGTCGAAATCAAAGCATATAAAGGCAGTGAATTGCTACGCGCTGATGTTGCAATGCGAATCAAAATGTGGGCGACAATTGTGGCTATTTGTTTGGCAATTCAAAGCGCTATTTTTCTCGCGATACTGACAATATTAATTGGTCCAAAATCGATTTATCTGCTGACGAAAATCCAGACAAACTATCTGCTGTCGTTGGTAAATATTTCGAATCAAATTGATCCAGTTTTGGCCAAACAATTTTTGTTTAACAAAATTCCAGCAATTTTGATCGCGTTCATTCCGTCCTGCGCAGCATACAAAATCGGGCCTAAATTGCACCACAAATTTCAAAAACATGCGGAGGATGCTTTGTCTGATCGACACATCCGAGGCAGGCAGTTAGTTCCATGGGAAGAACTTCGGGATAAATGCGCGGCATTGCCTTCGGGAAATATCAGATTTGGTCCAATTACGTTGCCCAGAGAATATGAAACTCGACATACGCTAATTGCCGGAATAACAGGATCTGGAAAAACAGTGTGCATTGATCAATCCGTAGAGCGTTTGCGGCCATCGGAAAAAGCCGTTATTTACAATTTTAAAGGTGATTTTTTGGAAAAATGGTATGACCCATCGCGGGACATTATCATCAATCCTCTGGACGCCCGCGGAACTGGTTGGAGTATTTTCAATGAAACAAATTACAAACACGATGTTGTTTCAGTTTGTTCAGCATTATTTCCAGCCCCTTATGACGGAAAAGACCCTTTTTGGGCGAATTCTGCTGCTGCGATTTTTCGGGGAATTTATACGTATTTACAGTGCAATGGATACAAATCGAATAAAGACATTTTTGCTCTAGCAACATCTGGGGGGATGAAAATAAAAGATGCTTGCTTGGCCACGGAAGATGGGGCGCAGGGTGCAGCAGTTATTGAAAATCCAGAGGATAGACAGGCGCGGGCGTGTTTGTCCAACATGAATGCCGGATTGGGCTGGCTGGAGTTCGCAACTGACGGCAATTTTTCAATTAAAGAGTGGATTGACAGACCAGGTGGGGGATTCATTTTTTTATCTGGAATGCCAGAACTGGAGGATACACTTCGGCCGATGTATTCGTTGTTCTTTGAGATATTTGCGAAATGCCTGTTGTCGCATGCTGATCAGCTCGACCGACGCATATATATAATTCTGGATGAAATTGCTAATTTGCAGCGGTTGCCCAGCCTGACTCGACTACTAACCGCCGGTCGTTCAAAAGGCGTTTCGGTGATAATTGGTGCCCAGGAATTTGCCGGCATCAAAGCGCTTTATGGGCCGACAGGTCTGACAACAATTTTCAATTGTTGTGCCTCAACTCTCTGTCTGACGCTGAAAGATCCAGAATCGGTTCAATACATCGCTAAAACGATTGGGCAGAGGCAAATTTCGAAAAATCGCGAAGGTCACAGCATGGCTGTAGCCGATGAGCGAGACGGGATAAGTGAGACCAGGGATGAAAAAATTGAGGACGTTGTTCTCGCCTCGGAGATTGCGGATTTAAAAACGTTCGAGGGTTTTTTGCTGCTGCCTGATTGCAGCCCAACTAAAATCAAGCTTGAACATGAAACGGTAAATAAAATGACCCCCAGCCATCCTGCTTTTGTCCTGAAAAGCGGATATGAAATTGGCCGTAAAAATAATCTGGGCTTACAACTCACTGACATTGCAATCACAACGGAGGAAGACGCATGAAAATCTGTTCTCAAAAAATAGCAGCAATACTGATCGCCGGTTTGTTCTGTTCGGTTTCAGTTCATGCGGCAGATCTATCGGTAGATTCTGCACAAGATCAAAAAGTTTCCAAAGATAAAACGGTGAGCGGCCGCACCAGTAACGAATCACGTAGTAGTTTAACTAACAGGACGGGGCACACTTTGTCCAATGGTGGTGAATCCACGAATAGCCGCTCCAGTCGCTTCACAGCGATGATGGATCGCCGTTCCAGTTTGGATATGCAACTACCGATTTCCGCGTTGTTCATGGCTGATCCTTCAACCTGGAAATCTTCAGCGGATTTTGGCCTGGGAGGTAATCTAGGCGGTGGGGTAATTAACCAATCCGCCCAAGAATTTCAAACCGGGTTAGCGCGGGCGTTCGGCAAAATTGTTGATGCTGAGGTTGATGAAACTGTAGTCAAAAAATATATTTTACAGGTTGCGTTGAAAGGGGCTGAATTCGGCCAGGCTGCTATTAACCTGCAGGAAGATATTAGCTCTGTGGGGCGATTAGTTAGAACGTCTGGTGGTGTGGGCGTGAAGGGGCTTGGTGCCGATGATCTAAAAACGTTGGCACGAGGAGCCATGATTCGTGGAAAAACAATTACAGATAGTCGTTTAAAACATACATATAGCCACATTGTTCAGGAGGTTTTGAGTAACGATTGCCGCTTTGCGAATGATGTTAATGCCATCAAATGCGGCGGGGTCATGTTGAACGTTACAACACCACCTACGTTGCGTTACAACGGCATTAATTGGTTTGGTTCCGACGGTTTTGGCGGATTTAATAACATAACGTATCGGATTGCCAGCAATTGGTCATATAGCCAGGCGCTGGAGTCGATGAAGTCAAATTCAAATTTTTCACGTTGGGCCGATGAAATCGCTACAGCGGCTGAAGAATTGGAATCGGCAGGCAGGAGTCGAGAGGCTGTTATCACCAAGCGAAAAGCGGTTGAAAAAGCTGCCAGTAGTAAGGCCGGGCTGAGTGTCTCGAAATTTTTACCAAATCATCAACAATAATGATTCTAAATGATTTTTGGAGGATTGATCATGAAAAAGCAAATTTATGTGATTTTAATAATTTCACTTTTGTTATCTGGTTGTGCCAGTAGCGGGCCAAAAGTGTCGCCCTCGTGGTACGCAATCGCGGGGATTGATAATATAACTGGCCCTAAAACGCAGGAGGGTCGACGTGTAAAATTATATACAACGTATTATGCGTGGTATCACCCAAAAGATAATATTGTTTTGATACAAGTTGGTTACTATAAAGATCCAGTTTATTACAGTTCGGGACAAGGTATGCAAACCTATAAATTGGTCAAACGTTCATTGTTTGTTTTGGATCCGCAAACCAAGCTTGGTGCTGTTGTTTCAACCAATCATCCAGACGAATTGATTACCTGGGATAATGTTGTACGAAGTGGTGCATATGTAATCCCAGAGGATGAGAAAATTGATTTCTTTCGTGATAAACGCGAGGAAACGGCGGAGTTAAAAAAACTTAGTGAAGAAGAAAGGCGCACTTTTCGGCGTTTACTCGGAGAGGACAAAAATCTGGCAACCGAAACACCAGATTCAGTGAAGCTGAAGGCATTAGAGCCTACAATTATTTTTTTCAATTTTGGGAAACCGTTATCTAGAGAAAAACAAAATTATTTTGATAAATTGGAACTGAATAAATTTAATACTGCAATTAATTCGTTGATTAATGATCTAAAAGCCGAGATCAAAAAGAATCCTAATTGGAAAGAAACGGAAGTGAGGAATCCAACCTCTCGACAGATGAAATACCGTGAGAATGCTCGTGAAATTATGGTCAATTTTAAAGGATACTGTCCGGAACCAGGAACGACTGGTTGGTTGCCGTATTGCAATGATGCGGGCCGGTTGGATTTTAAAGTAATGGAAAAATTGCTTGGTAAAAAAACCAAAACTTGCGGGACACGTTTTTGTATAGATGGAGATTTGCTTTTTGAACAAAAATGTAAATCGGCGTTTGAGCATAAAGAATGGAACATGTGTACTGATCAATACAACTATTTCACTGTTTCGGAAAAATTGCCGGAATTAGCAGATGACGCTCGAGCGGTACTCCGAGGTAAAAATAAGCTAGATGATTTGATTCAGTATTTAATTAGTTTGCGGCCGGGGAGGGGTAAATGAGGTTTTTAGTTTTTTTATTTTTACCCATTTTAATTGTATTTTCATCCATTTGTTTTGCTGAAGAGACTTTGAATAAAAAGGAAATCGTTGCGATTGAAAAGCGTTTGCAGGAGATTGGCAATCCGAAAAATTTATTAGAACGTATCGAAAAAAAACGGCTTGAAGAAACGCTGGCCACTCACCAACAATCACTTGAAAAACAACGTCGTGATGATGCCGAGAGTGAAAAAAAACGGCAAATTGAGATGGCAAATCGAAAAATTGAGGCTGAGCGGGTTGCAAAATTGACTCCTGAGCAAAAACTAGTTGAAAAAAAGGAAATGGAACGGAAAATTGCTGCAGAGCAATTGCTTCAAAAACAAAAACGAAATTTGAACGTTTTAAACAATACTAAAACTGAAGTTAGGCAGGTTTTTCAAGAGGGGGAAAAACTCGTCGAAATGACGGGATGTTTATCGGTCTACAAAAAAAAACGTGGAATTATATTTATGTCCGAACTGGACCAACAGGTGAAATATAGTATGTGTCGTTTATACATCGAAGAAAGGAGTTACGCTCCAGTTCATTGCATAACCTGCGCAGGTACGTTTTCGTGGAAAAATAAACAGTTTTGGGCTGGCAATGGTGGATCAATATATCGGGCTACTGCCACTGCCGATGATGGCATTACGTTTGATATGACATCCTCACGATTGCGAGCAGGGTGGCCACAATCTGGGCATTATATTGTATTCGATTTGTCTGATGGCAATAGGGTGCGGGTAGTCGAAATAAACAGCCACATAACGGAAAATATGGTTCGTTCATATCTGCGGCCAAATGACAAAGTCACGTTTAATGTGAATATGTTTTTTAGAATAGTTGATAAATTATTCGAAAAATCAGGTGTTTCAGTTGATGAGTTTTCACGGTTAGTTTTTCAAGCTGACTGGTTGGAAAAACAATTAAAAGATTTGGGACCATTATAATAAAATCCGATATACTTCTCTAAATGGAAACGCGGATTCAAGTTCGAAGTGCAACAGCCAATGGTGGTCTGGTGTAACACATT
>CAXYUZ010000082.1:0-10023 GCA_964292275.1 uncultured Desulfuromonadaceae bacterium
ACAGCGAGCGGGAAGATGGGGACAAAATTCAGCAGTTTTTCAAAGGTCTGTTAATAACCGGAACAATATTCAGAATGTCATCCCCGAATGACTTTATCGGGGATCCATGATTTCAAACAGTTAAGGCTGTATTCCAGATCAGAACCGCTTCGGGAATGACAATTTTGGTCAGCTGGCGGAAGATTGACGTTTATCAGGAAAAACGATAATCTCCATTGCCGTCGCAGCACATTTCAGTTATTTTACTTGTTTTTTAAGCCACACATGTCTGCTACCAGGATTGGAGTAACCAACTAATGTCAACCGCTACAGAAACAACCCCAAAATTGAGTACAATCGACCAGGCCCTGCAAACCTTCCGCGAGGATATGGAAGATGCCAAGCGCCAGTCCCAGTTTTACGACCTTTTTCTCAACACAACCTTTTGCGTTCCAACCTTTGAGGGAGAAGAACAGGCTGAAACGCCGCCAACCGGCGAGGAGCAGGTTCTTCCATTGATTATCGAATCAGAGGGGAATGATTATCTGATGATTTTCGACAGTGCCGAGCGTTTGAGAAACTGGACCGGAACCGAGACAAAATACGTTGAGGTCCCGGGATACGTCCTGGCCGCTACAACCATGCCGCCACTGCACATAGCCATGAATGTCGGCACCGAATATTCGAAACAGTTTCTTCCCGACGAAATCACCTGGCTCCGCGAGGTGGTGGAGCAGTGCAATGCCGCCGCCGAAAAGACAGAGGGACAAACGGCGTAATACCGAAGAACTCAGGCGGCCAACTGGCCGCCTGGCCTTTTTCAACAACCGGAAACAGACCGCGCTTTATAATCAGACCGAAATAGTCCATACTCACCCCATGACTAACCTACGGCGCAATATCCCCCTGCTCTACGCATTTTCCTTTCTGCAGATGACGCTTTTTCCAATGGCCGTAATCACACTTTTCTGGAAGGAACATATCGGTCTCACCCTCTCGCAGATTTTACTACTGCAAGGCATATTTGCCGTTGCAATGGTCGTTATGGAATACCCATCCGGCTATATCAGCGACCGGATCGGTTATCGCACCGCTCTTAGCATGGCATCCCTGCTGGGACTGGCTGGATGGGGTTACTACACCGTCGCCACCTCATTCAGCGAGGTACTGGTCGCCGAGGTCCTGTTGGGCATCTCCACCTCATTCATCAGCGGTACCGACAGTGCCCTACTTTTTGAATCCCTGAAAAGCGATGGCCGTGAGGCGGTCTATGCCCGCTGTGAAGGGAGTTCCACCTTCTTCGGCCAGAGCGGCGAGGCAGCCGGGGCACTCTTCGCCGGGCTACTCTATGCCCACTATCCACTGCTTCCGTTTTTCCTTCAGATCGCGGTCTGGTTTCTGGCCCTGCTTATCACCCGCGGGCTCCGCGAACCGCACCGTGAGCCACACCAGCATGGTAGCCACCTTGCAGCGGCCATTGCCTCGGCACGTTACGTTTTTGTCGAAAATCATCGTCTGCGGGTGACGATTCTGCTCAGCATCGTTCTCGGACTATCCTCCTTCTATCCTGTCTGGCTGATTCAGCCTTACATGCGGGACTGCGGGGTACCGCTGGCCTATTTCGGCCCGGTCTGGGCAGGCGCCAACCTGATCGTTGCGCTCTTCGCCCTGTTCAGCCATCGTCTGCGGGGAATTACGGGAGATCGCGGGATGATTATTGCCGTGGTCCTGCTAATCTGGGGGGGATATCTCGGTTTGGGGCTGTTCGCCGGGGTATGGGGTTTTCTATTCTATTATCTGCTGACCGCCATGCGGGGGATGAGGGGACCGTTTTTTCTGCATGTCACCCAAGCGGAGATTCCATCAGCCACCCGGGCCGGGATGTTATCACTGCAATCCCTCTCCTTCCGGCTGATCTTCGCGGTCACCGGACCGTTGATAGGGCGTTACGCCGACGCAAACGGGGTGGCACCAACGTTCCGTCTGCTCTTTTATGCATATCTACTGATCCTGCCGCCGCTGGTCTGGCTGTTCCTGCAACAGTTACGCAATAAACCCGTAGCAGCGGATTAACAGAAGGTCAATCCAGCATCAATAACCCCGGCAGTTGAGAGACCCCCTCCAGCAACCAACGGGCAGCGCTGAAATCGCCTTCACGATTCATATCGCCAGGAATCGCCGCAACAGTCAGCCCGGCCCTTGAGGCAGATCTAACCCCACGTTCTGAATCCTCGATTGCCAGACAACGGGCCGGTTCAAGCCCTGCACGGGCACAGGCGGTCAGATACGGCTCAGGATCAGGCTTTGAGGCGGCATAATCCTCACGGGTAAGGACAAAGTCAAAATAACCAAGCAAATTACTCTCGCGATGCATCTGCATAAAATTTACCCGCTGACAACTGGTCACTATCGCCATGGGTTGCCGCCCCTGGAGACGCTGCAGGGTATCCCGCACACCGGGATAAGCCCGAGACTCCTCCCCCAGCAGACGGTAATAAATCTCATCCCTGACCCGCCGCACCTGTCCGTCACAATCCTGGGCAAGATCAAGCACACTCTCCCCCTGACGCAACGAAATCCGGCAGAAATCTTCAAGGGTAAGCTCCACCCCAACCGTCGCCAACGCCTCGGCATTGGCCCGATAATAAATCTGCTCGGTTTCCATCAGTACGCCATCATTGTCCCAAAAAATTCCATCAAACATATACCAGGTTCCTCGCACGATCAATTCACACCAGACAGTCTTACGCCAATTGCCAATTATTCCAACTATTATCCGCCATAGCCCCCCTGATAACCACCCAGAATTCTGGCCAGATGGGGCTTAAGGCTATCAAACAGTTGCATGGTTGTATCATTGGGATTCTGGCAATAATGCGCGGAGACAGCCAGATTGAAATAAACCCGGCAGGCAAACGGTCTCACACTGTAAATACCGCAATTTTTTCTGACAAGATTAAAAAACGGGCAATAACCGGATGCATCAATTCGTTTCGGCAGCAAATCCAATATCTGCCTTTCATAAAGAAACACATCCGGTCGGCAGCGACAGCATAACCCACTGGAACAGCCACTGGCACCGAGCTCCCCACCACAGAATGACTGCCCGTAAAGCCTGCGGCCAAAACTGTCTGCAAGCCGGTAAAGGAAAGAGATCTGTCGCCATTCATCCCCCCCTGCCCGCTCAATCCAGATAACTCGACGCTTCAACCGCTCTATCTCTTTCAAAACAAGAGTCACAGTATCAATTACTCCCCCGGTCACCGGCAAAACAGAAGACATTTATCTACCCCGTTAACTATCAGCAACGCTTTTTAATTCAGAAACTTCTGGTCATCAGTCCAATCCGTAATCGTCCGCTCAGCAGCACTACCAGAACCATAACCGCCAGGATAATCAACATAGTAGTATCAGGATCACTAATACAGCTATTCAGGCGCAAGGTTTAAATGGCAATCAAGCAAAATAGAGCATATTTACCACAAGAGCAATATCCATGATTTATGACTGTTAAAGACAGGATTCCCGATCATAACCATTTCGGGAATGACAGATTTTGTAACCAAGGGGAGATTGTCACCAGGCAGCGTGACAGGAGAATTAAAAGTTGTAAGGTTGGCCGAATCTCAAGGTTTGATTTCAACAACGGTATTGTCCGGCACCAGGCGGTCGATCTCTTCGATTTCTTCATCCGTTACGGCAATGCACCCCTGTGTCCAGTCCACCTCGGCGTGGCGGTTCCCGACCCATGCCATTTCCGTTTTTATTCCGTGAATCATGATATTTCCACCGGGGGATACACCCAGTTGGCTGGCCCGGCGTTTATCCTGCTGATTTGGATAGGAGATGTGCAGCGAGATGTGATAGCGGCTGCTCTTCTGCCTTGAATCGATGGTGTAGATCCCCTCCGGCGTTTTGTTATCCCCCTGCTGGATCTTGGGTCCGTTCGGATCGCCACCCAGGGCTATTTTGTAGATTTTAACCGCTCTGCCGCGTGAAAACAGGGTCAGCCGCCGTTTACCCTTTTCGATCAGAACCTTGTCAGCCTTGCCCCTGCGAGCAATCAGCAGCTCCATTGCCAGACTGCGGCTGACGCTGTCTCGCTGCTCCAGGTCACGCTCGAGAGAAACAATCATCCGCTGCCGGGACTGTAGCTGCTCCGCAGATTTAGCGGCCTCGAACCGCAATGCCTCGATCTGTTTCTGCTGGGCGGCAATGGTTTTGTCCTTAAGAATGACGTTGCTGATATTAAACAGCATCAGCTCGCTCTCCTTGCGATAGCTGCTATCGGGGTAATCATTCAATACCTTGCGGAAGGATTGCTGGGCCGCTCCGTAATCCTTGTTCGGGTTGGTGGGGTGAGAATGGATGATGCCCATTTCAAAATGGGCACGATCACCGAATTCAGGAAATTCAGTGATAATTTGGCGGTAGCGTGATAGTGCTGTGCCGTATTCACCGCGCGTGAAATGGTTGTATGCATCACCGAATCGCGCACTGTTCTGTGCGTCCATGTGGCTGCAGCTGCAGAGCAAAATTGCTGCCAGTATGAAAAGAATAATCTTGCGCATCGCTCTCCCGCAGGTTTGAGAGGTGGTTTTTCAGGTTGCTGCTGACAGTTTGTGCACTTTAAGTGCAGCAATCAATGGACTCAAATTCCGGAAGGGGCGGAACAGGACCGACCCTTCCGGTTGCAGAATCAATTATTTCTTCATTGATTTCTGAAAGGCGTTGTTGGCCTTTTTTGAATTCTCTTCAGCAAGTTTTGCCCTGTCTTCGGCAGCTTTTGCCCTTTCATCTGCCATCCTTATCGCATTTTCTGCACGTGCTGCAGCGGCTTCAGCCTTCTGTGCAGCAGCATCGGCAGCAGCCTTGGCAGCCTGGGCATCCTGCGATGCCTGATCGGCCTTGGCACCGGTCATCACCTGCTGTGACTGAACCTTTTCAAGATCCCCTGTGGTTGCACATCCAGCAATGGCAAATGCAAACAGCATTGAAAGCCCAATAAGATATTTCATCATTCTACTCACCTCCTTTCCAGTGGTTTATTACGCTTGACGGGTGCGATCAAACGCCCCTCAAGTTCCAGATCAATCTTCAGCCGTTTGAGTACATCTCGGGCAGCGGCCACATCACGGAACGGGCCGGCAATAACCTTGAAACCGGTTTCTGCGCGTACCACGTGTGCCGGAATAGACGGCCCCTGGTGATTGATGATTGCCGCCATCCGCACTGCATCGGTCTCATCCCTTGTCTCCGATGCAAGAACGGACCAGGCATCATCACGCAACGCCGGTGGCCGTGGTGTGCCGCTCAATTGAAGCGGATGACAAATTTCAACCAGTTCCGGCACACCCTTCTCGCTGCCCGGGGTTATTTCATAAACCGGAACAGGAATACCGCGCGCCTCTGCCAGGGCCAGCTTGACCCGTTTCCAATCCATGGAACGCCCGGACTTGCGTTCGATATCCTTCAGCCGGTTATAAACCTTATAAAATTCCGCTGCATCGAGCTTTTCCAGCGGCGCATGTACCTCCAAATAAAGAACTCCCCTGCGCTGCCCCAGCAGATATGGTTGGGATACAATATTAACAGGGGTTTTTACCGGGGTGATTTCAAACAGTCGTCTGATGTCATCCGCATGCAACCTGATACAGCCGTTTGTTGCCTGAAGACCAATGCTGGCCGGCTTGTTGGTGCCATGGATCAGATAGGTCGGCCTGCTCAGATAGAGTGCATATTCACCCAGTGGATTTTTCGGACCCGGGGGTATTGCGGCGGGGAGTATATCCCCACGCTTGCGTCTGGATGCGGCAATGGAGGCCGGTACATGCCAGGTCGGTTTATGCACCTTGCGCTCAACGGTCATCAGTCCCATGGGTGAAGGGCGATCTTCGGCACCGACTCCAACCGGAAAGGTCATCACCTGTCCGTTGCCGTTAAAGCGGAAGAGGCGCATGGCTGCCAGGTTAATCACAATCCCCTTGCGGTGCGCATCGGGAAGCGTGAACTTCATCGGCAGTATTATCCGGCGACCCGGCTCAGGAACCCAGGTATCCACACCGGGATTTGATGTATTGACACCGTTCAGTCCGACACCGAAATGCTTCGCCATATCAGGGAGTGTGTCACCCCTTTCAATCCTGACCATCCGCAACTCACCGATCACCCCATCGCCATTGGAAATGGAAAACAGATTACGTTCAAAGGTATCCTCCACCGCCAGCGGTTCTGGAGGCCTCTCCGTTGGTGTATGAACAGCCTTGTAATGAGTACACCCCCCCAGAAACAGGGCAGATGCAAAAAATCCCATGACGAGGGTTGTGAATCTGGACATCTGAAATCCTTCCGCTAAGCAGATCAAAGTAGATTAAAAAAAGCCGGGCCGCCTGATATCTGCTGGAGATTTCGGCGACCCGGCTGTCTGCGTGAGACCCTGTAGGCTTTCCGTCCCACCCTCGCGGATGGTTTAGTATTATCGTTCTATTCTACGGTCAAATTAAACAGTACAAAAAAAGCCGGGCCGCCTGATATCTGTTGGAGATTTCGGCGACCCGGCTGTCTGCATGAGACCCTTTAGGCTTTCCGTCCCACCCTCGCGGATGGTTTAGTATTATCGTGCAACCAGAAATATTGATTTAAGTAACTTGCGGCATAATAGCCTGATAAAGGCCTGGTTTGTCAATTAAAAAAGGATCTCTAGCTAAAACTGCCAAGCCCTCTGATTCAGACAGTTTTCCAAGTGTGTGATATAACGCTATTTTCAAGGGAGTGTGAATTCAAATTGCAAGTAACCTGGTGTTTTTGGAGCGGGAAACGGGATTCGAACCCGCGACTTCAACCTTGGCAAGGTTGCACTCTACCACTGAGTTATTCCCGCTTGGGATTTTTTACTGCAAATTATTGTCTGTCAGAAATGGATGACATAAAAAAGGTTAGCCTTTTGAGCTAACCTCTATTTCTTATTGGAGCGGGAAACGGGATTCGAACCCGCGACTTCAACCTTGGCAAGGTTGCACTCTACCACTGAGTTATTCCCGCTTGGGAGCTTTGTTTTTTACCAAAACAGGGCCTTGTTGTCAACAGGTTTTAGCATGTTTTTTATTTTTTATTCCAAACAACAGACTCACATGATCAACTGGCGGCAGATCCTGCCTTCAAACGCCGGTAGTGCGCTACAACCAGCTTGGCACGTGACAGCCATGAATGTTCGCTTACCGCCCTTGCACGCACTGCCATAGATAGTTCGGCAAGACGCTGCGGCTGAGACAGCAGGCCCGCTATCTGCCCTGCAAGGCTTTCCGCACTGCCATAACTGGCGTAAACACCGGTTTCACCAAGAATCTCCCGGTTTATCTCTGTATCAAAGACAACCGTCGGCAGACCGCAGGCCATATAGTTAAACAACTTGCCATTGGCCTCGCTGCGGGAAAGTTTGGGGGAAACGGCCACATCACCGGCACTCAGCAGCAATGCCGCCTCGGCATAATCAACCCGGCCGGTAAAGATCATCATCCCGTCCAGTCCCATCTGAGCCGCCTTAGTCCGGTAAAACTCATCCGGGTACCCCATGACCAGAAAACGGACATTGCTCCCCTGCCCCTTCAGCATGGCGGCGGACTCCAGCAGGGTATCGATCCCCTGATAGCTGTTGAGCAGCCCAAGAAAGACTACCAGCGGTGTTTTATCATCCAGATCAAGCCGCCTTCGCGCAGCCTGCCGGGAGTGCGGATAGAAACAATCCGTATCAACCCCGTCAATAACGGCGGTGACCTTGCCGACCGGCACGCCCCACTCACTGATCAGTGCGGAACAGCCAGCCGTTGAACTGGTGATGATGGCGTCGGCGCTGCGATTAATGATCCGTTCAATAGAACCAAACAGCCGGTCCATAAGAGAACCACGCTTGAAGAAACCATGGTCACGACACTCGGTTGTCAGACTTCCCTGAAAATCCATTACCAATGGAACCCGCAGCAGTGGCTTGAGCAGCATGCCAATAAAGGCGCCTTCATGCAGATGGGCATGAATTATCTCGGGCCGGAACGAACGGGCAACCTTGAACGCCTTGAACAGCAGCAGGATATCAAGCAGCGGTTTCTGCCAGGAAGGCCCGGCGGTCAGGCGCTGATACCAGGGTATGTCGGGAATGCGTTCGGTTGGTATGCCGGGCATGTCGCGGCCAATGTGATAGGTAACGATGCGAACATCACACCCCTGGGCAATCAAGGCGCGCGCCTCTTCATAGATCCTGACATGACAGCCCCGATCAGCAAAATAGGGGGTCGGGGCGATCATCAGTATGCGCAGCGGCTGTTCAACCAAGGTTCAAACGATCCCTGACGACATAAATCGGCTTACCCTGCGCCTCGTAATAGGTTCGCGCATTCAGTTCCCCCAGCAGGCCGAGGACAATGAACTGCACCCCCATGAAGAGCAGAAAGGCGGTGATGATCAGCAGCGGGTTACGGTTCATACTCAGATGTTCATCAAACAGCTTCATATAAACTGTAGCGCTGCCGGTGGCAAAACCGGCCAGCAAGGTATAAACCCCCCACTTTCCAAACAGTTGGATCGGTTTGGTGGAGTATGTCAGCAGAAACTTGACCGTGATCAGATCCAGGATTACACGCAGGGTTCTGGAGATACCGTATTTGCTGACCCCGGCAATACGCGGGTGGTGCTTGACCGACATCTCGGTCACCTTTGCGCCGACCTGTGATGCCAGGGCCGGAACAAAGCGGTGCATCTCGCCATAGAGATTGATCCCGTCCAAAACCTCGCGGCGATAGGCCTTGAGCGTGCAGCCATAATCGTGCAGATGCACGCCGGTCATCCTTGAGATCAGCGCATTGGCCAACAGGGAGGGAATCTTGCGCGTCACAAAGGTATCCTGGCGATTGCTGCGCCAGCCGGAAACCACATCAAACCCCTCATTCAAGCGCTGAATCATCAGCGGGATGTCACTGGGATCATTCTGCAGGTCGCCATCCATGGGGATGATGATATCACCGGAGGCGGCATCGAAACCGGCCGCCATGGCCGCTGTCTGTCCGAAATTCCTGCGGAAGCGGATCACCTTCAGCCGCGAATCAGTTTCAGCCAGGCGGCTCAGTGCGGCAAAGGAACCATCCGCGGAGCCGTCATCGACCATAATCATCTCGTAACCGGAATCGTAGCCATCCAGCGCGGAGGTAATCGAGCGGTAGAGGTTATCTATGTTATCTTCTTCATTATAAATCGGCACAACGATACTGAAATTCACGAGAGACCCCATTCATGCGAAGCCAGATTCGGCTTCCGTATTAAAAAATCACCAGTCAGACTGTTCAAAACCCTTCAACTTAGTCACCTGTACATCCGATTCTGACAGCGGATTCTGACGTTTCAGGACAAAACCGTACAGCAGACCCAGCCCGTTACTGCAGTGCATCAGCGGAAAAAGCAACGTCAAGAAGATCAACATTGCCGAGCCCCCCTCTATCATTGCAAGCGCCACAAACAGCAGATCCAGCAGCAGATAAAGCACCAACGGCAGCAGCGGCAGGGCTGAGCCCGCTGTCAACACCAGCAACGGCGGCAGGGCAAGCAGATAGAGCAGAAAGAACAACGGCACCAGACTGGCCGGCGGACACGAGCCAGTCAGAACGGACTGCTGGGCCCGACCGCGGCCATAGGCAAACATCTGGCGGGCAAACGCCCTGAGCGTTGGGCGCTGACTGCGGTAGACCGGCAGTTCCGGCGAATAGAGCATAGCATGCCCATCCGCTGTCAGCCGGTCCATCAGCTCGTTCTCCTCATTGGGATACAGCCGCTCATCCAGGCCGCCGGCAGCAAGATACGGTTCCCTGCGGATAGCAAGGTTGCACATGATCAGCTCACGCTCGGTTGTACGGCGGATCACCCCGACCGTCCGATAACGGTTACGCATGCCACCTGCCCCGAACAGTGATGTCAACGCAGCCCCGAACAGACGCTGCAGCCAGCTGTCGCTGGCCGGGGTCAGAGATGGCCCGCCGACGGCAACCACCTCCGGATCCACGA
>CAXYUZ010000083.1:0-9948 GCA_964292275.1 uncultured Desulfuromonadaceae bacterium
TAACCGGAAGTAACAAAACAAAAAAGCCCCGTTATCGTTCAAGATTGGATTCGATAACGGGGCTTTTGACTTTACGCAAACATAATGGAATTTTCGATCTGGATTGCAACCCATTCCGGATAGGGCAGGGAGGTTCCGGATCTTTTCCATTCTCTGAAATCAAAAAATAGATTCTCACTCATGTCGCTTCTCCTTTTTATGTTAGGTTGATGGTTTGGCACTCCAACTAAAAGCACTTGAAACAAATGCT
This sequence comes from uncultured Desulfuromonadaceae bacterium, assembly GCA_964292275.1. Lineage (GTDB taxonomy): Bacteria > Desulfobacterota > Desulfuromonadia > Geobacterales > Pseudopelobacteraceae > CAXYUZ01. The sequence goes on from CAXYUZ010000083.1 coordinate 251, forward strand.
CTTAGTAGAAGCGCCAAACTATTCAACCAAGAAGAAGCAACATAGCGAGTCCCTGAAGAGGTCAAAACAACACAGACCTATCCAGGGACTCTATTCAATGTATTAAAGGGCCAGAAGCGATGATACAAGCGAAGAAATCTTATCTACTGTTTCCTCGTCTGCCTCTCCGCTCTTCTGGTAATCCCTGGCAATCCAATCGAGGTTTTTCACATGATCGGCAAGAGCAACGCCAGAGGCTTTGCCTACTTTGCATGTGATCTGAACCTCGAACGGATAACCTTTTGCTTTATTGGTAATGGGGCAACAAACCATCAATCCTTGTCTATTATATGCCGACGCAGACAGGACGATGGCGGGCCGGCGACCAGCTTGTTCATGGCCGGCGTGCGGAGTGAAATCAATCCACACTATGTCACCCCTTACTGGCGGCTTTTTTGTCATGTCTCTCTCCCCATAGGTTTACCGAAATCAACATCGTTGAAATCGGGTTTGTTATCGAGAGTAATTCTGGCAACCAGTTCATCAATTGAATAAACGGGCCGAGCCTTGGAGATCACAAGCTTTCCATTGCTCAAAGCAATGTCAATTTGTGTCCCTTCTATTAATCCGGATTCCTGTGAAAGTGCTTTCGGAATACGAATAGCCAAAGAATTACCCCACTTTTGAACCGTTCCTGTCATTGTAGACACCTCCTGTATTTGCATACTATCATAGGTGTCTACAATGTAGAAACATTTTATCAATCAATATTCGGTTCTTTCGTAAACAAGTTGCCATGTATCTTTTTCGATAACGTGGATAATTCCGCTTTCTAAGGCGGGATTATTGTCTACGAAAAGAAGTGCATCCTTGACGTGCTCAAATGAGCCAAGGCTTTTGAGTTCATCACGTCTGCATACCACATACCTGGCAAGTGGTTGAACAGGAGAGGGCAGATCCCTAACCTTTTTGATATGGTTAATCATAACTTTTATCATTTCCGGATCTGACTTGAAATGGTCGAACATGAGTTGAGTTTCAAGAAGATGCAGAGCTTCGTCCATAGACTCTACCTTTTCCCGATACTCAAACCTTATGTCCAGGGGGACATCAAACTCTTTCGAGAGTTGAGTTCCCAACCTAACGGCGGCCTCTTTTGAATCAAAGTCGGCTACCCAGGCGGCAAGAGGATTTCTTGTGTAGACTGAGTAAAATCTCTTTGTATCATCTGCACAAGAACCGTCTTCAAACCGGCAGATAAATCCGTCTTCATCGGTGTACACCTCGGCAACTTCGATCCCTTGTACGTTTGTAAATGTTTCTTTCATGTAAGTTCTCCTTTTGCGCTCTTTGGCGCGGTTTGTGGTTTACCATGCTTGCCAGTTTTTAGCTTCCATATCATCGAACCATTCACAAACTGATTTGAATGTGTCTTTTGTTGCTGTAAACTGGCGGCCATAGGGGGCGGTGCCGACATACAACATTGTGCTACCACCCTCCTGTATTTTTTGTCCTCTTTCCATTTTGGTCCCCTTATCGGTTATTGAAGCAGAAGGTTTTCCATCACTTCAAACATGGCTTTTGGCAACCCGGAAATATCATCGATATGCCGGGAGTTTTTCCAGAGCTTGTGAGTTACATCCACATCCCCAATACCAATAGCCGCGATTTCAATACCTTCTTTCTCCAGTCTTTTTGTCGCTCCAATGGTGGATTGTTTGCAATCAGGATCTCCGTCTGTCACAATAAGAACAATCTTTCTTGTTTCAGGACGCTGCATAAGTTTTGCCCGTGCAGCCCAAAGACCTTGATGAGTCGGTGTCCCACCTTCAGGATAATAAGCAAACTCCTTGGGATCAGGTTTCTGTTTGAAGTCCGCCAAGACGTTTGTTTTGTCGTCCTGAAATTCGATAGAACAGACATTCACACCGCCGATTCCATACAGTGTATGGTGCAATGCGAACGCTGCTGGAGGGGCAATATCAATAAAATTATGCATGCTTCCTGAACCGTCAAGAAGAACAACTACGGCGGTGTTGATTGCCTGAACTTCTTGTTTCTTTTTGAAAATCTTGGGATCGCCCTTGGTTGCCATTTTAACCAGACGGTTAGTGGCAATCTTTTTGCCAGAAGAACCGTGAATTACCGGTTCTCTCTTGCGGGCTTGCAAAAGACCAAACAATTTGGCTCTCATTCTTGATGAGGCGGCAATTGCCTTTGATTCGTCAAGAGCAAAGCGACCACGGTAGGGGTTATCCTGTTTGCCACCAATTTCTGGCAGTTCAGGTTTTTCGTAATAAGTGCCATTCTCAGATCTTTCCTTATCTGATTTTTCAGCCATCTGATCCAGCTCTTTCATTATTTCTTCCGAAATATTGCCGAAAGTGCTGTTAGATTCGAGCATTTCTGCTATCTCTTCAGGCGAAATATCGCCTTTATCAGTGGGGCCAGATGCGTTACCTGAGTTGCGTGGCTTACCGCTTTTACTTTCTTTGCCATTGTCAGACTTGGCATTATCTGATTCAGCGTCTTCATTTTCGGAAGGATCTGAATCATCACCTGAAGAATTTTCCCCGTCTGAAGAATCGGATTCATCAGAAGAAGAGGATTGGGAAGAAGATTTGGAATCCTTGTCTGAATCGGACTGTGAATCATCAGAGTCATTATCGGCATCGGAGTCAGAATTATCATCTCCATTGCCTTTATCGTCATTTTTGTCCTGTTCTTTTTGGTTTTCCTGGTCTTGCTCCTTTTGTTCCTTTTCTTTCTCCAAGAGATCGATAATCGCTTTGGCGATGGCTTCAGCGTCGTCGAGAGATTTCATGGAGGCCATTGGCTCAATGATTTTATCAAGTTCATCGACGAAATCAGCACCAAAGGCTTTAACCAATATCTCATCAGCCATTGGAATAATAGGGAGCATTGCCTTTTGATTAAGGATAACTCCGTATCCATGGCCTAGCACTTTGGCTGATAAGGCTGAAGTGGGATCTTGGGGAGTAAAACCACCTTTAGCTGCATAGTGGTTGTTTATCTCCTCCAAGGTAAATTTGGCACCGGGACGCTCTTTAATCGTTTCCTTGTCAATCCTGGTGTCTTCGATACAATTGGTCAGGCTTCCAAGAAAACCTTTTTTAAGCTGACCAACTGTAAATTTCTTGTGTCCGATCTCATGGTATGCAAGGCCAATCATGAGCCTTTTACCATGTATCGAATCCTCGATACATGCGATATTGATCGCTGTATTATCTGCTGAACACCAGGATTGGTTTCCGGAGACAGTGATCTTGATGCCTGTATCGCGGCCAAGCATTTGTGCCAGGCCAATAATATCTTGATTTCTCATGTGTGTAATCCTCCTGCACCAGAAGGGCAGAGAAACCAATCCCATAAAGGGAGGTTTTCTCTACCCTTTGGGCGTCGTAGTTTTAAAAGTGCGTTCAAATGTCCCAGACAACGGTTTTGATTTCTGTTTCAGAAGATTCTTCCATGTCAATTACAGGGAATTCATCGTCCCATGTCCTTGTCATGTTTTCTTCTTCATAAACAACAGCAGATTCAGGTGTTGAAGCCTCTTCAAAAGATTGCTCTTCAAAAGTTTCTTCAATGGCCGGAGCTGTTTCAGTAGCCGGGACGGCCGGGGTTTCAATTATAGGGTCGGAAGAAACAACCTCTTCTTCCTCTTCCTCTACGTCTACAGCCATGGTGAATGTGCTACCCATTTTTGAAAGACGTGCGATCAGGCCAACGAGTGAGTTAAAATGCACCCCTTCGATTGGTCCGGATTTGGGCAGAGCTGCAATCGTCTGATCAATAACGCCGATCATGGATTGAATTTCTGCCGGGTTAAGGAAGATAAGGCCTGCCATCTTGTCTCTCATGGACACAATCGGGCGGAGGGCCTTACGGGTTACAGACAGCTTGCCGGCGAATGATGTATCGTTTGCCAGTTTTGCTGCTGTCCGGGTTTCTCTACAAAGCTGACCGTAGAGACCGGAAGTTTCTTCTTCCATCTCTTCTTCCATTCCTTCCTCGGAAGCGATTTTGATGGGAACAAAGCTGAACTGCATGGCTCTGTCCACATATTTAATGCTGTCTACACCTTTACGAATGGCTGTTTCCCATTCCGGAGGATTGACGGCAATCCATTTTTCAACCTCATCGTGGTAGATCTTGATGAATTCCTCTTTTTCAGCAAGAAATTTATCTTTGATGAGGCCGAGTTCGATAACCAAATTTTTAACTTCTTCTCTTGGAACAGCGAAGCCGCCAAGAAAACGGACGCCTTTAGAAAGCAAAAGACGTTCGGCCTCTTTCTTTTTGCTGCTGAAAGTGGCGAGTTTTTTGGGATCGACTATTTTCTTGCATCCCAAATGAGCAAGCTTATCTGGGGGGAGCAACGAAATATCCACACCGTTTGCTTTCAAATCTTCTCTCCGCAGTTTCTTTGTTGCGGTGTAGGTACGGGCGTTAAGCATAATGACCGTAATCTTGTCGAGGTTATTGATAGAAGTGGTGTTGAATGTAGTTGTATTTGCGTTCATTGTAAGTTCTCCTATTGCGCTCATTGGCGCGGTTAAAGTTAAAATAAAAAGGCTTACCACCTAACCAGTAATATGGTTGATGGTAAGCCCATGTTTAATAAGTCCAGCGGGTTTATCGCTGGTACTATGTATTGTGAACTAAGAAAATCTGGTAAAAACCATTTTCGTAGAGACCTTCATCGAGGCAGTCTGATGCTTCTTCAAGACTTTCGCCCATACCGTTTTCAATGGCTTTGTCTCTGAAAACCTTTTCTGCCTCCATATTCCCGCTTTCTGTGTCGGGGAAGGCTGTGAGTGATTGGATATTGCAGTCACAATATTCAATTACGGTGATGACGTTAAGATTAAGTTTTTCCTGCTCACTTGGGGTATCTATTATCATCTTTTGTGTCAGCAGACTATTTTTAATGATATGTACTGTTTTCTGTGTTGATTCAATGAGTTCGTTTAACTCAAGATCAACATTATCATTCTCGATGCATGCACAAAGAGATGATTCAATATCCTTCAGAACCTCATAAGAGGATTGAAGACGGAAAAGGTTTGCCATTATTTTTGCTTTTTTTGTTTCCATTGATTTCTCCTTTTGCGCTCATTGGCGCTTTAATTTTTTAATCCCATTCGACAACTTTGACCTGGTTACCGCAAGATTGACAGGTGATGATGTCGGTGTTGCAGCTTGAACCGTCGATAATGTCTGGTTCAAGAGAATAGTCCCCTGAGTTGGTGACCCCGCAACATGGGCAATTGAAATAAACTGCTGGTAAATTTTCCGCCATTGGAATTTCCATTGATTTCTCCTTTTGCGACAAGCGCGTTTTTTAAATTAGCAATCCCATACTAAGGGTCTTAGATGGGATTCGTTGAACTGAGTATTTTGGATAATTCGATATCCTTTCTTTAGCCGGGTTTGCACTACTGTCTCCATTGCGGTTATGGCGGCTTTTTTAGTCGTGTAGACCGTTTGCCACACGGGGTACATGAGATGTATGGATTCTATTCCGTTGAAAATCCCATGTTCATCATCAATACCTTCGTAATGGGCCAGCAATACATCACCACCAATGTTCTCGGTCAAATCGAGACAAACTACGCGATTTTCGTCATTCCGTAGTTCGGCTGTCCATTGAGGACAATAAGTGCGGTGGTAGTTTTGAGGAAAAACAATAGGGATTTGAGTTGGAAAGTCCCAAGGTTTTCCCTCTCCGGTTGCCGTAAAAGAGCTATATCCGTCTTTTTCTTTTTTACGGATCGTTTTTAAATACCTCTCGTTGCAATCACTTAAAGAATTGTTTGTTGAGAGGGTCTTTACTTGACATTTAATGCCTTTTTCAAGCAGTTCTGTTTTGTCTCCATAGGAGACTACTGTTATATAAACATTCTTGACATTTCCAATGCCTGTTGCCCACCATTTTTGCGTGCCATCGAAGTTTTCCGACTTGAGGCAAGTAGCGGTCAAAATGTTTTCAGGGAAAATCAACATAATATCTCCTTAACCTAACAATCCCATTGGAGTCCCCCTGGTATTTCAAAGGGGATGTGGGTTGTTTTAGGTTTTGATTGAGTGTTCGCGGTTAGACGGGGGGGCGTTGCAGCTTCGCTTTGAATTCGCTATGCCAGCAATTTTTGTCAGTTAGCCAATGATCTGTCTCCCAATACCTATCTTTACCGGTTATTTTATCAGTGAGCATTTTGCTATAATCACTGAGGGTTCCTTCTTTAACCTTTGACTGATTTACCTTGTTGAGCTTTCCCCAAAAGATATAGATAAGACCATTCTTGGGGCCTGGCACAAAAGCTATCCGCCATTCCTTGCCGCCTGAAGGAGAATTTGCTTGAAGGCAGGAGGCATAAATCGCCCCTTTAGGTAAGTTGAAGGCCATGGCTTACACCTCCTCATTCATTGCTGGTACAGGTACACCCATATGGCTTTCAACGATGGTGTGAAGCATGCTTCTAACATGCCTATCCACCCCGTTACCAAAAGCCTTATCAAAGCTATGGTAAATGGGTTGGATGTCGGAACGGGACTGGCAGGTGATAAGTTTACGGCCCCAACGGATCAACGAACGAATACTGATCGGGACAGGGCAATTGCCTTGGACGTAGCTTACGCGAATGTCTTTAGCAACTTTTGCCATTGCCTCTAGCAGCATTACAGGGTGTTGAGGGAGGGCCTTTACAAGGATTTCCTTTTCAACCTCAATGATGGGGTAACGCATCTCCCATTTCTCAAACCGATCTAAAGACGCGATATTGATTACATTGGTAGCTGCATACTGATCGCCACCTTGCCCATCACCACGAGTATTCGCGGTGGCAGCCATATAGAGGTTTTTACCAGGGCGTACAACAGTTCCATCGTCAAGTGTCACAACAGCTCTTTCAAGCATGCGGTGACAGGCCATAATGACTTCTGAAGGGTAGGCGTCGATTTCGTCAAAGACGATTGCATGACCCTTGCTGTAGGCCTTCAAAAGATCCCCAGGGACAAAAACAGTATTCCCTTCCCTGAGTTGAACACGTCCCATAATATCGTCAGGTTCGGTGCTGCTTTTGGCAGACACGACGACGCAAGGGAGATTGAGGCCCGCGAAAAACTGAACCAGAAGTTCTGTTTTGCCGCAGCCCGTTGGACCTGTGATCCAAAGTGGATCTCTGTTGGGATCGCTGGCCCATTCGGTGAGATCTCTCGCCATTGACGAATCCCAAACATAGTCGGGATTCTGTTTTTTGACGAGCGGGTGGGAGGAAGGTTCAAAACCGTTGATAGTCATTTGACTACTAGCGAATTTTTCACCAAAGATGTCCCCCAATTTAATGTTTTTTGCTGTCAGTGTAGTTGTTGCAGTTGCCATGATGTACTCCTGTTGCGTTAAAAACGCGCTGTAGTTGCCTTCTTAGCTTCTTCGATTGGCTAAAAGGTGGGTAATAAAAAACCCACAAGGGTCAAATGCCTTTGTGGGTTAATTTCTGCTGCAATATATGAACAAGACGTAACTATACACTGTTGTCTTGTTTGTAATCCGGTTTGAGTTCCAAATCTGTGTATTAGCCTTTAGAACTGTTACTCTTCGGGGGAAGAGGCTCTGAAAGGGTTTTTATGGGGAAACCATAAAAAAGCAACAGAGGAAATAGTAAAGTAAGTGTAAAACAAAAAGCATATTTCGTCAATAATAAATCATATAAAATCAGGGGAAAGATGGGCGGAATATGATGTTAAGGACGGTGAACAGGATCAAGGCGGGGCAAGCCAGATACAAGTCGATCTTTATGGCGTTGATCGCCTTATTGCGCTGTTGGCGGTTGGATTTTTTGGGGGGAGGGGGAGTGCCGGGGATTCGGGCGAGTTTTGCAAGGGTAATTTCATAACCGGAAACGGAATCTTCTTCTATTGTTATGATTTTGGGTGTGGCGGAGATCTGTTTTACGCCGGCCAAGAGTATGAGCCAATAAAAAGCGGTGGATGCAAGGAAAAACAGTGATCCGAGATAGCAGGTCAATCGGCCACTATGGGTATTTACGGCAAACAGGACAGCCGCCAGCGGTATCCACGAAAGGAATAGTCCTGTATAGACAAGTTTGATCCCGTATTTCAGATCCTTGTATACCTGGCCGCCACAGGATCGAATTTTGTATCTGGTTTTCAGGTGTTTCAGCATTTCCCCTCCTGCGACAGTTTTGCAATATGAGGCGCCAACTGTTCTTTAACAGCTTCAATCCCTTCAAGTGCGTGCAAATCGTTAAAATCCGTAGGTTTCTTGCTCAGATTTTTGAATCTTGGATAAACGACACTTGCCCCGGTCTTTGCTGCGGCATGTTTTGCATAGTTTAGGCCGGGGTTCTCCTTGTTCCATTGATCATTTTCCGCACAGATCAGTATTTTGTGTTTTGGATATTCTTTTTTGATCTCTTCAGCAACCTTGGCTATATTCCCCGCGTCAAATGCAATTGCCACAGCATATCCGGTTGCTTCATAAAGGCTGGCCCCGGTAGCGTATCCCTCGCAAATTAATATTACATTTTGCACAGCATCTCCAATCGGGTAAAAATGCCCCATTTTGTCTGAATTTTTTTTAAACCGCTTGTCGCCTTCGGCGCTGATAAACTGCATGCCGTGGATATTTCCATTGCCATCGCACATAGGGAGAAGCAGCAGGCCATAGATGGTCTTTAACCCATAGGATTGAACGCCTTTACGCAGCAGATATGGATGATCGGGTGGGGCCGGTGGGGATATTTTCCACTTTGCGACACACCATGCCCGACATTTTGCTTGTTTTGCCTGAAGGATCTTTTTGCGGCGTTGTTTTTCGTCTTCGATTTTCTTTTGGTGGGCGGCTAATATTACCGGGTCTATATTTTGGCGTTTTTCTGCTGTCCATGTGGATGAAATACCAAGCTTCCAACAGCCAAATTTGCCGGCAGGGAGATCATCATTGAATAGGATATACCAACTATTACGGCTATGATCCCCGTCGTTTTGAAAACGATGTAGCTGGCCGTCAGCAATAATCAAATCCGGTGCTGACAGGCCAGCTTGTTTCATTGCTTGCCTGAATTCCTGGTAGGGCATGATTTCCTAACTGGACAAGCTGTTTTTAAGACAGAGTACCTGGCGTAATTTATCCAGGAAAGAGGGATGTTTCTGTTCGGTTAATACATCAATTTTATCTTTGATCATTTTTGCTTCCGGAGAAAGCCTTGATGCAGCACGGCGTACCCGGTTCTTTCGCGGTCTTTTTGCAGATGCAGATCTCCAGCTTTTCTGGCTGTTAATGTGCATGGTGTCTTCCTTTGACGCTGTTTTCAATTGCAACTCTTTCGTCGTGAGACAATGGGGAAGACCATTTAATGCCAATGCCAGGGAAACAGTGATATGCTCCCCAATGGACAATCCTGACAACAACAGCTTTTAGCAGATTGGGCATTGTATCCATTCCGACAAGAACTTCTTCGCCTTCGGAATATTTATTTGTCGCATTATCAATTATGAACATGCCGCCAAGTGAGATATCGGTGGATGTAACATATGATATTTCGCCCGCATGTGCTAAAGCGACAGGCGCTTTAAAGTTGTAACGCCTATGTTTCCTGAGCTTGCGGGACGGTTTCTGATTTCTGAGACCAAACACATCGGCTGTTTTATCCGATAGCGACAAAATAGAATTATCG
>CAXYUZ010000084.1:0-9529 GCA_964292275.1 uncultured Desulfuromonadaceae bacterium
TCATCCTCAAGGCAATAATCCGTGCCACAGAGTACCAACCCGTCAATGTCATATTCAACGGTATGCTTCATTTCAGTGAGGATACCAGCCAAAACTTCTTCGCCCGTAGCAGGATCAAGGGAAACTACTTGATGGGCTGGCAAGTTGAAGCCAAGGTTTTCTAGTTCCTGCAACTGTTCAATAATTGGCCGATCTGCACAATGGCCTGATTTGATCTGGCAGGCGAAAGCCTTGAGATGCTTTACATCGTCTACCAGTGCATTATCACGGTTGATAAGGCCGACCGATCCGTTTCTGCGATTCTTGAAACCGAGTTTGATATGATCTTCACCCGTGAGGGATATTTCACCACGGACATCTATTGTTACGGGTTTGTTCAGTTTTTGAGGCAGGATGTGAATCATTTTATGAGTTATGTCTGTGCCGGTAAAACCGTCACCTCTTGTTGCACTCAGGGTTAAAGTGCCAACTACATATTTGGCGACAAAGGACAGGCCATCAATTTTGGCTTGGATCAAAGTTGTTTGAGAATATTTGTTGAGCCAGCATGCAAGCTGATCCTCACCAAATTTGACCTTGTTCAGCGAACCAACCGTATAAGGATGTTTAACATCGCCACCAATCTCCGTCAGAGTACGAATAAACGACAGATAATCGTCGCTTGATACCTGGTTGCGGTACTGCTCAAGCAACTGGTCATATTTTTCATCAGAAATATCTGGCACGCCCGCACGATAGTTCATATTGTGTCGGGTTATGGTGATCTTCAGTTCTTCGAGCTTTGGTTGCGATGGGATAAAATCAAATAATGTCATGCTTATCTCCCTGTTAGTTTTGTATATAATATATACAGCAAAAACAACGGTAACACAAGCAAAAAATGCAAACTTTGGGGGATTTTGTTAAATCCACCCCGTCTTATTGGGACAGGGTGGATAATATGGTTTAACAGCGAAGGAATTATGCTCATACTTGCTATTTTGGCGGAAGCAGGCCCAGGTCTTTAAGAATCCCCCTTGCCTCTGCTCTCGTACATGCGCCAGCCAGTTTGCCGCGCAGATCATCCCTGAAGTGGTTCAATGCCGTCCGATCCTTATAGCTTATTCCTGTTATTTCGGCAAAGATCTCCGGCTTGATCCAGGCCAGTTCTCTTGGTTTGGGGCTATCATCGAAAACAGCATCGATTTTGATGGCCCGCGCCTTTGAACCATCGAGGATATCTGAAATCGGGCGGACTCGTATGGTTTCCGGGAGTATCATCTTTTTCCTCTCAAGCCTTCAAAATATCCGGATCTCTGTACTCGATCCGCTCATATCCGTCATGTTCTTCGATAACAAACGCGCTCCCACGATTCACCCATTCGACAACAACATCATGGATGCCGCCAGCGTATATATCCCCGCACTTTTCAAGACAAACCTCCAAAGGAATCCCCCGACTTCAGTCGTGGGAGGAATTTGGGGATTGGGTTATTAATAATAGACATATCCATCCTTTCTGTGAACGGCCTGACAGTATTTGTAGCTGATACCACCTACCTTGCCTGACCTCTTTAAAACATCGAAACTACCCGTAGCCCGAACTGCGACTTTGCCGGTATGCGTGCCGATATGCTTCCCCTTCGGAATGACCGCCTTAACGATGTCACCGGTCTGGAAACCGAATACAAGGCCGCCTTTCTTGGCTTTCTGCCTTGGAAAGCCAAAACGATCTGTTCTCGTTACCTGCCGGCAACCGTGGCCGGTGGATTTGGCTTGGAATGGGACGATTCTGTTTGGAATAACGACCGCTTCCCCCGAAACACCCACACAAGCCGCATCGATCCAGTGTGCTTTTGAGAGGTTTTGGGAAGTCCGGTTGAACTTGGTCCTCCCTCCTGATCCGACTTCGACAGGAAGTTTGGTCGATTTCAGCCTCTCGAACAATGCCCACCGGGTTGCATTGACCGCCGCCGCGTCCTTTAATGGGGCTTTTGCCTGGGCCATTATCTTTTTCAAAAGCTCAGGTTTCTTCTTGAGAAACACCTCAACCGCTTGCGTCCCCTTTTTGGTATTACAAGGCTCACAGGAGAGCGTGAGGTTGCTGATCCGGTTCGTGCCGCCATTCGCCTTGGCCTTGATATGTTCTACCTGTAACGGCATGTTTTCTGCGCCGCAGTAGGCACATTTCCTACCCCATTTCTCCAACAGGTATTCCCTAACCTCGTAACCCGCAAGTGTTCCCTGCTGATACTCCACACCGCTGATCTCAGGGTTCTCCATCCGTTGAAGGTCGAACTTTACAAGTTCCTGGGACAGTGCCGATACAGGAGTAACCCTGCAAAACCGTTTAACCCATGTCATCGTCGTTTCAACTCGATGTTGTAAGGACGGCGGCAACCAGCATGCTTTCCTTGTTCTGTTCTGAAATCGTGGTTTTCTGTGTCTGGTATTTCTGTTTCGTCTACCCCTTCTGGTCGCTCTGCGTGAATCGAGGTTGCTCTTAATGACTCGGCCCCTGTGTGCCAGCACCATCGCAAACAGGAGTGTTTTTGTTGCTTCGCTGACGACTGCAATTCCTGTTTCTTTGGAACCTGGATCGAGTTTGACCCGGATCGGCTGTGTTTCTCCATCCGCACGATATTTGAGAACAATCGTGAACGGATACCGTCTTAATACGGCGGCTTTACCCGCTTTTAACAACTTCCTTGCTCTTGCTGGAGAAGTCGGCATTAAGGGCTTTCTGATGTTTGAGACCACGAATACGCTGTTCATGCCGACCTCCTTTCTTTGATCTTGGCCTTACGGCCTCTCCCCTTGCGGGGGTAATGTTTGCCTCGCCAAAGTTATCGTGGCTTTTTACGGTAACGGCACTGTCTCATACCCTAAAAGACTGTTTAACCGATACCGACAGAGCTTGGAACTGGCACGCATCCCAAGGTGTCATGACCGCAATAACGTAGCACTCGAAGTGCTTAGGCTGGTCAACCAGAGCTTTTACAAGCTCACGACTTTAGTCGTGGGTAGTTGACGTTTGGCAATAATCTTCGGGATTCTCTTATCCAGTTTGGATAAATTACTCTCTAATTTAGACATTTTACCTCCTTTACCTCCTTTAAAATTTCACTTGCTGCGTGCAAAGGCATATCGGTGATATCGGTGTCTTGAACAAACTCTCTTTGAGTGGTCCATGCCAGATATGCTTTACCTGTGTTCGGCCCTTTTGTACATTCGCAAAGCACAAGCCACATTCGATGCCGAAAATCCCACTCATCTTCCCACATTTCCCACATAATACCCATTTTTTTAAGCCTGCGTTGTACCATCCAGCTTTCCAACGGCGATGTACATTCGATACGAGCCGGAAAAGTTAAAATACTATTTTGATCTTTGTGGTTCAAAAAATAGATATATTCATATACGGAATATGCGATTTTGATAATAATGTCCGTTAAATGTTTCATGGCCTTTTCGTATGACATGAATCCCCCTTGAATGTCACTTGCTGTATATAATATATACAATAAAACATGCACCGATGCAAGGAAAATAAGGCAAATACGGAAATAAAAAACCCCCGGTTAAGGAGGCTTTTGAATGTCTTATCTCGACATTATGGGCAACAGCAGTTTGGGGTCAGCCAGCCTTTGGATATAATTCCGGGAACAAATAGCTTGCCACATGCGTTGGGAAATCCAGCTTGACGACCCCTTTGGGGGAATCAGTCACCAGCAGCCCTTCGTCGAGCAACTGACCCAATAACTGGCGGCTGCTACGCTCCCCCATGCCGGTATAACGTATAATGTCTCCACGCGACATCTGGCCTCGCAGTAGCACCTCCTGAAGCATTGTGGCAGCTTCCATCCTCAATACCGGTTGTTCTGCCTTTGGTGCCGGGATCAGCTTCGCATGACGCATGCTGACGTAGCCCTGAATACGCTCCAACAGGCCATCCAGTTTGAGTAGGCCATGCATAAAACTGATTTGATCCAAGCAAACATCAAGGAAAAACCGGCAGAACTTCACCAGACCCTCATTACTGAGATTCCCCCGTCCATCATAGTCATTACGCCGTGGCGCATCGGCCCAACTCAGGGCGGCCATGTACTCGTCCCGGCGCCGTGCAAGCCCACGGCTGACATTCCATAGGCCATAGCCAGACAACGGCAAACGATGGAAGCAAGCATCCGTATAAAGCCTTGTCACACGGCCATTGCCGTCAAGGAATGGGTGGATCCACATAAGACGATGATGGGACGCTGCTGTTGCGATCAGCGGTGCAACCCCATGATGCTTATCCAGTGAATAGAATTCAGCAAATCGTTCCAGAAATGCTGGAATACTGTTTACAGTCGGCCCAATATGCCGACCAACTTCGACTTCATCCTGGCGTGGTTGTCCAGGCACGACTTCCAGCGTCGTGTTATCGCCTTTGACCCGGCGTAATTCATCCGGGAGCTGTTCATAGAAAATACGATGCAGCCACATGATGAAATCATCGCCGGCAATGTTCAGCTCCGGATCTTCCTGAATACGTGTCTCTATCTGCCGCTGACAATGAATATGTGCCAGACTCTCCCTCTGTAAATCACGCTTGGTTGGATCGGCAAAATAGTCTTTACGCATGGCCCGCTCAATATCTATTGGATGGGTACTGTGTCCTTCGATCAGGTTTGAGTAGTAGCTGTTGATCAGGCGCAATAATTCAACGACCGCTTGCCGGGCTGCCGGGTGAAGCTGTCCTCCAAGTGCAGCGGATTGGCTGACAACTTCCCGCGCCAGGTCCTCAATGTCTGAAATACCTGTGGGGAAGAGAGGTTCCATCTGTGAGGGTTTTTCGTACATTTTGCCGATTTCCTTGCCGATAGTTTGTTATGTCAACTATATAACACTTCGAGGAATTATTTCTTACTTTTTTGCTTTCTTATGATTTTTTTGCCGATCTGTTTGCCGGTATCCCGGTAAGTCCTGCCCAGGCATACGCCTGAACAGGCCAGACTCTGTGAATTAGGAATCCCCCGGATTTATCCGTGGGGAGAAGTCAAATGCCGTACCTGGAATATCCCGGAGCCAGGCATCCGCCGTTTCCTCTGAATAATCCAGGTTAAGCAAGAATCCAACATCGATACCATCCCGCTGATGCCCGCCCGTAGAATCTGACTGATCTAAGAATATTTTACGCATGTGGCACATCGGAGCTTTTGCCGCGATATTGCCAGCCATTTTCATGTGGGTCTGATTCATTTCTTTTATTATTTTGAATATTTCAGAATCTTCCACTTTGATCACCGAAATATAACCAACCGGACAAAGAGCCGTACAACGCTTGAGCGTGACCGGCTCAACTCAAACCGTTCTGCCGCTACTCAATATCTACCATCGTATAATACTGCTCTTTATGAGCATGCCTGTCACCGCTTTGCGATCTACTCTCTGTTTCCAGACGATTCCGATAATACCTTTCTTCGGCAAGCCATGCCCTTTCCCAACACATTCGTGAATCTCTAGCCATCATCGGATTATCTTTTAGCGGAACGCCTGCCCAATAGGCATCTCGGCCTTTGCGGCTTGCATTGTTTTGTTTATCTGTTTCGCTCATGGCACCCACGCTAGAACCATAATTACATATGGACAATAAAAAGTTTCCATTTTGATCCCAATTTGCCTCCTCCTAACCTATTGCACATCGACTTTCAGTACCGCCACCAATGCCCTTGTTAATCCCCACGTTATGGCCGTCCTGTTGGCCTTTGTTGTAGGCGTTCATATCAACATAACTTTTCCGGCCCCGTATTGTCTTGGTTGGACCGTATTCAGACATTGCCTTTTTGATCAAGGCATCCTTGACCGGCACTAAAGCGCCTGGGGTTGTCGGCGTAATTTGCCGCTGTTCTTTCAACCTTTCGGCAATAGTGATCGCCGCCCCCAGATAGTATGATTGACGCCTCAATTCACGATTGCGATTAGAAACATCACCGTCCGCGTGCTGTTTCATATAGCCGGAGCAAAGTCGCCTCACTGTCTTGTCGAGGTAGGAAAAGGTGTAGGCGGCAACCTGCACATCAGCTCCCACACCGATAAAGGTCAGTGTGCCGTCTGAGGAATGAATCGCCTGACAATCAAATGCTATGTTGACACCGGAGACAAGAAAGCGGAGCCACTTCGGCAGCGTCTTGGATACCTGGGCCTCTACCTTGTCCGCGGACTGTGGTTTTTGTGCAGATTCGATGTCGGCCATTGCCAGGTTATGCTCTGATAACAGGCGTTGGGCATGTGAGGCCGCCAGTGCGGCTTCGTGTTCGTTGGTTGAGCTGGCAAGGGCCAGCAGCTTCTTGATCTTTTCGATGATCGGGTTATCTATTTTCATTGACCTTCCCTTTCGTTTAAACAACTATCACAGGCATTGCACGACCAGCAATACACACAGCCACAATTAACCATCAATACAATTATCCTTATCCATGACCCGAATCCTCGTTATGCCTATGAATATTTCCACCAAATAACATGATTCGAGTCGTACACATGATCGTCAATTTTTATTGCTACTCCGGTGTAGTTAGGCCCATTGGTGTTTACACCTTTACCAACCTTTTCAACGCCATCTCCATCTATAACAACTTTTAGTGGTCGTAGTATTAATGGTCGAGTTACTGGAAATTTATCCCATCCACCCAAAGACAATGTATCAGTGAGTTCTTTAATTTTATTGCGGTTCTCTGTCATAGCCTTCTCCTGATAGATCTTGCTGTAATTTGTATATAATATATACAGTATCACCCAGACCAATGCAAGCAAAAAATGAATAAAAATGCTTCAAAAATAGGATATTATGGGCAATGATTGGTTATCCTTGATGGACTATGTTTATTGGGCTTGTCTTGACAGGGAGTGGGTCTGGTTTGTACTACAAAGTATAGTTTTTGCGAGGCTTGTAGTACAAAAACGAAGAAACGACCAAGATTTTAAACGAAAAACACCCCCCGCTGCCAGGAACTGACCAAGCGACAAACCACCACCATGTCGAATTAAGACGAAGGGGGATTTTTAAAAGGGGCGCGAAGCGTTATTGCGACCGCAGGCCAAACGCGGCCCCCGCCATTCGAGGGAATTTTAATGATTTTATTGTACTTTGATATTTTCATCCTAAACCCCCGTTGATCCTGCAATCGTTTTCATAATCCAAATCAGTGTAATCATCATCGTTTGGTCAGTAATTCCGGCGTTTCGTAGATGTTGCCGACAATTTCGCAATAAACCGGCATGTCACTGTGGCAACCTGCCATAACCCAACCCTCGACATCGTCCCACTTCACCGAAAAATAATAAGGCGGCAGTGCTTCGATTTCGGCACGGCTCTTCACTGCGGAGCGGTTCCACTCGTGTTTGTCGAATTCGAGAATATCGCCTTCAAAAATTTCATTGCCGTTTTTGTCACAGAGGTTCGTTGATTGCATTATTTCAAGCGGTTGCTGCATGTGTAGCCATGCAAAGCATTCGCCTGGATATGTTTCATCCAGCATTTTTGGCGGAATTGCAGGGCACCCCTTGCCTTTACCTGCCGGGTATCCCTTGTGCCACGCTCTAAATCTGAATTGTCGCATAAACCCTCCATTCGATGTCTAACCAGCGTTCCGACCGGAAGAAAAACCTCCGGTCAAACGCATGGCCGTTATGTGGCTTTCCGGCAGCGGCCACAAACTGAATAATCCTTGATTTCATCTTCGTAACGCTCTGATTCGGGATTTAACATTATCCGAGAACTGCAAAGCGCCCTTGGCCCACCGTATTTACTCTGTTTCGTTGGATGTGGGTAATGTGCTTTTTTCGGTGATACCGAATCTGGACTATTCCAGAAACTGGCATCACGCCACATAACCACTCGCCGGACTTGATTCGTTTCACTCACAAGTCACCTCAATACCCGTTAGTCTACAAACCCGCGTTCTTTGAATTTCGCTACCCACGCTTGAGTTTTCCCACGCTTCAACAAGACTTTCGATTTTACCTTCAAGCTGCATAATTCTAGCATGTTGTGCTGAACTATAATCACCTATCGTGAGATATTTCTGTCCACCATCGAATGAGCAAAAATTTATTTCGCAATCCTTTGATATTTGGACAACTTTTGTTTTTGCCATATCTTTAGCTCCTGGTGAAATATTGATTTTCTCCTCGCGAGGAGTGCATGCCCCTGATTGCCTTTAATGTATATAATATACACATTAAATGTGCCGCCATGTCAATAAAAAAAGTTCAACAATCCCACAAAATAGGGGTTGCACTCGGGATATGCTCAATTAATTTTATAATTGCCGCCGCGATCGCTTCCTGCACGGAAGGTCCCTGACCGACTTGACGATTGATGTCCTCCCCCCGACCAAGAGCGCAAACCCAATTAACGCCGGTATAACTCAGCTCTACCAAAAAGCCCCTGTCCGCCAAAAAAGGTAGCAACTGGACAGCAACGGCGGCATCGCCGGCACACCTTTTATCCGAATAATCGAAATTTGGATCGTCGATCCAGTCCATGATTTTATAAGTGTTTTTCGTCTTCCACTTGTCCACGGTCCCCCCAAAAAAGAATTATTTTTTCTTCCGCCGCTTCAGATACTTCATTGCCACCTGAACCATAAAATTGCCATAGGTATTCTTAATCGCGCTGGTGTACGCTTCAAGCCGGATTTTATCTTCCGGGTGAATAGCCATTGGAAGGCAGGTATCGCAATCCGGCTTCAACCAGGTCTCCTTCATCGCATCTTCAATGGTATGTTCTTTCATATACCGCTTCATGAAGTTTTTAAGCATTACCCCCAGAGGGATATCCATTTCCCGCGCACACTCAGTTAAGAACTCCTTGTCCTTCTTAGACATTGTGGGCCTCATCTTTGTTTCCTGCTGAGTCCCAGGTGGCTGAAATGGCCTCCCCTTCTCGCGTTTTATTTCGTCAGTCATAAACACCTCTATCTATCAAATGTTTTCATAGTATATAATATATACAAACTAATAAGCACTCCGTCAAATCAAAAAACAAAACGTATCCTTTACAGGCCGCTGGCGCCGTCAACACAAAGCTGAACCTGAACCTCATAATCGAGGCGAAGAGCTTTCTTAGCCAGCAAATCACCATTAGCAGCAAGATTTTTAACAAACTTCAGGGCTTCCATATCATCCTCAAATATTGCAAGATCATCACACCGCTCAATAAGCGGCACCTGTTGACCATTTAAAGAGGCCTGGAATACATCCCACCCTTGCAAAACTGCTGATTCTGAATCTTCTCTAGTCCATGTTTCTGACATTTTATTCTCCATGTTGAGCCTCCCCATGAATAAACCCAGAGGATTCCTGACGGGCCTCAAGCGGCCAGGCTAAAAAGATCTGGCTGTCCTGCTTCGTCCACCTGTGACAGCATCGGCAGGCCGACCAGTGCAGGACCGGCAAACGGTATTAACGGCTTTGTGCGGTTTTTCTCATAGGATTTTTCACCTTCAAAGCTATCCACAACGGTTTTTTCCTCACAAGACAACTCAGCGTATGCCTTGGCGCC
>CAXYUZ010000085.1:0-9527 GCA_964292275.1 uncultured Desulfuromonadaceae bacterium
TTTACCACTTTACCACTTTACCACTTTACCATTTTTTTTATAAAATCCGTCAAGCGAGAATGGATTTCAGCCTCTCAATCCTCCGGATAGTTATAATTTTCCCAATTACTTGATAAAGTGCAGCCCCTGGTGATGAATCGGCAGACTTGGCAGCGGGGTAGTTAATGGCGTCGGCTAAAAACTTTGAGCCGGCCTGTTTTATTGAAATATCCCCGTAGAGTTTCTGAGGTGGGGTTTTGGGTAATGGTGTATGTTGTCCAACCTTGACATTAAGCTTCTCAAGGTAACGCGGGAAGTCCATCGCCAGATGCTTGATTGCAGTCGGGGTGAGATTGTTTATCTCATTTGCAAAGACGTAATCATCCAGGCCATAGGAATGGCACCATTTCCGGAATGTTATATTTCGTCGGGTCATAATATTCTTTAGTTCTTCAGGAATAGAAACTTTGTGTGGTGGGCGGCCTCGTTTTGCGGGTGGAATACAGGCATGGTGGACAATAGCCACATAGATCAGATCCCATCTCCGCTGTCTGGCAACCGCTGAAATTTGCCGGTAAGAGTAACCGGCCATCCAGGCGTCTACATACAGTCCATTTAGTATTTCATGGAGATCATCAAGAGAGGTGGAATTGTATTCCAGTAATTTGTTTTCAAGCATGTTCGCCTCGCTCAAGCAACTTCAGATCTTCTTCGCTTAGGGTTTCGCGCAATTTCTTTTTTAAACGGCGGATGGCTCCGTTTGTATGATTTACCACGGTGGTTTTTGATATGCCGAGTTTTTGGGCAGCTCCCCGGCAGGACATTTGACCCTGATTGCTATCGAATCCAAGTACCGTAGTAAGGATCTTTTCGTCTACCGGATCAAGGGTAGGAGCTATTGCCGGCCATATGGTTTCGATTACATCCATGATAACGGTCTGGCCTAGCTCCTCATTAGACGCTGTAAATAGACCGGTTGTGGCATACCGACATTCTTCAAAATCGTCATGTATAGACGACATGGGGATGTCAAAAAACGCTGTAGGGAGGTTGTTATGTAAACAGTAAAAAAAGGAGGCGCGGAAGGCTCGTTGCCCTTTTAACTTTTTTTGATCCAGGATGGCGGCGGCCATAATAGCGGCAACATAAGATGCCTGTAGCATGTCTTCTTTTTCAAATGAAGTCTTGTACGTGTTTTGCGCCCAGGCGTGGATTTTATTTAGATTCTCTTCAGGCCAAACATCCGGGTTGTCTTTATATTGCGTGAATTTATTTTTACCTGACATCGTTTTCTCCCCACCCGATTATTGTTGACAAAAACAATAAAAAAAGAACAAAGTTATTGTTGTAAAAAGAAAAAGAGATAAAATAATAAAAAACGTACAAATTATAAAAATAATATCCTTAGTTAATATTAAAATTATTGACACAGTTGTTACAAATAAGTATTACAGATCATATTAAGTGAATAAAAATTTAGAAAAGCATAAACAAAAGGAACTGATTAATATGACTAAAAAAATCCAAGCTAATCTTGATGTGGTCGATGAAAGTTTGTCGTTGCCTTCATCGGTCAAAGTTCCTGGCGCAACCTATGTCTGGAAAGATGATAATCCGGAAAATCGGGCGATCATCGATCGGATGAAGAAGTATGCTGGGATGTCCACTTTAACCAAGCTGGCGGCGTATCTGAATGTTTCAAAACAGATAATTTCTACGTCGGTGAAACTTCAGAAACCCCCATTGGCGCTCATTATGCGATTTGTTGAAGTGTCTGGGGCGTCCTATGACTATATTCTCAAAGGCAGTTCAATCACCGGGAATGTGGCTCATATCGAAAATGGTTCAGTTTGCCCGATTGGTCTAAGTTATGAGTATGTCAAAAAGCTTGGAGTTGAATTCGCTGATATACGTTTTAAGGAAGCCGACTCCGGCAATACGATTTATTTAATCCACCTTGGAAACAAGTTTTCCGGAAATGGTCAGTATGCGTTCAATTCCGTTGGTGGCGTTGTGATCTTTGACTCCGAAATCCGTCTCGACGGTAAATATATAATTGATGGAACCGAATATCAGACCCCCATTGAACCTGTTGGAAAGGTTGTGGCTGTCCTTAGAATGGTATAGTTTGTTGTCTATTTTCGTTTTCGTAACCCTTTGGAATTCGTTCCAGAGGGGTTTTTGTTTTTGTCCTTTTCTAGGTCTTTAAAGAACTGATCCAGCCATTTGCGGCCTTTTGCAAAATCACCGCTTGATACAGCCTTTTTGACCTTTTCATCTGCATTTTTTTCGATAAGTGCCAGTTGTTTTTCGGACAACCTGGTTTCTGTTGGTGGAGAACTTGTTCCAGTCGATCTGGCGGCCGGTAATCCACCGACCTTTTCCACCAGTGTCTTTGCGAAGTCTTTCCAATCGGTATGCTTTCCAGCTATATCGTCCAGGCAAGACTCCATCTCTGCTGTGAAGCTATATTCCAATAGCCATGGATAATCCTGGCGGATGGCATTGATTATTGATTCACCCAATGACGTTGGTTCAAGATGCCCTTTATTGTTTGCTTTTGTGTAATTTGAATTTTTGATTGATCCCAGAAGGGATGCATACGTTGAAGGTCGGCCTATCCCAAGTTCTTCCATTTTTTTCAGAAGCGATGCCTCGGAATACCGTCCTGGTGGTTTTGTCTTTTTGGATAAGGTTTCAGCACCGGTTATTTGCAGTGTGTCACCTTCATTAATTGGAGGGAGTACGACTTCTTTTGAATCGGTATATGTCCAGATTGCATAGAATCCAGGATCTTTTAGAACTTTGCCTTTAAAAAGGATTTCCTCTTCATTTGCCTGCATCCGTATTTCAGACGTGGCTATCCTGGCCGGGGTCATTTGGGATGCATAGGTTCTGCGCCAGATCAGTTCAAGTAATGTTGCATGTTCATCTGTCAGGCCTTGTCCGGAGCAGATATTCTTGATCTCGGAAAGGGGATAGATAGATGTCGGTCTGATGGCCTCATGTGCTTCAGCCTGGCTGTTCTTTGATTTGTACATAATCGGGCTGTTAGCCGTCGCTTCAGGGTGAATCTGACGCAAATAATCGATTGCCGGAAGTGTCCATTCATCTGACAACCGGAAAGAATCTGTACGAATGTACGTTACCAAGGTGTTAGCAAAGAGTTCTTCGACAAGCTTTTTTGATTTTTCTGGGGACAATTTCAGGTAGGCACTCGCAGCGGCATACAGATCCAATGTTGAGAATGGCGGCTTTGGATTCTGGAACGCATCTTTGTGCTTAACTGCAATAACGGTCGCGGTCCTGCTGTTCAATATACGTTGAGTCACGCTGTCGCAATCGGCCTTGTTTTGGAACCGATTTTTGACGGATTCCCCTTTAACAGAGGCTCCATTCTTTTCTATCGTCACGAAACATTCATAATAATTTTCAGGCTTAAAAAGCCTGATAGCCTCTTCTCTTTCAACAACCAGGCACAGGGCAGGGGATTGAACTCGTCCCGCTTTTGCCCCGCGCATCTTCAGTTTGTTGCTGATTTTGGGGGACAGGGTATATCCGATAACCCTGTCTCCAACCCGGCGCCCAAGAAAGGCGTGATAGTCGTAGACGGACAAGCTGCTCATCGGTTGAGCTGCTTTAAGGGCATCGTCAACACCTTTTTGGGTTATCTCCCGAATCTCGGCCCTGGTTATACTTTTGGCCGAAGATTTTATTTCCTCGTAGACATGGTAACCGATCGCAAAACCTTCACGGTCAGGGTCGGTTGCTATAACCACATTTTCGCCCCGTGCCGCAGTCTTGATGTCTGATAATGTTTTTCTTCCTCTTTCTGTTGCCAGAAACTTTGGATCCAGCTTCTCATCCAGGCCCATCTCATCTGTAGGGAGATCCTTTATATGCCCGACTGTTGCCATGACTTTACACTTGGCGTATTCGGCAATGTGTTTGGTCTTTTTCGGGGATTCAATGATGATCAGCATGATGATTCCTTCGGAGAAAATTCTTCGTTCGACTCCAATTCTTCTGCTGTCTCTATTGTCTTTTTAAGACGGAGTGCGTTTTCAATCAGTGTCAGGGAAGTTGTTTGTCTTGTTTGGATCTGTAAGACGCACCCGACTACGGTTGTGACCTCGGTATAATGTTTGCCGGATGCTTTATCATGGAGATCCGTTACGGTTCTAAAGATTGCTAACTCGCCACACATTTCCCTACATTCTGGCGGGGCAGATTCATTACAAATTTTACAAGGAGATTGGAGGTTTGCTATCAAAGACTTGTTCTGAAAACAAGCCTTTACCCGTGACGGGTCTGCGTTGTAAACAGCGGCAGTTTCAAATATCAAATCATCTATCTTTTCTTGCCCCTCAGCCATTTTCTCTCCTTTGTCTTCATTCGACGACTATTTAATATCTCTGATGTATATATTTTGTTTTATATTGTCTATACTTTTATTGACAAAAATAAAACTTTTGCATATTTTGTTTTTAAATTAAACACCGACTCTAAAAACACACTTTGTAAAAAAGATCCAAAACATCACAAAGGGATAAAAAACAAAAAGGAGAATTAGATGGCAGAGGCGAAAAGTGAATTACCGGATGATCTTATTTGTGCAAAAGAGGCGGCGCAGTTGGCGAAAATCAGTGAGGCTATGCTGAACAAGCTGGCCCGTGAGCGGAAAATTCCTTTTTACACACGGCCTATTTCCAAGCGGCGGTTTTATTCGAGTAAAGATATGGAGACTTACAGTTCTTTCCAGCGGGCAGACCAGGAGGCTTCGATTTAATGCAACCTCCCGATCGCCCACAAGAGGAGAACTTTCAAGAGGAAGCTGATCTGCAAGTTCCAACAGCTTTACTCAGAGAGTGCCGGATGAATATGTATCCAGTATCCAGAACGCATAAAGGCGAGGTATTGGAGACGGTATTTGGAACGGTTCGGTATGAAAGGGGGGCTTTAAGTGCGTATCATCGGGATATTATGTTAACGATCCGATCCTTTGCCGAGAGGTCGGAATACAATGCTATCGGTGGGGTGGATATCTGGTTTGATGTTGCAAAGATAGCGAAAATCATGGGGGTTAATTCAAACTGGAAGTTTCTCCGTGAAAAGCTGATCGATATGAAGGCCGTAGCAATCGTTGTCAAAAGTAGCGATGAAGAAAAAGAGATGATTTTTTCGGTGCTTGATTATGTTGGTGATAGCGATCAGGCCGCAAGACGGAAGTGGTGGCAATTCCAAGGCACCTTAAAAAAAATCAGTTTATCTCCGTATTACTGCCGGCTCATGGGTATCGAGCCAAGCCTAATCATCAATCCAGCCCTGGTTGTCCAAATGCTTCAGCTTAAAAATCAGGTGTCCAGATCTGTTGCAGTCTGGATGATGAGTCAGTCGGAAGACCAACATCATAAGACCAATTCGCTTTTGGAGGTCGTAGGATGCAAAGGCGATCGGAAGATGTTTTGCAAGTTCAGAAAAGGGTTAAAAGAGGACGCGGATGGGTTGAAGGGATTAGGGATCGTGGTCGGTGATGGGGTGGTTTATTACAATCGTAATAGTGGGGTCTTTTTCTGTTGGCCGGACGAGTCAGCAGCAGAAAAAATGCCGACTCCGGAGAGTGTAGTCAGGCAAATTCCGGCTGCCCATAAGGGCTTAAAGGGTGTCGCTCAAAATATGCCGTTACCCTTCTTTGGCGAAGAAAGTGTCGCCCAAAATGTGCCGTTGATTTCGGGAAAAGTGGAAAGTGTCGCCCAAAATATGCCGTGTGTCGCCCAAAATGTGCCGTGTGTCGCCCAAAATATGCCGTGTGTCGCCCAAAATGTGCCGTCCTTTAAAGATAGTTTTTTAAAGATAGTTTTTAAAGATAATGATATAGGCGAGGATTTTTTAACGCCTGTTGAAAACTCAAATTCGTTGGATGGGGGAGAAATGGAAGCACTACAAAATCTTGAGTCCGGATCTGGAAAGATAGGTCTGTTTGAGTTCAGATCAATGTATGAAGAATATTTTGGTTCACCTATGGTTGGCGGCATGAACAATAGTGCCACACAGATTTGCATGAGGCATACCGTCGGAGAGATAAAAGAAGCGTTCAAAATCTCGATCGATAATGGTGCATTGTCCTTCAAATACTTTGAGAAGGTTCTGGAGACAATGGCGTTAAGGAAACAGAAGAAAAACAATAGAAGAAGAGTTGCTGATGATGATGATGTTCCTGCTTCGTGGAGGTTCTGATGCAAAGCGTTCAATCAATAATTAATGGTTTTAAAATTGATCCCGTTTGTTCTCATTGTAAGGTCAAAAAACAGGCCAAGGATTCGTTTCTGGCCGAAATAGGGGTGTTTGAACCTTGCCAGTGTGAAGGCGCTTCAAAAGAGAGGTCTGAGCGGGAAAAAGCAGAAAATGCCTTTAAAGAAGAGGCTGAAAACCGTGAAAAACAGGATCGGTTAAAGTTGTTGCTCAAAAGTTCAGGGGTGCCGGAGAGGTTTGAAAAATGTAATTTGAATAATTTCTTCCCAGGGAACAACAGAGAGATATTAGCGGCGGCCATTGGTTTTGTAGCGATGTTTCCTAGATCAGAAGGTTTGTTTTTTGCCGGGGGGCCGGGGCTTGGAAAGACGCATTTAGCCTACGCAATTGCCATGGAGCTGATTAAGAAGGGACATCAGGTTGTTGTTGGGACGGTTCCTTCACTTTTATCAGGTATCCGGGCGGGGTTTGAAAGGGGTAATGAATCGGCGGAAGCGGTTTTAAGGAGGTACAAGACTGTAAAACTGCTTATTCTGGATGATTTTGGTAAAGAGAAACCGTCTGAATGGGTAGAAGAGATGGTTTACGATATTATTAATGCCCGGTATGAGGCAAACAGGCCGTTAATTGTAACGTCTAATCTCAAAATATCCGAGGTGGCAGACCGGTATGGTTGGAATGGTGTCGCTATCCGGTCGAGGTTGTTTCAGATGTGCCAGCCTTGTTTGTTTGAAGGTATTGATTATCGGTTAAAAGTTGCAGAAAACCGGGGAATGATTACACATAAAGTGAAAATGCCCATGGAAAAATAATTTTTTATACTTTTCGTAATAAAAGTATTGACTAGGTAAACAAAAAACGATATAAAGTAAACATAATTTTGAAGCACAAAACACAATTGACAAGGAGATAGTAAAAGCATGAAAAAACTGATTATGGCAGCACTCGTAGTAATGTCAATGGCATCCGCAGTAATGGCTTCGGACAAACCGGCAAATTTTGATGCACTGGCAAAAGCGGCCGATGCAGACTTCCAGGCACGTTTTGCTGTACTGCACACCTATAAAGGCGATGTTTCCAGTGCTATGCTTGGTTTCGACATCGACCAGCCAGGCAAGTTTGTGTCCTATGTTCATGATAATGGTGTTCACGAACAGCACGGTATCAGCTTTACTCCACGTCAGTATGCACTGATGCTGGCAGGCGGGGAAGGCGCGAACTAGAAATATTAGTTCAACTATTTTTAAAAGGCTCCGGTTTATATCGGGGCCTTTTTTGTTTGCAATCAATAATAGCAGGTATACAATTATTGACAAAGTAAACAAAAGTATATATAATTTGCACATGAAAATTATGGACAACATTATATTGTTCCCGCGTTGCGGCCTTAGTCTTGGTGACCTTAGACGGACGGCCAAGGAACAAAAGACAAAGACAGATACAGCCCGTCGTCTTGGCGTGTCTGTGTCTCAGTTGGACCGGATTCTTGATAAGTATGAGTTACAGGATCTCTTTAATAAGCGTCCCGGAGAAATGTTCCTGGGGTTGACTGCTACCGAGATTCTTCGAGCGGCCAGAGAATGTAACAATGCGACCGAGGCAGCAAAGGCGTTAGGTAGAAGTCCCGATACGTTCCGGAAAAACGTGAAGTTATTTGGATTGGGCGGTTATTTTAAATCGAAGAAGATCAGGAAAAGAAAGGTAACAAGGCGCCAGATCATCCAGTTGGCAAGACAGGGATATACGCGCAGGGACACCGCTTTTCTGCTGGATATATCTCCTGCATATCTCAAGGATCTGATTGCCCTTTGGGATATAAGCCATGAGTTTGCCGTTAGTAAAGGCAAGGCGGCATGGGTAACGAGAAGGGGTTATTGTTACTCTTGACAAATAAATTATTGACTATGTAAATAAAATACGATACAAAATTCAAATGATTGAGACAGTTAAAATTTATTGTAAAGAACTAGAGGCGCTTCAGGCAAGAATCAATTTTGATACGCACACAATGGCGGCATGTCTTGGAGTTTCATTGGACGACTATCAACGGTATCTATCCGGGAGTTATAAGATCCCGGCTCATGTCAAACGAGCTGCGTTTGAACTGGATGTTATTGATAGAGAGTTCCTGCTTGGGAATGGTTACAGCGAATCCCAATAGTATTTTGAAAGGATAGTTAATGCGCTGGAATGAAACGGATTTACTTAAATACCAGACCCGGATGGGTGGCCCTGTTAAGGAGACCATCGAAGAGATATTTTCTTTGGACGATGAAGAACAGGAACAGTTCGCCTTGGTGGCCTGGCTAGTAATTAAAAAGATCCGCCATCATGCGACTCCAAATGGCGGGTTAAGGGATAAAAAGACGGCAGTTCGTCTCAAAAAAGGCGGTGTTGTTCCTGGTGTTCCGGATATTACGATCTGGCCTGAAGTCGGAAGTGGACTGCCTATTTTGTGGATTGAGCTTAAAAGGAAGTCTGGTGGCAGAACGTCTGATGAACAAAAGGAATGGATCGAGTATCTGAATTCAATCGGACAAAAACACGACATCAAGGCAGTCGTTTGTAATGGCTGTATGGAGGCAATCGACTTTATCCAGGCGGAAGGCTATTGAGTCGGTCAACTACCCACGACTAAAGTCGTGAGCTTGTAAAAGCTCTGGTTGAGCAACGTAAAGGGGACTGCATGCCGGAACGGCGCATTAAGATTGTGAACGAATTGTATTCTGTCCGTAAATCGTTGCATAGCCTCTGTCCGGATATTTATTTCGATCGCTGCAAAGAATGGCAAGAAATAATCAAAGGGGTTGCCGAGGAGAAGGGGCTGGACGAAATCGAGGCAATGATTGGGATAATGAAGAGTTTGGAAGGTGAAGCGGTTGCCCAAATGTGGGTTATGGCCGCTTATGTTGAGTTAATAGAGCCGTTGCAAAAACAATAAAACAAAAGGTGGGGGGAAATTATGACGGGACTGATTGAGCTTGGAATTGTAGCCGGGGTAGGCGCCGTTGCTTATGGGGCGCACAAAACAGGGGCTTTGCGAAAGATTTATACCGGTATTCTTGGCAAGGTGGACAGTATTGCTGAGAAGGTTAAAGATCCAATTGTTGAAATGCAGCTCAAGCAGGCAAGGCTTGTTGAACATTCCGGTAAGCTGGCTGAAATTGCCAAAGAGGCGAATGGCAAAAAGCACCAGATCGAGGAGTCCAAAAAGGACATTGAGGCAGAACTGGCGAAACTCGTTCCAGAATACGAGGCAAAACTTGTTGAACTGAAAGAAAAAGGTTCTGACATCG
>CAXYUZ010000086.1:0-9525 GCA_964292275.1 uncultured Desulfuromonadaceae bacterium
CGCTTTTTTAGACCAGGGAAAGCCCGTAATAGCCGTAATGCTGATATGCCTTTTACCCATTTGGTGATCTGCGAAATAGGGACATGGGGTGGGGCCGAAACAAATAAATGAACATGATCAGTATCGGTCTCAAGGCTTGAGATAATAAACCCCTTTTCGGTGGCTATCTCTCTTATTATCTCTTTGAGACGTATATCAATTTCCTGAACCAGAACCTTGCGACGGTACTTGGTACAAAAAACAAGATGGTATCCAATCTTGAACACAACGGTACGATGATGAGTAACTTTCATAGTGCTGATAGTATATTTTTATTGCCGCTTCGACAACAAAATAAAGCCGATATCTGAAACATATAGTACGCTTTCATCCCTCCTTTAAAAGAAAGGAATTCCCGCTGATGTCTTAATGACTTGGGCAACGACAATATTGGTATACACCCACATGATGCATCCCTGTGGTCTAACTTCCGTACAGTGAAAAGCTGCGTACAACTATAACCAGCCGATGTAGCGGAATATTTTTTGCACCTACACTGATCCTCATCAAGAGTTTTGCCCTTGCTGCACCAAAATGGGTTTTCCATACTCCCCCCGCTGACTAAAATCGTTATCCCAAATGTTTAGACTCGTTTTTGTTCTACCACCCGACTAACCACCATTGAATATTGGTATAAAGAAAACTCCATCTTCCATATCAATGTTCAGACAGCCATCAGCCACTGTTGTTCTGATAAAAGGCAGGATGTTTTCTTCTGCGGTCACATGGATCAATGAAGATTCTCCGCGAGATGAGCAAAGATTTACTGGGCCATTAATACAGATTTGGGTGAACGGTGAAACCTGTCTGTCTTCGGTTTTTACGTTTTTGTTCCCATAAATGCCGCCAGTATGACAACCAGATATGACGTTTCCTGATATGTTGATACTACCGCCTGCCTGGATAATGTTATTGCCTATTGCTGTTAATCGCATGGTTTGTCTCCGCTTGTTTCGGATTTTAATGTCGCCAATCAGCATTGTGAAAAGTGTTTATTTTCCTGGTTTCCAGAAGATCTACGGCCCATGCTGTATCCGCTTTTACCTTTAACAAGGAAATGATGATGTCCAATTGCTTTACGTCCCCATCACAAACGTTCAGCAGCTTTTTAAAAACATAGGAATTATCTGGCTTAATTGCATTTAAAATGGTTTCTTGTCCGCGATCATCCCATTCTATAATGGCTCCATACTCAAGCAATTTATCTACCAGATCGTCCCAATGCCTTACGTCTGGTTTTGTATAATATGCTGCATGACGAAGTGCTGTATTCATTTCACATTGAGAAAAAGTTTTATCTTTTAGAACTGAGGCAACTTTTTCAAAATTCCCTTGCATACAAGCTGTATCAAATTCGGTGAACATCTTTGGACTCCTTATTCTTGTTAATCAGCAAGTTAAAATACTAACATTGCCCGGCTCCAACATAATACGAGCATCGGCCTTCAAAAACAATTCCGGAGTGTGGGTAATAAAAAATTCCCGACTATGAGCCCCTAGCGGTAGTGATCACCATTATCCAGGCAGGATATTGTCTGTAGATATGAAAGTTTCAATAGGTCTGTAATTGTTACCAACCCACCATCAAACCTGCTTTCCAGACACGATCCAAAACGTTTTTATCGTTGGTTGGATCATATTCTACAACCATCCACCGTTCTTCCTTTTCCCAGTAGAGCATCATCGGCTTCTTGTACTCTGGATGCTCAACCTTAGATTTTGCGTGGGAATTCCCTTCTTGATCATTAAGTGCCCGCTTTGTTTCAACCAACAAAATACCATTTCCTCTGCTTCGGCCATTTACGCCAACAATAAGGTCAGGCCAGTAGTGTTTTTGGGAAGGTTGTCCTGGTAAGGGGACTCCAACAGACCAAGGTTTTCTCGGAGGATTTCTGTGCCACCAGAGGATTGTCCCGGTCATATCATCGTCAAGCTCCTTGGTAAACGGCAATTCCCAAGTATTAAGATCTCCAGGATAGATCTTGTATATGTTAAGTCGGGAAGGCTGAAGAATTACACCGGAAATTACTTCTTTCGGTAGCAGTTCAGCGTCAACAACTTCGACATGGCGCTTACTTGCTTCGATAACTGCATCCCGTAACATATCAGGTCTGATAGCCAGTATTTTATTCATTGCCATGCGCAATGCGTCAGGTGTAACCATGTGTGACCACCCGCGATCACAGAACTCTTTGGCCAACTCTTTTTCAAGAGCTATAAATAGCTGTCTTATGTCAATCATACCGTCTTTGTTTGCGAAACTAAGAGAGAGCTGTGCATGTCGATCAATTTCGTTTTGAGCAAGAATAGCTTGAATAGCCTCTGGCACCTCTTTTTCTTGGCCGAAGATTTCAACTTGTTCCATTAAAATCTTAACTGCACTCTGATTTGCAACATTAATTAATTCGGAGTCAAAACGGAACAGACTTACGACATCTTTAAGAAGATCACTTTGGTCTGCAGATATAATTGCCTTCTTAAACTGCTTAGGGAATGTGATGTCCTCACGAAGAGGATAACGATAAATACTTGGGCTACTGGTGTTTACTTTCGCTGGAGCAGTCGTCCCGGTAGTAGCACTATCAGATGCAAAGACTGGTGAAGGCATTGAGAGTCCCATTCCATCTAATACCATTTGCTCTGAGTTTGTAGATCCCTGTTGATTTGCTTTTCCGCCACCTGGATATATTCCATTTTCCTGGTTTGGTGTTGGAGGAATAAAAGTAAATTGTCCATGTTTGTCGGGTTCACTTGCTGCGGGACCTTCATCTCCGATAGTAATCACAGCAACATTGTCACTAACATCAGCGAGATCATCTCGAATAGCATTGATCCGTTGAGCGGCTGTGCTTAGGCCTGTTTGGCCGGCATTATCTGACAGGAAAACATAGCCATACTTCAGACTTTCTGGCAGATCCGGTACAGTTTGTAGTCGACGGTCTACTCTCATGATGCGACCGACAATCTGAGTGCCGAAGTCTGGATCACGGGCTGTCCGCATAGACACAAGTGTGAACGCTCTTGGAGCGTCAAAACCGGTAGCAACTGCCATTTTAAAAATAAGCACCTCTACACTTTCGTCAGCGGCGATTGCCAATAAGTTAGGGTCTGGTTCATCCGCGGTATGCCATCGGATTGTATCGGGATCAATACCTTCGTTTTCTAACCAATGTCTTGCATTAGTAATACTCTTTTCTTGTGAGTCTACCTGCACCAGCAAAAGAGGGACAACTGTTTGCCCGGCAGCTTTCAACAGGGCCTTAATCTGGTTGTGAGCCCGCACACCATACTTTATGGCTGTCTGCTGAAAGTTGATTAGTTCTTCAATTCCCTGTTGTGGTGTTTTAAAAACAGCTACTTTAACACCTTTTTTCAGAAGCCCTGCGTTCACTCCGGATGTCCTGGAGATAGATATTTTGTTCAAATGCTTAATCTTGTTTTTAGCCACAAAATCTTCTACGTCATGGTCTTTGGGAGTAGCTGACGCCATAATCGTAATATCTGGTGCGAGAGTCTCTCTGTAAAAAGCGAAAGCCTGTGACTGACCCCGAAAGGAATGATGTGACTCGTCAATAACTACTCCGACATGAAAGCCAAGACTTTTTGCTTGGGTAATCAGAACATCAATAGACGGGATGGTCTCTGAGTCTTTTCGAACCTTTCGGCTGTCTGCGTTAACTACGGCAACGCTTGCCCAAGTGGTGATAAAAATGTCGCCGGTAGCGAGCGTTTCCACATTACGGTCAACAGCGGGATCTTTTGTCCGTAAATTGCGGAATTCTGTTCGGATTGATTTCGCTGTTTGATCGATTAACCCAGCGAACGGTGCAAACCAAAACCAAATAATGTTGTGGTCCAGACTTAACTTTTCAACTGTGTTCCCCGCCATAAGCGTTTTGCCAATGCCTGTTGGGGCTTCAAATAAAAGACATCCATTGCTGGATATAATTAATTGTCTGCTGGCTTGCTCATTGATAGTGCCACGGGTGTTAGTTAATTTCGTTAAGCACGAATTGAATATAGTAACAGCATTGTCAATAGCGTCTTGCTGAAATCTCTTCGGAGGAGTGACACTGCTCATTTATTACCTCCGAACCGATCCATTAGATAATCTGGGATTTTTTCAATACATATGTGTTCACTAAATATTTCTTGTGCCAGAACCCCTGGCTGCCAGGTGTAAATCATAGTTGATTTTAGAGTTGTGTTTGCGTACTCCAAAATAATCTGCTTTGATTTTGAATTTAACTCAGGCAGATAGATGACGGCGCCTTTATTAAATTCCAGATATTGGTATGGTTTGTCATCAGCAAATGGAGAAATTTCTTGAGCATGGATAAGCTGAAGAGCATACCAAATTTGATCGTGCTGAATATCCAAATGTAAATAAGTGAATGGTATTCGCTTTGTTTTTAAATAAGCAAAGTTACCACCAAGACCATCAACAGAGACCACTCCGGTTTTGGTTCTATAGGAATAGCCTTCTATTGCAGCTTTAAGGCGCTTTTGGGTTATATTTCTGCAGACGTTTTTATCAGGTTCGCTTTCAGTTGCTTCTGTAGATGAAACCATTATATATGTCCGGTCCCCTCCATCGCTGTTGCAGTCCATTACAGCGTGCCCGGCAGTACCGCTACCGGCATAGAAATCAAGGACTATATGTCCGGAGTCAGGATCAGTTACCTGGTTAACTAAAGCTTTTATCAGGCTGAGCGGCTTCGGATACGGGAAGTCTTTTGTTCCCACTATTTGGTTTAATTGTGTCGTTCCTTCGCTTGTATAACCTACTTGAAAGGATTCAACCTCGTCCAGTTCTTCAATTTCAATCAGATCTTTCTTTTTTAGGGAGGCCGGTAAAATCCACGTCGATACGGGTTTTTCTGTTTTCTTTAAATCTGTGAGAAAGCGCTTAAAGCGTGGTTTTCCTAAGCCTATCCTTCGTCCAACCCAGTTATCAATTGGTTCGATACATTCTAAAACACGCTCCTTTAGCTGACCAGTTTCTACGAGTTGCTGGAGTTCAGGAATCAGTTTGTAAATCCTTAGGTTATGTGGCGCAGTATCATCTTTAATTGCTTGTTCCAGTGCATCAATCGTTTCGTAAAGAACAAAAGGTTCATCTTTGGGCCAAGAAATTCTATTTTCTTTTACGATAGTCTCCATTGTCTTAGTACGGATTTTTTTACCATTGGCAAGCCGGGCTTCCGAAGCAAATCGCCAGACACTTCCCGGATCGCATGGATACCAAATATCCGTATCAGTATGGTACAAGGGATAAAAGGTTTCTGACCTCTGCTTATAGTCTTTATTAGAGTTCAGGTCGCCGCTATCCCATACTCCGCGATGATCATCGTCTGGATTAGAGTAAGAAGAAAAATCTTTTGCTTGTCCAGCGAACGAAAACCCCTTATTGGCGTAACATAAGACGCATTCGTGGTCGACGCTCAAGAACCATTCTTTAGCATCATTCGCTCCGCTTCGGCAGCGCCACACAAACGTCCCTACCCTCATACCAGGGAAAACCTGGTCCATCATGAGTTCCAGTTTCGCCCTGTTTTTGTCATCAATACAGACAAAAATAACTCCATCATCCGAAAGCAGGTCTCTTGCAAGAGTAAATCTTCTATATAGAGACTCTATCCACTTGCTGTGCATCCATGAGTCTTCTTTGTCGATGTATTTATCATTGTAAATAAAGTCTTTGTTGCCAGTATTATATGGAGGATCGATGCAAATACACTTTACTTGGCCTTTGTAAGCGATAGAGAGATATCGTAACGCATCAAAGTTGTCTCCCTCGATTAAAAGATTTTGAAAGGGAGCTTCTCCAACTGATAGATCCTGAATTAGATCAAGCGCCACAAAATCGTCATTAAGAGAGTTCTCGTGTTCTATCGTGTTTCTCTCCCACACCAAACCAAGTTTTCTCTCCGAGTCTCGTTTGACAAGGATATTTAAAAGATCTTCTTTGGACAAATGATCGTATTTTGTTGCCATGGGATTTCTCCTGTATTTTGCGGGAACTTACCGAAATGTGATCGATTGATATTAAGCTGCAATCAACAGTCAATTCCGATTTATTTTATTTTATTTTTATTTTCCGGCAGGAGGTTTCAACAGTCAATTCCGAATACCCGATATAAACTTTTAAGGCCGTCGATAACTTCTTTTTCCAGACTGGTTTCATTTTGTTTCCTCTTTTGGATGAGTTCAAAGCAGAGCCTTCCCTCAGCAATAGCTTGTGCGTTGACACCCTCCCCGCCCTGAACGACGAGGTTTGCCGCAAATTATCGATCAGTGTTCTTTACCCGAACAGACTCTCCTGCCAGTTATCAGCAACCTGCGGAGGCGTCAAAACTGGTTTTGCCTGTTGTACTTCGACAGCCTTGATAGCTATTGGTACTCCATATATGGCACGTTTTGCATCTTCAATCAATTCTTCAACATCACGGCCTTTGATAGTATCGGTTATTGTCAAAACCCTGGCCGGCAACTCGATCTTTTTGGTATCCGCCCATTTACACATCTTATCTGATGTTGTTATAAGCTTTGATATACCAGGTGATCTTTGACGGCTTTCGAGAATGCAGGACATTTCAATTTTAACCAGCTTTGCTCCGGCTGATGTAAAACGGGCAGATAGTTCATCCCTGTTGATCATGTGTCGTAATTCTTCAGGTATGGTAAAGCGAAAACGAACTTCAGCCCCAAAACATTCCGCTTCGCATTTTTCAGCTTCTTCGAGGATTCTTTCAACCCCTTCATCACCCCATTGGACATCATAAAGAACAAAGGTTTTAGCAGGTGTTTCAATGAAACGGGTTTCTTCCAGAAAGCGATCATCCATGGAATGAACCAGAAAACCTTTAATTTCGGTCTCACCCATATTTAATCGCCCTGGAGATCCGGAGTAAAAAATATTGCCTGGAAAAGTTTGAAATTTGTGGACATGGCCAAAGAGCTTTATGTCAGTATTGGTCAACGCCAGATCCGCTGTTGTGAACTCAAGATCCTCACCGGTAGCGATAGTGCCACTACTGAATTGAGCGCCAGTGATCATGCCGTGAGCAACAAGGATACGCGGTACATGAAGAGGTAACTCTTCATTGACGCTGCCGATGTATGACAAAGCATCGTTTAATACTTCTTTTGCGATCATGGTGCTGGCTTGCACGGATTCACCGCCAAAGGTGG
This sequence comes from uncultured Desulfuromonadaceae bacterium, assembly GCA_964292275.1. Lineage (GTDB taxonomy): Bacteria > Desulfobacterota > Desulfuromonadia > Geobacterales > Pseudopelobacteraceae > CAXYUZ01. The sequence continues at coordinate 7,234 of CAXYUZ010000086.1, forward strand.
CCACGAAATTTGCTTTATCTGGACTAGGCAGTAAAGTGAAGACGGCCTTATAATCATCTTCATCCCCCTCTCCTACCGGCACAAAGCGGTTATCGGATAACAGGGCAACCATTTCTACCTGAGAACTGACGTAAATTGGATATTTTGCACGCAATTCACGGAAGATGTATGGCGTCTCACGGTCGTGGGAACGTGTACCCCGTACTATTACGACAGGAGAAATGTCTGCCAATGCTGTAACAACCCGGATAGCAGCTCTGGCAGCTGCGGAATCCACTCGAATTGGCCCGTCATGTTCATCAACCAGGTCACCGGCCAGAACTGTTACATCTGGTTGTTCAACAGTGGCTCTTTCCAGGAGAAAATCAGTTACGGTTATTACCTCTTCCAGCTTATTGGCTTTATTTGAAAAGTGCAGGTCGGCACTGTGTAATATTTTAATCATGGGACACCTCCGAGGGGCGATTAAACCCCTCTCTTTGTAGGATAGATTAAGCGGCCTTTTGTAAAAGTGAATTATAGTTGTTTACGGTTTCTTTCTTGAAGGCTTCCAGATTGCTATTGATTCGTTTTTCAACTTCTCGATAGGCGTTCTGCAGGGTTTCAAGATTCATGTTTTCAGGCGCAAGACCTGTTAATTCGATCAAATGAGCTTGCATATGCTCTGGGAGAATGTCGTTGTTATCGGCCAAACGCTTGAATTCTTCCCACATGCCTTCAACTTCCGGCCCATTTTGCGAGATTGCCTTTTTCTTCATAAGTTCGATGCAACGAGTTTTCATGCCAGTTTTATCTTTTTCAAGTCTGGCTTTCAGATCTCCATACAGACGTTGCAGACGGCTGTAATCAGATTCAGCATTGAGTGGTTGACGCAATTTGAATTCTGCATAGGCGTCCAGCTCTTCATTTGTCAGACCGTTTTTCAAGGCCAATGTTATTAAAGCATTTTTGACCTTTTCGATTTCTGATATTTCCGAAGATTCAGATGTTTTTTCTTCTATTGGGGCAGATTCCTGTTTTACTTCGACAGGCTGTTTTTGGGATTCGGGAGCAGTCGATCTTGATGCAACAACCGTTTCTCTTACTTGTGAAACCGTAGGTGGCTCAAGAAGCGAAGTAGGCTTTGACAGACCACCGTTGATAGCATGAAGCGAAGCAGCGCCTCTGACGGTCTTATTTTCGGCATGGGAGGCTAAATCCATCCTCTTCCACGCAGGGTACTCCATCCATAATCTTTGATTTGGGTGGTGAGGAATGCGTGCCTATATCACGCATAAGCGAACCCATCCTTTCTTTGTATTATGTTGCAATTCTTGTAGCTGGTTTCTACTTTACCGGTGACTGTAGACATCACAAATGAGCCTCTTGCTCTTACAGATACCCGGCCTGTATGAGAACCAACGTATTTGCCTTTTGGTATTTCAGCCTTGATTATATCTCCGGTCTGAAACCCGAATACCGAACCGCCTTTCTTGGCTGTTTGCCTTGGAAAACCAAAACGATCAGTTCTGGTCATTTGCCGACAACCATGGCCGGTGGATTTAACCAGGAGCGGGATTATCCCTTCCGGGATAACAACCTCTACCCCGGACGCCCCCACACAAGCGGCATCAATCCAGTGGCCTTTCGGGTAGTGCTGTCTTGTTCGGTTAAACTTAGTACGCCCACCTGATCCGACTTCGACGACCAGCCCGGTTGCTTTTAGCCGCCCGAACAAGGCCCATCTGGTAGCATTGACCGCCGTTGCATCCTTTAACGGTGCCTTTGCCTGTGCGAAGATCCTTTTCAGGAGTTCAGATTTCTTTTTGAGGAAGACTTTGACATCCTGAGTTCCCTTGTCGGTATTGCACTTCTCACAGGATAATGTGAGATTTGAGATCCTGTTGGAGCCACCATTTGCTCTGGCCTTGATATGCTCCACCTGCAACGGAACGTCCTCAGCTCCGCAGTAAACGCATTTGCGGCCCCACTTTTCCAAAAGGTACTCTCTGACTTCGTAACCAGCTAGAGTGCCTTGCTGATACTCAACACCTGAAATCTCCGGATTCTCCATTTTCTGAAGATCAAACTTTACCAACTCCATTGAAATAACTGATACCGATGCAAATGTCGCCAATCTTGCAAACCAGGTCATAGTGGTTTCAATTCTGTGCTGTAATGATGGTGGCAACCAGCCTGTTTTCTTTGTCCTGTTCAGAAATCTTGGAGCGCGGTATCTGGTGTGGCGGTTTCTTCTGCCCCGTCTTATACCTCGTCTTGCCAGAAGATCATTCCGGATCTGCTGACCTCGAT
>CAXYUZ010000087.1:0-8965 GCA_964292275.1 uncultured Desulfuromonadaceae bacterium
TAGGGCCTTCTCTGAAACAGTGTCATAACCCTTTGTCAAATCAGCCCCGTATGTATCGGTTACACCGGACCTTACACCCTGTTCCTGCATTGATCTGATAGCACTGTTGTTTTCGCCATCCGGCATTCTGTTTGAATTTATGCTCATGATGAATCTCCTTTTGTACGGCAGAGCCGATTAACGACTCTGCCGTTAGATAATTATTTGCCGACTACTAACCTGCAGAATCCCACTTCAATACACGTGCCTGGGTAGCATTGCTATGAACCAGCGCGTAACCGCCAAGGAAGTACCAGGCGACGCCCTTAGACCGGCCATAATCCCCAGGGATCTTACCCCTAAGTTCTTCGGGGATTGCAATACCCTCCGCCACGGTGTCGCCACCAAAGAAAAAGCACCAGTTGGATTTTGCATTGGTGAATGTCTCTTTGGCCCGGTTGGTCTGTTCAACGAAGCGTATGCCCTCATAACGACCAACCTCACCGGCTTTCAGTTCACTGAGACCCATTTCAGTGTAAGCCTTGATCGGCTCCAGCTGATTTTTGAACGGGCGCAGCGTCGTAGGATGGGCCAGTGCGTAGTAATCGCTGTCTGTATAGCCCGGAATATTGCGTTCACGCATTGTGTCGGCAATGTTCTTGATATGCTCTTTGCCCAGAGCCACGTTGTTGGTAGCTGTTGCTGTACCGTTGGTAGTCAAGGCAATTGCGCTTGTATCTGCGCGGGCTTCCGCCACAACACGCAGCGGGGTCTTGTTGAATTCGGCGCTGACCATATCGTCGAAAACTTCGGCGGCATCGTTTTTCAACACATTATTGATAATGCCAGTCAGCGGGACAGCGGAAAGATCGTCCAGCAGACCAGTATAGGGGACCGAGTTACCAGCTTCGCCTATTACCATTGTGCCCTGAGTGATGGTGAAGTTGGTTTCCGGCATGGTATTGGTTTCAGTCAGGGTTGTACCCTTGGTGGCAACCTTACTGAAAACATCCCAGTTGAATGTATTGCCTTTTTTGAGGCCAACAGCGCCCTCTTTGATATCCGCAAACTGTCGGAACTTGCACATGTTAGTCAGGGCCATGCGCAGTTTTTTAGAGAGATTGGGGGCGAACAGATAACCGCCCAGCGAATTGGTGTACCAAACTTGTCCAGCCATAATGATTACTCCTCTTCTGCGTCATAAAACGCTTGATTGTTGTCAGGTTTGGCCGCGTGCGCGTTTCATGTCCGCGATCACGGCATTCGGGTCGTTCGGTGCATTATCAGCCTGCAATAGGGCAGGGATATGCGCCGCAACCGGTTTCAGTGTGTCTATGCCTTGCTTACGTGTTTCACGACTGTTAACTGCCTGGGGAGCCGGGGCAAACAGAGAACGAACCTCTTCACCGGCAATCTTTGCCGCTTCACTAGGCTTCAGGCCGGCATTGACCTGTTCAAAATAGATGTCGTTGCACAACGCGGCCAGCCTGGGATTGGCGTTTATATCGGCATAGGTTGTGTCGAACATCTCCTTGGCTTTCGCAAAATCCCGGTCATACTCCTGCTCTGCCAGAGTACGAGCGACTATCTCCGCAAACTTTGACTCATCCGCAACCGGGGTAGCGTCTGTTTGACGTGATGATAGTGCTTTTGCCAGTTTTTCCTGAGCGGCTTCAAAATCACCTTCAACAAAGCCCTCTATTATTTCGCGGGCCAGTTCCGCAGCGTCATTACTACTGCCGGTTTCAGCCGGTTGCGCCGTTGTAGATTCCCGTAGCTGACGCTCCCTTTCCTCGACTTCTCTCAGCCTGGTTGCAGCCTCTTCCAGACGGCGGCTGGCTGTAGAGTCTTTTTGGTAGCCCTTAATCACTTCCGATTCCGGCAACTCTTTTTCAACTCCGTCGACCTTAACCTTCAACAAACGCTCAGCCGGTTGCGGGTCCGTAATAACGGGTGCCGTATCGGTCTGTGTTGCTGCAGGCAATTCACCGCACTCGATTTCACGCTGACGCATCAGCTGTTCTTCAATCTGTGCCATGGCTATTTCGCGGGGTGATGAAACAGTGCCGGTTTCGATTTGATCGGTATCCACCTCTGTTGCTTCGGTTACGGGGTTTGTCGCGTCCTGCTGGATGGCGATGTCCGTGTTCATAAATGATGCTCCTTGTATTGTGATCGGCAAATGCCGTTAAACCTATTCAGGCGGTTGATTCAGGTACTTTCCCGCAGACTTGTATTCCTCAATGCAATCACTGATCGCCTGCAAGACCATCAGAGGGATGCGAGCTTCATTCTGTGCTGTGGCCATGGCCTGAGCATCATAGGGATTGGATTGTTCAAGCTGATCTAATGCTTGCTGTCTCAACAGACTCATCCGGTCAATTATGTAACCACCCAGATCAGTGCGTAGAAATGCTTCGGCATTCGTTCCGATCTTGATCCGCTGCATTAATTCCAAAACATCATCTTCCAGGACATTCACAATGCTTCCTCTCTGATACCATCAGCTCTCGCGGTTTCAATTCCCTGCATCATCCCTTCACCCGGACCGGCAGCATGTGCAGGAAACATGGGTGAAGTGTTCTGACGAACAGGTTCAACCTCGGCGCCTTGCGGAACAGCAGCAGGAGCAGGATAGATCGGCGCAGCGTTCATGTCGGCGAAACCTGCAGATTTGGCAATCTCGTCCGCAATAGGCACAACACCCGGCACTGTTGCCGCTGTCTGTGCGCTTTGCATTGAGCTGTACAAAACTTCAACACGCTTAACCATTGCTTCAACCTGTTTGACATCTGAGGAACGATTGATCTGTTCGATTTCGGCTTTCAGCTTGTCCAGCGTGGCCTGTTTTATTTCCGCATCCAGCGGATCACTTTTCTGCTCTGCTGCAAAATCGAAGAATCTGGCGCCGTCCTTATAACCCAATTTTCCAAACAGCTCCTTGACAACCTCTTCATCCTTCAACCTGCCCATCATATCCGGTTTAAGCCGGGATACAGCAGACAAGCCGTACACGAATCTATCAACCTGATTCTGAGGGTTAGTATTGCCAACACCAACATTGACGCTCAACAGCACGGATTGCTGCAAAATATCTTCCGTCACTTCCGGGATATCAGCGGTCATGGCTGCCTGTGACAGGAGTCTGGCATCAGTCTCGTATTCACGCTCCAGCTCTATCAGTTGTCGCAATACAGGCTCAACCCACGTCTCTATCCAGGTCCGCATCTGGTAATCGGAAACAAGATCCCCGTTGCTGGCCAAGAGGTTCATACCGCCGACCGTCTCATTCAGATTTTTGTTGTTGGCCACCGACGTGCCGGAAAAGCCGCCGGCCAGATCATCAAACTCTGCATTCAGTCTGTCCTGCTCGTTGAAAGACGAACCGGTGGCATCTTGTGTTGCTACTGGTTTAACATCTTCATGGGCAGTAACCATCGTGACGCTACCAGCAACATTGCGTGTGATTGAGCGCAGATCGACGTTCTTGTTCCTCAGCGCTTGGTGGCGGGGATTGAGAATAAGCTTGATATTGTCATGGCGCAGGTTGGCCAGATCGTTGCCCTCATCGTTCATCGGCTTAACCAGTTTTGCAAATGACGAAGGGTAGGCCTTGTGGGCTTCGATGATGCAGTTACCAATAACGATTGGCCGTCTGCCGTGAAAATAAATGTCTTTCAGCGGAACCGGGTCAGTCAGCAGACCTTGTGTACCCAGGGTGTAATAGATGAGATCCTCACCATCTACCTCAATAATGTTCATGTGAATCCAGACAACCGAATAATCCGTATTGGTCGACGCCTGATCTTTGGAATCACTGGCGCCCTCCCTGATTATCCGCGTGCTGTCATTGGCCGCCTGACGAGCTGCCAGAATCTGTGTATCCTCCAGCTTCCGCCACTTGCCACTATCCATGCGACTTTTAACATCCTTGACGTACATCGGAATCATGTAGATGACATACGGGGACGAATTTACCGGGTCAGTCCAGTTTGCTGCCGGATCAATGCGGACATTCTCCGGGGGAATCAATGTGATCCTTGGGCGGTCAACACCCTTCTTGGCCTGCACCTCCCAATCCTGGAGAGAAGCTACAACACCGCAAGTCATGGCCTCCTGATACGAGCCCATAGCAGTCACAAACCAAGGGATATCGTTAGTCAAGCGACGTTGCAGCAGAAACTTGAAAATGCTCACCGCTGTTTTCTGATCCGCGCTATTGTCGTCAATCGCACGGATACTGACCACATCCTCTGTAGCAAACAGCGCACGGGCAGCAGCAGCCTCATGTTTGCGGACAGCCTTGCGGGTCATGGGCCGGAACAGCTTCGACTTCAGCCTGTATTGCTCGGTCAGATACTTTGAGCCATTGCCATGCTGAGACTGGAATTGACGTATGCCTGACTCTATTGCCGGGCGTACAAATGCGTCGAAATATGTTGTTGATGCTATATGGGCGTTACGGGCCAGATCCACCCAATACCCATCATCCTTCACATTATCGACATTTGCAGCTACCTGTGGTTCGGTCATAATTACCTCTGAGGGGTTGCAAAGCCACGGGCATTAACGGCCAGGCTATCAATAATATCCAGATTGGCTTTCTCGCGGGATAGGTTGAATCGTTCCAGCAGTTCACCGCCAGCCCAACGCACCAGCTTCAGGTCGGGGTCGTTGACGATCGCTTCCAGATGCAGCACATAGCCCCACTGCCCGCCGAATTCGGTTCGCACGGTACAGACCTGGCCGGCGAAATTAACCTCAACATGCCAGTTGTAACCCGGATACTCCTTCAACAACTTTTCCAGCACACGCATTCCCAGCGCGGTTTCCGCTGTTTTCTCGGGAGTCATGTTGCTAGAGTCAATCGAATAACCATCGTTTTGCATAATGTCTCCGCAAAGTATTTAAACGACAAAACCCCACACCCACGCCTCTATGGGCGTTAATGCGGGGTCGTGTCATGATCCTGCCTGGCAGGTAATAGCGACAAACCGCTAGAATATTCCTTTTTCTACCTTCTCATATCCGGTAATGCCGCCCTGATTGAAATTCAAGACAACTTGACCGGTGAAATTATCCGCAATTATGGCGGATGATTTTAGGATGTCAATAATTATTTTTTTAGCAGGCTTCTCTTCGGTCAGACATTGTTTGCGACGTATGATTTCCAGGCGCTTCGTATTCACTCAACCTCCGGTTCTGTCTCGCGTTGTTCCAGGCTATGTTTTTCTGATGCAGACAACCACAGATATTCCTTTTCGCTGTAAACCTCACGAATCGATTCAGGCAGCGCCTCATATGCCCTAACCCTGCTGGGGCTCCGGTTCATAGAGCTGGTCAGGCTGAACAAACTTTCTTCCATTGCTGAACTCATATGCTGTCTTATCCTCTTCTGTTGCATCTATCGCTCGAACTATCTCACTGAACAACTTGCTTGTCTCGGCCATCACTCTACCTCCGGTTCACACGAACCCTGTTCCATAATCACAGGCGGCTGGTAATCCATATCGTAAATCCTGCTGCAGGCATCAATCAGGTCGTCATGGACCGCATATGGGAAAAACAGGTACTGATCCAGGAACGTCTTGTTCAGCGAATAGAGGTTGCCTTCGTGGTCCTTCTTCTTGACCGGCTGCAACACCCGGAACGATTGGCCGCTCTCGCGCATCCTCCGCTGATTCGATGTTTCCTCCGGAACGTCCCTGGACAGGAAAAACTGACCACGTAGGAAGTCCGGCACCAGACGCTGCACCCGGTCCTCTTTGCTGGCGGTCCCATCCCGCGTCCAGTTCAGTTCAGCAATCTCAAAAACATCCTTGTCCGCCTCCATCTGCTCATTGAAATAATCAAAATCGGACTGCATGCCGTATTTTTCATAACCAACAAAGATTCCCTGCACACCCGGCTGATTTCTCCACTTCCTGCGCAGATCACGCAGAGCCATCCAGCGCTCACGCAAATTCATCTTGTGGCAGACACCATCAATCAGATACTTGTTTCGGTTTGAATCAACAGCAATCACAGGTATGGCCGTGCTATCGCTGCCCCGCTTCTTGCTGCTGGCCGGATCACCCATGATGTAGATATTGATCGTAGAAGGCCGCACATCCGTAAACTTCAACCACTCCTTCTGAAAAGTGGCGTTCTGGCCAGCTGCCGGGTTCTGCAACATCTGAGCAGGGAAATTGCTGCCCTGTATAGCTATCTTCTCTTTTAACACCTCAGGAGACAAAAACACGGGCTTTCCGTCCACGCGGCCATTATCTGTTGCCGGGAACAATCGCGGTTTCAGCAACTTCTTTTCCAAAATATGATGATATGTATCAGCAAAATGATAACGGGTTCCAATGTGCCAACAGCGGCTCTTGCCATCAACACCACGAGCACCCAGGTTATCGGACAACTCCCAGGCACTGGTGGTCTTGTCGATCATCTCCGAACTGGTAACACTCTCGCGGGTCACAACATCATCATAAACCCGCAACCGGAAATGCGAGCCGGTAGGCTGACCATCTACAAGCCCTGAACACTCCACAGTACCTTCTCGCGGATTGGTCTCTCTTTTGACATCCAGTCGGTATGAATTCCACTGACGACCGGCAGCTGCAGCATCACGGTCAGGATCTGCCCAAAACGTATCAGGATACAAACACTTCAACTCTTCATTGGTTTCCAGTTCCGTCTTGATCATCAGTAGGAACTTCTTGGCCGGTTTCATTGAATGGGAGAATAGACCGATGGTAATCTCCCTGTCCCTGATGATCTCCTGGATGATACCGGTAAAGGTGATAATGGTGCTTTTGTAATGCTCACGGGCCCACAGATCAAGACAGCCATCAGGTTCCTGTTCCACCTCCCTGCACCGCGCATACAGCCACGGATGGATAGCATCCGGTCGATGCAGTATTGTGGTCAGTAGATAGAAGCGGTCGGCATGCCCGAGAGCAGCCCGGCCCTTGTTGCCGGGAAAGACTTTCAAGACGTATTTCCAAAGATCTAGCACTTCATGGAACGCGGCCTTGTGGAGCCGCTCAACGATATCAGGAGGTAGTAACATGACAGTCAAACGCCTGGCGCAGTTGTTCCAGAGCCTCTGCATCCTGTGCCGGTGTAGTAACGGTCTTAACAGGACCGCCATCCTTGCCGGTGAGTTCCACCAGTTGTTTTTCAATTCCCATCATCTTTGACAAAGACTCAGCCGCTTTTTGAGGGGAGGGGAACACCGGCAGGTAAACGATACCGCCATCCACCACACGGGCTTCCAGGCCGATACCGCGGCGTTTATCCTCTGGCAATTTATGCAGTGGTACGCGACCACCAGTTTCAGGGTTCAGGTAATCAGCAGGATCGAAGTGCAGGGCGTTGCGCTGAAAAGCATTCACCTCGTTGATGCTGCGATTGCGCATGACAGCGGAAATTTCCGCGATTCTTCTCTTAATTTCTTCACTTTTCAATAACTTATGAGCGTTCTTCTGCGCCTGCAATCTCAGACAATTAGGATCAATAGCAGACTGCCATGCCTTGGCAGAATCGCCGCCATTTTCCACGAAACGGACACAGAAACGCTCATGCTCCGGCTTCTTTAGCGCTGCCGCCTCGCAGTCCAGAATCTCCTGGAAGCCAGGCAGCACCGCCTGGCCTGATAACTCCGTTTTTTCAAAATCTGATACACTCATGATTTAACCCCTTACCACAAAAACAAAACATCCGCAAGAATTATGGCGGATGTTTTTAATACAAAACAAAATTACTTCACCAACCTCAAGCCTTTTTGATCACGACTTGACTCACCAAACTTTTCAGCCATGGTCCAGCCGTCAATTTCCTGTAGAAACTCATCAAACCTGGCAGGGTCCAGCCATTCCCGTTCGCTGGTAACCGGAAACAGGATCACGGACGCAGATGAAACAACACGCTGCGGGTTTTCTGCACGCCAACCCTCAACGCTTCTTCGCAACGCGGCAGGCAGGGTAGGGTAGAACTCGCTGTGCGCATAATGCCAGCGTGCGCCCTGTTCGATATCCTTGATCGGCAAATCCTTCAACCCATCAAAATAATCGTTAAAATCCTCTCCAACCGGCAACGCCAGTGGCACACCATGCTTGCCATAGCGTTTACAGAGCCAATCCAAAACCACAATAAAACGACCGCTGTCAGACTGCTGCACGAGACACCTCCTGCATAATCGCGGCAACAACCCGTTGATTGTGCGCAGCAACATCTGCAATCACGCCAACTACAGGTTTTACCCTCTGAAACCAACTCAAAACGAACTGACCAGCGTCTAAAATCGGGGACGCCCGGGCTTTTTCCAACAACCGCTGTTTCTCCAGCTCAAAGTCAACTAGCGGGAACTTCGAGCGCAGGAACGCCTCCTGCCGCTTTAACGCCTCCAAAACCCGCAGTTGATTTTCTGTCAGATCAACCTGATCAAAATCTGATCGCTCGCTCGCGCCTTGCAGGCTTTTTTCTTTTTCTTTTGACTTTGGTTCTGGAGCAGGAGCAGGAGCAGGAGCCAGCTGTACCCCAAGGGGTGCCTCGTTATTTTTTGGGTACCCCTTGGGGGTGCCTTGGGGGTGCCTAAATTCTTCATATTCTGATTTACTGATTGCTGTAACACCATTTGCCTTTAATTCTCGATACTTAACACCATTTACTTGTTTCAGTCGATTAAACCTTCCAATGTCGCTACGTTCATCAGCATTGGCCGCCCATGGATTATGCTCGGCCCAATCATGGCATGACAACACATCGTCAGTCAGATCCAACCAGCGGATATCAACAAGGGCCGGAACAAACGTTCCTTCTCCACGGTTCCATCCGGCAGCAATCTCGATATCCTCATGATCCATACCAGACAAAACGCCATCAGGACAATGTTTCGCCACGTACAACCATAAACGCACCAACGCCCATGGAGCACTATCCCCCAATCGTCTGATTAGCTTCAATGTTTTGTGATGCGCCGGGAAGTCTACAGAAA
>CAXYUZ010000088.1:0-8689 GCA_964292275.1 uncultured Desulfuromonadaceae bacterium
AAGAGCGGGGAGGCGGCCAGGATTTATAACCGTTGGTTTGGTATGGATACCGGGTTTCACCTGAAGCGAAGTTTCAGGATTACAGCGCGAAAATGATGTCTGGCTTTGCATCGGTTATTCCTGACCTGTCCGCTGCCCATGCCCCCTGATTCATCCCTTGCTTGAACGACATGGCGGTAACTACGGAGAATGAATGCATAACAGCGGCATATACGCCGAGGAGATTACCGGCAAGGCCTATGATAAACGTCTCCTGAAACGTTTTTTACGCTCCGTTGCCCCTTACCGCAATCAGCTGTTGATTGTGTTGCTGATCCTGCCGATGATCGCCGCCTGCCGGCTCGCCCAGCCGTGGATCATCAAGCTGGCCATTGATGAGCATATCATCAGGGGGCGCTTGTCCGGGCTGGAACTGGTTGCCCTGCTATTCCTTGTCCTGCTTCTGATCGAATCACTCCTCTCATATCTGGAGATATTCCTGCTGCAATCCGTCGGGCAGCGGGTTATGTCTGACATGCGCAGCGAGCTCTATCGGCATGTCATGCGTCTGCCGGCCGCCTGGTTCGACCGGACCCCGACCGGCGGGGTTGTCACGCGGCTGACCAGTGATGTGGAGGTTCTCGGCGAGCTGTTTGCCTCCGGCCTGATCACGATTGTCGGCGACATACTCCTGCTGGTGGGCATTGTTTCGGTCATGCTCTGGATGGATCTCAAGCTGTCACTGGTAACCTTCACTATTTTACCGTTCATGTTTTATCTAGCCGTCTTTTTCCGGCGCAGGATGCGCCAGTCGTTCCGGGAGGTTCGCGCCAGGCTGGGGGGACTGAATGCCTTTCTGGCCGAGTGTATCTCCGGCATCTCCATCATTCAGGTCTTTAACCGCCAGGATGATGAGGCGGCCCGTTTTGAGGGGCTGAACGCATCCTACCGTGATGCGAACATGCCGGTCATTTTCTGGGATGCATCCCTCTATGCCATTGTCGAGGCAATTTCAGCCATTGCGATTGCCGCCATCATCTGGTATGGCGGTGGTGAAATCCTGGCTGGCACCCTGACCTTCGGGGTTTTGGTCGCCTTTATCCAGTACATTGAACGGTTCTTTGTGCCGGTTCGTGATCTTTCGGCCAAGTATTCTGTCATGCAGGGGGCGATGGCCGCCCTTGAGCGGATATATGCCCTGTTGGATACGCCGCTACAGGATTCGCTGCCCGAGAGTCAGGTTTCCGGGGTGAGGCCGGTAGCAACGGAACAGATTCCATTGATCGAACTGCGGAATATTACCTTTTCATATCGCGAGGATGAGAGGGCGCTGGACCGCTTCAGCCTGATTGTCCGCCGTGGCGAACGGATTGCCCTGGTGGGGGAAAGCGGTGGCGGCAAGACGACCATCACCCGGCTGCTGACCCGTCTTTACGAGACGGAGTGCGGTGAGATACTGCTTGACGGCCTTAATATTCGCGAGATTCCAGCCGCAGAGTTGCGCCGCCGGATCGGGGTTGTTCTGCAGGATCCCTGCCTTTTCAGCGGTAGTATTGCCTTTAATATCCACCTTGGTGATCAGCGGGCAATGGCCAGAGTTCAAACGGCTGCGGCAGCGGTCGGGGCCGACCGTTTTATTCAGCGGCTGACCAATGGTTATGAGGAGGAGGTCAAGGAGCATGGTGGCAATCTTTCCTCCGGCGAAAAACAGCTGATCTCCTTTGCGCGGGCGGTTGCCTTTGATCCCGAGATCCTTGTGCTGGATGAGGCGACCGCCAGTATTGACTCCACCTCTGAACTAATGATACAGGAAGGGTTACATGGTCTGATGCAGGGCAGGACGTCGCTGATCATCGCCCACCGTCTTTCGACTATTCAGGATGCCGACCGGATTGTTGTGCTGCAGCGCGGTTGCAAGATGGAAGAGGGGTCGCATAGCGAGTTGATCCGGCAAAAGGGGATTTATTACCGGCTTCATCGGTTGCAGTTCAAGGGTATATAATTCCAGTTATCAAGATAAACGGAGCAGATCAATGGTAACCATGCAGGAGATGAAAGAACACTACCGTTTCAGCGATGAGGATGCTGAAAGGCTCCATTCGCTGCAGCGTCTTGCGCTGCAGAATCAGGAAGAGTTTGCCCAGGCGTTCTATGATTACCTCTACAGCCTTCCTGAAACAACCGCCATACTGAACAGTGCAAACCGGGTCCGGTTGCGGGAAATGCACCAGCGCTGGTTCATGTCGCTGTTTTGCGGCACATACGACAATCACTACCTGAATCATCTTAACCGGATCGGCCATGCCCATGTCAAGGTCGGTTTGAAGGTTCATTTTGTCAATTCGGCCATGAATCAGATCCGTCACTTTGTTCTGAACATGATCGAGGCCAATTTCAGTGAGCATGAAGAGCGGCGCGCGCTGCGCGAGGCCTGCGAGAAGATGCTGGATATGCATCTGGATATCATGAGCACCTCCTACCGTGAGGAGGAGATGAAAAAGGTCTTCCTCTCCCGCAAGGTGGAGTCGTTTCTGATCAGGGCCACCGAACGTTTTACCTATGGCCTGAACCTGGTTCTGGTTCTGGCCTTGGCGGGGGTTTCCATCTCTGTTGTCGGCCTGTTTGTCTGGGATCTGACCCACATCCTGACCGGTGATATCGAAAAGGGAATTCTGTCGGCGCTCGGCTCGCTGCTGATCCTCTGGATGATGATCGAACTGCTGGATAACGAGATCAAGAATCTGAAGGGGGGCAAATTCAATATTCTGGTCTTCATCGGTGTTATCATTGTCGCCATCATCCGTGAAATTCTGATCTCGACCCTGCGTCATGACGACCTGACAACCCAGGCCTTTCTGGCCGGCACCCTGCTGATCCTCGGGGTGGTCTTCTTTCTGGTTTCAAAGGCTCAAAAAGAGCAGACGGTCGTTTAGGCGATATGCACAGACAAAATCACATCATGGCCGGCTTTTCCCTTGGCCTCCAATATCGTCGTCAGCTTGCCGGGATACTGAAACAGACTGCTGCCAATGCCACGATTCTGGATCTTGATCCGGCAGAGATCAGGAACCGTGGCGTCAGCACACTTGCCCTGGATTTTGATGGTGTCCTGGCGCCCCACGGTGCGGCAACCCCGCTTGCCGAGGTCATTAAATGGCTGCAGGGGGCGGCGGCTGTCTTCGGGGAGGGGCGGATTTTCATCCTCTCCAACAAGCCGACCGATGAACGTCGGCAGTGGTTTATGGCCAATTTTCCCGGTTTCCGCTTCATCAGTCATGTCCGCAAAAAACCGTTTCCTGACGGCCTGCAGAAGATCGCCGAGTTGTCCGGTTGTCAGCTTTCCGCGATCCTGATGGTGGACGATCGCCTGCTGACCGGCATGGCGGCGGCTCTGGTGGCCGGATCAAGGCCGGCCTACATCAGAAATCCGTACATCTCCATGCAGGGATTGCCGCTTCACGAACTCTTCTTTATGTCTATCCGCACCGTTGAACGTATTCTGATTCGAATTGTGGGGTGATCCATGCTGATGAACACCGTCTTTTCAGGCGTTGTATTTCCCAATCCATTCGTACTGGCCTCTGCGCCGCCAACGGCAACGGGGGATATGGTGCGCCGTGCCCTTGAGGCCGGCTGGGGCGGGGCTGTGGTCAAGACCCTCACCAGCGAACCGGTCCAGAATCTTTCCAATCGCTTTGCTTCCATCCGGAGCGGTGGGAGGGTTACCGGTTTTGAAAATATCGAACTGCTCAGTGAACAGACACCGGAACAATGGTTTCAGGATATCTGTACAATCAAGAGGGATTTCCCCCATTGCCCTGTGATTGCCAGCATCATGGGTTCTGCCTCGCTGCCGGATGAATGGATCTCTCTGGCGTTGGGGTGTCAGGATGCCGGGGCTGACCTGCTGGAACTGAATTTCTCCTGCCCCCATGGTTATCCTGAAAAGGGGCGGGGTGCGGCCATTGGTCAGAATCCGGAGTATGCGGTCAGGATTGTGGAGTGGCTGCTGGGGTGCCGGGAGCTCAGACTTCCGTTGATTCCGAAATTGACTGCGGCTGTGGCGGATATCCGTCATGTGGGAGAGGAATTGGCGGCAGCCGGTGCAAGCGGTTTTTGCGCCATAAATTCAATCCCCTCGTTTTTCGGTTTTGATCTGCGCACGCTGAAGCCGAGGCCGGATGTTGGCGGTATGACAACCTATGGTGGCTATTCCGGGGCAGGAATAAAGCCGATTGCATTGCGTGCTGTCAGTGAGCTGTGTCAGTCCCCCGGATTGCCGGTCATGGCCTGTGGCGGGGTGATAAACGGTTTTGATGCGGCGGAGTTCATGCTGCTGGGCGCGCCGGTTGTGCAGGTGGGAACAGAGGTCATGTTGCGCGGATACGGTATTGTTGAAGGGCTGTTGCGTGATCTGGAAGAGTTCATGTCCTGGCATGGTTTTGATTCCCCAGCCGATTTTATCGGGCATCAACGCCATGTTGCCACCAGTTTCAGCCGATTGCCGCTGGAGCGGGGCGTATCTGCCGCTGTTGTGCCTGATCGTTGCTCCGGCTGCTCGGCCTGTCTGACCGCCTGCCATGACGGTGGCTATCAGGCCATCGGGTGGCGTGATGGTAGACCGGTAGTTGATGATGCCGCCTGTGTGGGGTGCTCGTTGTGCAGCCATGTCTGTCCGAGCGGGGCCATGGTCATGCAGGTGAATGACAAATCAAACCACCACAGCCTGTAATTGAATCCTATCAGCTGTTGCCCGTACAAATTTCTGCCGTCCATGGCCGGGAAGCGGAACTTCCTCAATATTAAGCAGACCAGCAGCAACAAGAATATCTACGTCTTTTTTGACCGTACTTCTATCTCTTTTAAGGCGATGTGCGATAGCGGTAATTGACGATGGATCTGACTTGGCTGCGCGAAATAGTTCTAGACGAGCCGGAGACATGACAGCAAACATATCACCTGGATCTTCAAATGTCAGAGTAAATTCCGGCTTTGGTAATTCACCGCGATCAAGCTGAATAGCAGTCTCTCGTACCCGTGCAAAATATTCTTCGGTTGTTCCTGTTTTAACTATTACGTTGCGCATTATATTCCTCCAGTACTGCTGCCCATTCCTGCTCAAAGCGCCGCTCAATCTCCTCGAAGCTTGTCGTATTAACCAGCTCAACAGCTCCCTTGAAATGCCGATGGTGGCCGTGCCTGTTGTCATATCCAATAACCCGGCCATTGTCACCGCTAAATATCAGGTAGTTGATGTACGCCAGATTATAGCGGGTAACGACTCCATTATCCTGCCATACTTCATATCTGAGTGTGCCATTGCCGCGCTTACGCGAGACCATGAAGGATCGATCTATAATTTTTGTTTCAGCCATGGTCTTTTATACCACAGCTGCTGTGTCATGGCAACAAAAGTCCTGAGTGTAATTCAAATTCACTTTGTATCCATTTTGAAATCTGAACTGTGAAAAAGTCGAAAAAGAATTGAGGGGAAGTACCCCTCGAAAATATCTGAACGGGGCTATGATCATGCAGGATAGCCTGAGTGGATGTTAGGGGGGCTTCGGGTTTGGTGTATCAGTCTATGGCAGCAACAACCAGCCTTCCAAGCATCCGTACTTGAATTTTTGGAAGGAATGCGTTATCTTGCACTTCCGCTCACGGAGAGATGTCCGAGTGGTCGATGGTGCCTGACTCGAAATCAGGTGTACGGCAACGTACCTAGGGTTCGAATCCCTATCTCTCCGCCACAAAATCAATGGGTTACGGCTTTTAGTCGTAGCCTTTTTTATTGCATGTCAAAAAGCGTGAACGTTAGCGTGAACGTTGTAAGTGTTGCTACCCAATACAAACTACTCTCCAGTCTCACGGATATTCATAGACCATTGCAAAGTAACTCCTTGGCGTAGGTTTCCAATCGCTGACGTGTAACCGATACATCACCCTTGGTTGTGGTTGGTTGTGGCTTCTTGCCGAATGTGGGAGGTGTGGCGAATAGTTTAGTCTGCCCGTCTACTTCTGCAAGAGTTTTTGTGCCTTTTCCAGCTTCATTATTATTGCGTCCATTATTTTCAACTGGCTTTCCTTCGGCAGATGTTTCATTTGATCCATTAACTTTTCTTTTAGTTGCGTATCCTTTAGCCCCACCAGGGCCCTGATCTCCGCCAGACGTTCTGGCGGCATCTTGCCCAACAGATGTGCGTTCTTCGGATTTTCCAGTGTCGCTTTCAGAACTTGTTTCTTTGAATTCAGGGCTGATTTCAAATCCGAAAGCGGCAAGTTCTTCAATTCCTCCTGTGACATCTTTGAAATCATGGGTTATACCCTCCCTTTGTTTTGCTATTTCTGCGGCCTGCTACTTAAATCCAGTATACACCATCAATGATTACTATAATTATCCTACCCCAATAATCACCATTGATTATTTAATAATCATCAATGATTACTATAACTTGCATTATATTTTATATTGACTTTCACTCTGCGGGGTGTATGCTTTTTACATACATTTTAATAAATGATAGGGGGAACTATGACCGTTAAGCAATTAAAAGACAAATTGGACAAATGCCCTGACAACATGAAAGTAAAGATTGACGGATTCGATGTGACATCCGCCGAGGTCGTCCCTGCGCTGAATGAGTTTGAATCGTATTTTGAAATTATCGGCTTACAGGAGGCTAATAACATGGATATTTTGCTTAAAGCTGATATTGACGCACGTCTTGATAAAATGGAAAACTATACGAACCACATTATGGAATTACTGAATGAGCCGGTTAGAAAAGACAGTGTGTTTGCAACGTTCCCAGAGAACATGATTCAAACCATTGATTGGATGTTAGACGATTGCATGGATATGATCATGGTTACACGCAAACAATTATATCCCAAAGAACATTGAATACAGTGAGAGGCGGCACCAATCCCGGCCCCGCCTCTCTTTTTACACCCCATCTACTAATACCGCTATGTTCTGAACGCCTTACAGTCTTTCTAAGGGGCGAACAACATTAAGTCCTTAGTACCGCCACCCCTGTTCGGACGGTGCGGTATCCTACTTATGCCAGACAGATCACAGTAAAATAACTAGCCATAAAAAAACTCGACCCGCCACCCCCCCTATACCCCTTTTAACGGCACCCCCCACACACATAGAAGAGAACCCCTCGGCGGGCGCGGCTAATTTTTGAAGCGTGCTTAACCACCGAGTATAGGCTGTGGTTGTTTCCAAGGCGTCATGCCAGTTTTGTCAAAGACAGGCCGATCCAAAACATTGGTGAACACCGGCATCGCTGAACGTTGCTTACCAAGTACCTTGTCAATCTTCTTCTTGATTTCCGCCTTTGCCTTGGGGTCAGAGGTTTCATGGTACTGCTTGACGAGCGGGAGATATACTTTTGCTAATTCGGGTTGCGTGCCTTTTATTACAGCCACGTCCTTTGCAGCCTGGTTATGCCATTTACTGTTAGCCGCGTCATACCGCTGATATCTGCTGATTGCGGCACTTGTTGGAGCCACGCCAAAACCGTTGGTTAGTATGTCGTGGATGTTCTTCTGTTGTTCCTTCATCATGGATATCTGTCCAGCCGCCTGCGCTTTGGCAAGGTCGTTTTCGTGGTTAATCTGTGCTGTTGCAATATGTGCCCCGGCGGCAATCTTCTGTCCAGCAAGCCCCTGGTCTATTTGATAACGTTCATTGGCTATCTTGTCGGCCATCTGCCCCAACTGCTGTTGGCCGGTAATTGTTGCCAATTCCTGACGAGCCGCGGCAATCTGTTGCGGGCCGTCATACTGATTCGTCATGCCGAGCCTGATGGTCTGGTTAAGTAGGTCTATGCGTGATTGCCGGTCTTTGTCTGCTGTAGCCTTGGCCCGTTGCTGCTCTACCTGTGCGCCGTATGCCTCCCTGTCGTTGGTTTCTGCCAAGTCCCGTTGCCGTGAGGCTTCATTGCGTGCAAAACCAAGACCGGCGGGGGTTGAGGCGTCCCGCTTAATTTGCTTTCCATTGTCGTTGGTGTAGGAGAGTGTACCGGAGCCAAGTTTTACAACCGGTGGGGGTACTGGTTGTGCCGGTCGCGGATTAGCTGGGGCCACAACTGCCGGTGTTGTTGCCGGTTTGTTAAGCGAGCCAAGCACAGGTAAAGAGGGTTTCTGGTCAGGGATTGGAGCAAGACCCATATTAGACATAACCTGGTTGGTCAGCGTGTTATCTACAGGCTTATTCGGCTCGTCGGTCATTTCATTTCCGGCAAGGTCGTACTGTTTGGGCGGCGCTTCGCCTGCCTGTGCCGATGGTTTGGGTTCAATCGATTCAACCGGAGTGCCATCAAGATTATATTCTTTCCCTTCACCTAATACCGCGCCGCCGTCTGCCAAGCCTGGTAGATTGGGCAGGCCTGGAAGATTAACCCGACCCAGGCTGTCTGGATCGTCAGGCAATTTAATACCTACAGTCGCTGGAAGGCCAAGTTGCTTCTTGAGGTGAAGCAACCACTTATCCAAATGCTCGGCACCGCCGAGAGCCCGGACTATTTCCAGCGGTAGAATATATTCGCCCTTTTTGGCTGAAATAATGCAGTCATCGGCAACATGCCCGTTGACCTTGCCCCGAATAGACCCCGATCCAAGTTTAGGCCGGTGCCACTGTGGTTCTTGATTACTTAAATGCACTGTCATTTTGTAACTCCTTTTTATTGATATTTTGATA
>CAXYUZ010000089.1:0-8624 GCA_964292275.1 uncultured Desulfuromonadaceae bacterium
AATATATTTTGGGCGCTACTTTGCACTTGGTTGCATGAATGTTGGGGTTAGGCCAGATTGTAGGCACAATTGAAGATATTGCCGATCAGACCAATCTGCTGGCATTGAATGCCGCTATTGAGGCTGCCCGTGCCGGTGAGCAGGGGCGTGGTTTTGCCGTGGTTGCCGATGAGGTTCGTGCCCTGGCTGAGCGGACAACCCGCGCGACAAAAGAGATTGGTGACATGATCAAGACGATCCAGCAGGAGACCCGCGGGGCGGTTGCTGCTATGGAGGATGGTGTCAAAAAGGTTGAAGAGGGGACTGCCGGTGCCGAGGAATCGGGTAAGGCGCTTGAGGCGATCCTGTATGAGATTGATAATCTCTCCATGCAGGTTAATCAGATTGCTACCGCTGCTGAAGAGCAGACCGCTACAACCAGTGACATCACCCACAATATTCAGTTGATCACAGATGTCGCCCGCAGTGCGTCCAATACAGCCACTGATTCAGTACAGGCAACGGCTCGTCTGGCGCAGGTTGCCCATGACCTGCAGGCACTGGTAAGTCACTTCAAGTCCTAGGTATTTGGGTAAATGTAGTTATAAAAAATGGCCGGAATCATTTGATTCCGGCCATTTTTTATTGTGCATCCGTTATTGATGGTAAATCAGTAACGGTAATGCTCTGCCTTGTACGGTCCTTCCTGTGGCACACCGATATAGTCAGCCTGCTCCTTGGTCAGCGTGGTCAGCTGGGCATTCAGTTTTTTCAGCTGCAGACGGGCAACCTTCTCATCGAGATGCTTTGGCAGTGTGTATACGCCGACCGGGTATTTGTCCGGATTGCAGAAGATTTCGATCTGGGCAATGGTCTGGTTGGCGAATGATGATGACATGACATAGCTTGGGTGGCCGGTGGCGCAGCCCAGGTTGACCAGACGTCCCTTGGCCAGCAGGATGATGCGCTTGTCATCGGGGAAGATAACGTGATCAACCTGCGGCTTGATCTCTTCCCAGCGGTATTGTTCCAGCGCGGCGACCTCGATCTCGTTGTCGAAGTGGCCAATGTTGCAGACGATGGCCTGGTCCTTCATTCTGGCCATATGGTCATGGGTAATCACGTGGTAGTTGCCGGTGCAGGTAACGAAGATGTCGGCCTTGTCGGCGGCATATTCCATGGTTACGACACGGTATCCTTCCATGGCGGCCTGCAGGGCGCAGATCGGATCGACCTCTGTGACCCAGACCTGTGCGGAGAGTGCGCGCATGGCCTGTGCGGAGCCCTTGCCCACGTCACCGTAGCCGCAGATCAGGGCAACCTTGCCGGCGATCATAACGTCGGTGGCGCGTTTGATGCCGTCCACCAGGGATTCACGGCAGCCATAGAGGTTGTCGAATTTGGACTTGGTAACAGAGTCATTGACGTTGATGGCCGGGAAACGGAGATCGCCGCGCTCGTGCATCTGATAGAGGCGGTGAACACCGGTGGTGGTCTCTTCGGTAACGCCCTTGATCTGGACGATGCGGGTGGAATACCATGCCGGGTCAAGCGCCAGCTTGGCCTTGATTGCGGCGAACAGAATGGTTTCCTCTTCTGAGCTCGGATTATTGAGGACGGTGATGTCCTTTTCGGCCTTGGTGCCCAGGTGCAGCAGCAGTGTGGCATCGCCGCCGTCATCGAGAATCATGTTGGAATAACCGCCGTCGCTCCATTCAAAGATGCGGTGGGTGTAATCCCAGTACTGCTCCAGTGTCTCGCCCTTAACGGCAAAGACCGGGATGCCGGCCTTGGCGATTGCCGCAGCGGCGTGGTCCTGGGTTGAGAAGATGTTGCATGATGCCCAGCGCACCTCGGCACCCAGTGCAGTCAGTGTTTCGATCAGTACGGCGGTCTGGATGGTCATGTGCAGCGAACCGGTGATGCGTGCCCCTTTGAGCGGCTGGCTGGCGGCATACTCCTCGCGGATCGCCATCAATCCCGGCATCTCGGTTTCTGCAATCCTAATCTCTTTGCGTCCCCAATCGGCAAGGGACAGATCTGCTACGATAAAGTCCTGTGACATGTTGTTCTCCTTTTCATTTTGCCTGCTATGTGCAGCAACTGGTTTTTACATTGCGCGGATGATCAGAATCGATTCCTGATTCATCACGCCGTTAATCTTTTCTGTATGGATCAGGCTGAATCCTGCTGATTTCAGCCAGCCATGCAATTCTGTCTCTTCAAAGCCAAGCCACTGGTCGGCCAGTCGGTCGCGCACCCATTCCTGCTCATGGCGGGCCAGATCGGCCAGGCAGAGTATCCCTCCATCCACCAGCACCCGTCTGATCTCATCCAGAACTGCCCTGGGATTGGCGGCATGGTGCAGAACCATATTCAGTACCGCGCAATCGGCGCTGTTGTCCGGCAGCGGCAGATGGGTCATGTCGCCCAGTCGTAATTCCACATGGCGGTTTTCCGCTTGGGCAACACGCTTAGCGGCAATTTCAAGCATGGCCGGTGAGTGGTCCACACCGATCAGCGAAGCGCTTTTGGCGGCCAGTGCCGGGATCAGGCCGCCGGTGCCGAGCCCGACCTCAACAACGGTCTTGCCGGATGGAATCTGCTCCAGCAATCGGTCTTGATACTCCGGAACTGGCAGCAGATTGCGGGCCAGCTCATCCCACTGATTGGCATGCTGGTTAAAGAATTCGCGGCTGCGGCGGTGACGCTGTTCCAGAATGGCGGTAATTGCCGACAGATCGGCTGGGTACTCCGGCAGTGCCGCAATCTCCCGGGTCAGTTCTTCGCGGATTGCGCTGAAAAAACGGGAGTCACCCGCTGCACTGTAGTAACTCCAGGTGCCCTGGCGCTTAACGGATAGTATATGGGCTTCGGTCAGGATCTTGAGGTGGCGGGAGATTCTCGATTGTCCCATATTCAGGGCAAAGGTCAACTCCTGTACGGTAAATTCACCATGCAGCAGTATCCCGATCAGGCGCAGACGGCAGGGATCAGCCAGTGCCTTCAGCTGTTCGAGAATCATAGATCACCATTGGTTTGTTTATTAAATCAAGTTTGCTTGATATAGCACCAAGGTTCTTAAAAATCAAATAAAAACTGTTTAGCAGTCATTGTCTTTGTCAGTCTGATTGACTGTTTGAATTAAGTGTCTCTGGCGGCACCCTGTGGTCATGTTTGGTCTGCTTGTGATTCTGATGTTGATTGTTGCCGAATAAAAAGCGCCTCATCTTCCATTAAAAAGTGGATTGCCGACCAAAATCGCTTCGACAAGGGTTCTTGGGCTGCATTGATTTCCTGATCATCACGAGCTATATCAATCTTGAGTAACAAAAATCAGTTGTTTGGTATTGAAGCCAGCATTGCGTGCCTTCTGTAATAGTTGCTGTTTGAGGGACTCAGAAATTGATGGGGTGCGGGACAAGATCCATAGGTAAGAATGATTCGGGCCTGATACAACCGCATATTGATAGTTATCATGATCTAACTCAAAGATAGCGTAGGTGCCATAAAAAGGTCTGAAAAATGAAACCTTAAGCAGACCCTGGTTTGGTGAGCCAATAAAATAGGCAATTCCCGTTGCCTCTTGCCACTCTCCATCTTGCTCTGAATAACCACGGTTAATAACTTTAACGCTGCCATTATCATTCAGTGAATATTGAGCACTAACCTTGGTCAGGCCGCGCTCAAACGAGTGGTCAAGTCGAGCTATTTCATACCATGTCCCGAGATAGCGGGTTAAATTAAAATTTTCAACCGGCTTTACCCTGTCCGGGATCTGGGAGCAACCGACACAAAGAAATAATATAGAAAGCATCAAATTACGCATAGTTTTGTTTCCTTATTGCCTAAAGTCTCAAGGCGCTAGCGGCGGAGCATCAGTGGAGAGCGCTGTCGCCGTTGTTTGTGTCTCTTTTTCCCAGCATATGAAGACGTTATTATCAGTACAGCCAGCAGCAGAAATCACCGATTCATTGTTGAAATTGGGGAGTTTTTGAAGGCGGCTCAGCATTTCATGCTCTCCGGTAGCCCCACCGGGGTACATAACAACACGGTCTTTAGCGCCTAAAATCCAGAAAACATCAGCGGAAAAAGGACCTTCATCTGTTGTCTTAATGGCCACGCCAATCAATTCTGACCATAGCATAGTCTGATCTGACTCACCTGGCCAAGTGCACCATATTTTTTCATCGTCAAAGTTGATGACTATCTGAGATTCCGGATTAAGACGTGTCTGATTCTCTTTTCCCTGCTCCCTTCCCGTATCTTTTTTCTTGAAGAAATCAAAAAATCCCATGCTATCCCCTGTTTCTTAAAGTGATTGTGCGAGTGCTATAAGCGTTTTCGTTATGTTCTCTCTGGCCTGCATTTCATATCTTTTTTGAAACCATTTCGTAGAATAGATTGAAGTCTGGTCTAAAAAATTCTGGAGTACGGTGGACCTGCCGAGCCTGTATTGATCTTCGGGTATCCAAGAGTATTCCGCTCTTATGCAATCTTCATATTTTTGAAAGATGCTCACTGGTTGCCCAAGGATTGAAAGATCGATATCGACAAGGAACTGTGCATCCGAAATTGTGGGTGGGTCCAAGTGCCTGGTGGCCAGAATCAGCTTTTGAATTTCAATTGATTTTGCCTCGGGGCAGCTAAAGTCAGAGAGTATTTCCTCTGCACGCACCGCACTTCGTTCTTCATTATCAGATGCATGTGGATCATAGACTACATCGTGGAGCCAGATCGCAAATTCAACCTCGTCCGGTGATATACATGAATCACCGAGATCGTCGAACTCAGCAAGGCAGTGTTCGATATGAGAGATATTATGGTAATAGCGATGGGGTTCAGAATAGACGGCAACAAGCTGCTGAAATGAATCAGCAGAATCGTTTCTCCCGGTCAGTCGTTCAAGAAGCCTGTTCCATCGTTTTTCGTTGAGCATATAATCTCTTTTCGCACCCAACGGGGCGGGAGAGCACCTGACTGTTTTTGGGTTAGGTGCATCTTCCTTGTTGGAAATTGAATTATCTCTTACTCCTACTCAGGAAAGCCATTTCCAGTTTCAATTCTTGCTTTTTTAACTTAGCTGTACTAAGTTATGTACATACTTTATTCACGTAGGAGATGTTAACTATGAATGCACTAACTTATACTTACACACGACAGCACTTGGCCGAAGTTATGCGATCAGTCAATGATGACCATAATCCTGTGGTAGTAACCAGTCAGCGGGGCAAGCCAGTTGTCATTCTTTCGCTTGATGATTACCAAGCCTTTGAAGAAACGGCATACTTGCTTCGTAATCCGCAAGGTGCCAAGCGGCTGCTCGATTCGGTCGAGGAGCTGCGTGCGGGAGGCGGTCAAGTTAGAGAACTGATAAAATGATGATCAAATTTTCAACCTCTGGCTGGGAAGACTACCTGTACTGGCAGATAACCGACAAGGCAATACTCAAACGCATTAATACTCTTATTCGGGATATTCAGCGTGAGCCTTTTGCCGGTATCGGTAAACCAGAACCGCTCAAGCATCAGCTGGCTGGTTTCTGGTCTCGCAGAATAGACAGCTGCCACCGTTTGGTGTATGCAGTCGAAGGCGATACAATTTTGATTGCACAGTGCCGAGATCATTATTGATAGATACTAGAATTTTTGTCCTTTATCGTGTTCCCGCCACGCCCTACAATAATTAGATTTCCAGGACCGTTTAGTTGGTAGCATTCATATCCTGCGGAGTTGCAGATTATCTCAAGACGACCACCGTCAACGACAAGTGTTAAATCTCCGGTGTCTTCTGCTAAATCGGCCTTTATGATTTCTTTGCCTTTAATTGCCTTCTCTATCTTGTCGGCTGCATCATAAGCCACAGTCAGTCCAAACCTGTGCCCGTGATCCTGAGTGGAAATGAACTCCCCGTTTTGCCTGATAAAGCGGAATAATGTCTCCGTAGATATGGAGTAACCGCCACTCAGGGTTATTGAGCAGAATCCGTGTTCCAGGATTTCGAATCCAAGATATTTATTCATCCAACGGCTTGGCAGAACAGCGGCGGTTTCAGGCCGCTGCTTCTGTCTGGTTGGGTATCATTCTGACTCTTGACCGGTACCAATAAATATTATAAGGTAATATCATAACGGCATTGATGGAGGTAATCTCATGCAAAAAAATACCAGTGTTACTCTTGGTAAACACTATGAAAAATTTATTTCTCAGCAGGTTATCCAAGGCCGTTTTTGTTCAGCAAGCGAGACAATCCGTGCCGGTCTGCGGCTTTTGGAAGAACGCGAAACCAAACTGTCCCTGTTGCGCCGTGCGCTTCTTGATGGTGAAGAAAGCGGCACTGCTGATTATTCACTAAAGAGCCTACTCTCTGAGCTTGACGGCGAAAGCCTTAACTGATGCCAGCTTTTACCCTCACAAACATGGCGAAGGCGGATTTGAAAGAGATCGCCAAGTTCACACAAAACCGTTGGGGGCGTGAACAGCGCAACTTGTATCTACAAATGCTGGATGTCTCATTTCAGCAGTTGGCTGCCAACCCGCTCAAAGGGAAGGATTGCAGTGATATTCGAATTGGCTACCGGAAATTGAATGCTGGCAGCCATGTGATTTTTTACCGACAAACTCTTCCCGATATGATCGAGATTGTCCGTGTTCTGCACGGACATATGGACATTGAAAATCGACTTTCGGATTGATCCAGCAACTAATCTGTTTATAACGCTTTTTTCCCTTCCCATCCGTAATGACCAAAACCATTTTCCTGTTCTTCATGCAAAGGGTCATCTTCAATACCCGCTGAATACACAGCTACTCGTCCCTCATAAACGTCTGATGCTACGTCATCCACGTCTATGTAGCCTGCATCCGAGAGTTTACCGGCTAATTCATTGTAAACATCATCGCTGGAATAGCCTTCATTGTCTTTTTGAATATTAACTTCAGACTTAAAACGTTCTAAATCCGATCGCCATTCTTTCGTAGACTTTTGTGGATGAATGTAGATTGTTCTATCTGAGCCTAATTTGAGAACAAATATTCTGATTCCTTGAGCAGCCAGAAGTTCATATAATTCTTTTTCCTTCATGGGTCTGTTTCCTTTTACTCGTTCAACGTTATAAGGCTGACCCGTCCGCCCAGTCCTTTCGGGCGGTCGGGTCGTGCCGCTTGTGTACGCCCGTCATGGGCGTGAACTTATGGGGTGTAAGTCCCCTGTATTTGAATCCAGTACCGTCGTGAGACGGTGCAAAAGTACTAGTCGACGGCAAGGGCGTCTCCGCGAGGAGGGGTCTGGAGGAAGCCCGAGCGCAAAGCTATGAGCCGACGTACAGAAACAGCATACAAGGCCATCATCCGGGCAAGTCAGCACAACATGACGAAGTCCCACGGATTCAGGAGAAATGGTAAATGCTGCGGTTGTGTAGCGACAGTTCACGTTCTTATCCGGGGAGATCTGTCCGAATTGCCGTCCCAGATGTTTGGGATTGCGCTCTGCATGGCAACATGCCGAGTATCGTACAGAAGTCAGCAAAAGCCATAGTAGGCGTCGGACGCCGTCCCCTTGCGATTGGATGGCTGGAAACAAGCCGGGGAAGAACCCCGGAAGTCTTACCCCGCCGAAGAGACGAACGAAGAATAGGGGAGGAGCCCCAATGAGCTTTCATGACATAGAGAACCCGACCGGGGGAATGCCCATGGAGCGCGTCATTGACCAGCCAACCCCGGAGCAACACCTACTGGAGCGGATACTCACCAGTGCAAACATGGAGCAAGCGTGGAAACGGGTACGTGCCAACAATGGCGCACCCGGCGTCGATAACATCACCATCGAACAATTCCCCGACCATACCCGTTCCCACTGGAAAACAATCCGCGAATCGCTGATGACAGGCAGTTACAAACCCTTGCCGGTTAAACGTGTGGAGATTCCCAAACCAACGGGCGGAACCCGCCCATTGGGGATACCCACCGTGCTTGACCGGCTGATCCAACAGTCCATTGCCCAGGTATTAACGCCGATCTTCGATCCTGAATTCTCGGAATCAAGCTTCGGTTTCCGTCCCCGTCGTTCGGCGAAAGATGCCGTCCGTCAGGTGCGGGAGTACATCCGTCAGGGATACCGCATTGCCGTGGATATCGACCTTGCCAAGTTCTTCGACACGGTCAACCACGACCTGCTCATGCAAATAGTGAGCAGAAAGGTCCACGACAAGCGGGTGTTGTCTCTGATTGGTAAGTACTTGCGAGCCGGGGTGAAGGTGAACGGGCGACTGGAAGCAACCCGCCTAGGGGTTCCCCAGGGCGGTCCTCTCTCGCCGCTTTTAGCCAACATCCTGCTCGACATCCTGGACAAGGAACTTGAGAAACGCGGTCACAAGTTCGTCCGCTACGCTGATGATTTCGTTATCCTCGTAAAGAGTCAGCGTTCCGGTGACCGTGTCATGGAAGGAATGAAAACCTTCCTGACGAACAGACTCAAGCTCACGGTCAATGAAGCCAAAAGCACAGTTGATAGAACCTCAAAGATCGACTTCCTTGGCTTCATCTTCAGCGGCACCCGCATCATCTGGTCTGACAAGGCATACAGGGAATTTCGCCGCCGGGTCAGGAAGCTTACCGGAAGAAGCTGGTTTGTATCAATGAAGTACC
>CAXYUZ010000090.1:0-8152 GCA_964292275.1 uncultured Desulfuromonadaceae bacterium
CGCAGACGGCGGCGTTATGATTCGCTGTGATATCCACCTTTGGCTGCCCATGCTTAGGCACTTCTTCCACCAGATACCTGATGACATCCAGATGGCCTTCTTTGGCGGCCATATAGACGGCAAAGTTATCATCCGCTGTGATATCCACCTTTGGCTGCCCATGCTTAGGCGCTTCTTCAACCAGATACCTGATGGCATCCAGATGGCCTTTCTCTGCGGCCCAGCGGACGGCAAGGTTATCTTCCGCTGTGATATCCACCTTTGGCTGCCCATGCTTTGACGCTTCTTCAACCAGATACCTGATGGCATCCAGATGGCGTTCAATGGCTGCCAGATTATTCGCCGTTATAATGATGCCTGAATCGAATTCGATCAGTTCTTTAATTTTATCGAGGTCTCCGCTCCTTACTGCATCTGAAAAATCCTTTTGTGACATCAGTGGCTCCTTGTATGGAATGAAAATGGATAAAATGAAAAGTAGTTATGCAGACCGAATTTACGTAATGGAACAAGTTGAAAAAAACATAAATCCAATATTATGCAAGCCCTGCCAAACGATAAGTAGAAGTAATTAAAACAAATTTTACACTTCTGTTACGGTGGGGTTATCGTTCTACTTGATTGTAGTTCCAGCTGCTTCAGTACATGCTGTACTGCAGCATCTCAGCATAATCATCCAGCCAAGGCTGGCAGGTCAGTTCCATGGTGTCCAGATTGAGTGCCAGCAGGTTGCCGTATTCAGGTGGACTGTTTTTGAAGGCGCCATTGTCCAGATAGATGCGATTGCCCTGCAGCGATGCCCTGATCTGCGCCAACGTTGCAATGGCATGACCTGTCACCAGCCTTCTGCCGCCCAGTCTGCTAATGTCCGCCTGCTGACTATCGCCCCACAGCATGCAGTCACGGCTGGTCTCCTTAATCGGATCCGGCAGATCCATGTTTAAGCCGGCATGCACAAACACAAAATCGTCATCAAGCTCCACGCAGGGCATGGCAGCCAGCAGGTCAATATATTTGCGGGGGATAGCCTGCGCCGCATCCACGCCGAAGCTGCTCAACGTAACGCCGCCCCATTCGTCCTGGCTCAGCCAGGCGTCAGCTAATCCGCCGGTGTCACCCTTCAGCGTACTCAGCAGCATATCATCATGATTGCCCAGGATCGGACGCACGTCGTAGCCGTCATCCATCAGCCGTATGATGCTGTCCAGCACCCCCTTGCTGTCCGGGCCGCGGTCGATATAGTCCCCCAGCAGATAGATGCGGTCATCATGCTGAATATTCAGCTGATCCAGCAGCGCCTTGAATGTGCAACTGCCGCCATGTATGTCACCGATTACGTAGCGCATTACAATTGGTGCCCCTGTAAATTCATTCAAGTTGTTGTCACAGCAAATTAGAACCATGCATACTTTGTAAAGACTTTCTGCAAGTAAAGTGTATCTACTTGATTTCTGCAATCATGACTATATAATTCCCCACAATTCTAAAATCAATATCAGAGGTTATAATGCAACTTTCAAGCCTTGGGAATAGATGGATACTGAATGAATGTGAACAATTAGACAGCTTGGCAAAAGCATTATCAGTTGATCCGATAGTCGCAGAAATACTTGCCCGGCGAGGATATGGCTCACCCGAATCCGCAAGGTGCTTGCTCACCCCTGCAGTGGAACTGCCACATGATCCATTTGTGTTGTCCGACATGGATGGAGCTGCCAATGAGATGGCTAAAGCGATTAAAAACAAAGAGCGAATTACCATTTATGGAGACTACGATGCTGACGGTCTTAGCTCCGTTGCATGTCTGGTCAGAGGCTTGCGTATTCTTGGCGCAAACGTCGACTGGTATATTCCAAACCGTCTGGAGGACGGGTATGGGATATCAGCTAAGGCGCTCCATGAACTGTCTGAAAGAGGGACAAAACTGATATGTTCTGTTGATTGCGGTATTACTGCTGTTGAAGAGGCCAAATTGGCTGGCGAACTTGGCCTGCGTCTGATAATCACCGATCACCATCAACCGGGACCGGAATTACCGGATGCACTGGCTGTAGTAGATCCGTGGCGGAGCGACGATAACTACCCTTTTAAACAGATGGCAGGTGTTGGCGTCACCTATAACTTTTTACTGGCTGTTGACACGACACTTGGTAAATCAGGCTGGGAGAACAGGCTTAACGACGAACAACAACGGTTCCTGCTGCAGTTTGTTGCTCTCGGAACTATAGCTGACGTAGTGCCACTTAAAGATATCAATCGATATTATGTCAGACATGGACTTGAAGTAATGAACAAAAATCCATGTGCTGGAATCAGGGCTATTGGCAGTCAACTTGAGATAAATCAATTTGAGGTTGCTAGTATAGGATTCAAAATTGCACCTTGTATTAATGCTGCTGGGCGGCTTGGCAGCGCAGAACCTGCTCTGGAACTGCTTCTTTGTGATGATGAAGATAAAGCAAAAGACCTTGCAGTCAAAATGGTTCAAATTAATGAAGAACGAAAACAACTTATAAAAAATGGAATAAAGATTGCGCAAGAACAACTTGAAGCTGATCCTGACATGTTGAATAGAAAATCTATCATCGTTGCTTCGAAACAGTTCCACCACGGAGTTATAGGAATCGTAGCAAATAATTTGCTGGATAAGTACCAGAAGCCTGTTTACGTGATCGCTATAGGTGAAGATGGTATAGGGAAGAGTTCTGGTAGATCATTGCCAGCAGTTGATTTGCTGGAAGTCACAAAAAAGTGTGGTCATTTGATTGATAATTGTGGCGGACATGCCTCGGCTATTGGCCTGACTATCACTGTTGATAAAATTGAAGCGTTTAAGACCGCTTTTGAAGAGGCGGTAAACAGCATGTGTCAACTAGTTGATAACAGGTCGGAAATTTTTATAGATGCAGTGATTACACCAGACAAGTTGACGCTTAGTTTGTTGAACCAGATAGCGGTTCTTAAGCCTTTCGGTAATGAATGGCCGGAACCGGTATTACTGATAAAAAATCTGATTGTTAAAGAGACAATAAAAATGGGGGAAGATTCCCTCAATCTGGTACTAACCCATGGAAGCATTACAATAAAAGCCATTCAGTTTAACATGTTTTCAAAATTCAATTACAAGCCTGGTGATAAAATTGATTTGGTGTGCAGTGCCGAAAAGAATGACTATAAGGGCAGAATAACTTTGCAGGCAAAAATTATAGATTTTCGTATGGATGAAAATACTAAGCTTCTAAATGAGATAATTAAATGCCCTGAAATAGAGAATGCAAAAAGAGAGGAAACACATCCTTGTTATGATTTAGTTTCTTTACAAAAGGAAGGCCCTTTTCAGTGTCCAGAACCTTGGAGTGGAGATATTTCACAAGCAAAAATATTATTTGTAAGTTCAAACCCATCTATTAGTGAAGATGATGTAGTGCCAATATATAATTGCAGTTGGAGTATGGATGATATAGTGGGTTTCTATAAAAATAGATTTAATGGTAACTATATTAGTGAAGGAACCAAAGCACTAAAAACAGATGGACGCTATATAAACATTCAGTATTGGTCTTTTGTGAAAAAACGTGCAGAAGAATTGTTAAAAAGAACGCCGTGTCCAGGAACAGACTACGCTTTAACTGAGATAGTTCATTGCAAATCGAAACAAGAAATTGGTGTAAAGCTTAAAGCAATTAAAAAGTGCGCTGAACTTTATATGGATAGAATTTTGAGCTTAAGTGCAGCTAGGGTGATTATAGTAATTGGTGCTAAAGCAAAAAAATGGTTTGTAGTTAAATATGAATTGGATGATCAATGCAAATATCAGGAGAAATCCGGAAAACACTATGTTTTTCTGCCCCACCCAAACGCTAGGGGAGGGCAAAAAACGATTAATGCCCATCTTTCTAAATGTCAAATTGAACTAGTGTCCGGGATTTTAACTGAATAAATCCAGCTGGTTATCGTTTACAGCGTTACCACTATTGTAGCTGCTATTTGCAAGTAGCTGATGTAATTGAGTTCTTTCAAAAACTGACACACTTAGAATCTGTAGAATTGTGTAGAGACTGGCTTCGATTTTCAGTCGTTTTCTGATTATGGCCACCATAAGGTAGATACTTACTGCAATCCAGATTTGGGTTTTTACTGCGTTCTCCGAGGTGCCGTAAAAAGTCTTGATTCTTAGGTTCTGCTTGATCCACTTGAAGAACAATTCTACCTGCCACCGCTGTTTGTAAAGGGCAGCAATAGTCAGTGATGGCAAATCCAAATTGTTTGTCAGGAATACCAGTGTCTTACCCGTTTCTGGATCACGGTATTTAATCCTGCGGAGCTTGTCCGGGTATTTCTGAGCTGATGTAGCTATACCCAGTTTGCCAATCTGATCACAGATAAGCCCGGTCGTCCGGTCAATCTTGAACGAATACTGACGGTCAAACTTTAAGTTTATCTTGGCTCTTGTAACGAAGAAGGCCAAGCCTCTGTTTATTGCATGTAGTCTGGCAAAGTCAACATAGCCCCGGTCCATCACGTAGATGGAACCTGGTTCGATTGGCAAAAAATCCAGAACGTTGACCTCATGCATTTTACCGTCAGAAATGTGAATGAACGTCGGAATGTTACCCTTAAGATCAAGAAGTGTATGCAGTTTGACGGCAGCTTTTGTCTGCCGAAAATGAGCCCAAGGAAATACCGACAGACACAAATCGATCGTTGTTGCATCAAGTGCATATACTGTCTGATCAAGTTCAACGGCCAATTTTCCGCCTGATAAAGTTTTCTGGCAATGACAATCAGGCGTTGAGCAAAATCTGCGTAGATTCGCCAATCACGAATCTCGTTTGCTTCAGCAAGAGTACTCTTGGCAACTGGGCCGCTGATCCCCATTCGATAGAGCTTGCTGCTTTGGGATCGAAGACAAGCTTCAATATCCCGCAAACTTTCACGGTAGGTCAGTTGTGCAAAAGCCATTACTCGAAACTGGTCAAGGCATGTAAATCGCTTAACACTGAAGTTTCCCTGATAACGATCCACACATCGGTGGAAAGTT
The DNA here is from genome assembly GCA_964292275.1 of uncultured Desulfuromonadaceae bacterium. Taxonomy (GTDB): domain Bacteria; phylum Desulfobacterota; class Desulfuromonadia; order Geobacterales; family Pseudopelobacteraceae; genus CAXYUZ01. The sequence goes on from CAXYUZ010000090.1 coordinate 5,042, forward strand.
TTTAGGGGCATATGTTCCATGACTTGCGTGAAAACCAGTTGACCCGTGTTCATAAAACCTCCCATGGATATAACTCCAGAGAGGATGCCAGACAACGCAAACTGATTTCAAATCGACGACACACAAAAAACTAGAATTTATCAAAGAACTTATATAGTTAAAGCATTAAGTTGCTAATTATTTCGGACAGTAATGGTCAAATTATTGAAATTAAAAGAATGTTAGATAGCAATGATGGTAAATAAAGTACAAAGTAAACGGCTCCTGGTTATTGGCGATATCCACGGCTATCTGGACAAGTTGCAGGGGCTGATGGAGCAGGTCAGGCCCGCGCTGGTGGACAAGGTCATCTTCCTGGGTGATTACATCGACCGCGGCCCGGACAGCAAGGGGGTGATCGAGTATCTGGTCGACTTCCGCAGGAGTTTTCCACAGACGGTCTTTCTGCGCGGCAACCACGAGCAGATGCTGCTGGATGCGATGGATGAGGACCGTGAGGCGCAAGCACGGCTGATGCTTGATTTGCCTCCCAACTCCGAGACAAAGCACAAAAAAGACTTTATCGCCAACGGTGGCCAGGCAGCACTGGACAGCTACGGCGCCACATTCGATGAAATTCCGGCGGAACACACGGCTTTTATGGAGGCGTGCCCATACTGGCACCGGGAAGTTACCACCGTGCCGGACGGTAACTGCGGAACCAGATCGCAGGAGTTCATTTTCGTGCATGCCGGTATCCGTCCGGGCATTCCTTTGGAAAAACAGGATACGGACGATCTGCTCTGGATAAGGGACGAGTTCCTTACATCAAAAGACAATTTCGGCGGGGCGATTGTCGTGCATGGGCACACATTCGATTATGAAGAGGCGCCTGTCATCAGGCCAAATCGCATCGGGATGGACAATGGGGTACATATGGACCCGCGCATCTCACACTATTTCGAAGCTATGCCCGGCAACCCGGGGCAGCTTGTCTGCTGCGACCTGATCAGCCGGCAGTACTGGAGGCAGAAGTAGGCCTTTTACCCCATCAATTCTGCCCAACCTTTGTGTTGACTCGAGTGTCACCCCACGCATTGTTTCTAGATTATCGCAAGTCCTGTTATCAAAATCTGAAGATATGTAATCAATATTTGAAGTTATGTGTTGTCCTTGTGTGGTTGGTGTTATAGCTTCGGCGGTTAAATATACGAACCGTAGGGGCGAACAGCTGTTCGCCCAATCAGGGCGCATGTAATGCGCTTCTACATCAGGTATTTAAATATTTAACCACCGGAGCAATAGTAGCGTGCATATAACAATATAAAATGATTGTATTTTTGTTGGTTGCCGAAACTTGGCACGTTGTCTGCTATAAAAACAATAAATCAAAAACTGAACAAGGAGATAAACAATGCCGACAAAAACATATTCTAAGGTGGAAAACGATTTTTATAAGGCAATGTTGCTTGATTCATGTCGTTCGGGTGATATTGATGTAGTGAATGTATTGATTGAAGGTACTACGCCTAAAGTTGATCTGCTCAAATCGGCTTCGCTGGCAGTGCCACATGTGGCTAGGTATGGTCATTTGGCTCTTTTTAAGCATATTCTCAGGCATATCCTTCCGGCTTTGCCGATGGAATCTAAGCAAAAAATCTGCAACGATGCAATGAAAGTCGCTGTGGAGTTTTGTCGGCTTGCTATTATTCATTATTTGGTGGAGGAACTTCCGTATCAAGAATATGGCGTGGCGGTAGAGGTTCCTAAAAGGGTTGTTGATCCTGTGTTAGAAGCGTATTTGCAGTTTTATAGCCAAAAATTGGATTTGCAACGTACTGCTATTGAATTTTGTTTGTCAGCAGGTGAGTGTAAAAAGGTAGTGGAAACCACGTTAAACCTGAACCGCGGGAGTAGAAGGTTGCTGCATAAGCTTTGAAAGAAGATTGTTGTACTGATCGGAAAGCGCTTGTATTAGCGTATTAAACTCAAGGTATATGAAACTGGCTCTGCATGTAATGCAGAGCCAGAAAATTGTCAAAACTGAAGGTCGTCTGAAAGGTCCGGCCAAGGGTGGGAGGCATAAATAACTTGTATCAAACTCACAAAAATTAACCGATCTGAAATTGCCTACCTTTTATAAATAATTCTTCTGGACTGAATTTCTGAAGATTGATAATTGATTTCATACAATCCTCTCTGCTTATCTTGTTTTGCTTCTTGATTGCTTCGTGAAATGCGGTAACGGAATCCATATACATGCCAATAATCTGGACTCGTCGTAAAATATCACCATCAATAATGAATATTGTCAGCCTGTTTCCACCATCCTGTATGAGTTTTTCACAGCGATCATCATTATACATTCCGGCATGAAATGCAGAATCCATGAAACCAACCGGTTCGGAGAATTTCCATACCCAACAGATAAGACCATCATCAGCCACTATTAGGGAATAGCTGTTGAGCCCTTTATTGAATGCATCCAATTCGGCTTCGGTAAGGCCTGGGTAATGAATAAGTAGCACCATCTCTCCGCGATAAATATCGAAAATGGCACCTTCAGTGTTTGGTATCGCCAGTGGGAATTTCTCGCCTGTTTTAAATATGTCCATGAACTTTTCCTCTTACATACATTTAAGGTTGATTTGATATCTATTGTTTTCGAGTTATTACTGGTAGGGCATAATGTATGCTGTTAATTCAATATCGGGGAAACCCTAAGCATACTGATTGTAAACATTACTCTTTGTAGAGAAGTGTGACAAATAAAAACCATTAAAGACCCGGTTTTTTTCAGGCCTTTAATGGTCAAAGCTAGAATCTCTCCAGGAAATAACTAGCTTTTTTATGCGTTAAAATCTTTACGCATAAATGCAAGTAGAGTTGGGGGTGTGGTTGGCCCAGAATTAGTCAAAAGGGGCAAGGCACTTTTTTAATAAATTTTCAGGATACTCAGGTTGGAAGTATGATTCTTCTGGAGGTGTCGGGCCGGCAATAAATTGGGCAAACAGATGTCCCAGTCTGTCGTGGTTGTAGTATACTTTCCATACGGTTTCTTCGTCATCTGGTATAAGGCTAGTACCATGTAACAGTTATAATTTCGGATAAAGACGTGTCAGTTTGATCCGA
>CAXYUZ010000091.1:0-7934 GCA_964292275.1 uncultured Desulfuromonadaceae bacterium
AATTCGCGGATGTTGCCCGGAAAGGGATAGTTCATCAGCAGCTTCATGGCACCCGGTGTGATCACCTCGCCATCAGTGCGTCCTGCACCATACTTGCGATAGAAACAATCCACCAGCAGCGGGATATCCTCGATCCTTTCCCGCAGCGGCGGGAGCATGATTTGGACCACATTGACCCGGTAGTAGAGATCCTCACGGAAACTGCCATCCCTGACCTGCCCCTGCAGATCACGGTTGGTGGCGGTCAGGATGCGCACATCACACTTCTGGGTCTGAGTGCCCCCCACCCGCCTGAATTCCCGTTCCTGGATCACCCGCAGCAGCTTGGTCTGCATCAGCAGCGGCAATTCGCCGATCTCATCCAGAAACAGCGTGCCCCCTTCGGCCTGCTCGAACAGACCGGCCCGATCGACAACCGCACCGGTAAAAGCCCCCTTCTTGTGGCCGAACAGCTCGCTCTCCATCAGGTTTTCCGGTATGGCGCCACAGTTGACGGCAATAAACGGTTTTTTACTGCGGGTGCTGCAGTTATGGATCGCCCGGGCAATCAATTCCTTGCCGGTGCCGCTCTCCCCCTGAATCATAACCGTGCTGCTCGTCGGTGCGACCTTGCGGATCAGCGAGAAAATCTCCTGCATTCTAGGACTGCTGCCGATAATGCCGTAAAAACTGTCACGCTGCTGAACCTTCTCCTTGAGAATACTGTTCTCACGCTTGAGGTCGCTCTTTTCCAGGGCATTGCGAATCAGCTGCTTGACCTCTTCAACCTTGAACGGCTTAGAGATATAATCGTAGGCGCCAAGCTTCATCGCCTCCACCGCCTGCTCGGCGGCTGAAAAGGCGGTCATCATCAACACCGCCGTTTCAGGGGCAGACTCCTTGATCCGGCTCAACAGTTCAATCCCGTTCAGTCCCGGCATCTGTACGTCGGAGATAACCAGATCAAACATGCCGCTGCGGAGCTGCTCCAGCGCCTCGCCGGCATTGGCAGCCGAAACGGCCTGATACCCCTCCCGCTCCAGCAGGATCGAGATAAACTCGCGCATACTCAATTCATCATCAACAACCAGCACCCTGACGCTCATGCACACTCCCGGATTAAATTCATAACTGTTCTTAACACTATTCAAAGGCAATGTGAAGCATCCGCATTCAAATATATTCCGGCATTGCGGCAGTTTTTTATCCGGCTCTATGTATTTTTAGAGGTTTATATGTTATAGAACTTAAGATTCAATTCTGAGGATAAACACCTCTAATAAACCAATTCATGCAAGGGGGCAAATTAATGAGTGAAATTATCGACATCTACGCCAGAGAGATCCTGGATTCACGCGGTAATCCGACCCTGGAGGTTGATGTTTTCCTTGAAACCGGCGCATTCGGACGTGCCGCTGTTCCTTCGGGTGCTTCCACAGGCGAGCGTGAGGCGCTCGAAATGCGTGACGGCGACAAGTCCCGCTATCTTGGCAAAGGCGTTCTCAAGGCCGTTGACAACGTCAACAATGAAATCGCCGACGAACTGATCGGCATGAATGCCGAGGACCAGGTTGCCATTGACATGAAAATGCTGGCGCTGGACGGAACGGAATACAAGAGCAAGCTGGGCGCTAATGCCATTCTGGGTGTTTCACTGGCCGTTGCCAAGGCAGCCGCCGATGAGGCCGGACAATCACTCTATAAATACATCGGTGGTGCCGGCGCCCGTGAACTGCCGCTGCCGATGATGAATATCCTCAATGGCGGCGCACACGCCGATAATAACGTCGACATCCAGGAATTCATGATCATGCCGGCCGGTGCGGCCAACTTTGCCGAGGCGCTGCGCATGGGTGCAGAGATTTTTCACGCCCTTAAATCTGTACTTAAATCAAAAGGTTACAACACTGCTGTCGGTGATGAAGGTGGCTTTGCTCCAAACCTGAAATCAAACGAAGAGGCACTTGAAGTAATCATGGAGGCTATCGTCAAGGCCGGTTACAGGCCGGGTGAAGATGTCCTGCTTGCCCTGGATGTCGCCTCTTCCGAGCTTTTCAAGGATGGTAAATACACCCTTGAAAACGAGGCACAGAAGGTCAAGACCGCGGCTGAAATGGTCGATTTCTACGAGAATCTGGTCAACAAATACCCGATTATCTCCATTGAAGATGGTATGGCTGAAAACGACTGGGATGGCTGGAAACTGCTGACTGACCGGCTTGGCAAACGAATCCAGATCGTCGGTGATGACCTGTTTGTCACCAACCCGGGCATCCTCAAGGAAGGAATCAAGAAAGGAATTGCCAATTCAATCCTGATCAAACTGAACCAGATCGGAACACTGACCGAGACACTGGAGGCAATCGAAATGGCGAAACGGGCCGGTTACACCACCGTCATCTCCCACCGTTCCGGTGAAACAGAGGACACAACCCTGGCCGACCTGGCCGTGGCAGTCAATGCCGGGCAGATCAAAACCGGCTCACTCTGCCGTACCGACCGCGTTGCCAAATACAACCAATTGCTGAGGATTGAGGATGAACTGGGCGAAATGGCCCTTTTCAAAGGCAAGGATGTTTTCTATAACCTGTAATTGCTGTTTCAACATTATCAGACAAAATAAAAGCGGGGCGCAAACCCCGCTTTTATTTTGCCTGCGTTTCCGCCAGAATCTCACGTATTTTTGACAGCAACAGGTGCGACGAGAATGGCTTGGAGATGAAGTTGATATCCTCGTCAATCACCCCCTTGCTGCTGATAATGTCATCGGTGTAGCCACTACAGAACAGAGCCGGGATACCGGGCCTCAGTTCAGATATGGCATCATAGGCATCCTTGCCGTTCATCCTGGGCATAACCACATCCAGAATCAACATCGTGATGGAATCCCGTTCCCTCTTGAATATCTCAACCGCCTCAAAACCGTCCACCGCCTCAAAAACAGTATATCCATACTGTTCAAGTATGCTTTTAACAAAATGCCGCACAACCGGATCATCTTCGGCAACCAGGATTACCTCACTTCCACCAACCGGTGTCATGACAACGGACTTTTCCTTATTTTCAACAACCGAGTTGATCAGATTCAGATAAATCTTGAAGGTGGTGCCCATGCCTGGTTCACTGTAGACGACAATTTCACCGTTATGCTGCTGGATTATGCCATATACGATGGAAAGTCCCAAGCCGGTTCCCTTGCCGGTCGACTTGGTTGTAAAGAACGGTTCAAAGATGCGCTGCAGCATTTCTTCATCCATACCGCAACCGCTGTCCGAAACGGTCATTATCGCATAGTCGCCCGGTTTGAGCGATGGCAACGACATATTGCCTTGCAGTGTAATCCGGTCAGTACGGATCTTGATAACACCTTCACCCGACAAGGCATCGCGGGCGTTTGTGACCAGATTGACAATAACCTGTTCGATCTGGCCACTGTCAGCCAGAACGATCAGCGGAGTTGCTGACAACGAGATATTAAGCTCGATCTCCTCGCCAATCACCCGTTTCAGCAGCTTCTCAATCTCATTAACAACCTCGTTCAGGTCAACCGCCTTGGGTGCGATGACCTGTTTTCTGCTGAAGGCCAGTAAACCCTTGGTCAGATTTGCCGCCCGATCAGCAGCGGTCAGTATCTCGCTGGCATAATTTCTAAGTTTACCGTCACCCTCCAGCCTTGCCCGCAACATCTCGCCATACCCAACCACTGCCGTCAGTATGTTGTTGAAGTCATGGGCAATGCCCCCGGCCAGCGTACCAATCGCCTCCATCTTCTGCGACTGCCTCAGCTGTACCTCCAGCAACTTGCGTTTGGTGACGTCCTCAAGCATGGAGTCAATCCACTTGATATTTCCATCACCGTCATATTGGGCCGTGGCGCTGATGGAAGCCCAGATATGCTTGCCATCCTTTCGCCGCATGGCAACTTCCTTGTCATGAACCGATTTGCAATTCGCCAGTTCTTCAAGAAAATTATAACGATCGCCAACAAATTGATACAAAGAATCAATTGTGACCGCGGATAGCTCTTCAAAGGATTCAAAACCAAAAACCTTCAACATGGCAGGATTTGCCTGGATAAAACGGCCCGGCGGACCAGCCGTACAACGATAAATACCGACATTCAGGTTATCCAGAAGACTTCTGAAGCGTTCCTCACTAACCTGCAGCGCCTCGGCCCCGCGCCGGGTAATACGGATGTTCAAAAGCAAAAGGACAACAATCAGGCTGAGCATGACAATGCCGGACAGCATGCCCCAGACCAGATTTTTGTTGAGTTCATAAAAGGTTGGCGGTTTATTGATGACCCTGCTTCCCATGGGAAGATTTGCCACCGGCATCCCATAGCGTTCAAGATATTTGTAGTCAAACATAAAATGATTCGGACTGATCCTGACGACAGGCATTGCGGCAACCTTCTCACCATTGACGACCCGCAGGGCCATCTCCCCTGCCATACGTCCCTGATCATAACCACTGTTCAACATACCGCCGGCAATACCACTGCCAAGATAAAAATCCCAAACGCCAAATATGGGGACAGAGGCCTTCTCCGCAATCAGGCCAATACTCTGATCATAGTTAAAGACATTACCGAGCCTGTCCCGATTGAAGGTCAACAACAGTATAATATCACTGGGTGTCAGTGCCTGAACCTTGACCAGCAGCTCATCCATACTGAGATCATCATAAAACTCAAACCTGACTCGCTTGGAAAACCTTGGAATAACATCATCCATGATGCTGCGATTGGCAATGCCGGTGGTTGTCCGGTCATTAATGACAACTACCCGGGAGGCCGCCGGACGGAGTTTCAAGGCAACATTGAGCGTTTCAGGGATATCAAAAGACTCAACAACCCCGGTAATCAGATTTTCCCGCCCCTCGCGCTGTTCATCCTTAAAATAGTTAACACCACAGAAGACAACCGGTGTCGTTGGAAAGAGATCCTTCTGGTAAGCAAGATAAAAATTGAATGCATCGTCATCGGTTGCAATGACAACAGAGATTGGTGTTTTGGCATATTTTTTCTTAATCATCTGAGCAAAGAGGTCGAAATAATCCTTGCCGACAATCGTTTTGCTATCCAGATATTCCGTGTGCAATTCCAGATTCATGTAGTGCTGTTTAAAAACAGAATTAATCCCCTGCTCTTCACTGTCAGTCCATTTCAGGCCATGGTGATAGGAATGAAGCACAAGAACATGCCTGTTTTCAATGGCAAGGACGGAGGTGGCGTTGACAATCGGAACAGACAGGACAAGCAGCAATAACAGGAGCTGAAACATGGAAATGCGAGTGGTCAAAAGGGAAAGAGAAGATGCCTGAAGATGGTGAGGATCGGACTTACAGGTTTTGATAGTATTAAATGTCATCCGCCATCTCCATAAAAACATCTCTGCTTCAAAGTATATATTCAATATTGATCGAGTCAAGACACAACGCGAATCAACATTTTCGGCATTTAAACAAAAAAGATATGGAAAATTCAAAATAACGTTGTAACATATCAACAAGTTAACCAAACAACAACACCATAACAGCCTGTCCAGGCGCCTTTATTACCATTACATAGCAACTTGAAATCCGGGACATCCGGATGATAGCAACCATCAAACCGGGAGTGATAAATGAACAATGAAAATCTGTGGAAACGTTACACATCGTTACTCTTCAACAGCAATGAACTGGGTCTTTCACTCGATATCAGCCGCATGAGGTTTGATGATCAATATCTAAAGCGGATGGAACCAGCCATGAGCAAGGCGCTTCAAGAGATGAAGGCCCTGGAAGGCGGGGCGATTGCAAACCGGGATGAGGGGCGCATGGTTGGCCACTACTGGCTGCGCAACCCGCAAATGTCACCCTCCTCTGACATCAGAAGCGAGATTGAAGAGACCTTGAAGCAGATCCTGGACTTCTGCCGCAAAATCCATGGCGGCGAGATCCTTGCGCCGGATGGCAACTGTTTTCGCAACGTACTAATCATCGGCATCGGCGGCTCTGCGCTTGGTCCACAGTTTATCGCAGACTCGCTCTCAACAGCGGATGACCGGATGAAACCATATTTCCTGGACAATACCGATCCCGACGGTTTTGACCGTATCTTCAGCACCCTGTCTGATCAGCTTGGACAGACCCTGACCATTGTAATTTCCAAGAGCGGATCAACCAAAGAGACCCGCAACGGGATGCTGGAAACAAAGGGTGCCTATGCCCGATTGGGACTTGAATTCAACCAGCATGCGGTTGCCATAACCGGCAACGGAAGTGAGTTGGACAAACTTGCCGAACAGGAAAAATGGATCGCCAGATTTCCGATGTGGGATTGGGTCGGTGGCAGAACCTCGGTCTGCTCGGCAGTTGGACTTTTACCGGCCGCACTGCAGGGAATCGACATCCAGGCGCTTCTGGCTGGCGCTGCCAGCTGCGATGAGGTCACCCGCAGCACTGAAATCAGTTCAAACCCGGCGGCACTGATGGCACTGATGTGGTATTACGCAACCGAGGGGAGCGGAAAAAAGGATCTGGTCATGCTCCCCTACAAGGACCGCCTGCTGCTTTTCTCACGCTACCTGCAACAGCTGATCATGGAGTCGCTCGGCAAGGGAATGGATCTCAACGGCAATCCGGTCTGTCAGGGGATGGCGGTCTACGGCAACAAGGGATCGACCGACCAGCATGCCTATGTCCAACAGCTTCGCGAAGGGGTGGCCAACTTCTTTGTCACTTTCATTGAGGTATTAAAAGACCGGCAAGGCGAGCAGATGCAGGTGGAACCCAATGTAACCAGCGGGGATTTCCTGTTTGGCTTTCTGCAGGGGACACGGCAGGCACTTTACGAAAATGGGCGTGACTCCATGACCATCACCATTGATACCGTCAACGCCAAAAGCATCGGTATCTTGATTGCCCTGCTTGAGCGATCGGTTGGACTTTACGCCAGCCTGATCAACATCAATGCCTATCATCAACCAGGTGTGGAGGCGGGTAAAAAAGCGGCGGAGAAGGTTATTACACTGCAGCGCGAAATCACGGCACTGATTGAAGGTTGCAGTATTAAAATGAGCGTGGAACAGATCGCCGAAAAACTGAACCGGAGGGATGAGGCGGAGATGATCTTCTGCATCCTGCGCCATCTGGCGGCAAACAGTTCCAACTGTATCTGCAAAATTGAGGGTAAGCAGCCGGAAGAGTGGCTGTTTAGCAAAACGCCATAGCCAACAACACAAAGCCCGTCTGGACGATATCCGACGGGCTTTGTTGTACTTTGTTGAGCCTCTTGCAAAAACCCTTCGACAGGCTCAGGGTGAACGGATTATGGCTTGATAACTGGCTGTTATTACGTTCGTGGTGAGCCTGTCGAACCATGGACGGAATACTTTTACGAAAGACTCTGTTGTATATGGCTATTTCTGAAACAGCCTGCTAAATCGGCTCCAGAGCCCGGATGTCTGGCTGATGAAGAGCAGCAGTGCCGTTATATTATCAACGCCCCCCCTGGCATTGGCCTGTTCAACCAGATCACGGCAGGCCGCCTGTGGCGTTGAGCGTGAGCTGATCAGCGCAACAATTTCCTCATCCAGCAACATACCGCTCAAACCGTCACTGCAGAGCAGTAACCGGTCACCATCCTGCAGCGAGATCTCATGCAGATCAATGGCAACATCCGCCGACTGCCCCAATGCCCTGGTGATGATATTCTTCCGGGTTGAACAACGCGCTTCTTCCTTGGAAATCAAACCCTTACGCAGCTGATCTGCAACCATTGAATGATCATCCGTGATCTGATGTATTTTTTTATTCCGCAACAGATAAAGCCGGCTATCGCCCACATGGGCAATGGCGGCACGCCCTTCAGAGACCAACAGCGCCACAATGGTTGTCCCCATCCCGCGCCAGACCGGATTGGATCCAGCCGCCTCGAAAATGGCCAGATTGGCCAGACGAATCGACGA
>CAXYUZ010000092.1:0-7798 GCA_964292275.1 uncultured Desulfuromonadaceae bacterium
CTCGAAGGGATTCACTTTCTATCACCAACGACTCGCTAATGTCAATAAATAAAATTGAAATAAAAACAAGATGTCTACAACCTACTGATTAGGCGAACAAATATAATCCATTTAATTGCCAGCGCATATCACTAGGGATACGATTCTATCTCATAAATGGCATCTCGCTTAATTCAAAATACCGGTAATTACAACTTCATCATTGTCAACTTTATGATATATACTTCTTATCTACAATTTAACTACATATAAAGGGCCGATTATAATTAAACGGCAACAGCGATCCGTATCAAAACCCAAATTCAGACCATGGAGGTTTTACAGATGAAACGACTATTATCAATACTCTTTCTGGTGGCCGCAACTATCATGATATTCACTGGTATTGCAGCGGCAGAATCAAGAACCTATACCGAGGTGGTTACGGTCAATGTTGAAAGCGATGAATACACTGCCCTAAACAAGGCCAAGGAACGCGCTCGTGAACAGGCTTTACGCAGTTATCTCAACGATGTCTACAAAGAGCGCTCGGCAACACTGAATTTGATCGGTGACGACAGGTATATCCAGGACATGGAGGTACTCAGCAGCAAGATCGGCGGTTTTTTCAGCACGGAGCTAACCGCAAAGATCCGCGTTACGATCAACGAGGAAGAGGTTCGTTCCTATTTGAAGCGCCAGGGTGCGGTTACCGGTAAAAACGAAGAGCGCCGTATATTTGTTATTTTAATTCCCGGCAAGATGGACACTGGTGATGCACCGGCCATCTTGGACAACGTTCGTGCTGAGGTCAGAAGAAACCTGACCGCCGCTGAATACACCGTTATCGACTCCGAGGAACAGGTCAAACGTCTTGAATCCCTGACCGAAGACGCTGATTACAGCAAACTCGTTGGACAGCTTGACGGACTGGGTGAATGGGTCGTAATTGGCAAGGTTGATATTGATGTTGCCCAGGATGGCAGTCTGCGCGTCTACCATGCCCTGATGACCGGAAAGACAATCAGCATCACGAGCCGTGACCTGATGTGGGAAGGCAATATTGATGGTGTTGCGACGGTTCGGGAAAACGATTCTCCTAAAGCTGCCATTCGCATGGCTGCAATTAACGGCGGCAAGTCGTTTGCCAAAGAGGTGCTGGATGCGCTCAACACCAAAACACTGACCCAGGAACGGCGCGGCTCACGCTTTGAGGTGATCTTCCCCACTGCCGGTAACTACAAGCTGGAGCGCAAAATCCTTAAACTATTAAAAGAGGATATCAAGGGGCTCAAAAATGTCAGCCAGAAAAACCGCGGCAAAGGAAATATGATTGTTGATCTTTACTATGTCGGCAAAATCAGCGACCTGGTCGACCTGCTGCTGGACAATTTCGACAGGGATTCACAGCTAAAACGGCTAAACCCGGAAATTGACGGCAACAAGGTCATTTTCAAGAAATAACAAGTAACCGCCGTCTGCCGGCATAATATCAATGCCGTGCAGACGCATTAAATAGCCTTTTGGAGTCGATTTAATGCAGCAACACCTCATTTCCATGAAATCAATTTGCCTGGTATTATGCAGTCTGCTCTGCGTCATACAGCTCAATGGTTGCGCCACAGGCACTTCCAGCCTGGAGTGCGGCCTTGAGAGTATGAATCCAAGTATACTTGCCTCACTGGATTCCTTTGAAAGCGCTGCCATTGCAATCAAACTCTCCAACCGGATTCTACTGCAAACACCCATTTCCGAGCAGGACAAATGGCCAGCAGAACTCTACGGTGTACCATCTGTCGGTGCGCTCTTTTCAATGGGAATAAGCCTGCTCGGCTCTTCCCAGGGAATGACGGTTGCAACCCAGATTGATCCCGAGACCGGTTTTCCACGTCCAACAAGCGCTCTGTACATCTTTCTGAAGGAACGCGAACGAATGCTTAACGCAGAGGTCAGCCGGGATGACCTGCGCTTCTTTGCATCCCAACCCGCCACCGTGATTGCCAGACAGATTCCACAATACCGCCGCAGAGCAGACGTACAGATTATTGACGACAACATCTACCGCAATCCGCTTATGGCATACGGTGTTGTAACGGCTAACCGGATGGAGATGCTCAAGCTGCAACAGGAAATAGATCTTAACGCCAAAGGTTTTAAAGTCTGCGATGCATGGGTTCACAGATCCAGTGCGGGTGAGATCAAGCCAGCTGCCTGCAGAGACCCTGCCCTTAAACAGGTGAGTCTGGAAAAACGCCTGGCGCGCCCTGCTGTGACATCAACAGAAAAGTCAGGCATAGACCGTAGCGGTTACGACAACCAGGCCACCAACAGAGGCACAACCAACATCTGTGTACCAGTGAATAGCAATCAGGAGACCTTGCAACCAGCTGATTCCAGCAGAAACAGGAGAACCCGAAGCAATCGCTCCCAGCCGCAGAGGGCCGATTTACAGAATACTGCCTGTGTCAACGAGCGGGTGGTGGTGGTCAGCGAGCAGGACCGGATCATTGGACAAAAAACCGATGAACTGGTGACCATGAAGAAAAACTACGGCAAACTGGCCGGCCGTGTCTACAATGCATCCGTGGCTGGCGCCGACTTTACCATGGCCGCCATGACAAAGATCGCCTGCGCCACTGTCAACGGTGTCCGCGCCATGAAAAACGCAGAAAAGGAGATCAGGGGCTGGCGGGGTGCCTATAACGCCACAATGCTTGTCCCGCGCATCAGAGGGGTCATCAACGCATTTGGCTACTACAGTGATAATCTTGGGCTACAATTTGTCGCCTACAAAACCATGTACCAACAGATCAACGGTATCTATCCGGAACAGGGTGATGATCCGAGCAGAAACAGCCAGGTTACCCTGAACGCCCTGCAGAGGATTGACCAGGCAGTGGTTATCATGCAAGAACTCGAGCCCAAACTGGAGCTGCTGGCAAGCGGCAAAGATGTCGATTTCAGCGATGATGAAATCATGAGACTCAATCAGGTGGCGCGCCTATTTCCCGACACCCCTGATCTCGAACAGCAATTACTGTTTGCTTGGGGCATTACTACGCCATATTGATCACCCTCTTATCATTGGAGAACTATATGCAAGCAAGATCATACATTAAACTCCTGTTTGTTGCCTTGACCAGCGCAACCCTGCTGTTTGGGTGCACCACCGCTCCAGAGGTCGTGTATGTCAAGGAGGCCCAACAGGTAACCACCCAGGCACTGGAACCGGTCATGCTGGAATCATCCGCGCTGGAACACGATGTCAAACGTCTCAGAAGTTACTTCTCCGCTGAGGTGGCAGATGAATTCATGATTATTGTCCAAACAGAGATCGCCAACACCAAGCGGTTTACAAAGGTATTACTGAACGCATCCGCAGGTGATACCTACATCATTCAGCCGCGCATCGAAAAGATCAGTGAATCACTCGTTCCAATCGCCTCCGATCCCACACGCAGACGTTACACAGCAACGGCACGCACACGGCTGGATGTATTCTTCATCAACCAGCGGGCCCAAAAAGAGCTGGTCAAATCATTCTATGACGAGCGCAGAATTGAAGGGCGCATCTCCAAAAAAATCAATATGACCCAGGAAATGAAGCTGGATTACATCATGCGTGCAGCAAGCATCTCCTTCCGGGCAGCAGCCGACCAGCTCGGCAACGCATTCAACCCCAGCTACGAGATGGGCAGCATCAGCCGGATCAGCGGCAAAATCGCCAACGTGCAGATCAACACCAGCAAGATCCGCAAGATGCCAAAGAAGCAGCAGACCATCGAGGTGATCAATGACGACGGTCAGGTGCTGGCTACAATCGCTGAACTGATCGTGGAGGAGGGTACCGTTACCGGCAAGATGTATGAAAAATCCGGGGCAGACATCCGTGAGGGATCCAAGGTACGCGCCAGAGTCAACGGACTGACCGACTAGGACAACCACCGGCACCGTTAATAAAAAAGCGGGAAGGCTATCTGGCCACTCCCGCTTTTTGCATTTATAGATCCCGATTAAACCTGGGAAAAGCAGTTGCCCACGCGAAGCTGCGAAGTTCGCGAAGGAAAACAGCTAAATACATTAAATTTTTAAATCACCAGTTTGGTGAAGCATGAATATTATACAAGCCTTTGATTTCTTTGCGTCTTCGCGCCTTCGCGTGAAATGAATTGCTGTTTTTGGGTTAAAAGACTACTTCATCAAGACCTTCAAGGCCTGTTTGAGCAGATCCTCCAGGCTGCAATCCTGTGCCGGATCCAGTCCGGCCATGACCTTGCGCACCTGTGGCTCTTTATAACCGAGGTTAAGCAGTGCTGAAACCACATCCTCAGCAACATCAGCATCCGCCAGCGAACTTGATTCTGCAACTGGAACCAATGAAAGGTCCAGCTTGGTGACCTTTTCCTTCAGCTCCAACACCAGCCGTTCCGCTGTTTTTTTACCGATACCAGGAATTCCCGAGAGCTTGTTAAGATCCCCTTGACGGATCGCATTGGCCAGCTGATCCGGCTGAATATTCGAAAGAATATCCTTGGCCAGTTTGGGTCCAATTCCCGAAACGGATATCAACAGTTGAAAAAATGATTTTTCCAAACGGGTCCGGAATCCATATAACTGAATGGCATCCTCACGCACACTGGTGTGGATATGCAGGGTGACAACGCCCTCTTCAGGCAGTTCATAGTAGGTGGAAAACGGAATCTGTACCCGATAGCCAACACCGTTGACATCAAGGATAATATGATCAGGTGATTTGTGGGCGATCGCCCCGGTCAGCAATGCAATCATGGTTTGTAATTCCTCCAGCTGGTAGCGCGCCTTGACCCGGCAGGTGTTATTTTAGATGCCAGACCAAATGAATTTATATGGCAAACAGCAACGGCAAGGGCATCGGAGGCATCGGCCTGGGCAACCTCCGGCAACCCCAGCAATGCCTTGAGCATCTTCTGCACCTGCCCCTTCTCGGCCTTACCACAGCCAACCACCGCCTGCTTTACCTGCAGCGCGGTGTATTCGGCCACCGGCAGACCGGCATGCACAGCAGCAACAATCGCCGCTCCCCTCGCCTGTCCAAGCTTGAGGGCACTCTGGGCATTACTGGCAAAAAAGATATTTTCAATGGCCACCTGTTCAGGGCAATACTGATCTATCACCTGAAGCAAGCCATCAAATATGCACTTCAACCGGCCTGCAAAATCCTTGGCACTATCCGTAAATATGGCGCCATTATCAACATGCAAAAGACGATTGCCATCCTGTTCGACAATCCCGTAGCCTGTTATCCTCGAACCGGGGTCAATACCAAGCACTCTCATTCAAAACTCCGCCTGAAACAAACAAGGGGGCCGAAGCCCCCTTTCACAACTACATGATTTTTTCCATCTCATCCGCCGAGATATCAAAATTCGCATATACATTCTGAACATCGTCGCAATCCTCAAGCTTGTCCATCAGCTTGAGCATGCTCTCCGCCTGTTTCCCCTCCAAAGGCACCAATGTCTGCGGCACCATGGTAACCTCAGCCGCAACAGACTTGAACCCCTTGGCAAGCAATGCATCACGCACCTCTATAAAAGAGGATGGAGCAGTTGTAACCTCGTACTGATCATCCTCTTCCGCGACATCATCTGCCCCGGCCTCGATAGCAGCCTCAAAAAGCTGTTCAAAATCTACATCCTTATCAAAGGAGATCAGACCCTTCTTGTCAAACATCCAGGCAACACACCCGGCCTCGCCCATATTGCCGTTTGATTTGCTGAAGATGCTTCGAATATCGGAAACAGAACGGTTACGATTGTCCGTCATGACATCTACCAAAACAGCAACACCGCCGGGACCGTATCCTTCATAGACAATCTCCTCGTAGGTGACACCGTCAAGTCCGCCAGCCCCCTTCTTGATTGCCCGCTCCATATTATCCTTGGGCATGTTTTCAGCCTTGGCCTTATCAATGGCTGTCCTCAAACGGGGATTGGCTGCCGGATCTGCACCGCCCAGCTTTGCAGCTACAGAAATCTCCTTGATGATCTTGGTAAAGATCTTGCCGCGCTTGGCATCAGCAGCGCCCTTCTTATGCTTTATGGTACTCCACTTATTATGACCTGACATCTTCCACGCTCTCCTTGATAGATAATTATGCTGAATCAGATATTTTATGATACAATTCAATTGCCTCAAAAAGCGGCAGATATTAGCATGTAGACGCGACGAGTGTCCAGAACGAATTTACAGACAGGAAGGGGCAAACAAAATGAATAACCAGAGAACCGTCCGATTTTTAATTTTCCTGATCTTGTCCACACTCATTTTCAGCGGCTGCAGCATGCTGCCCCAACCAGTGCCAACAATAGACATGCCGCCGATTCTGACCCAGGAAGAACTGATCCGGCCATATATCAAGCTTGGCAGAATCAGGATTACCCGCGAGGTATTCGGAATTGCCGACTACGTACTAACCCCGGCAATCCGTGAATGGGGCTTTAACGCCGTCCGTGCCGAAGCCGCTAAAATGGGTGCCGACGCAGTTATTCTGCCGGAGGTAACCGGGCAGAGCATCACCTATCTGGTAATACCATCCACCGAATACCAGGCCACCGGCATAGCGATTAAATTCAAATAGGTATTGACAGAACCGTTATTAATTTATATAAGATTTATTCTTCAAATTTACGGCGGCGTAGCCAAGTGGTAAGGCAGAGGTCTGCAAAACCTTTATTCAGCGGTTCAAATCCGCTCGCCGCCTCCAAAAAAAATCAAGGGGTTTGCTCAACAGAGCAACCCCTTTTATTTTTCACATCACCCTTCCAGCTTACCTTGTTTCTAACTAATACAGCACGCATTACAACAACCTTTTTCTTCATTACGGGCAATATCATCCTCAAACATCATTTAGCTCTTTCACAAGAAAGAGCAGGGTATCCACAACGTCTTGATGACTACACCTGAATTCAATGTACTTGCCCCAAAGGCAACAATACCTTGTTTACTCCTTAAAAACAAAATATGAGCCAAGTACATGATTACCTTCATCGTCCGTTGACAGGTGTGCGTTTGGGGGGTATTGTGAGATAAATTTATACTTGGGATTTTACTGATGAAGAAACTTAATTAAATCAAGATGGAATTGAGGCCGCTGTATTGGTGTTTGACCGATAGGCGGCTTTTTTGTGGTTGGTTTAAGACTCAGTATGGCTGTTTGGTGGAGATATTCGGAATTCAATAATTTGATTAAGCAAACTTGATATGCATACAGGGGGGGGAATGTCAGGATTTTCAGATGGACTTGTTCAGGGAGACGAGGCAAAGAAAATTTACATCGCTCGTTCCAAGAGTGTTGATGAGAAGACCGTCACAGCGGCCAACAGTAATGCGCTTACAACCAAGGTACAGGGCGAAGAGCAGGATGGTTGGTTTGTAGCAAAGAAAAACTTGAAATCTGTTCGCGTATCCAAACCTAAACCCCATGATCGACAATTAGAAGATGATGTATGGTGTTTGCTCTACAAGCTTGGCTTTAAAGAATTAAATACTGACCGAAACTTTACTATCAAGCTTGGCCCAAATGCACCTGGACGGCAGATTGATATCTTCGCTAAAGATGATGAGACTGTCTTTATTGTTGAATGTACTCATGCTCAAGAGCAAAAATCCAAATCCATCAAAAACCTGATCGACAAAATCAACGGTATTCGGGAAGATGTAATTAAAGCCATCCATGCTCACTATGGCAAGAATCCAAAATTAAAGGTGAAATGGGCAATTGCAACTAGGAGTCTGTCGGACTTTGCCGACATAGCCTGATGTGTTATACTCGTTCATC
>CAXYUZ010000093.1:0-7031 GCA_964292275.1 uncultured Desulfuromonadaceae bacterium
TAGGAATCGCGCATATTCTGTTTGGTCGTAAATGGAATCCGTTGCAGATCATCAAGTGACTTGACATCCTCAAGCCTCACACCAGCCCTATCGAAAGATTCCTTATAAAACGGTACATTGGCATACACCCTTTGCAGCACAGCCTGAAGGCGTTTAAGTTGCACCGCCTCGATTGCGGCTCGGGGTAACGTTTCAAATTCTTCATTGAAATACATTTCAACCACCTCGCATTGGTATGAATAAGCTCAGATCAACTTACTGGCAAAACTCTCCCCGGTATAGCCATTGACAACGACCTCCAGATGTCCGTCATTCGGACAGAAAAGAAGCCCGTGGACCGGAACGTCGTGCGGTATGAGCGGATTCTGGCGAATTACGCCAACCACCTGTTCCACATTCTCCACCGGATGGCAAAACAAACCAATCCACTGTCCAAGATCAGGGACATGATAATCAATAACCTTCTCCGGTATGCCGCGACTGATCATTGTCTGCTTCAAGGTATCAATATCAATATCCGACATACCGCAGTCACGATGGCCAATCACAAACACTTCATCAACGCCAAGCTGAAAAATTCCGATCACCAGACTACGAATAACTGATCCACCCATTGGATCAACAATGGTATTACCCGCATTCTTGATGACCTTCGCCTCACCACGACTAAGCCCCATGGCAGGTTCAAGGAAATCAACCAACCGTGTATCCATACAAGTAAAAATTGCCAGCTGCTTGCTGGGCGCCTTCGGAAGTGGTGGAAAGGCATTCGGCCTGACAAACTTCTGATTGGCTTTCAGTATCGAATCCAGCAAGCTCGTTGATCTAGTATTTTCACCCATCACTGATTACGCCCCATTTCAAACGCTTTCATATTGATATTCAAAGCCTTTGCCGGAACCATCTTGTTAATTGCCGCAACCCAGAACTCCTCACCAATATGAAGACGTTTGGAAACCGCCCCCAGCAAAACCGTATTGGCAGCCCTTGGATTGCCTGCCTCACTGGCCAGGCGCTCACCATCCACAAGCAGAAAATCCGGAAATTGCACCTTGATGCTCTCTGCAAGTCCTTCCGGGTAAACCTCCTGCCCATTCAGGATTGACGGCGGGGAGATCTTGAGATTATTGGCTACGACCGTACCGCCTGATTTCAACAGTGAAAGGGCACGACAGGTCTCCATCAGTTCAAAACCAAAGAGGATGTCCCCCTCCCCCTCCGGCACAATCGGCGAAAATACCTCTTTACCAAAGCGGACATGGGAGACGACGCTGCCGCCCCGCTGTGACATGCCGTGAATCTCGCTCTTTTTAACATCATAACCGGCCAGCATGACAGCCTCTGACAGTATTTCAGACGCCAACAGAATTCCCTGGCCACCCACGCCAACCAGAAGGATATTAGTTATCTCACTGTTCATTTGATCCTCCCGATCGCTTCAAATTTACACAACTGATGGCAGACGTCGCACCCGGTACAAAGTTGTGGATTAATAAAGGCCTTGCCCTTATACCCACCTTCGGAACGCCATTCGATCGCCGGACAACCGATCTTGAGACAGGCCTTGCAACCACTGCACTTGTTCGCTTCAACCTCAAGGATAATCCCTCTTTTGAAGACACCTTCACGCTTGATCAGCACGCAGGGTTTATCGGTAATAATGACAGATGGTTCCGGTCTGTTCATCTCCTCCTGGATCGCAATTTTTGTTGCTTCCAGATCATAGGGGTTTACCTTGCGAATATTTTTGACACCAAGTGCCTGACAGAGCATGGCAAGATCAACCTGGTTGGTGGGATCATCCATCAGGGTATAACCAGAGGCCGGATTATCCTGACGACCAGTCATGGCGGTAATCCGGTTATCCAGAATAATCACGGTAGCGGGCGATTTGCTGTAAACCATGTCCATCAGACCGTTTATACCGGTATGCAGGAATGTTGAATCACCAATGACCGCAACAACCTTTTTCTGTTCATCCGCCGAAACGACCTTGGTCACACCGGTGGCCATGCCGATTGAGGCCCCCATGCAGACACAGGTGTCCATAGCGGAGAGCGGCGGCATGAAACCAAGCGTGTAACAGCCGATATCACCGGTCACATAGGCCTTGAGCTGGTTGAGTGTATAAAATACGCCGCGGTGCGGACAGCCCGGGCACATATTTGGCGGACGGGGCGGCATAACAGCCTTGACCGCCGCTGATACCTCGGCAACAGCACTGATACCCTCCAGGCCCGCTGCAGCGAGGGCCTTGCGAATCCGCTCCGGCGTGAGTTCACCACACAGTGAGAAGATATCCTTGCCAGCAACGCTAATCCCACTTGCCTTGACCTGATCCTCAATAAACGCATCAAGTTCCTCAACGACGATAATGCGGCTGACATGATCCGCCAACTGTTGAATCAGTGCATACGGCAACGGATGAACCATACCAAGCTTCAATACGGAGGCATTGGGAAGCACCTCGCGGACATACTGATAACAGGCACCGGAGGTAATAATACCGATTGACTTGTCACGCAGTTCCAAACGGTTTAATGACAACCCGGCCCCATCATTGGAAAGATTAACAATCCTCAGTTCCACCAGGGGATGGCGAACACGGGCATTACCAGGAAGCATGACCAGCTTTGCCGCATTTCGAACAAGCTTTGGTGATGGCAGATCAGAAACCCGCTCACCCAGCTCAACGATTGACTTGCTGTGGGATATGCGGGTTGTTGTGCGGAGAATAACAGGCGTATCGTATTTTTCAGAAATTTCAAAGGCAAGGCGGGTAAAATCCTTGCACTCTTGGGAATTGGATGGTTCCAGCAGCGGTATCTTGGCAAACTTCGCATAATTACGGCTATCCTGCTCATTCTGCGACGAATGCATCTCCGGGTCATCGGCAACAACAAGAACCAGACCACCATTAACACCGGTATAAGAGAGCGTGAAGAGTGGATCGGCTGCAACATTGACACCGACATGCTTCATGGTGACAATGGCCCGTCCGCCGCCAAACGAGGCACCAATACCAACCTCGAGGGCCACCTTCTCATTTGGGGCCCATGACGAATTAATCTCTTTGTATTTAATAGCATTTTCAAGTATTTCAGTTGAAGGTGTGCCTGGATAGGCACATGCCACAAGACAGCCGGCCTCATACGCACCGCGTGCGATGGCCTCATTACCGGAGAGTATTTCTTTCATTTGAGTTTTCCCTGTAGATAAAGATTTCAGAACGGTAAAGCCTCAGGACTATACTAAAATCAGGGCAGGATTGCAATTTGTTTACAAGCGAGAATCTCGCAAAGAGACTGTCATCCCCGAGTGGTTCTGTTGGAGATCCATTCATTTCAAGATAAGTGCTGGATTCCAGCTAGTAAGCTGCCGAAATAAGATTTAACGCTACTTTTACAAGACGCTCAAACAACAGCCGAATTTAAAATTACATTGCACAACGAATAAATTTGAAAGAGGCCATGGTTGCAGATACAAACTTGTTGAAAACCAGGACATATTCAAT
The DNA here is from genome assembly GCA_964292275.1 of uncultured Desulfuromonadaceae bacterium. Lineage (GTDB taxonomy): Bacteria > Desulfobacterota > Desulfuromonadia > Geobacterales > Pseudopelobacteraceae > CAXYUZ01. The sequence continues at coordinate 3,515 of CAXYUZ010000093.1, forward strand.
AAATCCAATAACTGCGACAAGATGAATTCAAACGTTTTATCGCCATACCGTTAAATCAGTTGCCAATTGGGCTACGCTTACCTATAATCTCAACTTTATGAAATCCTTGGAGATTAAAATTGGGCTATTTTATAACCTTTGAGGGCATTGAGGGATGCGGCAAGACAACCCAGATCAAACTACTGGCCAAACAGCTCGCATCATTCGGCTATAAAGTCGTAACAACACGCGAACCGGGCGGCTGTTCCATTGCGGACAAAATCCGTTCAATCCTCCTCGATGCGGATAACCGTGGCATGCACGCCATGGCAGAGCTTTTACTGTATGCAGCCGCTCGCGCACAACATGTTTCCGAAGTTATCGTCCCTGCCTTGAAATCCGGCAAAATCGTACTCTGTGACCGCTTCACCGATGCCACTATCGCCTACCAAAGCGCCGGGCGCGGCATTAACAGAGCTGTCATCGACCAGTTGAACCAGCTGGCCTGCCAGTCATTACAGCCAGACCTGACAGTCCTGATCGACTGTGACCCGGAAACCGGTCTCCAACGGGCACAAAGCAGAATTGAAGCGCAGCAGGGGCCAAGAGAAGACCGTTTTGAACTGGAGGCCCTCGAATTTCACCATAAAGTTCGCAATGGTTATCTGAATATATCCCGACAGGATCCAAAACGTTTTTTAACTATTGACGGCAGCGGCAACGTTAAAGACGTATCCCGAATCATCATTGATAACATTCTGCAAAGAAGACTCCAGAACAAAAACCATGCCCTTCTCTGATATTTATGGTCATGATCGCAATATAGAGCTGTTCAAACGGGCCATACGCACCGGCAAAACCGCCCATGCCTATCTCTTTGAAGGTCCTTCTGGTTGTGGCAAAAAAAAGAGTGCGGTTGCACTGATCCAGGCGCTTTTCTGCCAGTCCGCAGATGATGATGCCTGCGGGTCGTGCCCATCCTGCCGCAAGATTGAGGCAGGAAACCATGCTGATATCCACCTTATCGAGCCACTGCCCGAAAAAAGGGACATCAACATCGCACAGTTAAGGGAGCTGCAGCGTGAGCTTGCCCTGCGCCCCTATGAGGCGCCACGCAAGGCTTGTATTATTGAACCGGCTGACCGGATGAATGTTAATTCGGCAAATTCGTTCCTGAAAACACTGGAAGAACCACCAGGCAACGCCATCATCATCATGATTACCGAAAATGCGGACATGCTTTTACCGACCATCCGCTCCCGCTGCCAAACAGTACGTTTTGCCCCGCTATCGCCGGAGCATCTTCAGTTGCTGCTTGAAAAAAACGGCATTGAGGCCTCACAGGCAGCAATCATGGCACAGCTCTCGGAAGGGAGCATGCAAAAGGCACTGGAACTGGACAACGAGTCATTGAGCCAGCGCCGCAGTCTGTTTATCAAATATCTGACTTCATTTTCTCTGCAACAGATTGCAACCGTGTTCGATGCCTCGGAGGAATTGTCCGGCAATCGCGATGAAACAGTAATGACACTGGATATGATTCTGTCACTGGCCCGCGACCTGATCCACCTTGCATCCGGGTCTAACGACATCATCAATATTGCAATCCGGCCAACCCTGGAGAACCTGAGCGAAAGGCTTGATCTGAAACGGTCGCTGCAGCTTGCCGAAGAGATTCTGGAAACCAGACGTTCAGTACAACGCAATGCAAATATAAAACTTGCCCTGGACAATCTTTTTATAAAAATAGCCGCCCTCTTGCATCCTGAACAGATGCAAGCTGTGCGTTGATGTAATCAAGGAGGAATAGTTGCCACGCATTGTTACCATTCAATTTTCACCGGCAGGAAAGATGTATGATTTCCTGGCCGGCGATCTGGAATTAAAGCTAAACGATAAGATCATCGTCGAGACAGAACGTGGTATCGGCATCGCCGCGGTGGTAAAAAATCCGTTTGATCTTCCTGAAGATGCAGCCCCGGCAAACCTGCTCGGCATCAAACGCATTGCAACCAGCGATGACCTGGTCATTATCGAGCAGAACAAGCTCAAGGAAAAAGAGGCCTACCAGTTCTGCAACCGGCGCATCATCGAACGCGCCATGCAGATGAAGCTGGTTCGCGTTGAATACCTGTTTGACGGAAGCAAGGCGATCTTCTTCTTTACCGCCGATGGCCGCGTTGACTTCCGCGACCTCGTCAAGGACCTTGCCCATACCTTCCATACACGCATCGAGATGCGCCAGATCGGCGTCCGCGATGAATCCAAGATGGTTGGCGGCATCGGCATCTGCGGCAGGGAATTATGCTGTTCATCCTTTCTGCGCGATTTCAGGCCGGTCTCCGTCAAGATGGCCAAGGAGCAGAACCTGGCACTTAACCCGACCAAGATCTCCGGCCAATGCGGACGACTGCTCTGCTGCCTGGATTACGAATATGAAACCTACTGCAGCCTGAGGAAGTCATTTCCAAAATGCGGAAAACGTGTAAAAACGGACTCTGCCACAGGCGTTGTCGATAAAATGAACATCCTGACCGGAAACATTACCCTCAAGCTGGATGACGGCAAGCTGATTGTTGTCAAAAAATCAGAGATTTCAGGTGAGCTGACTGCCGCGGAATCACAAACGGCAACAGCCCCAGCACCAGCGGCACCTCCGCCACGCAACAAGTCACGTGAACGCCGCCCCGACCGGCAACAGAATCAGACAGCAGCCAAACCCGAAAAAGCGGTCCAGAACAACCAGACAGCAGCAACATCTGAAAAAGCGGGTCCGACAGAGGGACAACAAAAACCGGCAAAGCGAAAACACCGCTCGCGCAGGAGTGGCCCCAAAAAACAGGGCAACAACAGCGGCGATAACACCCCAGGCAGCAGCGAAAAACCGGCAAAGCCTGAATAAATAACAGATACCTTTATCTTATATGGATTTGAAATAACCCCAGGAGCAACAGATGAAACCAGCATTCTATGTCACCACCCCGATATACTATGTCAATGACGTGCCGCACATCGGCCACGCCTACACGACGGTAGCAGCCGATGTTCTGGCGCGCTACAAGCGTATGATGGGTTATGATGTCTACTTCCTGACCGGTAGTGACGAGCATGGCCAAAAGGTGGAGAAGGCAGCCACCACAGCCGGTGAAACGCCGCTGGAACTGGCCGACCGTGTTGTAAAACGCTATCAGGCGCTCTGGGAACGTCTGGGTATATCAAACAATGATTTCATCCGCACCACCCAGGAGCGGCATAAGAAGGGCGTCACCCGGATCTTCAAAGATATCATGGACAAGGGAGACATCTACCTGGGTGAATATGAAGACTGGTACTGCACCCCCTGTGAGACATTCTGGCCCGAGACGCAGCTGATTGAAGACCGCTGCCCTGACTGCAACAGACCGGTGGAAAAACTTAAGGAGGAATCATATTTCTTCCGGATGAGCAAATACCAGGATCAACTGCTGGCACATATCGAGGCCCACCCCGAATTCATCCAGCCCAAAAGCAAACGCAACGAGATCCTCTCCTTCATCAA
>CAXYUZ010000094.1:0-6998 GCA_964292275.1 uncultured Desulfuromonadaceae bacterium
AGGGCATAGTAGGTCTTGCCATCTTGCGCATTGACCCTGGCAACCAGGTTCAACGAGTGCGTTTCACCATTCCAAGTGAATGTGGTGTCCACCGTGGCGGTGTAGGCGGTGCCGGCGGCACTCTGGTTGCCGGCAGTTTCGTCGACGATGAACTACGCCCCTATTTCAGCGATGTCCTTTATAGCCTGAAAACCAAGGGGGGCTATGAGGGCTATGTACATGTACTGATAGAGCATCAGTCTTCACCGGACCGACACATGGCCTTCCGGTTGATGCGTTATGCGGTCGCCACCATGCAACGGCATCTGGATAGCGGACACAAACGCTTGCCGTTGGTGATCCCGGTGTTGTTTTACAGTGGCAAACGCAGCCCATATCCCTATACAACGCGCTGGCTGGACGAGTTTGATGACCCGGCACTGGCCAAGACACTCTACTGTGGTGAATTTCCGCTGGTCGATGTGACGGTGATCCCGGATGATGAGATAATGGGTCATCGCAGTATGGCCGCGCTAACGTTGCTGCAGAAACACATTCACCGACGGGATGTGTCAGAGTTGCTCGACAAGTTGACACTGCTCTTGCTGACAGAGACCCTGACAAGAGAGCAGGTGCACTCGTTGATCTCCTATCTGGTGCAGGCAGGCGAAGCGGTGGACCCAGAGGTTTTTGTACGCGAACTGGCACAGCGAGTGCCGCAACATGGAGATGAGCTGATGACAATCGCACAACAGCTGGAACAGAAAGGCATCGAGAAAGGTATCAAGCAGGGCATCGAGCAGGGCATCGAAATCGGTGAGCGACGAGGGATTGAAAAAGGTGAGCAACGAGGGATTGAAAAAGGGATTGAAAAAGGTGAACGTGAGGCCACCTGCAGCGGGCTGACATCGTCCCCCACTTCCAGTCGCTCAACCGCCTGCTGCCGCAATGCCTCGTACCAGTGCAGCTCCTCTTCGCTCATGGGGATCTGATACAGCACATCCGTACGGGGGGGCAATTCATCAAGTACCTGTGCTTTGGTTCTACGCAGTACAAAGGGTTTGATCAGTTGCTTCAACATCCCAGCCGCGAGTCTGTCTCCCTGTTCTGCTGGGCTGACAAACCGCTGATTAAATGACTTCAGGCTCCCCAGCAGACCCGGATTGAGGAAACGGAACAGGCTCCACAGCTCACCCAGATGATTTTCAACCGGCGTACCGCTCAGTGCCAACCGGAAATCAGCCTTCAACGCCACCACCGCCCTCGCACGCTGCGTCTGCGCGTTTTTGATAGACTGAGCCTCGTCCAGCACGATGCTGTGCCACGTCTGAGTAGCAAATGCCTTGGCATCTTGCAGCAACAGGCCGTAGCTAACCACCACCACATCAAAGGCGCCCATCTGTGACAGGTCGCGATGGCGTCGATAATCGCGCACTTTGAGAGTGGGGGCAAAACGGTCACTTTCGCTCAGCCAGTTATGGGTGACAGAGGTCGGTGTCACCACCAGTTGCGGTCCTCCGGGCGCTCGTTCGAGCAAAATAGCCAGTGCTTGAAGGGTTTTCCCCAGCCCCATATCATCTGCCAAGCAAGCTCCCACACCCCACTGTGCCAATCGGGAAAGCCAGCAAAAACCGTCCTCCTGGTAGTCACGTAGCTCAGCTTTCAACGTAGAGGGTACCGCAGGCCGATGTTTCTCCCGCGCGTCAAGCCCCCGCAACTGACGGTGCCAGTCAGCATCACCGTCGAACTCTCCAGATTCACCTGCGAGTGATTTCAGAAACGGCAAGGTCAGGGCATTCAGGGTGAGATGCTCATTGTCTCCAGCCAGCAGTGCAATCTGTTGCAGGCGTTGGCGAAGCTGGTTATCCAGCGCCAGCCAGTCCTCCTCACCCAACCGAATGAACCTGCCTTTGCTTTCCTGCAGGAGCTTCAGCAACTGACGCAATTCCACAACCCTGCCGTCATCGAGCGTCAGTCCTCCGCTCAGCGCAAACCATTCGCCATGGCGGCGGACGTTAAGTGTCAGGCTCTGCATGTCGCGACGTCCGCTAAGACGCAGTCGTTCGCCTTCCGGCCACACACATTCGAGCAACTGGTTGTCGGTGCTGCGCAGTTGTGTCAGCGCATCCAAGGCGTCCTGCGGCTCAGTAAACTGCCATTCGGCGCCGTCTTGTTCTGTGTCTGCCAGAAGCGGGCAGGAACGAAGTACCAGTTGCTGCTTTTTCCGTTCATGTTGCAGGTCGCGTTGCGTCTGTACCGCCTGACCATCCTGCTCACCACTGATGATTTCACCTCCCCGCCCTGGCGGGAACCAGGGCCCCTCAGGCAGGGGACGGACCAGTAACTGCAGGCGCACCCCCTCACCAAGCGGCAGGAGATGGGCGTAAATCCGGTCATCCGCTGGCACGTGCGGGATGTGAGCCATCAGTTCAGGCAGGTCTGCCCGGACCGGTAGCAGTGGTGCGATAGCGGATACCGATTGCAGCACCTTTTCTCTGGCGGTAAGAGGAATACGCAGACCTTGGCCGATAATGGCAGCAATTCGGCGGTGTTCGTCGCTAATCGGGTATACCACCAGTCTGGTCGGTGTCTCTTTTTCCGTAACCAGGTGTTGCGGGGCGCTGATAGCAGGGGAAAGTGCCAGTGACAGCTGATTACCCTCTTCGGTAAGTACCAGCGTGACCTGACCATATTCAATATCCACGCGGATATCCGGCGCATCGTACCAAAATACCGCCGGATGCCCAGCCAGCAAGGGGAGAGCTGCTCCAACATCAAGTTCATACCTGCCGTTATCGTAAAAATACCCGGCGGTGTAATGGATATGACGCGCCGCTTGCCGGTCCTGAGCCAATAACCAGGGCAGTGTTTCCGCACAGCCGTGAAGACGCTTCAGTGCGACCGGACGCCCCTTGCTCCAGCCCTGTTTGTTGCGCTTTTGTTCCAGAGGTACCAACTCCGTCCCGTAGCGTTCTGCCCTCAGCAGCCAGGCCAACCGGGAAGTACTTTCATTGTTCTTTGTTGGCGTCAATTGACTCAGTGCATCCAGCGCATACTCCCACGCAGCCTTACGCTGCCAGAGAGCATTCAAGGGAAAACGGTCGGCAAGGGAGGCTGGGGCTGGCTCACTGAACTGCTGGTGCAAAAGCGTGCGGATTTCATATGCCGGCAATCGGTAACCATACTGTTCCATCTGGCGAGCAAATGCCTCCAGACGTTTGTGGAGCGACTTGGGATCAGACACCTCGCCTCGCCAAAACAGGACCAGCGCATGCAGTACACCGGCCATACCGGTCAGGGGCCGATTAGGCGCCGGAGGTGGGGCTAATGACGGTGTTCCGCTCCGCTCTTTAAGCAGTTCCATCAACAGCAGCCAGCCAAAGCCAAACGACTCCTCAACTGCGTGAAGGGTCAGTTCATGTAATGTTGCAGTATGTGGCGATTCATCACTGGTTAGCAGCGTCAGGGCGGCCATGATGGATGTCAGTGGCGGCAAGTGCAGCCGCCGTTTGCGGGTGGCTTTGCGGTACTGGCTAACCAATTGCCGGTAAACCTCCATCGCAGCTTCCCGATCACCCCGGCACAGAGCAATCCAGCCAGCTACGGGGAGGGGGAGGTTGCCACTCTCCAATTTATTCAGCAGGTCACGTTCGTCGCGCCACAGCGCTTGCAAGGCCAAAGGGCCACGCAGCATGTCCGGGATCATGGCGTGCGTATTGGCATGATCACGGGCGAAGAGCCAGATGTTCGTACAATCACTGAGCTGGTAACCGGCATCACTTAATGCAGTTGCAAGCAGGATGGTTTGCACGTCACTGTCCAGCAGGGAAAACAAGCGTCGCCCCGCATCATCACCGAACAGACTGATGGCAGGATGGGTGGCACAGTCATAATCATAAGCGTTCATCCATTCTGCCAGCCTCAGAGGCAGGGTGGCTGTGTCTCCTGCCAAGACAGACAGCCATAGACGAGACCGCCCTGGACGTAATGCACCCCGCAGATAAAGCGGACTCGCATTTTCCTGTAGCACTCGGTGAGCATCCGGCTGCATCCGCAACCAGAGAAAGACGGCGTTTTCATGGCCTGGAGCCAGTTTCCAGCGTGTTTCAGCCTTCTGCAGCCAACCTTGTTCCAGCAAAAGATCCAGTGCCCAAGTTATTTCAGCGGAATTCATACGCCGGTGGCTGACGGGACTGATATCCAGGATATGTAAATTATCCAGCAGGGCCGTTTTTGATAGCTCACCCAGCAAAGCCAGCTGGCAGAGGATAACTGCCATATGGTGCGGAAGCCGAGCGACAGCCTCGGTCATGGGAGGAAGAGGGGTAATGTTGTCGCTGTGAATGGTCATGTCCTTGCCTGTGAAGGTGATGTTCCCTGATAATCACTGCCTGGGCCCAAATATTGCCGGTGAGGACAGGTCCCTCATACGCATTGCAAAATAAAACGATGGTTTATAATGGCAATCCGGCAGCACGCATTTCTTCGATCAGCTCATTAGTACGCTGGGAGTTCAGCGTTCCCCGCATCAGTTGCCTGACTTCCGGAGGCCGGGCATCAAATTGTGCGCAGAGGGCGCGGATATCATAACCATGTCGGGTTAGCTGAGGATCGAGGTCATCAATCCGGCGGGACATAATCGTCTCCACAGTCGTGGCGTCAACCGGCTTGCCCCCCATTCCAAATCCAGCCTCAAAAGCTCGCACTAGATAACGTCCTATCTGCAGGGGCGTTTTCAGCTTGGCGGCTAGCAGGGTGATCGCGTCATCGGTGATGACATCACTGATCTTCGCACCATCAGGGAGGGCCCCTTGCATCACCCAGTCGATATAGTCCCGCTGACGATCTCTGAGCCCTCCGAGCTCGCCAACCCGTCCGTTGATGATAGGCGCTCGACATGTCTACGTTCAGTGCCTGGAAGACTGGCATTAGTTGAGGGCCAGCGGGGTGCTGATGATGCCAGCCTCATCAGGCCCAATTATTGGCGCGTCCAGTGAACAACCCCTTAATGCCTCAATTGCTGTATCTCATCTTCAGTAAGCCCTGTCATCTTCATCACAGACCGAGGCTCTATGCTGTTTTCCAACATGGTTCGGGCGATTTTAAGGGTGGCCTCACGTTCACCTTTTTCAATCCCTCGTTGCTCACCGATTTCGATGCCTTTCTGTTCCAGCTGTTGTGCGATTGTCATCAGCTCATCTCCATGTTGCGGCACTCGCTGTGCCAGTTCGCGTACAAAAACCTCTGGGTCCACCGCTTCGCCTGCCTGCACCAGATAGGAGATCAACGAGTGCACCTGCTCTCTTGTCAGGGTCTCTGTCAGCAAGAGCAGTGTCAACTTGTCGAGCAACTCTGACACATCCCGTCGGTGAATGTGTTTCTGCAGCAACGTTAGCGCGGCCATACTGCGATGACCCATTATCTCATCATCCGGGATCACCGTCACATCGACCAGCGGAAATTCACCACAGTAGAGTGTCTTGGCCAGTGCCGGGTCATCAAACTCGTCCAGCCAGCGCGTTGTATAGGGATATGGGCTGCGTTTGCCACTGTAAAACAACACCGGGATCACCAACGGCAAGCGTTTGTGTCCGCTATCCAGATGCCGTTGCATGGTGGCGACCGCATAACGCATCAACCGGAAGGCCATGTGTCGGTCCGGTGAAGACTGATGCTCTATCAGTACATGTACATAGCCCTCATTGCCCCCCTTGGTTTTCAGGCTATAAAGGACATCGCTGAAATAGGGGCGTAGCTGGGGTTCGGGGAGCAATGGAACAGGGAACTCACTTAGGGGTTCTAAGCCGGAAGCCCGGAAAATTCCGCCGGTAAACCTCTCGGTGGCAAACACACTGCTACTGGGGCATAGAGTTGACGCAGGGGAGGGAAATTTTGCGATTTTGTGCTTTTACGATTTTAATGTTTTCTTTAATTAATGTTTTCTGTATTGCTAAAGTCGCCGCGCCCCTGTATGTTCTTTCTGTAAATGCATAAATGCGATTTTACGGAAATCAGCAAATCATCAGGAGCTGCGCATGATCATCTCTCTACTTAACCAAAAGGGTGGTGTTGGAAAAACCACGCTGAGTGTAAACATCGCGGCGGGACTCGCAGCCAAGGGGGCTCGCGTTTTACTGCTCGACGTAGACCCACAAGGAAGCTCGCTGGATTGGGCTGCTGCACGTGAAGGTGAATCATCATTTCCCGTTCTCGGGTTGCCACGGGCAACGCTGCACAAAGAGATCGGCAAATTTACTCGTGACTACGATTACATAATTATCGATGGACCACCCAGAGTTACTGATCTCGCCCGTTCCGCCATCATGGCGGCAGATCTGGTTCTTATCCCAGTCCAGCCTAGTCCGTATGATGTATGGGCAGCTCAAGAGGTGGTGTCGCTGATCCATGAAGCCAAAGTGTATAAAGAAAGCCTTAAATCTGCATTTGTAATAAATCGCAAAATCGTAAATACGGCAATTGGACGAGATGTAGGCGAAGCCCTTGCTACATATGAAACTCACATTCTGCGAGCGTCTTTATCCCAACGCGTTATTTTCGCTGAGGCGGCAGCCGTTGGAAAAGCAGTCTTTGAACTAGAGCCTGATTCGGCGGCGGCAAAAGAGATTGGTATTCTGATCAACGAAATTATGGAGCAATAACCATGAGTGGTAAAAAAGTGGCCTTTGGCGCGAAACCATTAAAAACCATTCCTGATGCAGATGCCTGGGTAGATCATCGAGCCATTGAGGAGGTTACGCCTCCACCTGAAAAAATGAAAAGACTCACCATAGACATTCCAGAGAGCCTTCATAAAGCCATCAAGTCATCTTGTGCCTTACGGGGTAAAAAGATTGCAGATGAAGTGCGAGAGCTGCTTTACAGCAAATATACTGACGCTTGAACCTGTGCATTTACGGAAATGCGATTTTAAGGAACTGTGATTTTACGCTAAAAATATACCGAGCCGCGAATTCAACTTCGAAGTGCAATTCCCGATTAAAAATCAGGCTGCTTTCAGA
>CAXYUZ010000095.1:0-6895 GCA_964292275.1 uncultured Desulfuromonadaceae bacterium
ACCGCAAGTTACTCTTTGATAAAGCGCCGCCAGCGCGGCGTGGAGTGCTAATCAGATTAAACGATGCATAATCTAGAAAACAGAGCCTCTTGCAAAACCCTTCGACAAGCTCAGGGTGAACGGATTTTAGACTAATAATTATCTGATATTCCGTTCGTGGTGAGCCTGTCGAACCATGCAAGAAATACTTATGCAAGAGGCTCAATATTTTCGTATATCTCCAACCTCAACATTCAATCTGTGCCGTCACCAAACTACCGTTAAAATACTTTTCACGCAGCAGCGGCTTTTCTATTTTACCCGTGGGGTTACGCGGGATATTTTCGAAGATGATCCTGCGGGGACGTTTATAGCGCGGCAGCGCATTGCAGAACTGCAGCATCTCCTCGCCAGTGCAGGAATAATCCGGCTTAAGCTCGACGATTGCGGCGGTAATCTCACCCAGGTGCTGATCCGGGAGACCGATCACGGCCACATCCTTGATCGCATCATGGGCCCGCAGAAAGTTCTCGATCTGCACCGGATAGATATTCTCACCGCCACAGATGATCACATCCTTTTTACGATCCACAAGATAGACGAACCCATCCTCATCCATCCGCGCCATATCACCGGTATACAGCCAACCATCCTTCAGCACCTCGCCAGAGGCCTCCGGGTTGTTGTAATAACACTTCATTACCCCGGCCCCTTTTACGCAGAGCTCTCCAACCGCCCCCTGCTCCACCGGAAAGCCAGCCTCGTCCACAATCTGCAACATCCAACCATGCCCGGCCTTGCCGATGGCACCGACCTTGTGGACATTTTCAACCCCCAGATGAACACAACCCGGTCCAATCGCCTCGGACAAGCCATAGTTGGTATCGTATTCCTGATTCGGAAAATGCCTTTTCCAGCGTTTGATCAGACTTGGCGGCACCGGCTGCGCGCCGATATGCATCAACCGCAGCTGATCCAGATTATAATCAGCGGGATTAATGGCACCGCTCTCAATGGCATCCAGAATATCCTGCGCCCATGGCACCAACAGCCAGACAATCGTCACCCGTTCATCCGAGATCGCCTTGATCATCCATTCCGGCTTGACACCGCGCAGAAGCACAGCCCGGCTACCGGACAACAGGCTGCCAAACCAGTGCATTTTGGCACCGGTATGATAAAGCGGCGGGATACAGAGGAAGTTATCATCCGGGGTCTGGCCATGATGGGCCTTTTCCGCTTCACAGGCTAGCATCAGGCTTTGGTGGGTGTGCAGAATCGCCTTGGGAAAGCCGGTGGTGCCGGATGAAAAATAGATAGCGGCATCGTCCTCGTCTGAAATCACAATCTCCGGCGGACGTGACGAGCAGCAGGCCGTAAGAGCGTAATAACTCTCGGCAAACCGGGGCCGACCATGCCCCAGAAAGAGCTTAATCTTCACATCCGGAATCTGTTCATGAATCGCCGCTACCCGGTCAACAAACTCGGGCCCAAAGACCAGGATGTCGCACTCCGCCAGTTCCAGACAGTATTTGATCTCATCCTCAGTGTAGCGGTAGTTAAGAGGAACAGCGATGGCACCGGCTTTCAATACACCAAAATAAATCGGCAGCCACTCCAGACAGTTCATCAACAAAATACCGACCTTATGCCCCCTATCGACACCCCGCTCCAGCAGAAAATTGGCAAACCGGTTGGCCTTGTCATCAAACTCACGCCAGGTGATCTCCCGCCGGTATTTTCGCTCGGGATTGGTTTCAACCAGCTCATAATCCTTCCAGCTGGCCTTTGTTTCCAAAATTCCGGGATTGATCTCGACCAGACTGATATTTTCTCCATACAGGGCGGCATTACGGGACAAAATTTCTGTGATTGGCATCTTTAAATCCTTCATCATTGAATATTCTGATCAGCGCTAATCAGGTTGATTATTGTGCCGGAATCAATTGATTAATACGGCAGACAACCTTAAAAACTTAGGCAATATATGTCAAGAACAGCCTGACTCTAACAAACAGGTGGCCCCATAAACAAATAAATTTAAAAGAACTTGACAGCAACTAATACTTATTATATCTATATACCTACTAGACATGATATCGAAAAAGACTAAATACGCCTTGAAGGCGCTCTATTATCTGGCAGAACAGCCCAGCGGACAACCCGTGCTGATTGCCGACCTGGCCAAGTCAGAGAACATTCCGAAGAAATTTCTGGAATTCATTCTACTGTCGCTTCGCAAGGGTGGTCTGCTGCAAAGCAGAATCGGCAAGGGTGGCGGATACTATCTGGCACTGCCTCCGAACAAGATCACCCTTGGCATGGTTGTACGCATCCTTGAAGGCGATCTGGCCCCTGTACAATGCCTTAGCGAGACAAACTACGCCCACTGTGACGAGTGTAATGACGAGCGCACCTGTGGCATTCGACTGGTAATGATTGATGTGAACAAGGCCCTTTCCAACGTGCTTGACAGTCTGTCTTTGGCTGATATGATTGAACGCAGTGAGATGGAACGTAACAGACAGGCTAACATTTTAGACTTCAGTATCTGATAAATATATTTTTTAAGCACAATATCTATAAAATCCATAGACAAAAAAAACAAAGAGGAGAAATTACCATGGGCAAAATCTACACCGACAATTCACAGTCCATCGGCAACACCCCGCTGATCAAACTCAATCACGTAACCGAAGGTGCCAAGGCGACCGTACTCGTTAAAATCGAGGGTCGCAATCCGGCCTACTCCGTCAAATGCCGCATAGGTGCAAATCTGATCTGGGATGCGGAGAAACGCGGCGTGCTTAAACCGGGCGTTGAGATTATCGAACCGACCAGCGGCAACACCGGTATCGCCCTGGCCTATGTGGCAGCCGCCCGTGGTTACAAGCTGACCCTGACCATGCCTGAAACCATGAGTATTGAGCGTCGCCGCGTGCTGGCCGCCCTGGGCGCCAACCTGATCCTGACACCGGGTACCGAGGGAATGAAGGGAGCCATCAAGCGGGCTGAGGATATCGCCGCTGCCGAGCCTTCCAAATTTTTTCTGCCGCAGCAGTTTAAAAATCCGGCCAATCCGGCAATCCACGAACAGACCACCGGCCCTGAAATCTGGAACGATACCGATGGCGAAGTAGATGTAATTGTGTCCGGCGTTGGTACTGGCGGCACGATCAGTGGTATCTCCCGCTACATCAAAAACACCAAGGGCAAAAAGATCATCTCCGTTGCAGTAGAACCGAAAGAGAGCCCGGTTATCAGCCAGCATCTGGCCGGACAGCCGCTCCAGCCCGGCCCGCACAAGATCCAGGGAATCGGCGCAGGTTTTATCCCGGACACACTGGATCTTTCCATCATTGACCGGGTCGAGCAGATTGAAAGCAATGAGGCGATTGAATTCGCCAAACGCCTCTCCAAAGAAGAGGGACTACTGGTGGGCATCTCATCCGGCGCCGCAGCCGCAGCCGCTGTAAGACTCGCCAAACTGGATGAATTTGCGGGCAAGACCATTGTCGTTATTCTACCGGACGGTGCCGAGCGCTACCTCTCCACAGCGCTGTTTGAGGGGATTTGATTCCTGACGCGCACGTTTGTCCAACAGTCAGAACACAACAAAAACAGATGGCCGTGGCATACAAAACTGCACTGTATGCTACGGCCATTATTTCCAGTATTGGAGAGACAGCAGGACAGGAATCCCATACATCAGATTGCACGTGACTTCAATCAAGCCTTCAGACCATACCGACAAAGCATTCTACATACTCCTTCAACCGCTGGCTGATCAAGGTGCGATCATCCGTTTTACCGATCACGTTTGAAAGCGAAGACGTAATATCGATCACCTCTTCAACAACAGTTATTTTGTTACGGTTGCTGCGGCGTTCATAATTCACCACCTCAAACGGTACAACCATACCGACAGACTCCAACTTATTCAGAATCCCTGCCGCTTTCACACCTTCGCGCAAGGTCATACGAATCAGGAACCTCTCTAACATTGACGGCGAAATAAATATCTGATGCAGCGGCGACTTGGCATCAGGCGTGAAATACACCTCGGCGTTTTTGTTCGACTCGGTTTTCCAGCCGCGTGATTGCCCGTAAGCGACGGTTGGCTGCCATAATTCCTTGAAGCCGGCCCGGTTTGCTTTATCCGTATTGCTGTTAAAATCGGACAAGGTTCCTACCGCAGGCAGGGGTGGAACAAAGCCCATCACCTCAAAACCCCTGCAGACAGAAGCTACCAAAGGATTTTTATTGTCCTGCAGCAGCGGATAGACATCACGCCACAGGAAATGATGGCCGTTATGGGTTATAAAGCGCTCATGCTCCAGCACATCCTGTTCAATATTCAGTTTAGGTGTTGCCCGGATATATGCAAGACCGTCACAAGGCAGGTCCAGATAACGATGCAGCTGTCCTCTCGGGTCTGATGCCGATCCCTGGGTGTCAGTCGCCTCAATCTTGTTTTCACAAAGTATTACATGCCCGTCCTGCAGCGTGAAACGCATATCGGGGCAGCAGTTGGTGCCGGAATAGCTGACCTGAGTCTCAACTGAATCAATCAGCGGATCGACCCAGCCATTTTTCTTCGCATACTCCGCCAGCAGCAGTCGGGAAAACTCAATCCTGAACGGCTCATTCATGACAATCAAAGCCGCCAGAAATTCAGTCAGATGATCCTCTTTGGAACTTGTCAGCTTGCGTGTATTCATAAACAGATTCCAGTTTTTCATACCCTCTCCTCTTCAACCCCTGGTTACAGGGGCTTATGGATGTTTCATATACTCTACAACGAAGGTAACAAGATTAACGTATTCCGTTGGCAGATGCTGCAATTGCAATGTTGCAGCGGTGAATCCCTTCGTAAATCAGGTCAATTAGCGGCTTTATCAGGAAATTGCAAAAGAGAATAGACTGGACTTACAAGTCGTAATCCCTTCGTAAATCAGGTCAATTAGCGGCGGGACAATTATCAGCATCGCCCAGGCAGCAGGTTCGGCAGCAAGTCGTAATCCCTTCGTAAATCAGGTCAATTAGCGGTTGATTACTACAAGTATGTTTCAACAGTTGCTGTAAAAAAGTCGTAATCCCTTCATAAATCAGGTCAATTAGCGGGGCGCACAACCAGTTTGTAAATAACTACCGTTGTCCGTCGGTCGTAATCCCTTCGTAAATCAGGTCAATTAGCGGCAATTCTTAAATTTGCGGGAAGCAAGGCAAAAGGAAAAGTCGTAATCCCTTCGTAAATCAGGTCAATTAGCGGCTCTACAGTTACTTGAGTAATCATGTAAGCTGCATTTTGAGTCGTAATCCCTTCGTAAATCAGGTCAATTAGCGGCGGACCGCTGGCACGTTCAAAATCAGTATTTCCCTATCGTCGTAATCCCTTCGTAAATCAGGTCAATTAGCGGGGGGCCGACGTTCTCAATTCGTCGAAGAATGAGTTGATGTCGTAATCCCTTCGTAAATCAGGTCAATTAGCGGGCACCCAATTACCCTTATGAACCGCCAGATATTCGCCGTAGGGTCGTAATCCCTTCGTAAATCAGGTCAATTAGCGGGTATACAGGCTAAGAATTATAACACTTTTGCTTATTGGTCGTAATCCCTTCGTAAATCAGGTCAATTAGCGGGGATGAAAGAAAATGACAGTACAAACGACAAAAGACTTTGTCGTAATCCCTTCGTAAATCAGGTCAATTAGCGGGTTGAAGCTCTTCACAAATCAGGAGAAGGTTTCTCAGTTAGTCGTAATCCCTTCGTAAATCAGGTCAATTAGCGGCAACAACCTTTTCCAGTGAATAACAAATCAAATGTTGTTAGGGTCGTAATCCCTTCGTAAATCAGGTCAATTAGCGGTCTGCCAATGACGCCCGTATTAAGGCTGATCTGAAAGCGTCGTAATCCCTTCGTAAATCAGGTCAATTAGCGGCTTGGAAACAAGGTAAGCAAATAAAACAAAAAGGAAAACAGTCGTAATCCCTTCGTAAATCAGGTCAATTAGCGGAAACCCCAAAGCCTTTGAAGAACGGTAAGGATCAATAGTCGTAATCCCTTCGTAAATCAGGTCAATTAGCGGGGAAGGCGTCCATTTCGGCTATCGTGGCTGAAATTCGGGTCGCAATCCCTTCGTAAATCAGGTCAATTAGCGGTAAAACCAAGGGAATGATAATCGCAACTTTAAACAATGTGTCGTAATCCCTTCGTAAATCAGGTCAATTAGCGGGATACAAACAGAACTGTAAAAATGGTAGTCGCAGACCTCAACGTCGTAATCCCTTCGTAAATCAGGTCAATTAGCGGTGAAAACTGTTAAAGAGTTAAAAGGTGCTGCCACTTCTCTTGGTCGTAATCCCTTCGTAAATCAGGTCAATTAGCGGATAGGAAGGGGCCAGAAATGAACCGGAAGCACGTTTTTGATGATGTCGTAATCCCTTCGTAAATCAGGTCAATTAGCGGGCAGGACGTACGGGAAACGGTAAACGCCAGAGAACTCCATTCGTGGTCGTAATCCCTTCGTAAATCAGGTCAATTAGCGGGCAGGCTGGGAAACTTGAGAAACGGCTATCCTTATGGATTGGTCGTAATCCCTTCGTAAATCAGGTCAATTAGCGGCAGAAGAAGAAAACGAATATTGAGAGCGTACCATGAGTCGTAATCCCTTCGTAAATCAGGTCAATTAGCGGGCCATTCCAGAGCAAAGAAGCCGTTTTGGAGTACCTCGTCGTAATCCCTTCGTAAATCAGGTCAATTAGCGGGGCACAACAACCATTTCCTATCAACAATAAATCAAAGGTGTCGTAATCCCTTCGTAAATCAGGTCAATTAGCGGTCTTGTTATTTGTATAAAGGGGGTTTACTACTTTGTTTACGTCGTAATCCCTTCGTAAATCAGGTCAATTAGCGG
>CAXYUZ010000096.1:0-6624 GCA_964292275.1 uncultured Desulfuromonadaceae bacterium
TGTCGGCCAGCTTGATAGCCGCTTTAGTCACGTCGGCAGGCATTCTGGTGATTCGCCGATATTCTGACTGGGGGCGACGCAATACAATCTATTTTGTCTGTTTCGCCGCCGGAGTGCTTATTTCGGCCTCTTTTCTCCATATTGTGCCGAAATCTATCAGCATGAACCCTAGGGGTCCTTATTATCTTCTGGCCGGTTTTTTCGGTCTGCATCTATTCAATCGCTTTATCACGGCATTTATCTGCGAGAAGTCAAGCGACAAACAATACGTCATCGGACTGGTCCCTATTCTGGGGATCGGTCTTCACTCGTTCATTGACGGGATTGTTTATTCGATTACCTTTACGGTCAGTTTTTTTACCGGTACCATGGCTGCAGTTGGCATGGTCCTTCACGAGTTTCCGGAGGGAATTATCACCTATCTGCTGCTGGTTCGCAGCGGTTTCAGTGAGAGAAACTCGCTAATACTGGCATTTCTGGCGGCCGCCCTGAGCACGCCGCTGGGGACGCTGGTGTCCCATCCATTTATCAGACACATCGACAAATCGATGCTCGGCGCTCTTCTGGCCCTGTCTGCCGGCGCGTTGATCTATGTTGGAGCAACCCACCTGCTGCCTCAAGCCGAGAAGGAGCCGAAGCGTTACAGCGTCTTTGCCTTCATGGCCGGGATTGCTGTTGCCCTGGTCATTGTCATGTCGGAGGCTTAGCGGGTTATGGGGAAATGGTCGGATGATACCATGGCAGTTGATACGGTTTCAAAATGCGGCAGGCAGCCGGTTAAAGACGAGGGAAAAAGGTTTGCAGCATATTCCCTCTGTCTGAATATTTTTCTGACCGTTGCCAAGTACCTGCTCTATCTGTTCACCGGCAGCTCCGCGCTTTTGGCCGAAACAGTCCACTCCCTGGCGGACATCGTCGGAAGCTTGCTGGTGCTCGGCGGGATTTACCTTGCCGCAAGAAAATCCGCACAATTCCCCTGGGGGCTCTATAAAGCCGAAAATCTGGCGGCGCTCCTCTCGGCAGGTTTTATTCTCCTGTCCGGCTACGAGATCGGGCGATCGATTCTTTACGGTGCTTCCGGCGATATGCAGCATCTCGATTCTTCAATAGTTCTGCTACTGTTGATGGCGTTGCCGATATACTTTTTCTCCCGTTATGAATACAGGAAAGCCAGGGAGCTCAATTCCCCATCTCTTCTGGCGGATGCCGAAAACTGGCGAACAGACCTTGCCCCGCTGGCTATTGTAACGGCAGGGATTGTCGGCGCCCGGTTCTCATATCCGGTTCTTGACCGCGTCGCCGCCTTTGTTGTCTTGATGCTGATTGCTAAAGCCGGTTATGAAATTGCGCGCAGCGCCGTCAGAAGTCTCCTTGACGCATCTGTGGACAGGGAGACCATTGACAGGATCAGCGCAGTTGTAAAGGAGTTCCCCCAGGTCAGGGAGATTGTCTCTCTGGCCGCACGCAATTCCGGCAGGTATATCTTTGCCGACATAGAAGTGCGGTTGTCTCTGAAGCGGTTGAAAGAGGCCCACAGTACTGTCGACAGGATTGAACAGGAAATCGCGAGATGCATACCTTACCTGGAGAAGGTGACCGTTCACTACGAACCCGAAGCAAAGGTGGCGCTCAAGTATGCCGTAACCCTCGCATCCAGTGACGGTGTCATCTCCGGGCATTTCGGCGCGGCGCCCTTTATTGCCGTCTGGGAAAAGCGGGAGTCGGACGGAGCGATCCTGTCGCGGGAAATTATTGAAAATCCCTACACGGCTATGGAAAAAGGAAAAGGAATCAAACTGGCTGAATTGCTTGTCGAAAGGCAGATTGACATTCTCTATACGATGGAGAATTTTACCGACAAGGGACCGGCGTATGTTTTCTCAAATGCGGAAATTGAGCTGAGACCAGTTAAAGGAACACACCTGAACGAATTGATCGAATAGGTCTGAATTCGGATCTGCTTATATTGTCAATATCCAGGCAGTACAGATAACCAAAGTAGGAGAGTAACATGGAAAAACAGACAGCTGACTGCGCCCAGTGTCCCTATAAAACCGCTGACCGTATCTGTCGGACGGCAGACGGTAAATCACCGTCTTCATGTCCGACAATGAACCGGCAGGAACTGATCGAGACGAGCCTGCGGGAGTACCGGCAGCCTGATGTTGCCGAATTTGCCAGACAGTCAGCCATTCAGGAGGCGGCAGGGTACGGCAATAGGGAACTCGGCTATGAGCGTGTCCGACCGATCAAGTCCAGGATCGAAGAACTGATCGAGTTTGCCGGCAGGATGAAGTACAACAGGCTCGGACTGGCCTTTTGTATGGGATTGAGCAAGGAAGCGGCGGTTGTCGGCAAGATTCTCGAGTCGCGCGGGTTTGAGGTGGTTTCGGCTGTCTGCAAGGTCGGACGGGTGCCAAAAGAGGCTATCGGGGTCACAGATGAAGAGAAGATCGCCACTGGCCTGTTTGAAACCATGTGCAATCCGATCCTGCAGGCCATGATCATGAACGAGGAAAAAACCGATCTGAATGTGCTGCTGGGGCTCTGCATTGGACATGATTCATTGTTTCTCAAATACGGGCAGGCACCCTGCACTGTTTTGGCGGTCAAGGACCGTCTGCTTGGACATAATCCGCTGGCGGCGGTCTATTGCTATGACAGTTATTATCGCAGTCTGAAATAGCAGGAGTGCATCCCGCTGAATAAATGGTAATCTTAATTAATGTAAACTGCTTCATTTGATAGTCATACCGCGCAATATGATGCCTGGTTTGATGAGATGCCGGTATTTATAAGGCTGAATAAGATGTAGTACGTCGTTTTTTTGTTTGCTGAAGGGTGTTGTCATGAAACGCGGGGCAGAAATGAAAGTAATCGACTGGACACATTGATAACAATGACATATGACGATTTGCATACATCTCTTTGTATCCTTGGTCTTGGCGAGCGCGCAACACTCAAGGAGATCAAGGAGAGATATAGAAAGCTTGTAAAACAATATCACCCGGATATCGGTTATGCCGGTGACCCTGAGATGATCAGACAAATTTATGCAGCGTACAGAATAGTGACCAGCTATGTTTCTGGCTATCATTTTTCCTTTTCTGAAAAGGAATATTATGAACAGGATATGGAGGCGTGTATGCGGAGACAATATGCTGACGATCCGTTTTGGGGAAACAGATAAGCTAAAATATGTTGACCATGTATTCAGAAAGGCATATATATTGATAGTTGAATTTAACTGCTTGTATAATTATCAAAAAACGTCGTTACTAACCGGGAGGTAACAGCTATGAAAATTGTGGTGATTGGGGCTAATGCAGCAGGAGCAAAGGCGGCATCAAAGGCAAAGCGTATGGATTCTGCGGCGGAAGTGACACTTGTGGATAGTGGCGCTTATATTTCCTATGGTGCATGTGGTATTCCCTATTTTGTTTCTGATACGGTAAGTGATGTAAAGGAGTTGATGGCAACGCCGATCGGGGTGCCCCGAGATGCCGGTTTTTTTATAAATGTTAAGGGTGTCTCTGTATTGACCGGTACACAGGTAACCAGGATTGACCGGAAAGCACAGAATGTACATATATTGGACGTTGCAACTGGACAGGTTTCATTGCTGGAATATGATCGTCTGGTGATTGCTACTGGCAGTTCTCCAATCATTCCCCCAATTGAGAATGTGACGCTTGCCAATATATTAACCGTTAAATCAATTGAAGATGCTGAGAAACTGAAATTATTGGCAAAGTCAGGAGCCACTGCATGTATTGTTGGCGCTGGTTTAATTGGTATGGAAGTAGCTGAAGCCCTGCAACACAGGGGATTAAAGGTCATACTCGTTGAAATGCGGAATCAATTGCTTCCTGGCGTTTTGGATCCGGAGATGGCAAATGTGGTTCGTAAAGAATTGGTAAAGCAGGGAATCGAATTACGTTTGGATAGCAAGCTTACAGGGTTTGTTGGTAAAGAGAGAGTTGAGGCTGTAAAAATTAATGGAGAAGAGTTTGCCGTTGATTTGGTTGTACTCGCCCCTGGTGTTAAACCCAATGTAAAGCTGGCTGTTGATGCTGGTTTGGAAATTGGAGCGACAGGTGCTATTTCGGTTGATAGAAGGCAATGCACCAGTGATCCCAATATTTATGCCTGTGGCGATTGCAGCGAGTCTTATAATATTATTACCGGAAAAAATGTGTATGTTCCGCTTGGCAGCACAGCTAATAAACAGGGGCGTGTGGTAGGTATAAATGCTACTGGTGGTAATGCTGTCTTTAAAGGTATTCTTGGTACTGCTATTTTGAGAACTTTTGATGTTAGTGCTGGCAAAACCGGTCTTACGGAAGTTGAGGCGCGCGCTAATGGTTATGATGTTGAAACTTTGCTCTTACCGTCCCATGATAAACCACATTTTTTTCCGGGCGCAAAATTGATGATCTTGAAGCTGGTTGCAGATAAATCAAATGGGCGTCTATTGGGGGTGCAGGCGGTAGGCGAGGGGGTTATCGACAAGCGTCTTGATGTTGCCGCTACTGCAATCACATTTGGGGCAACAGTAGAGCAACTTTCACAGATTGATCTTGCTTATGCACCGCCATTTTCACCGGCCATGGATAACTTGATTGTTGCTGCTGATATTATGAAGAACAAATTATCTGGTGTTGCCATTGGTGTTTCACCGGAGATGGTTAAACGTAAGATTGATGCAGGTGAAGATTTTGTCTTTCTGGATGTTCGTTCACCGGCTGAATATGCCGAAATTGGTATTGAGGGGGCTACACTGATACCGTTAGGTATGTTGCGCAAGCGTTTGGGTGAATTGCCGAAAGATAAGGAAATAATTGCATTTTGCAAGATCAGTCTAAGGGGCTATGAAGCTCAAAAAATACTTCAGGCTGCAGGTTTTAAAGATGTAAAATTTATGGATGGTGGTGTTGTTGCGTGGCCATATGAATTAAGGGTGTCACAAGGTTAACTGTTTGATGATGGCAAGGGGGAGAGTATTTTTATGAAAAGAGTAGCATCTGATTATTACAAAAATAGACAGGGAAACTGTGCTCAGTCAGTGGCTGCGGCATGGCATGCGAAAAAAAACAGTCATGCAGATCTGGTTAGTAAGCTGTCTGGTTGTGGACATGGCAGGGCTCCTGAAGGGCTTTGCGGTGCACTACATGCTGTACATCGTATTGTTGATAGTGAAAGTGTAGATAAGCTTACTAGAGATTTCAGCGTTGCTACAGGTGGGCATATAACATGTAAGGAGATTCGTAATTCCGGGAAGCTCTCCTGTGTGGCCTGTGTGGAGACAGCGGCTGAGTTGCTGGATGGGCATCTGGCGGAAAAAGGCTAGGTGTCTGAGAGGTATGACCTGGCTTGCATTCGGAGGATTAAGGTATATCTTTAAAAGCAGATGTTTAGCAAATAGTGGCGTGTGTGGCATGCGGAAGGGGGGCGCAGATGAGTCAAAAATCAAACGATGGCGGTTGGAGTCCCTATCTGGCTGGGGCATTGGTGGGGTTGTTGGCGATTGTATCCGTTTTTGCGACCACGAATCTATTGGGTAAAGGGGCCTACCTTGGGGCCTCGACTACCTTTGTTCGTGCGGCTGGATTGGTGGAAAAGACGGTTGTGCCGGAACATGTGGCGTCCAATGAGTATTACAAAAAGGAAAAGGTGCTTGTCGATTGGCAGTTCATGGTGATTGCCGGTATTCTGCTGGGGGCCTTTGCTGCATCACAGATGGACAGGAGCTTCAAGCTGGAAGCGGTTCCGCCGGCCTGGGAAAGACGATTCGGTCCTTCAGTTGGTAAACGCGCAGTCTGGGCCTTTTTGGGAGGGATTGTTGCCATGATCGGTGCGAGAATGGCGGATGGTTGTCCCAGCGGGCATGGACTGAGCGGTTTGATGCAGCTGTCGGTTAGTGGTTTTGTGGCATTGGGTATGTTTTTCGGTGTTGGTATCCTGGTCGCCGGACTGGTGTACGGAAGGAGGCAGTCATGAGCACGGCACAGTGGTTGGGATTGGCAACCGGGATTGCCTTTGGCTTTCTGCTGCAAAAAGGGCGGGTGCTTCGTTTCGATAAACAGCTGGGAGCCATGTTGCTGAAGGATATGACTATCCTTAAATTTATGTTATCGGCGATTCTGGTCGGTATGGTCGGGATTCTGATCCTTTCGGATGCCGGTGTGATCAAGCTTGGGCATAAGGCAATGAATGTCGGGGCGATTCTGGTTGGCGGCGGTCTGTTCGGAGCCGGGTGGGCGGTGATGGGATTTTGTCCCGGTACATCGGTCGGGGCGCTTGGTGAGGGTCGCTGGCACGCTATTTTTGCCATAGTCGGTATGATTACCGGAGCTGCGGTTTATGCGGAACTGTATCCGTTTTTTAAGTCAACGGTCCTGAGCTGGCAGGATTTCGGCAAGATCGGTCTTCCTGATGTGCTTGGAGTGTCGCCATGGTTAATTGTTATTCTGTTTTGGGGTGGGACACTGGCACTGTTCAGATGGTTTGAGAGGAAAGGATTGTGAGCTGACTTTGAAGTAAGCTGAAAAAAGTGGACGCCTAATGTAGTATAAATTTCCCCACAGGAGGCATTCACATGGAGATACCCCGTCAGTACTACAC
>CAXYUZ010000097.1:0-6569 GCA_964292275.1 uncultured Desulfuromonadaceae bacterium
TTGTTGAATTCGAATAAGCGACCGTAGCAGATAGAAACAGAACAGCCCCGCTGAGGAAACTCAGCGGGGCTGTTTGCGTTTTTACCGATCTTGTTCTGAGAAGGACGCTGACTGTAAACTTCCGGCCAACCTCAGCCGTTCGCCGAAAGCTGAAAACCTGCCGCCGGTGCAAAACGCCAATTCCCCATTCCCTGCAGTTCGAGCACATCGTTGTGGTAGTCCAGCAGGCTGGGTCGGTGTCCGACGCTGACGTAACTGATCCCCAACTCCCGGAGTTGTTGATAAAGATTTGATTCGTTATCAAGATCCAGTGCGCTGGTTGCCTCATCCAGCAGGGCGTAGCGCGGTTTGGTCAGGAAAAGCCGTGCGAATGCCAGCCGCTGCTGTTCACCCAGCGAAAGCAGGTCAGCCCAGTTCATTTCAATATCAAACCCGCCAAACCGTGATGCCAGATCGGTGAGGTTGACTCTGGTCAGCGCTGAAATCAGCTCATCATCGCCCCTCTCCATATCATGGTTCGGGTAGAGAAGTTGTTCGCGCAGTGAACCGCGGATCATATATGGGCGCTGCGGAAGAAAAAACAGTTCCCGCACCGGAGGGTGGCTGATCTGTCCCTTACCGGCATTCCAGAGACCGGCAATGCCCCGCAGCAGTGAACTCTTGCCGCTGCCGCTGGCACCAACGATCAGCAGTCCGCTGCCGTCACGAAGCTCTGCCGTAGCATCTCTGATCAGGGTCTTGCTGTAGTCGGGCGTCTGCAGGGTTACACACTCCAGGGCGAGCCGTGAATCTTCCAGTAGTGTGATGGTTGGCTGTTCCGGGTCTGAGCTGCTTGTAGTGTCCCGGCTCAAGGCCGTTGCAAATGCCTCAACACGGGAAAAATCGGCAAATAGTGCGCTTAGTCGTGGAAAGCTGTCTGTAATGACCGTGATGGCATTCAATACTGCCATAAAGGCGACCTCCCCGAGCGCAATGTCGCTGAAGGTGATTGTTCCGTTCAGATAATCTGGCGCCAGCAGCAGTGGCGGGAGGATGATCGGAATGTACTTATAGGCCATGGTGAATGATTCCAGATTCCGTTCCTGGTTTACCAGCATGAGCCGTCTGTTGATATAGGCGTTCAAACGCTGGAGCAGCTGCCGCTTTTCGCTGGACTCGCCCCTGAAAAAGGCAATCGATTCAGCGTTTCCCCTGATATGTGCCGTACTGTAACGGAAATCAGCGCCCCGCTGCTGCACGGCAAAGTTAAGGCTGACCAGCCGATTACCCAAAAATGCCGTTATGACGGTGCCGATCCCTACATAGCCCATGGCCAGCAGGAGCAGCTTGGGAGAGGTGCCCCACAGAATTGCTGAAAAGGCGCAGAATCTGAACAACGACAGGGTGAGCGGTGCCATGATATTCAGGGTGCCATCGGTGAATTCGGGAATGCTCTTGGATAGTCGCTGGTCCGGGTTGTCCATGGCGGGATTCCGGGAGGTGTGGTAATAGGCCCTGCCGGTAAAGTATTTATCCAGAAAATATTCGGAGAGCCAGAGCCGCCAGTTTATCTTAAGGGTCTTCTCGATGTAGGTTTTGTAGACATCAATTGTGATCATCAGCAGATAGGCGCAAAACATCAGCAGAAGTGTCTGGTAAAACGTAACCTTGTTTAATCCTGCCAGGGCTTCGGTCATCTCCTTGGCAAGGTAGGCCGTCTTAGCTGCAATCAGGGTGTGTCCACCCATCAGAAACAGCAATAGAACCAGAATTCCCCAGGCCTGGCCCTTTTGGCCGGAAAACCAGTAGAGTCTGGTTATTGTTAGAAAACGCCCCCATAGATAAAGATCGAAGATGCCCTTCCGGTTTGTTGATTCCTGCATATATTAAACAACCCCGATAAGTTATTTGAATGGCTAGACTGTCAAGGCGGAACGGAACTCATCGGCGGTAACAAGACGCCAGTGGCCCCCCTCCCGTAACTCCAGTACGTTGTCATGATAGGCAAGCAGACCAGGGCGATGTCCGACGCTGACAAAGGTCGTTCCTGATTCCTTAAGCTGCTGATAGAGCTGCGCCTCGTTATTGATATCGAGTGCGCTGGTTGCCTCATCAAGCACAGCATAGGGGGGCTTGGCCAGCAGAAGTCTGGCAAAGGCGAGGCGTTGCTGCTCACCGGGAGAGAGGAGCTGGGCCCAGTTCATGACGGTGTCAAATCCATCGAAACGTTCCTCCAGTCCATCCATTGAGACCCGCCCCAGAATATTGCGCAACTCTTCGACCGGAACAGGGCGATCGAGAGAGGGGTAGAGCAGCTGTTCCCTTAAAGAACCGGGAAACATATATGGTCGTTGCGGTAGAAACAGCATCTCCTGGAATGGAGGGCGGGTAATCTGCCCTTCTCCGCTATTCCAGAGTCCGGCAATGGCCCGTAGAAGCGAGCTTTTGCCGCAGCCGCTGGCCCCGGAGATCAGCAGGCCGCTGCCGGTGGGGACCTCCGCAGTCACATCCCTTAAAAGGGTGCGCTGGTCGGGCGTTCGTAGGGTGACATTGCTTAATGCCAGTCGTGTCCCCTCCACAGACTCTATCAGGTTGCTAGCTGAAGGTGTATTGGCATCGCTGGCCAGGTTTAGCGACCTGTCGAAGGATTCGAGCCGGCAGATCTCGGTTGCGATGGTCGCAAAGAAATTGAAATGCTCGATGATGATTGCCAGCGATGCGTAAACAAGGGCAATGGCTGAACCGGCCTCGCTGATGGCGCCGAACTTGATCTTGCCGGCGAAATAGAGCGGGGTCAGCAGCAGGTATGGTCCAAAAAACAGAATCCGGTTAAAGCCGGTGGTGAAAAAGGAGAGGGTCCGCTCCCAGCTGATCAGCTGTCGCTGAACCGAGATGAGCTGCTGCAGTTTATCGGTTGTCTGCCTCTGTTCACACCCCTCGCCCCGGAAGAAGGCAATTGATTCGGCATTATTCCGGATCTGGATCAGGCTGTAGCGGAAGTCACCCCCCTTCTGACGGAATCTGAAATTGAGATCAATCAGACGTCTGCCAAACATGGTTGTGACCGCTGTGCCGATAATGGCATAGATCAGGGCAAACAGGCATAGGCTGGCGGATATATTCCAGAGTACAACCGAAAAGGTAAGTAACCCGGTAAGCGACATGCTGATGATGCTGATGAAGTTGATTATGCAGCCGACAAATGTGCCAACGCTCTCGCAAATCCGCTGGTCGGGGTTGTCAACCGTCTTGTCGTTATTGATCTGGTAGTATGCCCTGTTGGTAAAATACTTGTCGAGATAGTGAGAGGTCAGCCAGCATTCCCAGAGGATAATCAGCCGCTTGCTGACATAATTTTGCAGGACAACGATCATGGTCAAGATCAGTATCATTAGTGGGATCAGAAACAGGGCATCCTTAAAAGCTTGGCTGTCTTTCGCCTGCAGCGCTGTCTGCGACAGGCCAACCAGATGATTCATCTCGGCAATCGGTTTGCTGCCGGAGGCAATCAGCAGCAGCAGGACGGCAAATAATCCCCACGCCTTCCACTTCTGTTCAGAAAGCCAGAACGGTTTGGCAATATCCCAGAATCGACGCCATAACTGTGGGTCAAAGAGGCCTCTGTTAACGGATTGTGTGTCTTGCATTCATATCCCCGGCTGTTTCAGGTACAGGTCTTAAACGTTTAGTGGATCAACTGAAGGGTTCAGGAAGGAAATAAAATAGCATGAACACGGTGAAAATTCCTGGAAAAAGGTGGGCTTCTGGTTGGTATTCTTGCTCGGTATGACGGGGTCTTTCAGCAGCTGGATAATGCGGCTGGTGGAGCCTTTCCTTGTTTACGCTGCCGGCGATTTTTCAATCGTATCCTCGCCGCATAACCGTTACACACGCCCGCGAGGCCCAGATCAAATATCTACCTTCCGGTAGAGGTAATAATCAGATTGTCTGGTATAATTCAAGGTGTTTCAGAACGTATTGAAGTATTGAGGCAACTATGTTCAAGCAATTCCTGAACAATCTCAGGCTCAGCGTCAAGATCGCCCTGCTGGGGGGGGGCAGTGTCCTGATTACTGCCATTGCCCTTTTGTGGCTGGCTGTCTGGCAAAGCAACCAGTACAATCTGCTTTCACAGCGTGAGGTTGACACGCTGGTTGACGCCAACCTGGACCAGATCACACAGGATGTCTACAATCTCGTCCGGACAGAGAACGAGGCTGTCCAGCAACAGGTCGACTACAGTCTGAATGTTGCCCACTATATTTTTGCCGGTGGCGGCAGTGTCAGTCTTTCTCCTGAAACCGAGGCCTGGACGGCAGTTAACCAGTTCACCAATAAGTCTGTAAAGCTGCAACTGCCGAAAATGCTGGTTGGCGGCCGATGGCTGGGGCAAAACAGAGCCCCGGGTGTAGAAACCCCTGTGGTGGATGAAATTACCCGGCTTGTCGGGGAAACGGCCACCATCTTCCAGCGTATCAACGACAGTGGCGACATGCTCCGTGTCGCTACGACCGTCAAGACAGAAGAAGGCAAACGCGCCATTGGTACCTACATCCCTGCCATCAACCCAGATGGTACTCCCAATCCCGTGATTTCTGCCATCAAGAGCGGCAAGACCTATCATGGCCGCGCCTTTGTGGTAAATGCCTGGTATCTGACCGCCTATCGGCCTGTCAAAGACAGATCCGGCAAGTTGGCCGGCATGCTGTATGTCGGCATTAAACAGAAAAATATCGAGTCACGGGTACGTCAGGCCATCCTGCAAACCAGGGTTGGCAAGACAGGCTATATGTATGTGCTGGGCGGCAAGGGGGAACAACGTGGCCGCTATATTATTTCCCAGAAAGGAGAGCGGGATGGTGAAAATGTCTGGGATAGCAAGGATAGCGATGGCCGCTATGTAATCCAGTCAATCATAAACAAGGCTGTTACCTTGAAACCGGGTGAAGTGGCAACCGAGCGCTATCGCTGGCAAAATCCCGGAGAGAAGGAACCACGTTGGAAAGTCGCCCGGCTGGCATATTACCAGCCATGGGACTGGGTGATCGGAACCAGTGTTTATGAGGACGAACTACAGACTTATCGTACCGTCCTAAGTGAAGGCAGGATCAGGATGATTAGTTTCATGGGGCTGGCCGGCCTGGCCATTACCCTGTTGATCGGTCTGCTCGGTGCCATGATCGCCTGGACGATCGCCCGGCCGGTCCGTCAGATGAAGGATGCCGTTGAGACTATTATCGAGGGGAATCTCGATCAGGTGGTGGAGGTGCATTCCCAGGACGAGATCGGCGCTCTTGCCAGGGCCTTCAACGTCATGACGGAAAGACTCCATAGCGACAATATCAGACGCCAGCGGGATGAAGTGACCATCCGTGAAATCAATGAACGCTTCAGTTCGGTTCTGCGTGCGGCCACGGCGTATTCAATCGTTGGCGCAGACCTTGACGGAATAATCAAGGTATTCAATGAAGGTGCCGAGCTGATGCTCGGTTATCGTGCCGATGAGGTCATTGACAAGGCCACTCCGGAGATCTTTCATGATCCAGAGGAGGTTGCTGCCCGCGCGGCTGAAATGGGGATATCACCCGGTTTTGAAGTCTTTGTCGCGGCTGCGCGCCAAGGTAAAACCGAAGCGCGCGACTGGACATACATTTGCAAGGATGGCTCCCGTATCACTGTTTCCCTGACTGTCGCGGCAATGCAGAGCGAATCGGGCGGGTTGAGCGGTTTTATCGGTATTGCCCAGGATATTACCGAACGCAAACGACTGGAGGAGCAGCTGCTTCAATCCCAGAAGATGGAATCCATCGGGCGTTTGGCCGGCGGCGTGGCCCATGACTTCAACAACATGCTTGGCGTCATTATCGGCTCGGCAGAGCTGTTGAGGCGCAGGCTGCAAGAAGATGATCCGGCCTGCAAATTCATTGATCATATCTTCAAGGCGGCGGAACGTTCCAGCAAGATTACCCGCCAACTGCTGGCCTTCTCCCGTAAGGAGATCATCGCCCCCCGGCCGGTTAACCTGAATTCACAGATCATCGAGTCAGAAAAGATGCTTGCGCGGCTGATCAGCGAGGATATCAAGCTCACCTTCCACCCGGCAACCAGCATCTGGACGGTCAAAATCGACCCCTCGCAGCTTGACCAGATCCTGATGAACCTTTCGGCCAATGCCCGCGACGCCATGCCTGACGGCGGCTGCCTGACCATAGAAACGGAAAATGTACAAATCGCCAAGGATTACTGCCAGCATCACCTGGATGCCAGAGTTGGCGAATATGTCCGTTTAACCATTAGTGACACTGGACATGGTATGGACCATGAAATCCAGAAACATATCTTCGAACCCTTCTTCACCACCAAGGGGGTTGGTCAGGGGACCGGTCTCGGTCTGGCTACCGTCTACGGTATCGTCATCCAGAACCACGGCTTCATCAATGTCTACAGTGAACCGGGGCAGGGGACTGTCTTCAGGATCTACCTGCCGCGCCTGGTGGAGGATGCTGTGGCCGAAGAACCGTCTCCCGCCACAATGCCTAGGAGTCTGTCGGGCTTGACCACGAACTATTGATTTCCGTGATCAATCTGAC
>CAXYUZ010000098.1:0-6294 GCA_964292275.1 uncultured Desulfuromonadaceae bacterium
AAGCTGGACAAGGCAAACAAGCTCAACATCCCTGTCCTGACTGAACAGGAGTTTGCACAGATGGTGGGGGTGTCGTGACCCTCTCTGTTTATAGATAAACAACATTCCCTGTCTTGACAAGACAGGGTTTTCTTTTACCCGGTACGCGATAAAATATATCATCATAATGTTATATTTTGCTTGCCAAGGTAAAATTAATATAGCATTATAACACCATATTGACGTTGAACAATTCGCCATACTAAGGAAAAATCATGCAACTACAAAGACTTCACCATAGCGTGGTTATAGACAAAGGGGCAACATCATGGGTATTTGCATTGATGCTGAAAAATATTATTCCGTCTCCCTCAAAACAAGGAGGAAAATAATCATGAGCAATTCAGCAAAAAACACCATCGTTCCGGGAGATCCTGTCTACCCGATGGTTATGCGATATTTTGGTCATGCCACCTATGCCGACTATCACGCCTCTGTATCTAGGAGGGGGCATTGTCTCGAAGGGTTGACGTGCGAACAGGCGTATACTCGCATGATGGCAAGGCTGAATGTTAACAAACCTCATATTTCATCGGCTGAGTGGATACGTGACGAACTCGCACGCAACCCCAACTATCGGACGCGGCCGGTATGGTATTGGGTAATGCCTGAGACTCGGGCACTTGTCCCGCTCGATCTGCTAGCTGTGGTGGATTTGTGTGGTGCAGGCATCGCCTAACGGCCCGTGTTTCAGCCGTCCGGCCTTATCGGTCGGCTGGTAACACTGGTTAAACCAGCGAAAGGAAATTACATGGAAAATCAACCTACTCTAATTGAAGTACCAGCAAATATAGGCCCAATTTATCCGGCTGGATTCTACAAAGGCAAGCCCCGCCCCGGATATAATGCGCCGGAAGTGCTTATTTCCGTGGTCAATAAGTTGCTGCCTGACGTTATGGCATGGGGCAAGTTCGGAGAAGATGAGTCCGAGCAGATTGCAAAAGATTTGATGGCGGCTTTCAAACACGAAGATCAGGACGGCTACCGGCTGGCTCGTTATCTGGAAAAATATGCTTCATGGGATAGTGACTCCGAGCTATCTGAAATACTTGAATGCGGAGATTTCTACAGATGTCACAAAGACGCAATTCTGGAGTGGATTAAGGACAACGAAATCAAGCCTCTGTTTGAGGCTGGTCGGCAAGTGTCGGTAAAAGAGCGTCGAAACACTGAAATGCTTACCGGGACAATTCGCAATCTGACCGACGATGGCATGTACTCCGTCATGGTGCCGTCACTTGGCCACGTTGAGAGCGGACTGGGTACGCATGGCCTTCTGTTCCCATGGGAAGATGTCGAGGTGTGGAACAGTGCAGAGTCGGTTTAACATCCAGTTATACCGCCAGTTCGCCGTATAACCGGGACAAAGAGAAACTATGATCAAAATCAAAAAAAACCTGTCTAAAACAGACAAACAAACTGTTCGAGAGGCCATAAGAAGCAAACTGTCTGCGGGCGAAATCACAATGGGGGAAGCTGTTCGTTCTCTTAGGTTAATGGAAGGGTTTACCCAGGCAGAATACGCTCAATCCATTGGGATAGATCTGCGAGTTTTGGCAGATCTGGAAAAAGGAAAAGGGAACCCCAGGATGGATAGCCTCCAAAAGATTGGAGGGCCATTGGGATTGATTATCACATTTCAGTTGAGTGAGGAGATATTGTAAAATGTTGAATCTAAAAGAGCCGACGGCTGAACAATGTACTGCAAGAGAGAAAGTTTTTGAGGACAATGATCAAATTGGATATGCCATCTGGTATCCCCAAATGGGGGGGTATGTTGGCAAAGCAGTCGCGTTGATCGATAAAAATGAAGACGATAATTTTATAGATAATAGCTGTTTTGAAGTTTTTGTCTGGCATGATGGGGAATTCCCATTTGACACCGAAAGCGGCAAGGAGCCAGTTCAATTGCATCATTGTTCCCCAGAGCAGTTTATAGATTTCGGCCAGACAATTCTTAACTTACAAAAAAGAGGGTAGGCGTTGTATTCTGAAAGAAATAAGCCTGATGAGCTTTGGGAATATGGTGAGGACAATGACGGATGGTATGTCGGTCCACCAGGAGAGCAGGTCGGATATGCTTGTTCGCAACAGAACGCGGAGCGGATCGTTGCGTGTGTAAATGCATGTCGCGGGATTCCTACTGACGAACTTCTTGGCAGCCTTCCAGCCCTGAGCAACGGGGTAGCACAGGATAAAGTAATCAAGGCTATTGATTCCGCGCTAAACCTTTGCTAGGACTTTACATTTTTTAGTTTAATCAATATATTGGAGATATATGGAAGAAGGAGAAAATAATAATGTCTTATGTGGAACCAGTGTTAAACGAAGCTTGTCTCAAAGCTCAACAGAAGAGATTAGGCAATCTCTCCAAGACCTCCAAGACTACCTTGGACAAGGCAATTGCACAGGCCCATTTTATTCTCAAGAATACGGCAGGAGGCAGGATCAAAAGGCCCGCGATTATCCCCGCCTGACCCATTTGCTCAGTTGCTAAAATTCGCGCTAGTCCGTTTTTAAAACATCCCCCACAATTCAATTGCCTGCCCCAAAAGAGTCAATAAAAACAGGTTTTCGTATGTATTTTTATTGACTTAGTAAGTCTAATATATAATATACAAAGTGACGCGGGGGACAACATGCAATTCAACCTTTTTGATTTCATTTCAGAGAATGTAAAGCCAGTGTCAATAACGATGCAGGAATCTGGTCTGGCTGCACCGGTTATGAATATGATCAAGTCGGTCGCCCGTGAGGGGCATCCGATGGTTGTTGCATGGTCTGGGGGCAAGGATTCAACCGTAACCCTTAATCTGACCCTTGTCGCGATGAAGGAAATGGTACAGGCTGGAGAAGCAACTCCGCCGATTATTGTCCTGCATGCCGATCCGCTGATTGAAAATCCAGAAGCCCATCTGCACGCCAAGCGGGAGATGGCAGCTATCCGGTCCTATGCGGCAAAGCATGGCCTGACAATCCGGATCGAGGTTTCAAAACCTGCTCTACTTTCCACATGGGCGGTTAAAGTCCTGTCTGGACGTAATCTTCCTCCGCTGCCAGGGCGTCCAAGGGATTGTACAAATGATCTCAAGGTAACTCCAATGGGCAAGCTCAAGAAGAAGATCCTGAAAGAGCTTGAAGCCATTGGTGAGCCTGTAACTGTTATCGGTACACGTTTTGCCGAATCCGCTGGCCGCAAGAAGAGAATGGAGGCCCGTGGCGAAACCCATACCGGCCTTTGGTCAGATAAGGAAGGCCTCAAGCTCTCCCCGGTTGCCCATTGGTCGGATGATGATCTTTGGCAGTACATCTACGAGTGTGCTACCGGCGTTGAGGAGTCCTACGGGGACTTTGAAGGGCTGATCCAGCTTTATCTTGCCGGCTCAAGGAAGACAGAGCGCACTTGCGCCGGGCATGAGGTCCCTTGTGATACACGTTTCGGCTGTATGGTCTGCACGGTCGGCCGCGATAAGTCGATGGAGGGTATGGTTGCCAAGGGTGACAAGTATTCTTATATGGCCCCCTTGCTGAAACTTCAGGACTTTATCAGGAATACCCAGTTCGACTTCGACCGTAGAACGTGGGTGGGACGCTCGATTAAGGACGGCTATATTGCCATTGGCCCGGATACATACAGCCCGGCGATGCTGGCTGAATTGCTTCGTTACTGCCTGACTATCGATATGGATGAGGCGGAAGCGGCTTATAGGCTTGGTATTGAACCACGTTTCAGAATCGTTTCTGACGAAGCACTGATCGCCATTGATGCGGTCTGGTCACAGCAGGGAATTCATAAGCCGTTTGAAGCACTCCGGATCTACAGAGATATTTGTATAGAAGGGAACCGGTACGAGGTGTTGGATACTGTCAAGCCGAAGCCGGTTAAAGTCCCCGAAGCTCGTTACCTTTGGGCGGGGGAGGGGTGGCAGGATATTGATAACTCATTCCGCCACATGGGGGTAAGGAACATCGTCCTTGAAATGGTTGATGAAGCAGATACCGGTTGCATGGGAACCAAGAGCCTGAAAGATGGCCGGATCGTGCTGGATGTTGAAAGGGCTGATGGTGAGTTCACGATTGATCCGGAGGCCGCCGCCTTCATTCTTGGTTTCGAGCTTGATTACGTTCTCGATCGGTACGGCGTTGATGCCTTTTATCCACGTACTACGGCCTATCGCTATTATTCATCCATGGGGACGATTGAGTTTGCTTCCGGACAAGTCAATTCCAGTGATCTGATCATGAGAAGAACAGCATGGAAGGAGAGCATGGGGTTGTTCGACATGGACAGGGAAAAACTGCTGGATATGACCATTTCCAAGTTGGAAATGGAGGCGAAGGTTGGAGAGTTAATGTCCCAGACAGACAGTGTACGGGTGGTTGACGAAGGTGCTGAAGATGAGTTGTTTATGGAGGCAGCGTAATTTATGCGAATTGGTCTGATTGATTTCGACTCAAAACAAGTAAACCTTGCGCTGATGAAGTTGTCTACATATCACAAGGCTGCCGGCAATCAGGTGATACTCAATCCAACCTCAAAGTCTCAAGTAGACAAAGTATATTGCTCGGTTTTGTTCTCGTGGAACAGGGAAGCGGCCTTACGGTTGTCAGAGCAGTTCCCTGATATCGAGTTTGGCGGTACAGGGATAGATCTGAAGACCGTATTGTCGGATGAAGTTGAAAGTATGCAGCCTGATTATGATCTGTATTCCGTGGAGGTTATCGAGAAGCGGATTAAGGGCATTATGAAGAGGGAAACCCGGCGCAAGAAGGCCGAGGAGGTTGTAAACGCCGGGATCGGGTTCACATCCCGTGGGTGCGTCAGGTCATGTTCGTTCTGTGTCGTACCGAGAAAAGAAGGTGGTCTGAAGAGCGTTGCCTCGCTCGAACAGTTGGTCAATCCGCGGTCGAATATCTTGACTTTGTTGGACAATAATCTCACCGCTGATCCTGATTGCGTAGCAAAGCTTCAGCAGGCCCGTGATATGGGTTTGGTGCTGGACATAACCCAGGGGATAGATATTCGCCTTATGACGCCTGAAATCGCTCAAGCTTTGTCAGAAGTAAAGCATTTGCGCTCGATCCACTACAGTTGGGATCAGATGCACTCAGAAAAGTCTATCAAGGGTGGGATAGATCTGCTTGGCCGGTTTGTTAAGAAATGGCGGCATCTTTGCTATATGCTGGTTGGGTTCGATACTTCTTTTGAAGAGGATTTATACCGCTTCCAGGAATTAAAAGAGGTTGGTGTGGATCCATATATCATGGTTTATCGTGGGGAGGGTGGGGAGCGGGACGAATATAACAAAATCCGGCTTCAACATTTCTCCCGTTGGATCAATGGCCGGATATACAAGAAATGCTGTTTCGACCAGTACACAAATTGGATCAAGGCTCAGGCTTCTTTTAGCGGCGGGTCCGATCAGATGCTGCTATTGGCGGCTTGAGTTTATCAAGACCAACTTTTTGCGTTATCAGTATAGCTCTTTGTGTTATATGTCGATCAATATACATACTTCGGGGGTTATATGTCGATTGGGGAGAATATCAAGCGGTTAAGG
Organism: uncultured Desulfuromonadaceae bacterium; assembly: GCA_964292275.1. Classification (GTDB taxonomy): domain Bacteria; phylum Desulfobacterota; class Desulfuromonadia; order Geobacterales; family Pseudopelobacteraceae; genus CAXYUZ01. The sequence goes on from CAXYUZ010000098.1 coordinate 5,601, forward strand.
ATTGATGCAGGTTACACTCAAGAGTCTGTCAGGGAATTAACAGGCATCGGTGCTAAATACATATCTGCAATAGAGTGTGGCAAGCGTACGCCCGGTACTGATGTTATAAAAAAATTGTGTGCGTTGTTCGGATGTGATGAGGCGACTATTCGTTTTGGCAAAAAACTCCAGGGGGAGGAACATTGTTTATCGATTGAACACAAGATGCTTTTGGAAGAAATTGCACTTTTGTCTCAAACAGAGCAGCTTGAGTGGCTTGTAAGAATTCGTAAGGATAGAGAAAAACGTGAGCAGGCTGCGCTATCTTGACCTTCTTGGACAATAATCCCCCAAAAATATGATATTATCAGTTTGATAAATTATAGAAACACCCTTTATTTTACTTGCATTGGCTCAAGTGATGCTGTATATATTATATACAAGTTACGACACAGGGAGATAAAGCCATGAGCCAGATCAACTTATTTACTGCTGAAGAGGTGCCGGTTGAGTTTATGAAAGACGGGATGTTGCACCGTCAACATAGTTGGGGGCTGGAGCGCAATTTCCATGGATTTCGCCAAACCAAGACACCTGGCGAAGAGTGGATGTTTTATGTCCGTGGATTTACTGGCCCGGCGCTTCCAGACGGAAGTGACAGTATCGGCAATGTGCGGATGTTCGATGGCGGTTATATGCCTTGCCAAATGGATAT
>CAXYUZ010000099.1:0-5986 GCA_964292275.1 uncultured Desulfuromonadaceae bacterium
AGTCCGGTTGTGTTTGGATATCCCAGCCAGGTTACCTGGATCGGCGCCGGTTTGCCGGTAAATACGCTCAAGCGGTTCCCTGCCGTGTGCCCGGCCAGATCCACCAGAATATCAATCTTGTCACGGTTAATCTGCGCTGCCAGCTCATCGTCGGTATGTTCCTGAACCATGCTCCAACTGTCAAAGTAGAGCGCAAGTTTATCACTCAAGGAATCTTTTTCAGGCTGGTTTGCGTAGGCGTGAAGCGATACGGATTGTGGATCCAGATATTGCAGGATGGCTTCCAGAAAGTATCCGACCGGATGACTGCAGAGGTTGCCGGACATGATCCCAATCTTTAACCTGCGATCCGGGTTTTGATCGTTATCATGGTTGAATCTCTTCCTGCAGCTCAGTTCAAGCTGTCGTCCGAAGCTTAATGCCTCGTTGAAGGTATAATCGCTATTTAACCCATGGATATATTGCATAGTCAGAAGCAGATTGTTGTATGCCATCAGGTAATCGGGACGGCAGGCGATTGCGTGGCGAAATGCAGTTTCAGCCTGTTCAAGCTGTAGTAACAGGCCAAGGGTGGTTCCAAGGCTGTTGTATGCCTCGGCATAATCCGGTTGCAGGGTGATGGCCTGCAGGTAGCTTCTGGCAGCCTCTTCAAGCCGGTTAAGGTATAGAAATGTGTCGCCAAGGTTGTAATGGAGTTCCGCGCTATCTGGTATGATACTTAATGCCTGACGGTAGGTTACCCGGGCCTCGTCGTAACGTCCAAGTCTGAAAAGCAGCCTCCCCAGGTTGCTGAAGGCATTGCCATGTTCCGGGTTAGCATGCAGTGCCTGCCGGTAGGCTGCTTCCGCTTCTGTGAGATTGCCGCTGTTGAAGAGCAGATTGCCAAGATTATAGTTGGCCTTGTCGTAAAGCGGATTGATGGAGATGGCTTGATGATAGGCCGCCAGCGCCTCGGTAGTACGACCGGAGTTGTATAACAGGTTTCCCAGATTCAGGTGCGCTTCAATAAAATCAGGACAGAGCCTGATCGTCTGCTTGAAGGCAGCTTCTGCTTCATCAAACTTTCCCTCTTCGAGGGTGGAGATCCCATGGTTAAACCAGTAATCAGGGGATTCCTGATCTTGGTTATACATTTTGCGCTCCATAGATCTCTACCTTTTTCGATTTTAAAATATCAGGTCTTTGATTAGATACGGGGTTAATCAAATAACCTCCAGACGCTTCAACAGCGGCAATTGATCGGTATAAAACATGTTGATCTGCCGTTCAAGCTCTTCAACGTTTTCATCCCATGACTCGATAGCAGCGCCATCCTTGATCAGGGCGCAATTATGTTTGCGCATTATATTTGATACGAATAATACCGGATCACCGCTGTCAGTCAAATCACATAGCAGCAGCAGGCGTTGGACCCAATCAAGTTGAATACCGCTCTGCACCACGGGTGAAACCAGGTACTGTGGCTCTGTATTGAGAGCCATCTGTTCCAGAATTGCATAATTAAATAATCTGGTGCTGGCAAGAGCACGTGGTGATGGTTCAACAGCCGGCAGAATGTATCCGGCAGCTAGAAGAACCATGAGAACCTGATAGATTTTATCCGGGCTGAAATCGCTAATCGTCGGTATCTGCAGCAGATTCTCCAGGGAATAGTGTCCCTTGGTAAAGGCGTCCAGAACAGGCTGGTATAATTCCGGTTCAAAGAGTGCTTCACCGCGGGGGAAGTTTGCTGCCATGGTTATTTTCCCTTCAGGAACGATTACGGCAAAGCGGCAATGGTTTATAATTTTCTGACGGGCGGCCGGAGAGAGCATCTTTCGCCCTTTGGTAAAGATATCCTTTCTGAATTGCTGGTTTACGGCAAAATCCTTGATGGTCTCCTTCAGAACCGGATTTTCAATGCAATCCAGCAGCAGCTGTTCCTCATGGGAAAAATTCAGGAAATCGATGTTGTTTGCATAGCTTGCCGAACCCGCGAATGTCACACTTGCCAGGGCAAAATCCTTAACCACATCACTATGATAAAAAGGTACCCAATGCTGATTGAAATATTCGTGGGCAAGATAATTCCGTGAACGCGTGCTGAGGTCATCAAAGAAATCCCCTGCCGAGGGATTGTTTTTGAAATAAGAAATATTCATGGACTTGAGACGCCCAACAAACTCGATCGCAGAATCTATCTGCCCTTTCAAATTATTAGATGTCATATCGGCAGAAGCAACGAGTAATTGCCTGATCGGGGCCGTGGCAGACCATCCGGGCAGGCAATTATAGCTGGCGTAGACAATGCCGCCGGGCTTGAGCTTGTGGCGGATGAAATTAATGATATGCCTGCGGTTATCGGCGTTGACCCAGGAGTAAACGCCATGCAGCGTAATTATATCAAACTCCGGCAGATCAATTGTTTCAAGAGAGTCAAATGATGCCTCCCAGAACATAACATTTTCGAGCTTTGCTTTTTGCGCCAGCTCACTGGCACCCTGAATATGCGCATGATTGAAGTCTATGGCGTGGAACTCACCTTGCGGGTGGCAGGAGGCAAAGATATTCGTGGACAGGCCCTGGCCGCAACCGATATCACAATGGGAGAATCCGGAGCCTGGTGACAGCGGTTCGATTCCCCGCATGGTCAGGGCAAAATTCAGCACTGCCGGGCCAAGCTCTCGGCAAAAATTATGAACATATTCAATATCGGCTACATATCCATCTAACCTGTTCAACCATCACCCCGGTAATTAGATTGTTTGCTCATTGTGACTGACAATATTGCGCTTGATCCAATCGGATTAGCCGATCATGTCTGAAGATGCAGGGGAGACATTTAACAAAAAAGCCTCTAGCGCGGCAATGCATTCATGATCCCTGTATATTTTGTCCTTGTTCAAGGAGATTTTGGACGAAATATCCTCTCGCCATTGTGGATCCTGCGCCAATCGCACCGCTATGGAAATGTAGTCATCCATGCTTGTTGCAATAGTTTCTTCAACACCCATCATCTTTAATATTGCATAGGCATGTCTGCCCCGCATGAATGATCCAGGCAGCGTCACAACCGGTTTGTTGAACGGCAGAGATTCAAATACCGTGTTGCACCCAGACCATTCAAGGCTGTCAAGAAAGATATCTGATCTTTCATTGAGCGCAGAAAAATCAGCTACATTAAGTTGCGGCATCATCAGGACGTAATCGGAGGCATTCAGCTCTCGTTTCTGGAAAGCCAGTTCAAGTCTTTGTATGAATTTTTCGGTAAGTTCCTTGATGGGGCTGGCAATAAATACGAAACAGGCATTATTAACCTGTGCGGCGATCTCCGGAAAAACAAAGTCATATTGGGGCAGATATTTAAGAATATTTTGGCAACAGAGAAACATAACCTTATCCTGGGCGAGCTTGGAAATGGCGGGGTTCACAGAAGCCTCACCCGCCAATTCGGGGGGATCATGCCAAACAGACAGGTTGGGGAGCCGGATCAGTCTCTCACTGTAGTGCAGATCGCCATCGTTCGGCTCCATCAGATCGCTGCTGATGTAATAGTCCACCGTCGGCATGCCGGTCGTGACCGGGTGTCCCCATGATGTGCATTGAACCGGCGCCAGACGTAGCGCGGCCAATCTGATGGTTGTCGTATCCATGCCGATTCCCGGGTAGATCAGTACATTGAATCTTTGCTCATATAAAGTGGTAATGAGCGTGTCTATGTCGCTGCTTTGCTGAAAGGAGTCTGCCAGTGAGCGGGCCGTATCGGTGGCGGCATCACTGATATTACCGGTGTGAAAACAGTGGATCGAAAACAGTTGCCGGTCAAGTTGTTCAAGCCAGCCTTTGATGGGAATCTTCCAGTTTGAATGGTTGTAAAAATAATCGGAGATGATTCCAATTTTAATTTTTTTGTCTGCTGGTCGTTGTGGCAGCGGGAGCGTGAACTGCGGATACCTGGCAGCCATGACAGAACAGATCCAGGCGCCGTATTTGGTCTGTAGCTCTTTTACATCACCGCCGAGGTATGGAAGGAAAAAGGGGGCCAATGCGCCAATTCCGTCAACGGCACGGTTGATCTGTTCGGACGTATCAAGGGCGGTGTTGCCAATAAGACTATCAAGCTCAATGGCGTAGCTATACTGTATAGACCGTGATTCCGCTTCATCCATACATACCGTGAAGAGGGACATGCAGCAGAGCACCCGGGCATAGATATTGGAAGGATCCAGCTCTACCGACCGCAGAAGATATGAACGGGATTCCTGCCAGCGTCCCAGCTCTCTGGCAGCATGACCGGCAAGAAAGTATCCATAGCCCACATCGTTGACGATACGCAGAAAATGACGGGCATGATGCAGGGCTTCGTCATAGGATTTCGTCCGCAGCAGAACATTCGCCAGCCTGAGCAGGCATTCCGGATTATCCGGTTCCTGGGTCAGGGCCTGACGGTAGGTTTCCGCAGCAGCGCCGAGCTGGCCTGCTGCGATCTGTGCCTCTGCATGTCTGAAAAGCTGTTCAAGGCTGTCCGGTTTATCCGTCGAAACGTTATTCGTACCGGCAGAATCGCCAATATTTTGAGATGGAATTTCCGTTGAACCGGCCCTCAAAGATTGTTGCAATTTGTTGAACTCGGTGACAAGTCCGATATAAACTGCCGGATGAACACAGTCTATCAGCTGGGCATCCCGATCTGGTGCGTATCCGCTATTTACAAGGATATTATGAAGGCTATGACCGGGTTTTACATACAGGAATGTATTTTGACGGTAGCAGGGCTCAACTCTGTCGTCGTTCCAGAAGGTTGGGCGGAAGATGTCAAACAGCATATAACCGCGGGAAAAAAACTTTTTGGCCCAGAAGCTATGGGGGCGGGTATTTATATGGTTGACGCCCGGCTGTCCGCTAAACGCGGCAGCAAAGAGGACCGCGTCAGACAGTCTGCAGAGTGATTCGACAAAGTTATCTGAAGAGTCCGGTTGCAGGTGCTCGGCCACCTCAAGTGACATTGCCAGATCGAATCTGCCGGTCCGTGGGAGCGCCTGCTCAAGATCAGCCGGATAAAACTCGATGTTCGGATCAAGCATATCGGCCTGTGAATTCCAGCTACCATCAAAACCGACCACCCGCCTGACACCCAGGTCATGGCAGGTGGCCAGCCAGGCACCTCTGCCACATCCTACATCGGCAACACTTTCAGGAACGCCCCAAATGGAAAACAGATGATAAAGATATATCTGGGCTGATTGCAGGCTGCCAAGAATCTGGCTGTCATAGAAATCCTGTCCGTACATGACATTGTTTATGGCTTTTTCGCAGATTGGAATGGTCATCGCAATGAGATCCAGCTTTCCTTTACCTGTTCTGAAACCGTGTTGGCATAGTAGCCTTGCTGAGGTGTGGCGAACTCAAGGTCTGTGGAGGGTTTTCTGAATATTGTATATAAATTGGAATTTGTTCCAATCTGACCATCTTTTAACATTTCGGCTAACTGCTCACGTTGCAGAATATGGATCAGTTTCAGCGGGGTAAGTTCTGTGTAGATAAGCTGCTCGATGATATATCCATTGGCCGCGGCAAGATCCCAGTAAAATGTCGGATTGAAATTGAAAAAACCGTGATCGATCCATCCGGTGAATGGCGCTCCATGAATCATCAAACTACCATTGGATGTATGCTCATGAACAGTTTTAAAGAACTGCCAGACATTAAAGATATGTTCGCTTGTACCACCGTTAAAGACGATGTCGAATTTTTTTCCAAGGGAAATTGGTTGATTCAGATCCAGCCGGAGGGCCTTTTCCGTTCCACCGAAATCAATGGCTTGCATCTCATGGCAATCCAGAAAAACCCGGTAAAAAATCCTGGCTATTTCCCACGGCATTTCCGGGCGTTGTGAACGGACAGATTCAATCAGGGATTCCAGGAGTTCAATCTGGTCGGCGCGGTAGTCAGGGAGTCCACAGATATCATCGCATAGACGTTCCAGCGGAACATCGCCATACCAGTT
>CAXYUZ010000100.1:0-5947 GCA_964292275.1 uncultured Desulfuromonadaceae bacterium
GATGAGGACTGCTACATGGTCGCTTGGACCGACGAAAACGGTGTTGAACAGGTTCGGAACTTCAAGGAGTCCCAATTGGAAGCGGCCGTCTGATGGATATCGAGTTTGACATAACAGTACCAGAAGTTAGTTTTGACGTTGCGCCAAACAGTATTTGCTTTGAAACGGCAGTTGTTGAGATCCCTTTTAATACCGCCATCGACACAATTGAATTTCAGCTGATACCAGAGGCAGAGGTTACCAATATATGAAATACGAAATTAAACAGGGTGATTGTTTTTGGCTGGATGCGACTGGAGAGGTTTCCTCTGTTGATGCCACCTGGGAGCATTGGGAAGCCAAGTGGACTATAGCGGCCACGATTGGCGGTACGGTATTGGCAAGTGGTAGTGCAATCAGAACCACCACAACCGGTAAATTCCGTATTCAGGTTGCCCCTTCGGTGACAGCGCCACTTGCAACTGGTGATTATTACCTATGTGTTCAAGTAGACAACACAACCGTAGACTATCGCAAAGAGATTGCACAAGACAAACTGGTAATCAAGCCTCAGGGTGTTACCCCGTAAGGAGGTAACGCTGTGGTTGGTGTCCAATGGATCATTGAAAGCAAAATAATCGCGTGGATCGTTGAACGGGCCTATCCCGCAATCAATATATATTGGCGCAGCACAGCCGATACAACGCAGATAGATGATCTGTTGGCCGCCTTAACCCTGTATAACCTGCGACAGCAAGACGACCTGATTAATACGGATACGCAGATTGCCTCAATGCTTTTATCAACGGATTGGACCGATGGTACAAACATAGCGGATCTGCTGGAGTTATACCAACCAGCCAGTGTTGATTTTACAGACAATAGCACCCTTGCTGATTTGCTGGCAGTAGTTCACCACTTGGGGGCTGTGCAGCAAGACCTTACTATATTAGACGATGTTCTAACGGCAAAAGCGTTTTACAAGCCGGATGTAATTGAAAGCCTGACGATTGACGATGTAGTAACCGGAGCCGGTGTTTTCCAGTTTGCAACCAGCGATTCGACGGTCTTATCCGATTCTCGTACCGTACAAAGAATCTTTAAACCAGACTGTAATGATAACAGCTCGAATACTGACACACTCACGGTAAAGGTCAATCTGGGTGGTGTTGTAGAAGATCAAACAGCCACTACCGATAGCATCATAACCGCAACAACCTATCACATTTCCGTCACTGATAGCATGGCGGTAATAGACGTACCTAATCTACATGAACGCATCATTGACGAAAGCAGTAATAACCTGGTCGATGAAAGCGGGGACAGGATGACAACATGAAAAAAGCACTCTTGATATTGTTAATGGCTCTCACAACATCAACAGCCGTTGCAGCAGACCGGACCTATTACAGCTACCCTGATGCAACAACTCTGCCTGACGCTGGCCGGATCCTGATTTATGACGGCAGTGCATCAAAGAATATTACTGGATCTAAACTTAAATCCGAGGTATTGGGCGGTGATGGCGCGTTGATTAAACAAGCCCCGGCATCAGCCACAACCGGAGCAGAACCACAGGTTGTTGTAAAGGATAAAGACGGGATCATAAAAATGTGTGTTACAGCCAGTGGTACAGTCGTGATCGGTGGTGGTTGTCAATGATTGCCATTTGCCTGATAGGCGCTCTGATTGTAGCTGCACTCGTTTGTCTGGCTGTTTGGGGTTCCAAAATCGTTGAGAAAGACTTGGAGCAATATTAATGGATACAACACCATACCAACACGCTGCTATTGCTGTAGCAATTCAGGTTTTGCTTGGGACATTAACCGGTGATTGGCTGATGGGTGGATGTTTGGCCGCTGGTCTGTTTATTGGCCGCGAGCATACCCAAGCCGAATACCGCTATATTGAACTGTATGCTGGTGGCAAACGTGCCAACATGCCCTGGTATGGCGGGTTTATGCCGTGTGTTTGAGATGTGTCTAGCCTGCTGGATTGGTGTGTGCCGCTGAATACTGTTTTAGCCGTCTGGTTTGTATCATGCGTAGTGAGGTGACTTGATGCACCTATTGATTGTTCTGTACGAAATACTGTTTTGTACCGCTGTTGTTGCCGGACTCCTGATCTGGAAAGCAAGTAACGACTGCAAGCGAATACGAGAACGCAGGGAGCGACGCAAGGAGGCGCGGGAGAATGACCGACTCACAGCAATCAGAGATATTAATGAAGGCATTGGCCGGTGCTACAGCGTTAGTCGTCGGGCTGATCGGCGTGATCTACAATCTGCTGAGGTCAACGGACAGAGAACAACAAACACAACTGGATGATGGTTCTGATGAGTTCGTTAATCACCTGGTTGAAATTGAGCGGATCAAGAAGGATTTGGAATCAATCAGACAGTGGGCAATTGTTTTGGAAAAAGATCTCCAAGATTTAACTGATCGACAAACGACTGACCATGAAGGATTACTGTTAATCAAAGACCATCACAAACGGAATCACGGCGAAGAGGTGAAATAATGGCTAGTTATTGTGCGGTACTCAGGGAATACGGGCATCACGGCATGAGTGAATCATGTAAACGCTGTCGAAATAACCCAAAAAACAGAGGTGTGTAGTATGGGCAAGAATATGATTTGTCCAGATTGCGGAAACCATTTACAGCCATCTGGCGGGTGTGTTGTCTGCCCGGTGTGCGGTTGGTCGCCATGTAGATGATATAGCGAGGGCAATTAATGAGTGAGAAGATAACACTTGAAATATTCAAAAAAGCTGTGGCGGTCCTGAAAAGAAATGCCATAAAACCAACAGTAATCAGTACAGAAGAAGAAGCGAGAAAAGCAACAGCGTATGATGCTGTTTTCGGATTTGATAACCAATGGAAGGTTGGCGACAGTTACTATACGTTCCCAATTAAAAATAGCAATACGGGGAACATTGGGGGATGAATGATGAAATTTAACCATGACAAATTCCTTGTCGCGTGCGGCGGCCCACGACTGAGAAAGGGTCAACGGGACGGGCTACTCACCCTGATCACGTTTATAGAAAATGATCCACACATTACTGATATCAGGTGGGCAGCGTATATGCTTGCTACTGTTGATCGTGAATGTGCTGGCACCTGGCAGCCAATCGAAGAATACGGCAAGGGTAAGGGCCGCCCCTACGGTAATTTGATCAATGGTGTGGCTTACTACGGTCGCGGTTACACCCAGAACACATGGATTGACAATTATAAAATGCTGACGGTAGCATGGGCGAAACAGCATTCCAATAACCCTGCCCCACCAGACTTTGTTAAAAACCCCAGCCTGCTCTGTATCCCTGAATATGCCTATTGGGCTATGTCTTATGCCATGCGGGCAGGATCTTATACCGGCGTCGGACTGAAGAAGTATATCAATGCCGATAAATGCGACTATCTCAACGCCCGGCGCATTATTAACGGTATGGATCATGCCACTGATATAGCCAAAGTTGCTGTCTGGTTTGAAAAGGTACTGCGGGATTGTGAGGGACCGGTATGAATAGCTTGGCGACATGGTTAAAAGGTGTTCTTGACAGTCAATCGTCACCATCCTTCGGGCGCACTGGTGCGGCGTTTGTGGTTTATTTTCTCGTTGTTTGGGGCTGTTACATCGTCAGTAAAAAGGCATTGATCCCGGATGTCCCTATGGGCTGGATTACGATTATTGGTATCCTATGGGGGATCAGCGGCCTCAAGGAGGCATACGTCAAGGGCAAAGAGGTTATTAATCCTCCCCCATCCCCACAGCCGAAAAACCCGGAAGGATTAAACATGTGATGAAAATACCGAAACGTTTTAAATTATTGGGACATACGATAGACGTTGTTGAAAACAAAAGGCTTGCACATGATCGAAATTGGAACGGGGCCGCTTGCTACGATGAGTCACAAATAGAATTACTTCCCATTAGCGAACAACACCCGTTATCAAAAACCAAGCTTGAGCAAGTGTTTTGCCATGAACTATCGCATTTTCTACTGTATTACGCCGGGGCGGCGATCAACCATGAACTAAACGGCAAATATGCACACCAGAATGAAGAATTTGTTGATTTAATGGGAAGTCTTTTGCATCAAGCATTAACAACGATGGAATATGAAGACGAGGTGGATGTATGACATTCATAACCGTTCTATGGCAGTACAAACAAATTATCGCCGAAGTGATTGGCGTAATCATTATAGTGGTTCTGTCCTGGTGGTTCTTCTGGCACAATCCAAAAGTGATCGCCGGCCTGGAAAAGGACAAGGCGGAACTGGCAAGGCAGGTAGATAACAGCAAACAGGCATTCGTGCTGCTGGACGACATTCAGAAAGGTAAGGTACAGATAAATGCAAATGTTCAATCTCAGATCAGTAGCGTTAAATCTCAAGCTATCCCTCGCCGCACTGTGCTTATCCGTGGTGGCAGCGTGCTGCCCCGTTCAACAGTGTATAAAACCAACACTGCCACTGGAACCGCAGCCGGTGTTGCTGGAGGTGGTAAGTAATGACCAAGGCGGCCTGGATGAAATAAACACGCAGAACATGCTTGGCAATTTGTATATCTATCAGGGTGTCTTGGATCGCTGCAATGATGTGATTTTGAAATACAATCAATTAAACCAATAATCAACCGATCTATAGATCATGCCACCAAACAAAAAAAGAGCCGTTTTGCAATTAAGCAAGGCGGCTCTTTTTATTAACATCCAGACACTGCTGAAAATGTCTGGAAATGTCTGGAATTATAAAGGACAAGGGCTTACAGCGTCAGCCGTAAACCCTTGATATTTGGTCGGGGAGACAAGATTTGAACTTGCGACCCTCTGCTCCCAAGGCATAAGAGCAAATCAGTTAAGCCTTATCTTTAGCGGGTTTGCGAGCTTCTTTTTGTCCAGACATTCCAGACGCTATTTTTGCCGCCTCACTTTGTAAATAGTCTGAAAGAAAATGTGTGTAACCCTGAGTTGTTCTTATATCCTCATGTCTCGCCAGCTCTTTCATCGTTGAAGTGGATACACCTAACATTAGTCCACCAGTTACAAAACTATGCCGCATTAGATGATGGTCCACCCTTTTATTGATTCCGGCTCTTGCGGCTGCACCCTTTAATCCTTTGCTGATTTTAGTGTATGGGCGGTTTGTTCTTGGATTTACAAATAAATATTCAGTGGGCTTTTTATCTTTACAGGCACCTTCCAGTGCTTCATACAGCTCTGGTGTTACAATTGGTATCGTTTCAACCTTATTACCTTTGCCGTGAACAATAAGCGAGTTGTTTTTTAAATCAACATCTCTTTTGCGTAACGTCAATGCCTCTGTTTTACGTAGCCCGTTCTGTAACATAAGCATTGTCAATGTGCGTAGATATCCTTCCTTTTGCTGTTCGATCAGTTCCGGAATCTCTGACAGTGCCAGTACGACCTTACCTTTCGGCTTTTGCTGGTTTTTACTGAACCCTTTAGGGTAGTCTCCGACAGTATATTTTTCTTCATCTTCACACCATCGCAGAAATGCTCTGAAATGATTCAGGTCGATCTGGATTGAACGTTTACTGACAGTTCTGGTTTCTGCCAGACAACGGGCTTCGTACTCTTTGTCGGTTTCACACGGCTCGTCTTTGTGGTCTTTACGCCCGTTGCGCCGTTTAGGTATAATTTTGGTTTCCAGTCGTGCCGCTTTATACGGTTCATAGTCTCTGTTTTTGAGGTATGCAATATATTTATCACCCAGGTATGGCAACAGTCGTTTGAATGCATGTTGACAGTCTGAGTGTGTTTTGGGGGCACGGTTGGTTTTATGCCATTCAAGAAACCGCCCGAGCATATCGATAACCTTCACCCTGCCATTGTTGCCGGGCTCTATGCCACGCAGCTCGTTTTCAAATGCCTGGGCCTCAACTTCAGTACCTTGAAATTTGATATATTCTGGTGGCTGATAATTTTTTGATCCCTTC
>CAXYUZ010000101.1:0-5877 GCA_964292275.1 uncultured Desulfuromonadaceae bacterium
TTTAAGGTTTTGATTCTATTCGCTTTTTGCTCCCGCGAAGCGGGTTAGTTCAACTTCGTTATTCTACGGTTTCCCTATATAGGAAGCTTATTTCCTATATAAGATGCTTGTTTCTTATATGGGAAACCTGAAATGTTACCTATATAAGAAACCTATAGTTTTCATTCTCCGATATGACCATTGTTTGTTATCCAAAACCATTTACACAAGCAAAGGTTTACTGATTCACCCCAAAAACAAAAAAACGTCACATCGGTTGTATGCCGGTTTATAATTCATGCTGATTTCTCCTGTTGTCTCACCGGAAGCTCTCCAGATAAAAATTAACTCACAATAGCTCTCCAACTCATACCTGTCAACGGCTACAAGGCAATTATGAATTCTGAATGTTAAGTTTTGGATTTTGGATTTGTGGAAACACATATCACGCGACAACGAGACGCACAGCATACCAACTAAAAGGCCAGCCTCCGAAACCGGAAGCGGGCCTTTTAGTCTGCTCAATATGATCTACATTACTTCAACTGTTCCGCAAGCAATTCCAGCGTATGTTTGACCTTCACGCCGCTGCCGTCCTGATCAAAACCGCCGCCGATCTGCATGACGCATCCCGGGCAGTCCATGGCCACCACCGACGCGCCGGTGTCCTTGATGTTCTTCAGTTTGCGCTGGAATAAATGGGGAGTCTTCCCGATTAAAGCCTGTGTTGGGGTAAGTAACGTTTTTTGCGTCTATGATGTCAGTATGCTTATTATATCGTAGTTAAGAGATGCTTAATAACTCTCATGTAATCGCATGCCCCTGCTGGGTCTTGATCAGCTTGCGGGCCAATTCTATCTCCTCCTGCCGGCTGCTGATCTCGCCATCCAGACGGGCTGTCAGAAGCTGCTTGCTGATTCGGCTGAAGAGCGGGCCTGGTTTGAGTCCGAGCTCCTTGAGGCTGTTGCCATTCAGTTCGCAATGAATATGCCGCAGGGTTGTGATGTAATGCGAAACATAGCGCCTGACCTGCTCCTTCTGGGCCTTGGCGGCAAGGTGGAGCAGCATTTCCAGTGGCAGTCCATCAAACCATTCATGGATATTGCTGTTGGTTATGGCCACCCCCTTTTTCAGTCTGCGCTGGATCCCTTCCAGGGTGGCAATTGCCTGACTGCGACGGTTAAAAACCGCAGCGCTAATCCTTCCAGGCATGTCCAGCCTTGCGCAGACCTCCCGGAATTCCGGTTCTTTAAGGTTGTCGCAGACCGCCAGCAGGTAGACCTGCCACTGCTCGCAATGGTCGGGAAGATAGAGCAGCCTGAACCAGGTCAGTTGATCCAGTGATGCATGCACGACACGGCTTGTTTCCAGTCCCAGCCTCAGGTTCGGGTGTATGAAGCCAAACAGCCCCAGACCGGACATGCGGGTGATTGCCGCGGTTGGATCCTGCTCGGAGAAGAGCTGAACCAGCTCGGTCAGCAGGCGTTTGCCACCAAGCTTGTCGAGAACCTTCATTCTGATTGCACTCTGGATCAGGTTCTCGGTGTGGGGGGTGATCTTGAAGCCAAGGCGCTTTTCAAAGCGGATTGCCCGGAAGACCCGGGTTGGATCCTCCACAAAGGAGAGGTTGTGCAGCACCTTGATGCGCTGGTCGCGGAGATCCTGCTGGCCGCCGTAGAAATCGGTCAGGATCCCGAAACGATCCTTGTTGATGCAGAAGGCCAGTGTGTTGATGGTGAAGTCACGGCGGTAGAGGTCGTGGCGCAGGGATGACCGTTCGACCGTTGGGAGCATGCCGGGTGAATCGTAGAATTCAAGTCGGGTGCTGGCAACATCGATTTTCATGCCATCGGGCCTGACGATGACTGCCGTGTTGAAGGCAGCATGGCTGCGCACCCGGCCACCATGGAGGGCGGCGTAGCTTTCGGCAAAGAAGATCCCGTCTCCCTCCACGGTCAGGTCAAGATCAAGGTTTTCAATACCCAGCAGCAGGTCACGCACAAAACCGCCAACTGCGTAAATCGACAACCCCAGCTGGTCGGCGCTGTTGCCAAGCTCCTTTAGCAGTGAGATGGTGGCGGTGGGCAATCGCTTGTGGATCAGTCCGGCTATGGAACGGTTTTTTGGTGTGTATGAGAGTGATTCCAGGTCGTAGAGCGCTTCGGCCTGCCCCTGGCGGCCGCCATACATGTGCCGCAACAGGTCAGTGCGGGTGACCGCGCCGATCAGCCTGCTGCCGTCGAAGACCGGCACAAAGCGGCGGTTTCCCTCCACCATGTATTCCTGGATATCTGCAATAGGGGTTGAGGTTGAGGCGGTCATGAATTCCGTGGACATGAAGTCGCTGACAGGGGCCTTTCCCAAGCCATGGTAGAGCGATTTTTCAACGGTCTTGCGGGATATGATGCCGACCATTCGCTTGCGGTCAATGACGGGCATGGCGTTGCAGTTGTAGCGGGTCAGCATGTCTCGCGCCTCTTCGATGGTCAGATTGACCGACATGGTCTTGGCCGGTGAAGACATGATGTCTGAGGCGGTTATGCCGGGTGTTATGGCAATGCGCAGCACCTCATCCAGTTTTTTCAGAACCTGCTTGAGCGGCAGATTGTGAACCGTGGCCGATGCAGCCGTTGCGTGCCCGCCTCCGTTGAAGTGACGCATGATCTCGCCGCTGTTTACCTCGCGGATCCGGCTGCGGGCGACGATGCAGACGCGGTTGTCCATGGCGACCACCAGAAACAGGGCGTCCAGCCCTTCCATATCGCGCAGTATGTGCGCCAGTCCGGCAATGTCGGCGATATATGTTTCACAGGCGGCATGGGCGATGGAGATTCTGATGCCGTTGATCGTGCTGGTCTTGAGTGATTTGAGCAGTGTGTCCAGCAGTCCGACCTGTTGTGCGGTTAATTCCTGGTTGATGAAATCCGAAACGACATTCAGGCGTGCCCCCTGGTCGAGAAGCCAGGCTGCGGCCTGATAGTCGTCCCGGGTTGTCGAGATGAAGCTCAGCCGTCCGGTGTCTTCGTAGATGCCCAGCATCAGCAGGGTTGCCTCTTCCGGTGTAAGTGCGATCCCCTGTTCGACAAGCAGGGTGACCATGATCGACGAGAGTGCCCCGCAGGGACGGATAACACCGCCGCTGTTGCGGATGCTCTCCGCTGTTTGGGGATGATGGTCAAAGATCAGGACTTCGACATCCGGTTTGTCGATCAGCTCTGCAAAACGGCCGATCCGGTCCGCGACCTGGCAGTCGACGATGATCAGCCGTGTCACCTGCTCCAGGTCGATATCCTTTGCCCGTTTGAGTTTGGGCAGGTATTCGGGATGGCTGGCGCTGAAGTCGCGCAGCCCCTTTTCCTGAGAGCCCGGAAAAACCGCGCTTGCACGAGGGTAGAGGCGGAGGGCGGCGATCATGGAGCCGAGGCAGTCAAAGTCCGCGTTGATGTGGGTTGTGATGATCTCCATTCAGCGGGTTCAGTAGAGCCGGTAGATGAGCAGCTTTTTGTCCTGGCTGAAGAGCAGGTAGCGGCCATTGGCGGTCAGAACAAGTGTGGTGGCATTCTTTGATGCCTTGATTCGCTTGGATTCCTTGCCGTCGGCGATGTCCCTGATGATGATCAGGGAGCCGGAGCGCTGGTCATCGGCGGAGACAAGACGGTGCCCGTCCCGGCTGATGGCCAGGGCAATGATGTCATGTTCATGTCCGCTCAAGGCTCTGACCTGCCTGCCGCTGGCCGTGTCCCAGACAATGATCTTGCGGTCTTTGCCGGCCGAAACTATATGCCTGCCGCCTGGGCTGAACAGTGCGGCGGTGATGTCCTTTTCGTGGCCGGTGAAGCTGCGGATCCGTTGCCCGTCAGTCATACTCCACAGGTCCAGGGCGCGGTTTTTGCCTGCGGTAAGGATCATGCTGCTGTCCGGACTGAATGTGATCGAGGCAATATCCTCGTTGCCCTTGATGGTGCGGACCTGGCTGCCGGTTTTGGCGTCCCAGATGGTGAACTCTTTAGAGTTTGTGCCCGTGGCCAGATAAAGGCCATCCGGGCTGTAGGCAACTGTGCTGATGCGATCCTCTGTCTTGATCTGCATCACCCTTTCGCTGCTGGCGATGTTCCAGATGATAACGCTTTCGTCACGGCTGCCGGAGGCCAGCAGCCGTCCGTCGGGAGAGAAGCTGAGTGACTGGACATCATTCTGGTGGCCGGTCAGGGTTGCCAGCTGTTTTCCGGCGTTGATATCCCAGATAATAATGTTTTTGTTTTTGTCCCCTGTTGCTGCCAGTGAACCGTCCGGGCTGACTGCCAGGCATTTGATGTCATTGGTGTGGCCGCTGAGGGTCCAGTATTTATGGGTTGGCAGGGCCGGTGTCGCTCTGGTTGCCCTGGTTCTGGCTGTTTTGATTTTCTTCTTTGAACTCTTTTTGACCTTGGGTTCCGGTTTCCTGGGCGGTTCGCTAACAATCGCCGCGGTAGGGGGTGTAGCAGGTGCGGTTGTTGCGGCAGGCTGTGAGTCCGTAGCAGGCTGCGTTTCAGTTGTCTGTTCGCCAGGTGGTGTCAATGCCTGCTCTTCATCCTCCGCCAGTATGCCGGTGATCATATTGCCTGTCTTGATGGCAGCCCCCCGATTTTCGCGGATGATGATGGCGTTTGATGTGTTGTTCTTGATATCGGTGATTTTTATGATCCCCTTCTCGATCCGTTCAATGGAGAGAACCTCCCTGGTTTTAGGGTGTCGGATTGGCGCCCCCTCGGTGTAAACCCGGAACAGCATTCCGTTACGCATCCCGGCGGTATGCCCCAGGTCGATAATAATAGTTCCCCCGCTGCGTTTGACGATGTAACCCTGGAGCGGGAAGTGGGCGATGATCTTGGATGATATCCGGGCCACAAGGTCGGGCAGTTTAGCGGTGGAGGCGGCGGAAATCTTTTCAGCCGTGATAATCGAGCCGGTTTCGACATTGATCAGCCGGGCATTGATCTCGTATATGCCGCCATAGGTCTGCACCGTTCCGGAGACAACGGTCTTGACCCCCAGCAGCTTGCCGATCCTGGAGGCGCTGCCCGGATCGACCAGCCCGGATTTGCCCATCTTCTGCTCCTCAACAATCTGTTGCAGCAGACGGCGCTCGATAACGTCAAAGCGGCCGGTCTCCACCAGGCTGGTTGTCAGCCATTCCGAGACGATCTTGCCGACGTCATCGGAGTCAAATTCACCGTTCTGGATGAAGTCGAGCACGGCAATCTTGGTTTTGCGATAGTCGGCGGCCGAGCTGCGCTCAGCGATAAAGAACGGTATGAGAAGTATGATCGTGATCAGTATCGGCAATAGGCGTTTCATTCTGGTTCTCCTCGGGTCTGCAAGAGGCTCGTTTGTAAATAAATTGATTGCAAGTAGTTATCTGCTATGATATCGCAGATTTTGTCTTTGACCACAAGGGGGTTTAAATGGATTTGCATAAAGAGCTGAAGTCGCTTGGCAGCGGTACGACAAGCTATCGTTATGACCAGCCGGATGCCGGAATGCTGGAGTCGTTTCCGAGCCCGTTCGCAAACAGTGAAATGAATCCGGCGGCGGTCGTCGGAACGCTGCATATAGAATGTCCCGAATTCACCAGTCTCTGTCCTCTGACCGGCCAGCCTGATTTTGCGAAAATTATCATCGATTATCAGCCGGACCGTCTCTGTGTGGAGAGCAAAAGCCTGAAACTCTATCTGGGGACGTTCAGGATGCATGGTGAATTCCATGAATCATGTATCAACCGGATTTGCAACGATTTGGTAAAGCTGCTGGATCCGGTCTGGTTGACGGTGCGGGGAGAGTTCACTCCGCGCGGCGGGATACCGTTCTGGCCGACGGCCGAGTATCGCCGGAAATGATGACAGACAAGGAATAATATAA
>CAXYUZ010000102.1:0-5856 GCA_964292275.1 uncultured Desulfuromonadaceae bacterium
CCGCATTAAACCCTTTTTCCCAATCGCCAAAACGCACACCCTCTGCAATCAGATCATCTTCGCTTGGTGCCGAGGCGCCAACAGAGTCGGTACAGGATTTTAACCGATCAATTATGGTCTCAAGCACTACGGCCTCAAGTCTTGCTAGGTCCGGGCGAGGGTTTTTGTCTGAATTGTTTTCTGAGTTGTAACGGACAAGTTTTCTGCCTTGTTCAAGCCAGGTTCGTACTTCTGATTCTTCTCCATTGTCCAACGCCGACATGACATGAGCAAGGCCGCTTACAGCCTGTTCTTTCGTGATTATTCCATCTTTATAATCATCAAAAACATAACCAAGGAAAGCATCCATATTTACATGGTCACGGTTCGTTAAAATTGATTTTTTACTCATCATTCCTCTCCCTGAGCCTTAACATTGATAAGCGGTTTTACAAAATCCACAACCTCGACCACAACACCTTCCTGACGGGCAATGACCTCGTTGATGTCTTTGTACGCCCCAGGGGCTTCATCAAGAGTGCTTGCACCAACACACAACACGATGCCTTCCATTTGCCCCTTGAAAACGTCAATATCCAGACTACGCTTTGCCTCTTTCCGGCCCATAACACGACCACATCCATGAGAAGCGGAAGATAAAAACTCAGGATTACCAAGACCTTTTGTGATATAAACTCCGTCACGCATGTTGGCCGGGATTATCCCTAGCTGGCCTTGATCGGCCGGTGTAGCACCTTTTCGATGCAGGACACCATCCGGTGTGACAACAGCATGATTATGGTTTTCATTAATCATTCCGGAAAGAATCTGCTTTGACTTATAGCCAAGGCCCATCAGTTCCAGAATAGAAATAAGCATCAACTTCCGGTTGTAAAGGGCAAATTCAAGAGCGTAGTTCATATCCTGAAGGTACTGCTGACCAAGCTCTGATTCTAACTCGAACATACGGCCTTTACGCATATAATAGCCGCCGATGGTATGACCAACATTGCGAGATCCGGAGTGAATGGTTATACATGCTTCGCCGGTACGATTCTCGCCAATTTCTATAAAATGGTTCCCCCCGCCAAGAGTCCCGGCCTGGGTAGAAACCTTCTCGTTTATCCGTGCAATAAGATCCTTATCGTTGGTTCTGGATTGAAAAACAGCAAACCCATTGTCACTATTTTTTCGACATGAAAATCCAGTGGGGATAGCATCAAGCACTTTGGTAAACAGATCCTCGCGGGATTTTGCATCTGGAAGAATATCTGACACCTTGATACCAGTAGAAACATGAATCATGCCGCAACCGATGTCATATCCGACAAAAGACGGTGAGATATGACCGTCGAGAAGCGCAACTCCGCCAATAACCAGGTCGTAACCGGCATGCACATCAGGCATGATAGCCAGTGTTTTAAGGCAATCCAGTGAGAGGACATCGTAAATCTGCTGCTGTGCAGATTGCTCGATGAACTCCATTGGGAGTAAAGTTTTTAGTTTGTGAAGATTAGACATGATTATTCCTCTATTTTGCCATTACTATATGTTTTATTCTTCCAAAACCCCGTAAACCCGCTATTTATGGGGCTTTACAAGGGCGGCTTCCAAATTTGCGTTTTAAGGCCAAAACTCCGACAAAGGTATACCGTAGCATGGGCTGAATTTAGCTCATCTCGTCCAAAATTGAAGATGAATATTTTGACACACCAATTTTGGTTTTTAACGACCTTTCTATCCATTAAACCAACTATGAGCATCCTATCATTTTACCCTTAGCTGGTCAATATTATTACTCTACATAATTTATGTTATATAGAGTAATGATAATTGACGAGGTTAAAGAGTTTTGTTAAGGTGTGTATTAGAAGGTTGGCCGCGATCTATGTTTAGCATATGGGAAATAAACTTAAAAAAGGGGATCTGATTATGAATTTTTCAAACTCAAGTGACATAGTGGCATTTAAAGAAAACTGGTGTGGCCCAGAGAATATCCCGGACAATCATAATACACTTGTTGCCAAATATCCAAAACCGGACGGGAGCGATGGTCAATCAGTTAATGTTTTTTGTTATGCGACACCCGCTCGTTTTTATGAACTTGTAGTTGAAGAAGGCATAGATTCTGAAGGCAAGATGCAGCCAGGTTATCGGATCAACACTGGAAGCAGCCAAGCGAAGCTTGCGGCAATGATTGCTGAATCCATTGCGGACGGCATGCTTGGATTCACACCGCTATGATGGCACAAAATTACTTAAATCTTTATACAGATAAGGTGAATATTAGAATTTGCAAAAGGGGGTTGTCGTGACGACAGAAAACAGAAAAGCTCAGGCAAGGAAGATTTTTGAAGAACTCGAAAATACAATGACCAATCTTTATTGCCGTTGGCAGGACGAAAAGGAATATGAAGACTTTGAAGACTACAAAAAAATTATTGCCGACAAACTGATTCCGTATGACGCAAAATTTCTTTCTATGTCAAAGCGCCCCTTTGCTGTTAAGTTCCAGCTTTCCAATGCAACATACGAAATCAAAGTCTCCGCTACACAGTATGAATACACGTTAATCGGGGGAGGTGAAAATGAAGTACACTGAATGTTATGATTGTGGAGATTCGTGCCAGGATACGGGGAAGATGTCGCTGTGCGATAAATGTGAAGCTAAATTGCCAAAGCCAGAGTGTATTTGTCATTTGGTTGGCCGCGATCTATGCTTGGCACATGAGAAATAGCCATGAACGAAGGAAATGAGCAGAAGAGCAAATTGAAAAGCAAACCGGCAATTTTGCCTTATATTTCGGTATGCCTTGCGCAGAGATCGGCCTTTAAAACGCAAATTTAGAGGTCGGTCCATAAAGCCCCTAAAATAGTGGGTTTGCGGGATATGGCAGTATAAAGGGGATATTGTGGAGCAAAAACCACCAACAGTTCGCCTCTCGGACGGTGGGCTTGCCAAACTTGATGAAGCACGGCAAGGAGGCATCGGGCAAATGCCGGGTTGGTTGCAGGAGGAAATGGCTAATGCCACAACTGATTCCGAGTAAGCTTTTTCTGAAGGACATGGAACAGCTATCCTTTGATCCAGGGGGGTATTTATCTGCGGGGAATCCAGATTGGACAATGGCGTTAATATTGTTGCGTATTCTTGACCATGACGACCTATATAAATCACCAAGATAGTGCCAAAAAGTGGTTCAAAAAGCCCAAAACGAACAAATTTCTATTTTAAAGAGTTAAACAGAAAAATTAACAGCATACATTGCGCTTTGTTTCGTTTTGGGTTTGTGGGGCTAATTTGAGATTAGCGCATTGCGCGAAGCTCAACAAGATTTATGTATAAAGAACAGAATTTGATGGCATCCAGCTTTGTCCAGATAGAAACAATAGCTTGGCTTGCCTGTCCATTAGGATCAACGAAAATAGTTATATCGTCGATTTCTTCAAGAGATTTGAGGCGATTTCTGATTGCTTTTTGGATGTTCATATATCCCTCCCCTTTTTGCATTTGGTGACGATATATCAAACCGTTGCTGATTGTCAATTTGGCAGATGTTCTATTGGTATTTTTCAAGATTGCCGATAAACAGCCACTTTTTTACAAAAAAAGTCAGTTTTTTATTGACTCAGTAAAGCAAAATATATATAAATTGCTCAACAGTTTTTACATCCCATTTTACAAAAGGAGTATCAATGACAAAAACCGACCTCGTAGCAAAGATTGCTGAAAAAGCAGGTATCACAAAAGCCGCCGCAGAGAAAGCACTTGAAGCAACTTTTGATGCTATTGCTACCCTGCCTAGTGACGACAAACTCACAGTTATCGGATTTGGAACTTTCAGTTGGAAAAAGACCGCTGAGAGGATGGGAACCAATCCAGCCAAAAAGGAGCCAATGAAAATTGCGGCTAAAACGGTACTGAAATTCAAACCGTCGCCCAAAATTGAAAAGCGCCCTTAACCAGGGTTAAAAATTGAAGAGTCTTGCGGTAGGAACCCCCTGTTGAATCAGCAGGGGGTTTTCTTATTTTTTGGGACACTCGGAGTATCTTATTAATGAGGGGGTGTTTCGCATGTCAAATTTTGAGAAGATAGTTACAGCAGAAGAAGCCCGTTTGTCGTATCTCAACAGTGTCGTGATTGCCGCAGATGTAGATAGAAAGAAAACCATTGCCCGACACGATCAGGTGGAAGATGAAATGCTGGCCGAAAGAATGGCCTCGCTTTCATGGAAAGAAAAAAACGAGATAACCGAACGCTTAAACGAACACAAAAAGCATGATCCACGCAATTACCTACCTGAATACAACTCCCACGAAAGCCCTTATTTTGGCGTCGTATCCATAAAAGATGAAAAGATAGGCGACCGTACATATGTAATCGGCAAAGAGTCCTTGATGGACAAGAACATCGCGGCTGTTGTCGATTGGCGTAAAGCCCCTGTATCCAGATTCTTCTATGAATACGAAGAGGGCGAGGACTATGACGAGGAGATCCAGGGCGCCAGTCGTATTGGCGTTGTCACTGATAAACGAAAGGTCCTGGTCAATCAAAAGGAACTTCACTCTGTTTCAAAGGAAGGTGAAGAAGTCCGTAAAATTGATGGCCGGTGGGACTTCCTCGACGGCGACATCTCCCCTGCCCCTGAGTCCAGTTCAGACAATACACAACCGTCAAGGGCGGCCGATCCATCAAGCCATGTCTTGCCTGAAATTGTGTCCCTTATATCCGCTGATCAGTTCAGGATCATATCAAGCCAGACAAGCGGATGTGTTTCGCTGACCGGTGGGGCTGGCTGCGGTAAGACATCTGTTGCTATCCATCGTCTGTCGTTCCTTCAGTTCAACTATCCGGATCTGTTTCAGCCTGAACGCTGTCTGGTGATGATGTTTAATCGCAGTCTGAGGGATTACGTCGCAATAGCGTCTTCAGATCTCTTGGGTGACACCGCCGTTGACACCTTCTCGTCATGGGCATTGAGAGCATTAAAGTCCTACGGGCTGAACATATCCTCTAAGAGCATTAAGCATATCCCGGCCAGGGAGGTCGGCGGAATAACCAAAGGTATGCAGGCCTGTGAGGTTGTTGAAGAGTATGTAAGGCGGAAAGAATCCCCAGGAACCACGGCAAACGATCTCTTTAACCTCTACCGGTCCGAAAGCTTCTTGAAACTGATTAAAAAAGGAAAGCGTGAATTCGAGAAGTCTTTGGAGGATCGTACCTTGTCTTGGCAAGACCTCCCTATCCTTCTCAAAATCTGCCAGGCCAATGATAAAAGAGCCGTTAAAAATGGTGCAAACAACTGGTATCATCACATCCTGATCGATGAGGCACAGGATCTTGGCTATCTTGAGCTTGATTGCCTCTTTTCAGCGGCCAATAATGCAAAGAGCCTGACTGTCTGCTCGGATTCTCAACAGCATATCCTTCCGCAGGTAGATGCGGCCGGCCTTGCCATATTCCAGGAGAAACTTTACCTGAAAGGTTTAGAGAGGGAAAATCTCAAAGTCTCTTACAGATGCCCGTCAGATATTATGTCCCTGGCGTTGTCTGTCCGTTCCGGATCAATCACGGAAGACCGGGAATATCCAAA
This sequence comes from uncultured Desulfuromonadaceae bacterium, assembly GCA_964292275.1. Classification (GTDB taxonomy): domain Bacteria; phylum Desulfobacterota; class Desulfuromonadia; order Geobacterales; family Pseudopelobacteraceae; genus CAXYUZ01. The sequence goes on from CAXYUZ010000102.1 coordinate 5,575, forward strand.
TGTATCATGGCAAGCTGCCGAGGATATTGAAGGGGCAAAAGATCATCTTCTCAAGCTGGTAACTACTTTGTCCAAATCGGACGTAGAGCTGACTGCTGTTGTTTGCAAGCGGAAAACAGATGTCGAAATACTTCGGAAAGTTTTGGGTAAGATCAAGTCGCTGCATCCAGAAGGGCCAATGACTTTCAAGCCTGGCGTAATAGTGACCAATGTTCATCAGGTAAAGGGGCTGGAGTTCGATAACGTCATTATCTGGAATCCAAGTAAGGGCGAATGGGGCGC
>CAXYUZ010000103.1:0-5674 GCA_964292275.1 uncultured Desulfuromonadaceae bacterium
TCGGATCAAACTGACACGTCTTTATCCGAAATTATAACTGTTACATGGTACTAGCATCTTGGATCAGTCATTCTGACCGGTTTTTACCAAAGAAAGGAAGAAATCCTCCAGATCTCTGCGTTTAGTTTCAACAAGCGCAACCTCTGCACCGGATGTATTAACCTCCCCCATGAACGCATTGAATGCATCGCAGGGCACATAAAATTCCGAAACCGAGCCTGTCTGGCGAAGAGCCTCAAAACCGGCAAAGGAACGAGATTGGGATTCAGGCAACTTCAAGTGAATCATATATCCCTCAACACCGCTGCGCAGAATATTTTCAACACTGTCGACTGCCACCAGTGAACCTTTGACAATCACCCCGACCCGGTCGCATACTTTTTCAACATCATCAGTAATATGGGTACTGAAAAAAACACATTTACCACGTTTCTTCAGGTCGAGTATAATGTCCTTTACCAATGCCCTGCCGATTGGATCCAGACCACTCATCGGTTCATCCAGGATATACACATCAGGATCATGGACAAGTGCCTGCGCCAGACCGACACGCTGCACCATCCCTTTACTGTAACCACGCATAGGGCGCTTGCGGGCCTCCCACAGATCCAGGCGTTGCAGCACCTCTTCCGTACGGCTTTTCAATAAGTTTGCATCAATATTGAACTGTGAGCCAACAAAATTTATATATTCCTCGGCACTCAGATACTCATAGAAAGCAGGGTTTTCCGGAAGAAAACCGACCTTGCAACGTGATTCAGACTGCTCGACATCAATACCCATAATGCGAGCCGAACCGGCGGTGGGCCTCAAGAGTCCCATCACCAGCTTGATCGTTGTACTTTTCCCAGCGCCATTCGGCCCCAAAAAACCAAATACTTCTCCTTGGGCAATCTCCAGATCAAGCCCTTTCAAGGCATCAACCTTTATCATGCGCTTGCCGGTAAACTGTTTGTAAAGACCGGCTATCTCAATGGCGTTCATTCAAATCTCCCATCTTTTGTTTACTATTGTTTTTTACTCCGGCAAAAGCGTATTTACTGGTAGTTGCGACCTTGCCACCCGCTTCCAAATAAAACCGCCCTCCATAGGGATCTTTAGGAGGAGGTGACAAGAATTCTCCTGAAACAAGCTGTTCAACTGTTTTAGGAATTGATCCTTGAACTTCGTAATAGCGATCTCGGGCCAACTCTATGCGACGTGTCTCACGGAATGCATTCAGTCGAAGCTGATAATTCTTTTTAACGGCAGGGTTTCTCTCGTTTTTTTCCATAGCAGAAAGATAAGCTATAGCTAAACTGGTCTGCCCGGATTCCTGCATGTAGCGTCCGGCAAGAAGTCTGGTCAGATCGGAACCGGAAAGTTCTCCGGCTCGCTGATAATACCTGGCTGCCGCCGTGTAATCCTTCAAAAAATAGGCACTATTAAAGCCGGCGAAAAAAGGGAGGTACCAATCCCATGTACGGTATTTCATGCCATAGTCCAGAAGATCGTTGGCCAGCTTATACTGCCTGACATCCCAGGTTAAAAATGATTGTGCAAAATAGTAAGCATCCATATTGTAGGGATCAAGTTTAACTGAGCCATGCAGCAGACGGGACATAGACATATAGTCAGGCGTAACAGCCAGTTGGTTATTTGTTTTTTCAACAAGACCGCCAAAGTATATCAAAACCTTCAGCACCAGTGAAGCCGCAACCAGTTCTTTATGATCGGCGGCCATTGTTTTGAGAGCTGTCACGGATGGGACATAACCCAGTTTTTCTACAAACGGTTTATTATTAAGATAGGTTGTAAAAGGAGTGATCAAAATGCCATAAAGAAGCAGAAAGACCAATGCAGAGGAAGCAATTCTGATCATTGTCTACCTCATTTCACGTTGCATGAATATTAAAGCAGAAAGAGAAAGCAGAATCCCGACATACACTACAAAATAAGCCACTGTCAACAACTGTCCGGCAACAGGAACAGGAAGGCTATAAATTGTATTGACCTTCAAGTCAAAGGCTACAAAGTTTGGCAACAGATAATATAGCCCTGTGGCTATATGCTTGGCAGCAGGAGACAGGTTATTGGAAGCCGGTGACTGGATATATTCATAAACCTGATGCGTGACACTGCCGGCAAGAAATGTGGCAATTGTACCGAAAACCGGTAAAAAGAAAGACGTGCTGACTGTCGAAAACAAAAAGGCCACTGCAACCAGCAGGATATACTTAAGAGCATCAAACAGAATACAAAGTGCCATTGTGCTCCAGACTATTGGCCGATCTGGAGGATAAAAAGAGGAGGTGTAAGCAACTACGATACATGCTGCAATACCAAGCACAGTGGCCGCCAGCAGGACAAACAGCGCTGTACCACAGAAACGTCCCAGTAGATAACCGTGCCGTGAAAGCGGCAATCCCAGCACACTGAATGTATAACGACGTTCAATATCCTTCCAGAGCGACGTACCACCCAGAAAGACAGATAACAATAGCAAGATAAAAGAGAGCAGGGAGAGTGAAAGGGTCAGGGAAAGTTCCGTCACCTGGCGCATGGAAAGAGAAGCAATGCCTGGAATCAACAAAAAAGCACATGCTATTACCATAATACCCTGAAACACACGGTCGCGTAAAATGCCTTTAAGGGTAACACCGATAATTGTAGTCATAACTATTCCTTAAACAGATTTGATACAACTTCTTAATATCACATTGTAAGTTCTTTTACCAGTTTTTCAGCCGGTTTGCGATAGTATGCAGTTGGCGGAGCGGTTTGAATAACAACATTAAATGCCGCAAGCGCTTTCTGGCTGTCACCGGCCTGCATATGCATAATACCAAGACGATAAGAATAAAAAGGATCACCAGTAAGCTTGATAAGCCGATTCAAGATTTCAACTGACTCAACATAAATATCTTTGAAAGTAGCCTTGTTCTCAGCCACCTGAACTTTGTTGATTTCGAGCACCTGCAACAGGATAGAAATTTCATGTTTTCCAGGGTTGTCCTTTAATTGGTTTAAAATTTTTCGTGCACCGTCGAAATCGCCTTCGTTCATCAAGGCAAATGCCTTGTTTTTAAGACCATACTGTGCATTGATCAGGCCATTAGGTTCAATAAATCTTTTATAGATTACAGCGGCCTCCTTTACTTGCCCTCGCTCATGCAAAGCATTGGCAACCTCATTCAGCGCCGGTTTAAAATCGGGAGATTTCTGAAATGTATCCTGAAACAGGGCCAGATTATCCTGCCAGAGAATATTACGTGTTGCAGTACCATAGAAGGCAATTGCAACTAGACATGATACAACAACAGTCAGATGAACTCTATATGCCTGTCGCTTTTCCCAACTCAATATAGCTAGCATAGCTCCAATCAGAAAAAAAGCAGAAGAAATGTACATATAACGCTCTGCCAGAGGGGTCCAAGTGAAACGCAACATAGGAATCATCAATGCAGACGTACCGACTGCACCTGCACAAATAACATAAAATGCCGATAATGTCCGCCGGATCATGAGCCAAACGATACCTGCCATAACCAAAAAACCAATTGGCAAGTAGGCATCAGAAACATGTGTAATACCAAAATTAAGTGGAAACGGAATCAACAGCTTTTTTGCGTAAAAACCAGCAGCCTTTAATACCGTAACAATATTCATCAATACACTGGCGCTCTCAGAGCCTCCAACATGAGAAATTACATGAGCAACACCCTGATCTCCCTTGGAAAAAGCCAGTGTGCGAAAAGCAAAATAAGCTAATCCAGTTAAACAGAAAATCACAATATGAAACAAATGCCTCTGAAGCACCGAGCGCAGTGGAGCAGAACTTTTCATAGGCTCAGACAAGAAAAAAGGAAAAAGCAGTGCGGCCGGCAAAAAGAAAATGGCCGTTTCTTTAGCCAGGCAAGCCAGCAGCATGCATAATGCTGCCAACAACGAATATCCCAAACTGAAAGAACGATGCATGAGCATGAGCATGAGCATTGCAGTTAGCAGAAAAAAACCGGCCAGCAGGTCGGTACGTCCTGATATCCAGTTAACAGCCTCGGTATTCAACGGATGAACTGAAAACAGGAGTGCTGCCACAAAAGCAGCAACTGGTGATGGCTCAGAGAGGTAAGATATGGCTCGACGAGCAATGGCATAAACCAGCAGAGTATTGGCAAGATGGAAGACAATGTTTTCAAGGTGCATGAAGCTTTCTTCAAGCCCCCAGACAAATTTATCCATCATAAAAGATAAGAGTAAGATTGGGCGATAATAACCAGCTAAATTATCGGGTAAAAAAATATCTCGCAGATTAAAACTATCTGTATTCAACAAATAACTATACATCCCGGAGTCGTCAACGGATAGAAGCGGAGAAAACAGGACTGGGTAGTATATTCCAAGCACAAAAAATATAAGGCATAAAATTTGAACTCGAGTTTTTTGATATGAATGCATAATTTGTCCACAAAAAAAGCGGGATGCCGAAACATCCCGCTTTTTTTACTTAGTAAATAAGAGTTACATTGTTGACCAAGCTGCAAAATCAGTAGTTGTTATTGCGGTAGGTTTTTCAAGATATGCAGTACCTTTTTTTGTTACATCATGTGAAAAAATAGAAGTACTGTCATACGAAGTACCATATGCTTTGGTTCCGTTCGTATGCTGAGTTACAACAGAATAACCTTGTGAATTAGTATAAAGACCAATCCCAACTCCGGAAGAAGTTTTGCCAATAAGTGGCGAATCGGCTGTTGCAGTGCCAGTTTTTGTACCATAAACTGTCTTACCAGTGTTTGCAGAGGTCAAAGAAGAAGCCATGGTGATGTTTTCAGCAAAGGCAGATGATGACACAAGCATAGCAATTGCAGTAATAACTGATATTTTTTTAATCATTGCTAATCTCCTTTCAAATATAATTAGAGGTATTGAACGTCACTTGGGTATTCTTGATTGTCTGACATGAAAGCTTCCATACCGGTCTTCATGTTTTTCAAGTCTGAGTTGGATGCAGAGTTATACGCCTTTGCTCTGTAAGCCGAGAACTGTGGAATGGCAATTGCTGCCAGGATGCCGATGATCGCTACAACGATCAGAAGCTCGATCAGGGTGAAGCCTTTTCTGTTACGTAATTTGTTAAGCATGTTGTTCTCCTTTCGTTTGTTTGTTACATAAATAAAAATACTGTTTGGTTAAATCAGACAAATTGAATGTAGCAAATCGAAGGCCAATGTCAAGGATTTTATAACTTCTCAATATAACTAGATTTTACTATTTAAAAATATCCGGCATGACAAGCAACTAGCAACCTGCGTCACCCAAACTGACATTTTTTGTCACTCAATACTAACATCATCTCCCGTATCGAGATCAAACTTGGCCAGACGGTAACGGAAGGAGCGGAAACTCATCCCCAGCAGTTCGGCTGCCTTTTTCTTGGCGCCACCCGTTCTTTCCAGCGCCTTGAGCAGATAGCGCCGCTCCAGATCGGCCAACAGCCCCTCCAAGTCAAGCCCGTCGGTTGGTATGATCAGCTCGGAACCAACACAGGGGCTACTGCCAGTCTGGAGATTGGCCGGAAGATTCCCCGCGGCGATCAGCTGCGGATCCAGTATCAGGCTCCGCTCAACGATATTTTCTAATTCGCGGATGTTGCCCGGAAAGGGATAGTTCATCAGCAGCTTCATGGCACCCG
>CAXYUZ010000104.1:0-5592 GCA_964292275.1 uncultured Desulfuromonadaceae bacterium
GAATTATCGTTGGCATGTCTGCAATCAAACCCGAACAGGGGAAATTGGTCGCATATTCTGCTGCATCGCTGAAGTTGCTATATCCTTTGAAAACATACCCATTTGAATTGAGGTGGTTTTCGATACACACTCTTGCGGCCGGATCAGACGAAACAACTATTATTGGGTCTCCAAGTGGCATTTTGGTTCCTACCTTCCGGTGACTTCTGCAACGATATTGTTAATGTCCACTGGTGGTACAGATGAGGCATCTACCTGAGTTGTTTGTACCGGTGGGGGAGGGGTTGACGTTACAACCTGTGTCTGTGCTTTTTGTGCCTGTTGATCAGGTTTGGCCCCTTGGGCCTTGGCAATTTCTTCCTTTTTCTTTTTGAGACGGATTGGGAGCTGGTATTTCATTCCAACCATCTTGTAAAGCCGGGTGTTAAAATCATCAATTGTGTCGATAATCTTTTGTGATTCTGTAATCATTGCCAGACCGTCTTCCGGGGCATATCGGGTACTGCGGCCGATATTGTCTCTGAGCCGGCCGAGGCCAATGTCCATTGATGTGATAAGGTACGACAAGTCGATTGCCTCTGCTGACTTGGTGGAAATAGCCGTATAATCAGGGGATTCCACAAGACGTTTGTTTCGATCTACACGGGACTGAATCTGTTTCTGTACGAATTCTCTGCGGCTAATCGGTTTTTTATCCTGATTGCCTTGGTTACCCTGGTTCTGTCCAGGTTTCTTTTCTTCAGCCATTTATGGCCTCCTCGTTGATCTGTTTTTTGAAAAACATCCCTCTGAGGATAAGATATGTTCGGTGTCCGCTTCAGTTCGTGAACTGGTCGATTGATTTGACCATCCGTTTGATGTCTGGTCCTTTTTCTGCTTCAAGGGCGGATGCCGTTGTAAAAAACCATGACGCTTTAATCGGGGTTAAAAACATTGGAGACGATTTATCCTTGGCTGTTGTGACCTTGCATTTAGTGGCGGACTGTCCCTCAAGTAGATAGCCTTCAACAAGGCAGTCGTTACAGGCTGATAGAATGTCGAGGGCAAGCTTTGATTGTGCAGCCCTGTCGGCCCCAAGACCTCTCACCTCGTTAAGATCCCCGCTCGCTTCAACAATCGCTGTATTGATGGCCGTAAACTTCACCCAAACAATCCCGTTTGGCATGGAGACAGATTCCCAGGCGCCCTCATTGACCACGTTTATCTGTTTACGGAGTGCTTTTCTCAGACTGTCTTCATTGAACCAATCAGGGGGCGGGTCCACTTTCCTGTTGTGCTGCATCTTGTTGCTACCCTTTGGCCTTTGGTTCGCTAGAGGGCTTTGCAGGGCCATACCACCCTGCCTTTCTACTACTTGTTGTCCTATTTCGACGGGGTTTTTGAATACAGAGGACGTGATGGCATGCCCAAGTTCTTGCTTACGGGCCTCGGTATCAGCAGCCTTGAGCAACATGGATTGTTCATTGCTCGGGTTCGGGAAATGATGTTCTTCGATGATTTGAAGGACATCTTTGCGTTTATGGTATTCCTTCATCTCCGGGATGGAATCTACGACGAAACGGGCGAGGATTGGATGATCGCCGGTTTGGTAATAGCGTCCGTATACACTCGGGATTTTACCAAGATCGTGTCCAAGTCCGATAATCAGGGCATCCGGGGCCAAAACATCATGACTGACTGAATCCAGGTATAATGATGCAACCCGGAGCGAGTGTTTCCAAAGCGGGATCTGCTCAAGGATCTGGTAATCACTTTGCTCAAAGCCATTTTCAGCTTCGGCACGGTGTAGATTAACAACAGACGGACAATGCCCTTGCTCATCCAGAATTTTAAGGATAGCGGTAAGGATTTGGCGCTTCTCCTTGGTGAATTCACGTCGTTCACCAATTTTTTCAATCCAGAAGGTATTAATCTCTGGTGTCTGGAAAATCGGAGTTTCAATCTTCTCTTTTTCTTCTTCTTCAGGCACTCGCCAGATCTTTGAAATATCGGCAAAGAGGGTTGGTCCGTGTTCTGGCGTAGTCCAAAGCACCGAGACTTTTTTAAAAGAGGTCTTTTTGCCAAAATTATCGATCTCTATCGGGGCGTCTTCTTCAGGCTCAACCTGTGGGTCTGATTTGCGGCGGGTTATATCCCAGACATAATAGGCGGCACATAAACAGCCAACACCGATCGCAATATTGTAAAAACTGGGTGGGCTTGTCATTTAACACCCCTTTTGGGTCCCGCTGAATGAATTTGGCATCAATATTCCGCGTCTTCCTCTTCGGCGTCGTGAGACTCTTCAGTATTTGTGTCAATGGCCTTACTCACGTCTTTAGGAGGAGGGGGCGCTGGTGTATTCTCTTTGTCTTTTGGGGCTTCCTGCCATGATGGGGTAGACGGGAATACAATTTCCGTTTCCGGGTCCCAGGAGGTAGTTGTTTTGCCCCTGTACCGACCAATGTATGACATGAGATAGAATTCCTGGGGTTGCAGATCCAGAATGTCTGTTGCTTTCAATACATCCTCTTCAGTCTCTTTTGTCGTTACCGTGGTGTTACCGTAAATTCCGGATAATTTGGTTTTCTGCCCAAAATGGCCGGTAACATATTCTGATGTCTCTTTATCGGAGCAGCGCAAGAATACCTTTGTGTTTGTGTTGTCCAGGATGGACTTGGCAAGTGGTTCGGTAAGTGCTGCGTAGAGCTGGTTTACTGATTGGGCATATGCCTTGATGGAGACATTTGCCGAACCGACCTTGGCAAACATATCCTCAATGCCAGCGTAAAGCAGGGATTGGGCCTCATCGATATGAATAGAGAGTTGATTTTTGAGCGATTTACGATTGGAGAGATAAACACGTCCAATAAAGGAGTGAATCATGGACAGAACAACCTTGCCGAGTGTCTGACCGGCTTCACGGGTAAGCATTGAACCGGTATGAACAACCATTACGACTCTTTTGCCTTCTTCCAGCCGACGCATAAACCGGTTTGAATCGGCTTTACCGATGATTTTGCCAATATTACCAAAGGAAAGGTCAGCAAGGCAGGTACGCAGGGATGAAGAAACCTTGTTGTAGTAATCCTGGCCTGAATCGATGATGTCTTGCAACATGCCGGCCACATCTTCGGCTTCAGGTGTGCCGACTGCTCTTAATGCCGATGCGGTGTCCTTCATGGACGCAATACGGATTGCCTGGCGTACCTTGTCGATGTTTATCACTGGACGCTGGCCTCGTGCCTTTGCCAGTTCGATCTCGCCCAGGATAACGGCTGTTGTAATCTCCTTTGCAACGTTGCGGAAGAAAGGCTCTTTACCGGCCTGGATACCGGCGATGATGTTGCCAACCAATTCATCAGGCATGAAATAATATTGCAGGGGGTCAATGATTGCCGAATATTCCGGATAAACTGGGGTAACACACATGAGATCTTCAAGGCGCCCGGTCTTACGACAGATCTCATAGATCTTGGTGAAGATCTCCTGATCACCTTTAGGGTCGAAATAAACAACCGAATGATTCTTTTTGATGTCCTGTTCGATCAGGTTTTCGCAAAGACGGGTTTTACCGACACCGGTTGTGCCGAATACGAACATATGCCGTTTTAGATGAGCGTCAGGGACCCAAATTTCTTGTCTATCCCCACCCTCCATATTGAAACCGCTTCCAAACAGGGTTGCTGTTCGGGGATCTATTTGATTATTTGACATGCTGTTTTCCTTTGGGGATTACGTTTTTTCTTACTGGATCGATTGAAGATGATGATTTCCCCAAGTTCGGACGCTAATCGGGAAACCATTTTTTTGGGTAATGCGCGGGATGCTAGAAACTTTGTGATAATTCCGGGGACACGTTTAAACACTCGGAGATCTGCTTTTTGGGCAGCTTCTCTGTTGACGAAATTGGCTATAAGTAGTGGGAACGTCGTGCTTATGCGGGATAGTTGGATTCTGACCTGTGTTACAGATTGGGTTTTAACCGGGATGATGGATGTGATTTCAAATCGACAAACCTGCCCAGGGGCATAGTTTGCCTGTTCTTTACTTGGTTGATTCTTTACGGGGTAAAAAGCGTGATGTTCTGTATAAGAAACACCGGTTTCAAGCAGGATATTGACAAGCCATGACCCATCCGGTTTTTTGGAGACAAGAGTCCCGGAAACAAGCTGACCTCGAAACCTTTTTATAAAAATATTGTCGTTTAGCGTTTCACGGCGGAGAATTTCATCGTCTATTTTCCACCTGATACGACGTTGTACCGGACGTGACAGCTCATTCCATGTAATAGTACGTTGTTCGTTTTTGCCGAATATCTGGATATAAAGGTTTCCGTCTTCTGCATACGCCAGACAGGGCAAACCAAACACCTCGGTTGCGACAAGAGAAGTGGCGAATTCCGCCGCAGAGAGTTTTTCATCCACGGCCAGGCTCAAATGTCTTCCCCTCTGGATGGATTTTTTAATTGTTTGGCGATTTTGTTGGCGTAACGAACGTTCAGATTTGGAGTAAGACTGTGGTAAGCGGCTATACCCCTCCAGTTATATCCATGGGCATTAATCTTCTGACGAAGAATCCAAGCACCGATGATTACGTTTGAACAGGGATCTCCAACGGCCTCCCAAGGGATGCCATTGCGTTTTAAAACTGGCGCCCATGATGTGTTGATTTGCATTAAACCGTAATCGTATGTTCCATTGGTGTTGCGGGAAATAGCAGAGGGGTTCATCCCGGATTCTACTTTTGCAATTGCACGGAGTAGGGATGGATCAAGTCCATACTGACCAGCAGCCTCTTCAAAGCAGAACGCATGGGCGGAAATAGGGAATGTAAGAATTGCGGAAAGAAGAAGTAGTTGCTTTAGCAAAATAAACAGCCCCCTTACCAAGAAGATAAGAGGGCTGTCCCGAGCCGATTTCTGCATGCAAAGAAATCGGCCCTAAAAAGTAAGATGTAGGATTATTTTGTTGTTACTTGATAGCTTCTATTCTGTGTACGAGGCGTGGGTCTTGGGTGGTTACTAATTCCATCCAGAAAGGATCGAATTGAGAGAGGATTATATGTTTTTTTCTCACTTCCAGGGTTTTCCAGAAGTTCTTAAAATCGGGGGTGAAACCTTTTTTTCCGGCATATCTGTCAATGGCTTTATTAACAGCCTCTTTACCAAATTTGTCCACGAACCAATTAATTTCAGTTTCCATTAAATCCCCCTGGTAAAGTGTAAATTCCATAAGCCGGAATTTAATTGACTGGTAAACAAAAGTCAATAACAAAATTAATAAATAATGATTTTTGTATATAAAATTGTATACAGTTTTCTGTAATTATTAAGCGTTTTGACAATTTAGTTAAATTAAAATCAATTCAAAGAAGAAGGATTTAAGCCCCTCAAGCCTCTTGAGAGTGACAAATTTTGTCCTGTGTAACATAGACTTTGTATGTCGTCCATTGAAAATTTTGCATAAACCCTGAATTGATCGCGTTTTGGAGGCTTTTATGTATTCAGGAACAGACAAAAAGGGAATTAATTGGTAAATAAAAGCCAATACAAAATTTATAAAATGATGTTCTTTGTATGTAAAAAAAATCAATAATTTGTCAGGTGCATGT
>CAXYUZ010000105.1:0-5590 GCA_964292275.1 uncultured Desulfuromonadaceae bacterium
GCGCCGGAACTTAATCCAAGCAACTATGATCACGATGACGTATGCACGCTTAACACGGCCATGATAGAAGCATTTTCATTGTGTTGCGATCTCCAACAGCGTGTATCTAAAGGTGAGGGAGAAATTAAATGAGCCACCACAACACCATGTCTAAATTCGACAAGATAAGAGCTGCCTTAACAGAGCTAGGGTCAAACGAAAGCTTTGTATGGCAGGGTGGGGATATGTTTTTGTTTCCAAAGCGGGGACAACGCATAAGGATACCATCGAATAAAAAGTCTGAAATAAAAGAAATATTGGCGACGGATCGCTTGAGCGTCAATATTAGTTGAATTTAGTAGAGTAATCTAATCATTCATTTAACCATTAACCCATCCGGGGAAAGCAGAATATTCCCCAATGGGGATATTTCCGCCTTTCCTCCGAGAAAGAGAGAAATATCATGGCTAAGAAACCTAGAACCCGCAAAGAGATGGTCGCATATCTGAAAAATCATTTCCGTTACGACACAATAAGGAATAGTGGGACTTCATTCGCTGTAAACATCAAGATCAACCGCATTGAATTCCCCGACCAGGAAACCCGTAATAGGGCCTGGGATTTGTTGGATGTGGAAGACGCTTTCTTTGAATTCGACGAAATATTGTCTGATTTCGCGGAACGTCACGACCATCAGTATCAGATTGGCCGTAATGGTCGTTCTGGCGGTTATCTGATTCTATACGATGGCGGCAAAAAGGACACCGGTCACAAATCGTTTTGTCCCGCCTGCGGTCAGCGTAATTTCCAGGTAGCAAAAGAAGGTGATGTTTGTGGCGTCTGTAAGCATCCACGAACAAACCTGACACACCCAATCATGCAAACCTACGTCACCGGTAATACCGTTGGTGACCATTATGGTGAGTATGATGAATGGGAAACATACAGCCTCAAGCACCTTGTAGATATCGTCTGGGACTTTGATAAAACTGTCAAAGCCGCTATCCAGGCGTTTATTGATTACGCACAATGGAATGAGGCTGCTGAAGAAGTCGTTATGATTCCCCAAAAGATCAAAGTGTCGCGTCCAGTAGGCGGTGCAGCATGAACTTGACACTTACAGGACATTACAGTAACCTTGGTTTCAAGGAGACGAACATGGCAAAAGATATCACTGAAAAAGATATTGCAGCAGCCATCAAATCTTTTGGCGCAAAGGTTAAAACCCGTCCTGCTCAAAGCCAAGAATATGTAATAAAGACGTTAAGGGCTGAGATGGACCGTTTAAGACCGCAGGCCAAGAGGTTACTATATGGCCCTCAAACCTAAACTCCATATTATTGCCGGCCCTAACGGCTCAGGCAAGACTACATTCACTCAAGATCTCTTGGGACATGAATGGTCTGCTAACTGCATATTTATCAACCCTGATGAAATTGCACAAAATACATTTGGTGATTGGAATTCACCCGAAGCTGTAATAAAAGCCGCTCAATTAGCCACTGAATATAGAATGAATTTGCTTGAAGAAGGCAAAAGTATGGTTCTTGAAACTGTCATGTCTTCAGAAGAAAAGATTGATTTTATAAGAAAGGCTAAGGAAAGCGGTTATTTTGTGCGCTTATATTTTATTGGGACAGACGATCCTAAAATCAATGCTAATCGTATAATGTCACGTTATATGAACGGCGGCCATACTGTCCCAATCGAGAAAATACTCTCCAGATATTTTAAATCAATTGCCCTCTTTACTTATGCCGCAAAGCTTGTTGACCGAAGTTATGTTTATGATAACTCTAAAGACGGAAGCTCACCGGCTAAACTATTTAGGACAAAAGACGGAGTGATTTTCAAAACCTATCCCGCCCTTAATTATCACCCTTGGGCAAAAGAAGTAATTACCGAACTTTCCAAAATTTAAAACACCACAAAACATAATTTAATCAATGGAATGGACATATATCCGCTCTTATCAGGGATTTATGTATCCATTTCCATCCTTGAGAATCCTTCTCACCCCGCTGTCACGGGAGTTTTGCTTTTTACACTCTCTGACAGGGGAGTGGTGCGCTTATAGCGCAGGAGGACCTACATCATGGACAAAGAGTTAACAGATAAACTGATTCTTTCTGCCGAATTATCCGAAAAACGGAAGGATCTGGGCGAAATAGTGGACCTGTTATCAAAGGCCCATTATTTGGCTACATCAGACGAGATGGCGACAAAATTACTCGAAGTAATGGTCGTCGCAATGAAGGAAAAGGAACTTGTTGAAGAACAGACGGTTATAAACCAAACCCCGGCTGAAATTGCAAAAGCCCATGGTTGGTACAAGGAATTTGAAGTAGCAGAAAGGATTTATCTTGCTGCTCAGAAAGAATCCCTTGCCGCCAAGTTGGATAGACGCATGGCTGATGTCTGGGCCTGGGCTGTTCTCAAAGCTTCCGAAGCCGCCGATTCTTCCTCTTTCAGGAAGTTTTGGGGGTTTGCCAAGAAGAAGGAAAAAGATCAAGGCAAGCTGAATGATGCTCTGACATACATGAAATTCCGTCACAAGTTGATGGAGTGCCGTGATGTCCAATCTTCAGCCGCTTAATCTTTAATTCTCCATCCTCTCTGCCAAGGGGTCTCTCTTTTGATACTCCCTGGCAGGGGAGTATTGCGTCCAGCGCAATAGGAGAACTTTCATGGAAACAGCCGCAAAAGTTAAACATTCAACTCATCCCACATCAGGATGGGTAAATAAAGACATCAAACAGATGTCAGGATACGTTATTAAAGCCCGTCAGGACGCCATGATTGAAAAGATCAAAGGCATTGCCATTGCGGGTTTTTTTCTGTTCGTTCTCGCCGTTGTTGGCGGAATAGAATCGGGAGCAATACTTATCCCATAGTAATCCATTAACCTGTTTTTCCCTGTTTAGGGGGTATGAACCACACTCCCTACAGGGAATTGTGCGTCTTTCATACCTCCGTAAGAGGGTAAAACCTTACAACAGAGCATATCTACTTGTTACCAGCCATAGTGCCAACAAGAGATCACCTGCCTGTTGTCCCAAGGAGGTCGTCAATGAAATACCATATCGTAAAACAGGAGGGCGGCCCCGTGTCACCCTGTAAAAAATGCTCAAAGAGAGATGAGTGTGCTTCCGAAAGGGAACATACACTCTTTGTTACCCCTGATCCGACAAAACTCTGCAAGGTAATGGCATTGCCACCTGTCCAGACATGGCGGATGTGGATGCCTAAAAAGAAACATCATGTATTTACCTCATGGCTTATTGCTGAAAAGCTGAAAAGGGCCTGGTCTTTATTAGGCCGATGGCAAGCAAGCCAGATCTGGTAACGAGAATCCTTCTCGCCCCGCTGCCACGGGAGTTTTTGTTTTTAACACTCCCTGGCAGGGGGGTGATGCGTTTAAAGCGCAGGAGGATTACATCATGTCACTACAACATCTGCCAGAAGGAAAGACAGACAAGAAAGTAGTAAAAGCCGCAAAAAAAGCGTTGTCAATCCTTGAACAGTTAACCGGTTCATCAACCCCCCATTTCATAACCAAAGACGATGCCGATGCATTTAACCAAGCAGTTTGTGGTCTGTCAGCAATCGTAGACAGCAATGAGGAGGGGATATGACCTGGCATGAGGCAAAAGAAAAGGCTGAAAGCTGCGATAACTTCCCAACCAACATCACTGATGCTGAGAAAAAGAGGTATATCCAGCTTCAAGCAGAGGTGTCCTTCAATGAACACCATAAAGCTAACGTCGATTACACCGAATATGCCAAAGACGAGAAACACAGAATCATCGCCGGGTGCATGTTTCGTAAACAAAGGATGAATTTATGACAAGAGTCGAGAAATATTTCAAAAGAGACGATGGTAGTGAAGTTGTCCTTGTGTTGATAGGTCACTTGTCTGTTTTCCATGACGATACGGAATTGACAATGTTCGCCAAACGCCTGAAAAAAGGCGAATCAGATTGGACTTATCACTACCCGCCCACAAAAGGCTGCGCTCAGATGAGAAAAATGAGCGTAGACGAATATTTAAAACGTGGTTGGGGATCTATCGTAAGACCTAATGAAGTCTTAAAGGCTTCGATTGAACTCAATAAACTACTAAGAGGTAACTGAAAAGGAGAGCTTACATGAAAGTCTTTAAATTTTTTGAATACATTTTCAGGACATCACTCATTTCAAGATGGTCGTTGATGCGGAGTATGAGGCAAGAGGATCTGAAACAGCACAGCTACGATGTATCTGTTGTTGTTCACGCTCTTGTTCTTATCAAGAACAACCTTTTCGGTGGGCAATTAGACGCTGGCAAGGCTGTTCTGTATGCTCTGTATCACGACACGGCTGAAGTGTTCACCGGTGATATTCCAACGCCGATCAAGCATTTCGGAGGCGGTGTTTTGAAACAATTTGCAGATATGCTGGAAGCAAAGGCCATAGACAAGTTGGTAACGTCTTTGCCTGAAGCTCTTCAGCCAGCTTACCGGGATTGTTTAAACATCCCCGGCGAGTACAAATCAATCATTAAGGCTGCTGATCGGATCTCCGCCCTGCGTAAATGCAGAGAAGAGATCGCTGCCGGCAACAACGAATTCAAGCCCGCTTCAGTAAGGCTTGAAGATGAGTTGTCTTCCTGCGGTCTCCTGGAAGTCAGCTATTTCATGACCCATCTTATGACCGAAAACCCAATGTCCCTCGATGAACTTATCGAAGGTAATGGCGCCTGGTTACTGGAAGAGGGGGAGCATTAAAATGGAAAATCATATCAGCAATGCCCTTAAATCGCTTGGCTGGTTGGAATTAAAAAATTCCACAGCCATAGCAAGAAGGCAATACACCTCTATAACCGGGCCAAAAGAAGTTTTGGTCTATTTATCCAGGGGCGACGAATATTGCCGTACTCTCAGCGGCACGTTTTATCAAGGAATTAATAACCTTTTAGGTGCTTGCAGCGTATTGATCCCTCACGGAGCGGATATGGCAGAGATTATGAAATTAGCCAAAGAGTTCACAGATAATGTGGATCAAGAGGTTAATGATTTTTTCACTGTCAGATTAGCAAGGGAGGATAATCATGCGTAAATCGTTCTTTGGTAAAGCCGAAGGCCATGCATATGCAATTAATCTGAGCCAGCTCAACCGGAATGATTTTCCTACTCAATTGTTTGGTCACCGACTGGACGATTTGAAAAAGGTAAAATTATTCAAGGAAACGGCCAAGTTTGCATATGTGGGCTGCAAACGGAAGCCTACTCTGGCTTCAATAAAAACTTATATAAAGGAAAACAACATCAAGGAATTTTATGCCATGTGGGAGCCTGACAGCTCTTACCATAAAGATGATGTTGTTACTCTTTTCTACAAGGAGGTATCTAATGTCTGCTGCGTCTAAAATGTACAAGGAGCAACATCAGGCCGATATTGCACACCATAAGGCTAGGGTTGAATGGTTAAGTTCAGAACAGCCACGTTGGTCTTGCGGTACACCTGTTTTGCCAAGTGACCGAGCAATGCTGTTGAAGTAAAGTCAGTTCTTCTTGTCCAACCCGGACAGTGGATACAACCATTGTCATTGCACCCCTAAGTGCAAATAAAA
>CAXYUZ010000106.1:0-5264 GCA_964292275.1 uncultured Desulfuromonadaceae bacterium
AAAATGGGCCAAAGAGGCCGGTAAAGATACAAAATATAGGCTAGTCAAAGTCGGATAGAGGGGGGCAAACGCTCCCTTTTTTTGTGCCAAAAAATGCATACAATATATACTTTATATTATTGACGAGGTAAATAAAAAGCTATATATTGTCAATAAGAATTGACGCCAACAAACAATAAAGGATCATTTTTATGCAACCATTATCTCTTAGACTAAAAGGCTTTGAAGGTATCCGCGACGGACTTGGTATGGAAGAATTGTTTCTTGATTTTTCCGCGTTACCAGAGGGTTTAATTGCCCTTGTCGGAGATTCTGGTCGTGGCAAGACGACCATCTTGGACAACATGCAGCCACACCGAATCATGCCTTATAAGCTGAAGGATAAGGATGAGTGGTCTACCGGTTCGTTTTCATTTTACGATCAGTGTTATGGCCGGGATGCAATGAAAGAGCTGGTCTTCAAGCAAAATAATAAAATTTATAAGTCTATCCTTTTGATAGATGCTGAAAAGAGAAAACAGGAGGCATTTCTTTATGAGGAAGTTGAAGGACAATGGTTTCCATATAATGAAACGGTGAAAGGCGGCAAAGTTGGGGCATATGACGAGGCTGTAAGACAGCTTATCGGCTCCCCAAGCCTGTTTTTCAGTTCTGTATTCCGTTCACAGGAAGCACGCAAGCTGTCAAGCTATTCGCGTTCGGAAATCCTGGCGATTGTTTGTGAATTACTCAATATCAATCATATAAAAGAGCAGGGTGAGAAGGCTTCAAAGGTTGTGGCCGCCCTTGAAAAGATGATTCAGGATATCGATACCAAGAAGAACCAGATCTTTGAAATGCTTTTGGGGAAAGGTGCCATAGAAGATGCTTTGAGCCTCCTCAAGGAAACCATTGCCCTTGTCAATGGGCAGATTGCCGCCACTGGCAAGCAAATAGTTGATATCGAAAAGCAAAAACATGATCTTGAATTGGCAAATGCCGCCCAGGTAGTCGCAAAACAGCGATTGGCTGATATGCAGAGCAGAAGGGATGCTGTTGCTACGCAAGTTTCTGATTTGGAGGCTGATCTTGTTACCAGGGAAGATGTCTTGGATCAGGCATTAGTGACCGTGGATTCGACCAGTAAAACTAATTTGGAGAATTTGGACCAGGATATGAAGGGATTGCAGACCTCCATTGATGAAGAGCGTATGCAGACACAGCAGCATATCTCCGATTCAGACAAGAAAATTACGGCGGTTGATGCGGTTCTAAGCAAATCAGACGAGATTGGAAAAGCCATTGTTCGTAAGTGCGAAATCGATATGGCCTTGGAGGAATTGCGGCCAAAGCTGGAGAAAAGCCGTCTTGATTTCTCCGATTTGCGTGTAAAGGTCGCTGAATTCAACGATCTGGACAATAAAGTGGTCTCCATCGAGGCACGGATAAACCAGAGCAAAACCAGTATTGAAGGCAAGCAGAAGGCTGTTGATGCCGTTCTGGCTAACTCAAAACAGATAAACGATGCCGTAAGCCGTGAGATTGAAATTGCTGATGAACTGGAAGTATTGCAGGGCCAACACGAAGATCTGCTTTCACAGCAAAAGGATCTTAACGTAAAAATCAGTTCTTTGCAGATTGTGGGCAAAGACATTGAATCGAAGATGGCAAAAAAGGCCGATCTGGAAAAACAGGTCAACAGTATGTCCGGGTTGGACTGTCTGGGTGATGGTAGCGGCAAGGTTACCCGTGGTTGCAGTCTGATTGCCCAGGCAGTAGCGGCAGAAGAACAGATCCCGGCAGTAGACAAAGAGATTTCCCTTCTTCAATCCTCTTATAACGATTTAGATCCAGCAAATAAACGGCTTGATGAAATCACGATAAAGATTGCTGAAACGACCAACCGAGTCAAGGCGCTTACCGTAGAGAGCGTCGAAATCAGGAAAACAGCCTCGATGGCTTTTGAACTGCATAGCGCCGAAGAACGCCAGAAAGAGATTGATGCGGAGAAAGCCGACATAACAGCTTTAGAGGCTGATTTGATCAAGCTGGCAACAAAGCGCACTGAACTGGAAAAAATCAAACTCCAAATGGCCGATGCTGAAACAGCAGGCAAGGCCCTGGCGGTAGAACTTTCTGCTTTGGAGAAAGAGTCTGTTGAAATCAATAAGCTGGCTGCCATGCAATTTGATCTGGATAACGCCCAGGATCGGAAGCTGGAACTCGAAGCAGCTAAAGAGGGTTTTCTTGTCCGTTTGAAACAGAAGGAAGCCGACTTTGAAACAAAGATTGCCGAGTTAAAGGATCGTCAGGCTGTAATTTTGCGTGATGTTCATGTGCAAAAGGAAAAGCTGATTACTGATTGGCAAGCGGCCAGTCAGGAGATAAAGACAAAGATTACCGGTCTCAACAAGGAGATATTGAACCTCGATACAGAGATTCAGAATCTTACGGCTACTCTTAACGGTGATATTGATCTTGCCATAGCAAATATTGATGAACAGATCGCCGGCCTGAAATCCCAAAAGGTAGCAAAAGAGGTCGAACTTCGGGACGCTCATGTGCGCCAGGGCCAATTGGAAAAAGAACTTGCTGTAATGTCTGAAAAGGACAAAGAGCTTGTTGCGCTCGACGATGAAATCAAAAAGATCAGCAAAGAAATGCTGAACTGGAAGCATATCGCCAGAATGTGCAGTTATGACGGTATCATCCAGCTTGAGATTGAAGACGCTGGTCCGTCAGTGTCAAGCATAGCGAATGATCTTTTGTATGCTTGTTACGGTTCGCGTTTCAGCGTCAAAATTGAAACGCAGGGATTAAAGGCGGATGGTGGTATCAAGGAAATCTTTGACATCCTTGTTTATGATGCTGAAAGAGACCGCGAAAAGTCTATCCGTAATATGTCTGGCGGCGAGGTAACATGGATTGAGGATGCCATTACCAGGGCATTTGCAATCTATAACCTTCAGCAATCCGGGATCATTTGTGATTCACTGTTCTCCGATGAAAAGGATGGCGGCCTTGACGACAAGCGCAAGGGGGAACTCTTGGCTATTAAACGTGAGGCCATGAAGGTCGGCGCTCATAACCGGGAATTCTTTATTACCCATACCCCGGAACTGTTTATGCAGGCCGATGCTCGTATTATGTTGGAGCCGGGCAATGTGAGTATTGTGACTTGCTGAAAATACCGTTTGCCTGAATTTCGTATTAGGTTTGAATAGTTGGTCTGATTGGTGCAAGGTCAACTACCCCACCCAAACCTGTAAGCATCGGCTATGGATGGGGCTTGTAGGATTCAAACCCTATGGAAACGGACTAGGGAAATTCTTTCAAGCTATGGTAAAAGAAACGACAGATTCTGCTTACAAGTGTCAATTTAATAGATATTTGGTAGAGCCTAAAGATTTCCCGTTTGATCCAGTATAGTACACACTAACCCTGAGTTCATAAATGCCCGCAACTAAAGAAAAAAAAGACTCCCTCGGCAAGCTGAAATCCTTCGGCCTCACCGAACTATGGCAAGTCGCCCTTATGCTTCCGAATGGATGGGACGATCTGACAACTGTAGTAGACCAGTTCACAGAATTGGCCGTAGGGAATTACTATGTCTTAAAAGGACACAGTACAGGGGCATTGCAACATAACTTCGGCGGCGGTGTCCCTCGCTCAACCGGGGCCATAAAAGACAGCGCCGGGAGAAGAATCAAATTCACCATCTTTGGCGATTCAAGAACATTTGAAGCGGATCTTAAATCAAGCCCGGACGGGATTATTTATCTCTATGGACAGATTGATACATTCAACGGCGAATATCAGCTTAAATCACCTGAAATTGTAGGCGAACGATGGACAGGCAAACTGCGCCCTCGGTACGCGGGCAAAGCGGCTGTAATCAACCCTGGGACAGTCAGGGACAGGGTTTCCGGACTGTTAAGAGGATCAATCCCGATAGCGGCGGATCATTTGAAAGAGCTGCTTGCCGAATGGGGCGGTGAAGCTGAACTTTGCCGTATGGCAGGACTGCCAGATATACCACTTGCAAAAATCATCGAACAGGCACACATCCCTTCCTCTGTCGAAGAAGGACAAAGAGCGCAACGTGGTCTTGAACGATTGGCTTCCTTTGGCATTATAAAAGCCGCGAAGGGTAATCAAGGGCAAACTATTGTCAGTCGTCGCCTATGGCTTGGAGATTGGCGGGAACGGGCTGCCAGCATCTCTTTCAAGCTGACAGACGAACAGGAACAGGCAATACAAGACATGATAAACGACCTGTCTTCTGACAGGCCAATGCGCCGGGTTTTAAGCGGTGACGTGGGGACAGGGAAAACCGCAGTTTACCTGACTGTTGCCGCGTCCGTGGTTGATGGCTTTGGGAATGTGGTAATCCTTATGCCGAATACTGCACTTGCCAGCCAGGTCGCCGCAGAGTGTGCGGAATGGTGGCCGGATATGCCCTTTCAGCTTGTTACCGGTGAAACCTGCGATGTAATCCATGCGCCTTTGGTAATTGGTACAACGGCGGTCCTGTTTCGTGATGTTTGGCAGCCAGATCTCGTAATCGTTGATGAACAGCAGAAGACCAGTAGGGAACAGAGAGAGAAACTTGTCGGCCCAGAGACACATCTTCTCGAAGCAACGGCCACCTGTATTCCAAGATCCCAGGCATTGATTCGCTATGGCGTTGTAAAAGTCAGCCGGCTTACCAAGAACCACACAAAGAAAACGATCATTACCCGGATCTGGCAAGGAGCTGAAGGAAAACAACTCTTCGCTGATGCTAAAACTACACTGGCTGAAGGCGGCCAGGTGTTGATGGTGTATCCGCTGCGTGAAAAAGGCGAGGACGATGAAGATGCGGATACTGAAAAGAACAACAAAAAGCCTGAACTGAAATCCGCACAGGAAATTTATGATAAATGGTGCGGCCTGTATCCGGGCAAGGTTCGACTGTTGCATGGTCAAATGTCGGACGATGAAAAGAAAGCAGCTCTTGATGCAATGCGATCGGGTGAAAGTTCTATCCTGGTTTCAACTACTGTTGTCGAGGTTGGGATCACAATCCCGAATCTGAAACGGGTTATTGTTGTTCATCCGGATCGGCATGGTCTGACGACTCTTCACCAGTTACGGGGCAGGGTGGCACGCCTGGGAGGGGTTGGTTATTGTGACCTTTATTTGTCAAATAGGGTGAAAGAAGCAACCATGGAACGCCTGAAGGTGCTTGAAAAGACCACTGACGGCTTCAAGGTGGCTGAGTATGACATGAAGCTGCGTGGTGT
>CAXYUZ010000107.1:0-5261 GCA_964292275.1 uncultured Desulfuromonadaceae bacterium
ACATCGCGGTCGGTTTGCGCGAAGTGACGGGCTGGAAATAATAAAAATTATCGGCTGATATGGCAGATACAAGAAAGGCTCCTTAAGGAGCCTTTCTTATTTTTGCTGAACTGATGATTAAGCAGCGAAGTTTTTCGCAGCAAATTCCCAGTTCACCAGAGCCCAGAAGGCTTCCATGTATTTCGGACGCAGATTACGGTAGTCGATGTAATAAGCATGTTCCCAGACGTCTGCAGTCAGAACCGGAGTAACGCCATCGGTCAGAGGGCAACCCGCGTTAGATGTGTTCTGCAGCGCCAGAGAGCCATCTGCCTTTTTCACCAGCCAGGTCCAGCCTGAACCGAAGTTGGTAACAGCAGACTTAGTGAATTCTTCTTTGAATTTTTCAAATGAACCGAAAGTTGCAACGATTGCATCCGCCAGTGCGCCGGTTGGTTCTCCGCCACCATTTGGTGACAGGCAATGCCAGTAGAAAGTATGGTTCCATACCTGAGCTGCATTGTTGAAAATACCGCCGCTGGAGCCTTTAACGATCTCTTCCAGAGATTTGTTTTCGAACTCAGTGCCAGGGATGAGATTGTTCAGGTTCACCACATAGGTGTTATGGTGTTTACCATAGTGGTACTCCAGGGTTTCCTGAGAGATGTGTGGTGCCAGTGCATTTTTTTCATAAGGCAGAGCTGGTAATTCAAAAGCCATTGAAATTCTCCTCTTTGATTAACACGGTCTCTATAGGTCAGACCTTTTTGCTAAATTGATTTATAGCAAATTTTAACTCATATATACTACATATTGTTGTAAAAAATTTAACATTTAATATACATCAATAGAAATATAGTGGCATTGTCAGACCATCCTGACGGCTATAACCCTACAAAAGGTAGCGTTGTTAAGCCGTAATGATGGAGTAAAATCAGTACGATTTCAGTTATGAGGCGCAATCATGGAAACCATTGAGAAGATCAAGCAACAAATCGCAGAAAACCCTATCCTGCTGTATATGAAGGGCTCACCGAAGTTGCCAAGCTGTGGCTTCTCATCACAGGCCTCACAGGCTCTGATGGCATGTGGTGTACCTTTTGCCTATGTGGATATTTTGCAGAATCCGGATATTCGTGCAGAGTTACCTAAATATGCTGACTGGCCAACTTTCCCGCAATTGTGGGTAGAGGGTGAGCTGATTGGTGGTTGTGACATTATGCTGGAAATGTTTCAGCAGGGTGAACTGCAGCCATTATTGAAAGCAGCTCATGCCAAACAAACGGCTGCAGAATAAGTCTGTAACGGGAGTGAAATTATTTACTCCCGTTGACTCAGTTAACAAATAACATTTGATTTTGTTGACGTTAACTGTTCACTATCCTCTGGCTTTGTTATGATTCATTCGTATCAACTATATAAGGCCACACACCGTGTTTAAGGCTCAAAGCCCAGCGGGGCTTGCTGAAGAGTACATTATCCGATCTATCTGGAATCACCGTTATGCTCCAGGCTCTATTTTGCCGGCAGAACGGGAGTTATCAGAAGTGATCGGCGTAACTCGCACAACATTACGCGAAGTGCTTCAGCGACTGGCCCGGGATGGCTGGTTAACGATACAGCATGGCAAACCTACGCGGGTGAATAACTTCTGGGAAACATCCAGCCTGAATATTCTGGATACTCTGGCTAAGCTGGAGCAGGAGAAATTGCCACAGTTAGTGGAACAGTTATTTTCTGCCCGTACGAATATCAGTGTTATTTTTATTCATTCCGCATTGAAACGGGATGCTTTCTCCGTGCTTTCGGTTCTGGCTGAACGTATCAGGCTGAATGATTCGTCAGAAGCCTATATTGATTTTGATTATCAGCTATACCATGTATTGGCGTTAGCATCCGGTAATCCGATATATGCCTTAATTTTCAATGGATTCAAGAGTCTTTATCGTCGTATTGGTCGTTATTACTTCTCGGATCCTGCTGCACGTGCCTTAGCGATGAAATTTTATGATGAGCTGGCAGTCATTGCAGAAAGCGGAAGTTTAAATTCAGCGAAAAGTATCGTCCGTCAATATGGTGCAGATTCCGCGAAGATCTGGCAGGAGTTAAGAAAAAACCTGAATGACTCGACAATATTCGAAGGCTGATATTGTTTGAATACTTCTTCCGCATAAAGCCTGTTGCTGACTGCGGATGTCTCGTTTCATGGGGATCTGCGCGCGCATCAACGATATGTTCCCCGTTTAGTCTGGATTCAGCATCATACGTGATACAGAAATGGCGAAAAAGCACAGATAACGTGGTGCGTTTGAGGGGGAAACAACAGATGAGGTTATGCTGGAAATGACAAAAATGATACAGCAGAAAGGGCGGCGGCCTGATAAGCCACATCTCGGCACTCAAGTCGTTCGCTTCGGCTGCTTCCTTCCGGACCTGACCGGGTTCACGAACTATTGATGCGAGAGGACCCACCAGGCCGCCATCACAGAAACGCGGCCGATATTATCAGACCCTCTGTAAATTGCAACAATACCTTCAAAAAACAATTCACTGAAAATTCTAAAGATTTTATAGCTAATCGCCGATCGGTATAATTTTAGAAACCAGTTGTCCCTGAATACCGTCTATATACATGCGCTCCAGCGCTTCTCTCTGTGACGTTGTTTCAACACCTTCCGCGATGACCACGCATCCTAACCGATGTGAGATCTCAATGATCATGCGGACAAACTGTTGGCTGGTGCCGTCGCGTTCAATCGTCTCAACTAAATAAGAATCGAGTTTAATGTAGTCAGGGCGTAGTTCCCGATACAGACGGAATGAGCCTAATCCCCGGCCAAATTTTGAAATACAGGACCGACAGCCCACTCTGCGCAGCATTTCAAACATCCGGATGCTGGCAGCCAGATGACAATCAAGAATTTCTTCGTCAATTTCAAAGACCAGATTCGGTGCAATATCTTGTTCTTGCAATAAACG
Source organism: uncultured Desulfuromonadaceae bacterium (assembly GCA_964292275.1). Classification (GTDB taxonomy): domain Bacteria; phylum Desulfobacterota; class Desulfuromonadia; order Geobacterales; family Pseudopelobacteraceae; genus CAXYUZ01. The sequence continues at coordinate 2,959 of CAXYUZ010000107.1, forward strand.
TTGCTCAAGCCAGACTATAAAAGACGAGCTAAATAATGCACTGGCACTCAGATTCAGGCCCCAGCGGGCTACATTTTCCGGATGAAGTTTATGTTGTTTCAGCAAACTTTCTATGACTAACTCTTCCAGTTTACTCATGGTGCCATGCCGCATGGCCATGGCATAAACAGTTTCACTGGGGAGTGATTGCTGATTCGGGCCAATAAAGCGGGGAATGATTTGAATATAGTTATTGATGGCCATGTTGAGCGGCTGAATAGCCTGACCTGAAAAACTGATACCGTGAGATTCAAGAATCGACTGTATGGTGTGTTGCCAATGGCTTTCTCCCTGAAATGCATCACCTGCGTTTTCCTCCTGCAAATACCAGCCATTCACCACATTGGTTTGTGCTTTTGCCAGCGCTAAATCTGCACGGGATAAAGGCTGTTCGGGCGGTTGTCCGGGATGCAGAAATGTGATGCCGGAGTAGGCAATACTTTCTGCCAGAATTTGCAGTTGTAAATTATCAAAGAGCTGTTTTAACTCTTTTCCTAAGATAGGCGCTATGGATGCTGAAGCATTTGGAATCAATATGGCGTAGTCACTGCCTGAAAGCCGGTAAACATAATGGGTCGAGAATCGCTGACTGACGGATTGAACTATTTCTGCAATCGCAAGCAGATACTGATCGCCGGCTATCCTGCCGCGCTGGTGATTGATTGTGGCTAGCTCAGTCGATCGAATAAGACATAAGCAAGCCTGATCAGACAGGGTTTCCCGTTGTAAGAATTCAGTCAGATCTTTGCGGAAGGCACTGCGGTTCTGAAGGCCGGTCAGATTATCCTGCAAAACCCGGTGTTCCAGTTCCGAATTGATTTTTTTTATCCGGTCGACATCTTTATTCAGAGCGTCTTTTGTTTGCTGAACGGCAGATGTCAGGAAAGGAAAAACACCGGAAGAGGGCTGATTGGTTGTTAACTCGGAAGCGATCAGTTTTTCTGCTTTTTTCAATAAAACCTGATGGTTCCAGTGCAAAGCCAGCAATGAAAGTATAAGTATTCCGCTTGATATGAGTAGTTGTTCCGAACTGAAGTGGCACACTGAATTTGGCCACCTGATAAGAGGTGATATCCTCACCTCATAACAACACAGGTGACACTATGGCAAAACGTTTCAGTCCCGAGTTTCAACTTGAATCAGCAAAGCTGGTTCTCGACCAAAATTACACCCCCACCGAGGCGGCCAACGCAATGAATGTGGGCGTATCAACCATGACCCGATGGGTGCGACAGTTAAAAGACGAGCGTCAGGGTAAACCAACGAAGGCGGCCCCCATGACACCCGAACAAATTGAAATACGCGAGCTGAAGAAAAAGCTGCAACGGATTGAAATGGAAAATGAAATACTAAAAAAGGCTACTGCGCTCTTGATGTCGGACTCCCTGAACAATTCTCGCTAGTCGAGAAACTCAAGACGCGTTATCCCGTGGCAACACTCTGCCATGTCTTCAGGGTTCACCGTAGTAGCTATAAATACTGGTGTAAAAGACCGGATGCTCCCGATGCCAAACGGACAGAACTGCTGAGTCTGGTTCGCGAAGTTCATCAGGCTAGCCAAGGCTCCGCGGGGGCGCGTAGCATTGCCAATATGGTTACCGCGAAAGGCAAGCCCATGGGGCGCTGGCTTGCTGCGAAGCTCATGGTGGAGCTGGGACTGGTCAGTCGTCAGCAACCGACACATAAGTACCTGCGCGGTAGCAAGGAACACGTGGATATCCCGAACCATCTTGGCCGACAGTTCGCAGTTGCAGAACCAAACCAAGTCTGGTGCGGCGACGTGACGTATATCTGGACAGGCTGTCGTTGGGCTTATCTGGCCGTGGTAATGGATCTATTCGCCCGCAAGCCGATAGGTTGGGCGATGTCTTTCTCACCCGACACGGCGTTGACAGGAAAAGCCCTGCAAATGGCTTGGGAGCTACGCGCCAAACCGACCGGCGTGATGTTTCACAGTGATCAGGGATGTCACTATACCAGTAAAAAATTCAGGCAATTATTGTGGCGTTACCGTATTCGGCAGAGTATGAGCCGCCGGGGTAACTGCTGGGACAACAGCCCGATGGAGCGCTTCTTCAGAAGCCTGAAAAATGAATGGATACCCGTGACGGGATATCCGAGTTTTGCAGAGGCAAAAGTGGCTATCACACGCTACATAATCGGCTATTACAGCCAGTTACGTCCCCATCAGTACAACGGCGGTCTGACACCGAATGAATCGGAACGGTTGTTCTGGCAAAACTCTAAAACTGTGGCCAATTTTA
>CAXYUZ010000108.1:0-5130 GCA_964292275.1 uncultured Desulfuromonadaceae bacterium
CTAGGATACATGATTGTTATGATTCAGCGCAAGTGGGTTTTGCCGTCGCCGGTTTAACAATAGTATTGATAACAGCAAAGTCATGCCGTACAATACTTCAATTTTTCGGGGGAAATCGTGACAGAACTGCTTTTGATAACGGATATACCACGTTTGCGGAAGGTCTTTTCCAGATTGTCGGATGAGCAGAACATCCGTTTGCGGGTGGTCACCAATCTTGAAAAGGGGGGCGAGGAGATTGTTGCTGAAAAACCGGCCATGATCTTTGTCCAGACCCACCTGTCCGATTTTTCCGCCGATATCCTTCTCAATCACCTTAAAAAGCAGCTTGGCCGGAAGCGAAGCCGTTTTGTGCTGCTCAGTTCGCCCGATCAGGTTACTGATGATGTTATCAAGCTGTTCCATGATCGACTGGATACATCCCTGGATGACAACCAACTCTTTGATCAGCTGATGGCGTTGGTTGCCTCGCTCCAGCCAAAGGGGCGTAAAACCGCTGCCGTTGCTGATAAGACGCTTGTTGCGGTGGAACAGCCCGTTCTGCCGGAGCCACAGGCCGACATGTTTGAACTGCAAACAGCGGCGGATGCCGTTCTGTCGGCTGATTTGACCCATGCGGCACCGCAGCCGCCGCAACCACAGCCGTCACAGCCGGTTGCGCTTTCGGAATTGCCCGCAGGGGAGAGCGAGCCATCCCTGGAGGAACAGGGGGTTGTTTATGCCCCACGGCAACAGATTTCGGTCTATTCTGAATTTACCAGCTCCTTTGATAGCGCCGTCGGTTCCATGCCGGATGGCAGTGCCGATGAAAACAGGGTTGGCGAACATGCCGCTGCCTGGGAACAGTCAGAGCCGGAGACCGTCACGGCGGAAGCGGCGGGCGGGCGGCCCAAGTGGCAGACATATCTGTTCTGGGCGCTGCCGGTTTTTATGATCGTGGTGGTCATCACGCTTTTCCAGCACCGCAAGGCAAAGCCGGTCGCTGTGTCCGTTATCCCTGGGGGAGAGCCGCCGGCCGTTGTGAAGGTTGATTCAACCGCGACTGGCGCTGCAACGGCTGCCCCGCAGGCCAAGCCGCCGGTTGAGGCGGATGCCCGTTTGAGCGACAAGGCGGTGATCACCGCCATCGCCGCGAATCGGAATGCCAAGGAGCGGCCTGCGAACCCGGGCAGCGCCCGTATTTCGACCTTGCCAGACTTTATCCCGCGCGGCGGTCTTGATAAGGGGTATGCCCAGTCCAATCCCGGCTGGGAGCGTTATATGGGGCAGGTTACCGAATTCAAGGTCTTTCGCGAAGGACAGCAGATCAAGGCGATTCAGATCATCGACCGGGGCGGTAATGGTGTGCCGGAATCATTCATGAAGGCGGCCATTGGGCAGCTGACCAGAAATCCAGCCTTTGTTCAGGCCTCGACAGAGAAAAAAGAGGGGTATGAGATTCAGCGCGGTCAGGTGGCCGATAATCTCAAGGTTGTTTACTATCGTGACGCCGATGGGGGCAAGCTGCGGGCCTTTGTGGTTACCTGGCAGTAATTGTCAGGTTCTGGTGCTGTTGGATGTTTGGATTAAGAAAAAGGGGACTGCACGGTTGTGCAGTCCCCTTTTTTTGCCTATTTTATGTTTGGCACTGTTACTTGATCAGCTGGTTGTTATTCCGCCATTTTCATCAGGCTATCCGCCTTGTAGAGGCTGGCGTCGGCCGCTTGCGGCGAAGCGGAATGGTCCTTGAGGAAACGGTCAAAATGTTCGACGGCCTGTTTATAGTTGTTCTGGCGGTAGGCCTTGACCCCTTGCTCAAAGAGCGGTTGTCCGGAGTTGGCCGGCGTTGCCTGGAGGGCTCTTGCTGCCGGTTTTGAACCGGCGGCTGAAGGGGCGTTTGCTGTATGCTGCCGTCTCTTTTTTGCGTGTGCCTTTTTTAGCTTGGCTGCCGGTTTGGACTTTTTGACAGAGCGGGTCTGTTTCAGGTCGCTCAGCGATAGTTCGCTGACCGGCTGCTGCGAAGATCTGGCCATCTTCTGTGGCGCGGCCGGCGTTGCTGCGCCCCCCCGTTTGACAGGCACCTTGATGACCTCGCCACCACGGATCAGGTTGGGGTTTTTGATGTCATTCAGCAGCAGGATCTGCGGATAGTATGAACCACGGCCGGTTATTCGTCGGGATATGCCGAAGAGGGTATCCCCCTTCTTTACGGCAACCTCTTGCGCCAGGACAGCACCCTTTTCCTGGGGCTTGGTGCCATCCGGCACCGGCTTGGGCGAGTAGAGGATGTAGTTAGCTGTGGCCGGGGCGGCCAGTGAAAGCAATGCAAGGGCCAGAGCGGCTGTTTTTGCGTATCTGTTCATGTCAGTACCTGTTTCCCTGCTGATCTTCGTACTTCAGAATATTGGTTACCCGGACGCTGGTGCCAACACCGATGCCCGGCTTGACCCTGAATGAAACCTTGATGGTCCGTTTTTCACCGGCGCCGAGTTCCTTGAAGTTCCAGAAGATCTTGCCGTTGCTTGCGGCGCTGTTGGCCGGCTCTGCGGCAATCAGCTCCAGCTGTTCCGGCCAGCTGCTCTGCAGGTCGACGATTCTGGCCAGGTTTGAACCGCGGTTGGTGATGTCAAGATCGAATGAGGCAATGTCACCCGGCTTGAGGCGTGAATCGCGGCCGGTTAGGGCCAGCTGCAGTACCGGGCGTGAGTAGATCAGTCTGGTGGATGCCAGGGCGATTCCTGCCGGGGCAGCGGCTGATGAGAATGAGATCTGAACATTGCCCGCGCTTTTGTCTGCCGCACTCCGCAGGGTCTTGACCTCTGCAACAATGTGCGCCTCTTCCTTTGGTTCCAGGGGACCGATCTCCTTGACCTCCGGTTCGCCTGCCTGCCGGATGCCGTCACGATTCAGGTCGTGGAAGACGACGATTGCGCTGGTTCCCTTTGTGATATTGGTTACGTTGATCTTTTCACGAATGTTGCCGTTGTTTGTGATGACAAAGGGAATATTGACGGTCTGTCCCGGGACAACCACAATCTGCTCGTTTGCGGAGCGAACAAGCAGGCCATGCTGTGGCTTGACGTTGACGACATTGGAGACAAAGGCGGCGGTCGTTTTCAGCCGTTTGTTATTCAGTTCGGCGTGGCAGAGCAGTTCCTGTCCAGCCAGTGAATCATCCTTGAGCTGGAAGGTGATGTTGAATTCCCTGCTCTCGCCAGATTTCAGTCCCATTCCATCCATGACCAGGGCGGACTTCAGTTCCTGTCTGAAACCGGCGGCGGCATAGTCAACCGGCTCCAGCTGCGGTGGGAAGTTCAGTTTGAAATTTATATCCTGTGCGGCGGTTGAGCCGACGTTGAGGATTGCCACCCGGTAGGTGACCTTTTCACCCGGCAGGAGGTCCGGTTTGTTTGCCTTGATGACAGCCCTGAGGAGCGGCGCGGCGGCAACGAGGTTGACCTCACGGGACTGGCTGGCCTCATTCATAACGCTGGAGGCGGCCTTGACCGGATGGGTTATACGCAGGCCGTCAATGCTCGCAGCCGGTATGATAAGCGCAACAACACCCCTGAATGTTTCGCCCGGGGTAAGTGAAGCGGTCTGGTTGATTGGCTGATTCGGATTTGTGGCGGCTGCGAAGCTTGCGTTGAAGATCGCTGGAAAACCGGATTCCAGATGAAAGGCGTCGTTGCCGTTGCCGCGGTTGGTAATCTCAAACGGGATCAGAACCCGTTGGCCGACCTCATAGGGTCTGGCTGATGGTGTCAGTCTGAATTCAAATGCGGCAAACTGGGCCACCTCAAGTCTAAACACCTGGGCATTCTCCTCCGGTTTTGGTTCAGTCTTGGCCGGGATTGCGACCGTAATGCCCATCTCCTGGAGTTTTGCCGCAGCGCTTTGTGCTGCCTTGCTATCGGGATAATTCTGGATGATCGATTTGTACTGGGCAATGGCCTTTTCGCGGAGGGCCGCTTTTCTGGCGGACTTCTCTGACGCCTGCTTTTCTGCCGCTATCCGCTGCAATTCTTCTTCTCTGTCTCTCTGGGCCGCTATCCTGGTCTCTTCAGCCTGTATGGCGGCAATCCGATCCTGTTCTGCTTTTGCCGCTGCCCGGCGCTGCTCATCCGCCTTTGCGGCAGCAGTCTTCTCTTCGGCGGCCTTCGCAGTGGCCAGCCTGGTCTCTTCAGCCTTGATTGCTGCCAGTCGTTGCTCTTCGGCCTTCTGGGCTGCAATTCGCTCGTCCTTGGCTTGTAAGGCGGCAATCCTGTCTTGCTCTGCCTTTGCAGCTGCCCGGCGCTGTTCATCCACCTTTGCGGCAGCAGCCTGCTCTTCGGCGGCCTTGACAGCGGCCAGTCTGGCCTCTTCAGCCTTGATTGCCGTCTGTCGTTGTTCTTCAGCCTTCAGCGCCGCAATCCGCTCCTGTTCAGCCTTTGCTGCTATGCGGCGTTGTTCCTCTGCCTTTGCTGCGGCAATGCGTTCCTTTTCGGCTCTGGCTGAGTCGTCATTTCTAAGGGCAACGGCGCTGGCCTTTGCAGGTGTTTCGTTGGTAATTTTTTCGCCCTTGGCATATCTTGCGGAAAGGTTGAGCAATTCCTCTTCAACGGTGTTTTTCAGGGGGCTGTCGGGATATTCCTTTGTGAATTGGGCCATGGTCCGGGCTGCATCTCGCTTGGAGCCGTTTTTGAAGTGGGCCCTGGCAAGCCAGAACAGGGACATGTCACGCAACGGGGTGTCCGGGTATTTCTGGAGGACTTCGTTCATCTTTGCGATGGTATTTTTGTAGTCCTTTTGCTGGTAGGCGTTGAAACCGGAGATGAAAATCTGGGAGTCATCGGCATCCACGCAGAAAGCCGGAAATGCCAGCCATGAAATTAGTGCCATGATTACAATGGTATGGGTCAGGAGGTTGCGGCATAATTTCGCAGTTGTCATCGGTAGTAAACCTCGTCCTGGTAATTGCTGAAAAGTGGGGGTGCGGTGAGTAAAAAGTAGCTGGATAAAATGCCTTCTTGATAGCATCTTCATCCCTTATTGTCAATGAAAGAAAAGGTTTATCAGGGTGTTGGACGGCCGTTGGTATGGTGTGTCTGCTGTTGTTTACGGGGATTTTGCGGGTGGATTTTGCGGGTGGATTTTGCGGGTGGGTGGGTG
>CAXYUZ010000109.1:0-5084 GCA_964292275.1 uncultured Desulfuromonadaceae bacterium
TCAAAGCCGCTCGCCAATATGTTGAGAACGGCAAACGGTGGGTGGTCGATATCGACCTGGAGAAATTCTTTGACCGCGTCAACCACGACATTCTCATGTCGCTGGTAAAACGCAAAGTTAAGGACAGGCAGGTACTGAAGCTGATAGACAGCTACCTGAAAGCGGGAATGATGGAAGGTGGCGCAGTATCACCCCGGCAAGAAGGAACGCCGCAAGGTGGGCCTCTCTCGCCGTTTCTGTCAAACATCCTACTGGACGAACTCGACAAGGAACTGGAAAGCCGGGGACATACCTTTTGCCGCTTTGCTGATGATTGCAACATCTACGTTGCCACCAAAGCCAGTGGCGAACGGGTCATGGCCTCAATCACCACATTCCTGTCGGAACGGCTCAAGCTCACGGTCAACCAAGCCAAAAGCGCGGTTGATCGGCCATGGCAGAGAACCTTTCTGGGTTACAGCATGACGTGGCACCATAAACCCCGCCTGAGAGTGGGGGGTAAAGTGCTAACAAGGCTGAAAGCAACCCTGAAGGAAATATGCCGACGGGGTAAAGGCAGAAGCATGCGCCAGACCATAACAGAGATGAATCCGAAACTGCGGGGATGGTTGAACTACTTCCGCTACGCAGCGGCGGAGAATTTCTTCAAGGAACTGGACGGCTGGCTTCGGCGGAAACTGCGCTGCATACTTTGGCGACAGTGGAAGCGTTCCTACACCCGAGCAAAGAACCTGATCAAACTGGGATTATCGGGGGATGCCTCATGGCGATTGGCAAGAAACCAGCGCGGCCCATGGTGGCACGCCGGAACAAACGTCATGCACCGTGTTCTTCCGAATTCCTACTTCGAGGACCTTGGTCTGATATCGCTTCAGAACCAGTACAACCGGCTTCAGCGCGTATCTTGAACCGCCGTATACGGAACCGTTCGTACGGTGGTGTGGGAGGACGGCGGGGGAGACCCCGCCTCCTACCCGATTATACGCAAAACAGAAAAAGAGGAGACTTTGAATGACCCCACCTCCTGACGAAGAAAATGTTATATCAGGAAGAAACTTTGACGAGCCACTGATCTTTGTCGGCAACATTGCAGAGCCGGAAAGATATGTGGCTGAAAAGCCATATGAATTAACAAAGTATGAATTCAGCGTTCTAAGGAGGCGAGGATCTGCGGACCTCGGTTTTCAGGTTTCTGTTGGCGCGACCGCTGGAATCCTATTGTCTGTTGCTGGTAAAATATTAAGTTCTCTGATTGGCAAGAAACCTCAAACAACGGAAATGTGGGAAATTATTTGTATTATCATAGGAATCTTGTTTTGCATTGTTTTCAAAAAGGCCGTGAAAACCAAAGAAGATAAAGAGAAAGAAGAATTAGATAACGTTATTGACAACCACTTTAGAACCAACAAACCGCGGCGTGTACACCTAACACAAGGAGCGTCAAACAATGAAAATTGATGAATTGCCTTCACAATATAAGCCGTATGCTAAGATTAGTCTTGGAACAAACGTTATCGAAAATGTTACTGCAATTTTGACTGTAAAAGGACACGTACCCTTACTAATTGGGCAAGGAGAACCTCCTAAAATATGGCTTTACGTTCCAACTGATAACCTTGGAACAGAGTGGTATCCTTTAATAAAGGACAATTTCTCATCTCATCCAGATGTTAAAGTCATTGCAGAGAAAAAATTAGTTACAATTAAAACATCAACAACAACAGTTCTTACTTGTCTTGTAGGTGATAACAATAAGATCAACATATTGAAATTAGATTTGAGACCTTTTGGACTAGACGTATATTCTGATGAAAAAAGCCTAAAAGTCATGGGGAATACTCTTTCCAACAATACTTTCAAAAACCTCAAGGTTGTGATCGGGATTGACTAGCGTATAACAAGCGGCGGCACTCGGTCTTCGCTACGCTTCGCCGCTGGGCCCCGCTACCGTTGTTCAATCTATTTCCTGAAGCACCTCACTCTCGCGCTGTAACGTACTCACTAATGTACTACGTGGAATACCAAGAGTTCGTGCCGCTGCTGATACTGTACGTCCTCCAGCAAGTAATTCTTTCGCAGCTTCTATTTTTTCACCATCAAGCGCCCGTGGTCTCCCACCTTGCCGCCCCCTACGTTCCGCTGCTCGTAGACCAGCTATCACGCGTTCTCGAATAAGAGCCCTTTCGTATTGAGCTAATGCACCAAACAAATGGAAAAGTAACTCACCCGTGGCAGTGGTCGTGTCGATCGTCTCGTTCAAAGATCTGAAGCCGATACCACGAGACTTGAGGCCAGCGACGATATCGATAAGATGCGTCAATGAACGGCCCAGGCGGTCAAGTCGCCATACAACAAGAATATCTCCTTCAGTTAGATAATCAAGGCACGCCTTGAGTCCGGGACGGTTGTCCTTAGATCCAGAAGCCTTGTCCTCATAAATATTCCGCTTATCAATCCCGACATTAGAGAGTGCGTCTTGTTGCAAATCCGTTGTCTGCCGGTCATCAGCTATACTGACCCTACAGTAGCCAACAAGCATGCTTACTCCTCCACGAAAAACATTATTTGTCCTGTTCTCGTGAATATCAAAACTCGCATCATTTCGTCAATGTTTTTCGTGATAATTTCCGATGATTTTGATGTTATTATCAGTAAGACATCTGGGGTGACAACTGGTTCGCGTAAAACAACTGTTTTTCGTGAATTAGAGAAGTGCTATGGAATGAAGACCCATGGTGGGGGAAATACTTATTGTGGTTATACTTTTACAAATGGCCCCTCATTGCACGAATGTTGGGGTACCCCCTACTTAAGAAGATCCTCAGCCTTCTTGCGCATCGAAATATCCCGGGAGATACCGACAAACTCCTTGAGCCTGCCATCAGCATCACTAATGGCAGAGACAACGACCTCCACATTGATGATTCTGCCGTCCCGGCAGAGCTGTTCAACCTCAATCACCTCGGAAACAGAACTGACCACCTCTTCATTCAGCTTGCCGGACAGGGCCGAACGCATTGCAGCAAGTGACTCCAGGGTCATCGCCTGTTCCAGTGGTTCCTGCAGTGCCTCTTCAACGCTCAACCCTCTGAGAGTGGCGATGGATGGGCTGATATAGGTAAAGTGGCACAAAGTACGGTCAAGGGTCCAGATCACATCGTTCACGTTTTCGGCAATATGGCGGAATCGTTCTTGACTTTCCCGCAGCGCCTCGGTCAGGTTGCGTAGAGCCGTATTATCCTCCTGCAGCCTCAGGTTAAGAGCCTCAAGCTGGGAACGGGACTGGTCAAGCCGCTCCACCATCCGGTTGAACGCCTCTGAAAACTCCCCCATAAAATCAACCCGCTGGCTGAAGTCACCATCGGCTATCTGCCGGGTCTGCCAGGTCAAATGTTTCAGACTGGCGTGGAGCGATTTGAGGCTGCCGGCCACCGGTCCGCCCACTGCAGGAAGCGGAACATTCATGTCCCCGTTGGACAGCGACAGGGAAAACTGCTGGATCCCTTTCAGATAGGTAATCAGCTGCCGTAACTGTTCCGCTTGCGGCAGTCCGTCCGGAATGACTCCACGGGGGATCCGTCCTGCGGAAAGCTCTGCCAGAATGGCAGCGGTTGTTGTTTCCATCGAATCAGTCACTTACGAAACCGCCTGGGCTGCAAAACGACAGGTCCGATCACCGGTGCACCAGCAGTCAATCTCTTTCACCTCAAAACGTCTGCCGCTGAAACGTTCAAGAAGAGCAGCAATAAACCCCTCATCGTAGGTGCAGAGTTGATTGCCCGATTCCGGCAGGCCGGAGCAGTCCAGATCCTCGGAAACCGTCAGGGTCAGCTTTCCGTTTGCAAGGTCCGCCTCTTCAATCCGCAGGATACCTACCCCCAGTTCCTTCAGCACCGTTTGCAGCTTTTTGACAAACTCGTTGACATCCTCTTGCGGCCCGATCAGGTTGTCATAAAACTGGGTACCGGCAAGAAAACCGGAATCGTAGAAGATCTGATCCGCTTCGTCAGCACCGTAACGCTGTTCCATAATATCCCGGAAAGAAAACTGCATCAGCCGATAGACTTCAAGCCGGGTTGACTGCCCCAGGTTGGGGGAACCCCAACATTCGTGTAACCAAGTGCAAAGTAGTGCTTTGATTGTTGGCTAACATGATGGAATTAAAACTCTATTTGTGTTTAGTTTTGAGTAGATTTTCTCCATCATTACGCAGACTGCCATCAGGGCCGACATGACGGTACAAAGTCTGCCTGGTGATGCCAAGCTCCTTGCATAGCTCTCCTACTTTGGTTTCAGGTTGCCCCATTGCGGCCATCGCAAGACGCAATTTTGCCACTGTCATCTTATACGGTGCTCCTCCAGATCGGCCTCTTGCTCTCGCCGCAGCCAGCCCTGCTTTTGTCCGCTCTGAAATAAGCTCCCTCTCAAACTCTGCAAGGGCAGCAAAGATACCGAACACCAGTTTACCTGCCGGAGTCGTGGTGTCAATTGATGCGCCATGCCCGGATAAAACCTTGAACCCAACCTTCCTTGTTGCCAGATCATGAACTGTATTTACCAGATGCTTGAGATCCCGGCCCAGGCGATCCAATTTCCATACCATCAGGGTATCGCCTTCTCGTAGCGCCTTCAGCGCGGATTCGAGTCCAGGACGTGCATCTAGCTTACCTGATGCTCTGTCTTCATAAATATGTCCGGGCTTAACTCCGGCGGCGACAAGTGCGTCACGTTGCAGATCTGTTGTCTGGGAGCCATCCATTTTTGAAACTCGCATATATCCAATCAGCATATGTCACCTAAACGGTCGATTGTGTAACAACTAAGTTGATGTCTGATTTGTGTATCAATAATGTCACTTTAAAAGTAGTTTAAACTATGTCTTTTAAAATGTCACCCAGTTGATTGTGTGACACCATATGCACCACCAGCAAATATAGGAGACAACATGAAACGCAAATGGATACAAGAAGAGTTGGAACAACAATGGACCCTTTTGTCTCATGAGCTTAAGCTGCTGAAAAACAAATCCGGATCGACCCGCCTGGGGTTTGCCATATTGCTTAAATTTTTTCAGATAGAAGGCC
>CAXYUZ010000110.1:0-5047 GCA_964292275.1 uncultured Desulfuromonadaceae bacterium
ATGTGTTACACCAAACCACCACTGGCTGTTCCACTTCGAACTTGAATCCGCCACATTTTATAACTGGAGGGAAGAATGTTTAAAAAATTTATTCCTGCATCATTGCTGCTGCTCGGCCTGGCAATACCCGCGCTCGCTTCAGCCGAGATGCTCGAAGTCAGCGGTGAAGGCAAGGCACGTATCAACCCGGACAACAACTCGGCAACAATCGCTACTGCAACGCGCAATGCCAAACGGTCCGCTATTGAAGAGGCAGTTACAAAACTGATCGGCCCCACGGCAACAAACGATCCCAAGGTGAAGGCTGCCATAGAAAAGATCCTTGTACAAATCGGCGATAGAAAAATCGTCAGCAGAACCCCTTCCAGAGACGAGGAAGACAATTATGTATTACGCGTAACCATCAGGATTGACGAACTGGAATTTCTCAAACTGATGCAAACCCAGGGGATTGCCCCCACCGGTGACCGCCTGTTCAAAATCCTGGTCGTGATGGATGAATACCATACAACCCCAACTGACAAGCAGAAGCCTCTTCGTGAGGTGGTCGAATATTCCCACGACAAAACCGCCACATCCGAAGAGACCCTGTCCGCGGCGGCTAGCTCCTCATCCAATACAAGGGCAGCAGCACGCGCATCCAGTGCCAGCTCTGTGGATTATGCAGCAGGGGGCTCATCCTCCGGATACTCCAGGGGCGGTTCCTACAACGCCTATGGTGCATCCGGGCATTCGTCCGGCGGCCGTTCCAGTGGTTATGTAGCAGGCTCAGCAGCACAGCGTTCCAAGGCATCCGCTGAATACTCTAACCAGTCATCCGAATCTGCTCGCCTTGATCAAAGGGCCTTCGATCAGAAAAAGGATGTTGTCAGCTTCAAGAAACTGGTTGAATATCAACCACAGAACGTTGGACCAGATAAAGATAACCTGACCTATGCAGCACTGATGCGGGAAGCAAGAAAATTTGACCTTTCCATGATGGACAACTCCGTGCTCCGTGGGCAGTACTTCAGGGGTAAAGGACTGACAATCCAGGAAATGGATAACAGTCCAGAGCTGGGTAATTATGTTGCCTTTGCCCGTAAAAACAAGGCTGACTACTTCATGATGGGCAACTCTATCATCCGTGACCTGGGTGAGAATCAGTGTGATGGTGTAGTAAGCCTCAAGGCCTTTTCCACCGAGGATAACGAACTGCTGGCCGCAGACATGCACAACGAAAGCGCCCGTGGAACCAGTTCGGATGACTGCCGGGCAACAGTAGCAAACAAGCTGGCCTATTTTGTTGGTAAAAAGCTTGGCTCTTCGATCAAGGATTTTCATCGCCAACGTGAGGCATCAGGCAAGGAATATACCGTAGTACTGGTCAGTGCCCTTGGTGATCTTACCGGAAGGATGACAAGCTCGTTTTCACGGAATCTGGCAAACCTGAAGGGATTAAACAGCAAGATTAACGTACGCAACAGCAACACAAGAGAATACGAAGTAATACTTGCCTATAAGGGTGAAGCCCCATTTGCCGATGCTCTGGGTGAGGTTCTTGATGCCGTTCCCTCCCTGAAACAAGCCGACTACACCGTCAACGGAACAAGGGTGGAGATTTGCCTCGAAGGTCCCAAGCGTTGTAGATAATAATTAATTTTCGCCCCCCTCCATTACAACGCGAGGGGGGTTTTTTTATTTCAAGAACATTTTTTTCAGACATATAAGGATCGCCAAAAATGAATCACGCCCTAAACATTCTGATTGCACTCCTGATTTGTTGCATCCCCAACCTAGCCTTCTGCGCACCGGCAATCTATCCGGTCAAAGAACTGTTTGGCTTCGATGCGCCGGCACTTACTAACAAGGCGCCTTTTTTCTCAAAATGGGTTACGACTCGCGGCAAAAGCAACAACGAATCCCTTGCCAAACTTGCAAATGAGTTTGATTCAGCCTTTAGAAAGGAATTTGGGCAACTTGCTGCAAATGATATTACGGATGTTAATAAGCACGAAGTTCTGGTGGCATCATTACACCTGATTCGCGCCTCACAGTATGTAGTACCCAAAATGGGTAATTATGAAGTTCATATGCCAATCACACTGAGCATCGTCATCACCAACCCATCCACTGGCGAAGTTCTCTATTCATTTACAAAAACATCCTATGCAACAGCACTGCTGGCCAATCCGAATCTGGACGCCCAGTCAGACATGGTGTTATATGAGCAGACAGTTTCCAACTATCAGTCCCTGCTACAGGCACTAATCAGAGATGCAAAAAACGGTTATAACCCGGAAAAGATCGAGGTCACGGTACAAAAAATCTGGAACGGCCTCTACATCCTCGACAAGGGTGGTAAATTCGGTATTGCCAAGGATGACAGCATGGTTGATGCCGCAAGCAATGAGATTTCCATCAAATATGTCACAGAGGATTATGCCGTTGCATCAAGCCTGCTAGGTAAGGTAAACCAAGGACAAAAGTTCTTTAAATACGCAACAGCCAGCACTGCCAACCAGTTCAACAAGCCTCGCGTTCTTACCATGCATGATGGCTGGAAGGATCCCCTGCTGACAGACGTATCTCGTTTTTTTGACTCAGAAGTTTCCAAGGAGTCGGCCTTTACCCTTCTCCCTGTCAATGAGTATTTCAGAAAATTGCTGGCGGCAATTGCCAGAGACACCTACGCCGGTAAATATGAAACAACCCAGCAGCGTGCCATCCCGGACTTTATACTTAAATTCAGTGCGACAGCCCCACGGGCCTACACAATGACCGAGAGCGGTAAGTTCAGTGTCAACGCCTATGAACAATACGTTCTTGGCGAACTACTCGATAAGCAGGGTCGCATCCTCTTCTCCGCTGTCGGAACGGACCGGATTGAAGATAAGAATGTAGATGGAATGGTATTTGATAAACAGGCTCGCCTCGAGGTATTACTGAAAAATTCAGTCGTCAATCTTGCCGAGAAATTTGCCAGCTCGATCAAGTTTTCACACTATCTCCACCCTGTAACAAATGTCAGCGGAAATAGCGTTGAGATCGAGGACAAATCCAGGGAACTACGTATAGGACAAGGGGTTACACTATTCAGGAATATCGGAAGTGTCGAGGGGATATCAACTGATGTAATTATCCCGACCTGGCAGGCAAGCGTAGTCGAGGCAGATCAGGGCAAAGTAAAACTTGACCTGCTACTGCCAATGTTTAATAAAGGAATTGCTGTTTCAAATAGTGACATGGTCATCGTGGATGCGTTATCTGCCAACTCAACGGGTGAAAAGAGTGAAACTTCCGTTTCTTATTGTACCAAACCAGAGTCAAAGCTCGGCAATCTGAACCTGGACGATTTCAGTGTCATATCAAGGGCATCTGGTTATCTGCTCCCCTACACACTATATGACCACGACAAGGCATTTTCACAAATCGTACATGCTGCAGTACGGGACGGAGGCTTTAAAGACACCTTTAATCTTGGTAAAGTTGACACTGCTGGACGCTGTCTGCTTCCGGTTTATAAGGCAAATTTTGCACAGAACAACTGCGACCAGGGATTCTGCACCAGTGAGATTGCATTTATTGCCGGCTATCGTCTCTATACTGGGCAGGACATCAAGGGTAAAGCAGGTTCAAAAACCATTATCAAGACCGAGAACTGTGGCCAAACATATCAGATACCGTTTATACAGGGTGAAATGAGCAAAAATGCCCTCAGCATTCTCAAGGAAAAAATAGTGACTGTTCATTACAAATAAGATTGAGCAGAGAAAAAACACCAAAGGAGCTTTACAATGAAGGTCAAAACACTTTTTGCCACATTAACACTTGGACTGGCTGTTGCCGGTACAGCCGGAGCGTGGGGATTACCAGCCGCACTGAATTCATTCTCCTCACCATCTGCATCAGCCGATCCCGATGCATTTCTTGAGAAGGCGCAGAAGTCTGAGGCACTGATAGATAAAAGCGCTGACTCGCTTTTTAAGGCCATTGCAAGCAAGGAAGAGTTAGCCAAGATTGAAGAGCTACAAAAAAAACTGAATGAAACAACTGATGACAAGGAGAAAAATGCCATTCGTCAACAGATTACAGAAAGTGAAATGGCAACGATTACAAAGCGGTCAAAAGATAAGCAATTACAGAGAGAGGCTAAAAATTGGGATGAGAAAAAGAAACAGCAGGTTTCCAACTCATTCTACAATTTTTCACTCGGATCACTTCAAGCTGCAGCACTCGTCCCGGAAGGCAACAGTATTGCCAAATCAATCTCCAGCAACCCGGCAAATGCTGCCAGACTTGGCTTGAAATTGAACTCTGTAGTCCAGTCGGTACAATCAATTGGTGGAATCCTTGGCAACACAACCAAGGTAATTGGTGCCATGAAACCGCTTATGTCAGCAGCGAAAATCGATATCAAAGTCCCAAGTAGTGCATCTGAAGCACCTAAAGATGCCACTGATGAAGTCTAACTTTCAGTTATAGATATTGCTGGCATTGTCTTCCACTACCGCTTATATGACGGTAGATGGAAGACAATGCCCAGCAATACCAAATTACACATCGAAAGAATATACAACCTTCATAGAAGTAATACCCACCAGAATATATTCAGCACATCAAAACGAACAAAAAATCATCGCAATCACTAACAACTATCCAACTTCTGCCTTTAATAAAATACATTCAGATATCAGCACACTGCAATCATTACATAAATTATTCAGTCTTTTGATCCCAGATTCAGCGCCCGCATGCATTTGTACTGTGGTGATATTTGTACCGCTCTAAGCTCATTATGCTGCAGCCGTTAAACTCATCCGAACAGTATCAACTGGTTTTCTCTAAGAACTACATCAAAATAACCCTGATAAACTATCTAGGCGCTTTCCAACTGCCATATAAAGCTGATTTTATGTTCGCCTGCCCAACGTCATCGCTAACTGTTCGAACAGAGGCTATTTGTGCTTATCAATTTAAGCGAGGTATATTTATAAATAGTTCTATTTTGTATATAGAAAAAGCCCCCACTACTTTTCAGTAATGGGGGCTTCAATTTATTCCCGGC
>CAXYUZ010000111.1:0-5034 GCA_964292275.1 uncultured Desulfuromonadaceae bacterium
AGAATCGCAATTTTGAATGACGTCTTAAGGAGAAAAACATGAAAATTATGGTTCGTATTTGTCTGTTGTTCTTTTTGGCCGCCGGAGTTGTGCTGCCGAATCTTTCTTTGGCCAAATCAGCGGATTCGGATGTAAAGCAGCTCAAGTCGCGGATCAGTGCGGTTACGGTCTATTCCGACCGGGCCCAGGTAACCCGCACGGCCACGGAAAGGCTTGCGGCCGGTGAATACCGCCTTGTCTTTGACAATCTCCCCATGGGGCTACAGCCGGGGAGTATTCAGGTTAACGGTACCGGTAATGCCGTCTTGAGCGATGTCAAAACCAATCTCAAACGTTATTCCGAGAGTGCCGACAGGGCACAGAAGGCGCTGCTTGACGAAAAAACCAGGCTTGAGGACCAGATTGCCCAGATGGACGGAAATGCCGTTCAGGCACGTGGTGAAAAAGAATTTATGGCAAATATCGCCAAAAAGCTGACCGGTGTCACGGATAAGACCCCGGCCGGTGAACTGGACCCGGAGAGATGGGTCAAGATGGTGGATTTTTACCGGAACCGGAACCTGGCTCTGGATCGTGAAATTCGCAATATCGGCATCGCAAGGCGCAATCTTGAGGCGCGGCTGGAGAAGGTTAATCGTCAGATTGCTGACCTGGGCAGCGGTGAGCAGAAGAGTGCCTATCAGGTGGAGGTGCTTGTGCGGATGAATAAGGCCGGAGCCCTTTCGCTCAAACTCTCATACATTGTACATGGCACAAGCTGGAAGCCTGTTTATGACCTGCGTGTATCCACCCGCGAAAAGAAACTGGAGCTGGTTTACAATGCGGTGATCACACAGAATACCTCGGAGGCGTGGGATGATGTCGCCATTGAACTCTCCACTGCCCAGCCGGGGATTGGCGGGCAGCAGCCGGAACTTTCCCCCTGGCGTCTGAATCTGCTGGAGCCGCATCCGGTCAAACCGTTCAGTGCTGCTGTACCGATGGCGGCACCCGTTGCGGCCAATCAGATGTATAAAATGGAAAAGTCAATGCGTGCAGTGGAAAAGGCTGAACCAATGGAGGAGGATGCGATCGAGAAACCGGATGCAACGGTTCAGGCGAACGCCACATCGGTTGTATTTGAGATCAAGGGACGAAACAGCATTGCCAGCGATAATCTGCCGCACAAGGTCACGGTGCTGATGCAAAGGTTCCCGGCTGAATTCCGCTATTCCACGGCCCCCAAGCTTTCGCCGCATGTCTATCTGAAGACCAAGGTCAAGAATGCCAGTGAATTCCCGCTCTTGCCTGGTGTCACCAATATCTTTCTGGACAACAATTTTGTTGCCAATGCCGCCATGAATCAGGTTGCCCCTGGCGAGGAGTTCTGGACGTTCCTCGGTGCCGACAGCTCGATCCGGGTTGAGCGGAAGTTCATCAGAAAACATCAGGAGCAGGAAGGGGTCTTCGATAAGAAGGTCAAGCTGGTCTATGAATATCAGACCGAGATCAGCAATAACAAGAAGAGCGAGGAGGAGCTTGTCCTCTGGGATCAGATCCCGATCTCCTCACACCAGGATATCACTGTAAAGCTGGTTGAACCGCAGTTTGAAAAGGATTCGGCCGTGATCAAGATGAATGAACAGAATTATATCGAGTGGCTCTTTACGATGAAGCCAGGCCAGAAGATCAAGGTTCCATTTGTCTACACGGTGGAATACCCGCAGGGGAAACAGGTGACCGGGTTGGAGTAGATTGAATCCCTTCGGGTCAACTTCACCGAAGCTTGCTTCGACTAGAGGATCACATTTTGGCTGAAAGCATGGATCCCCGATAAAGGTCTTCGGGGATGATATTCTCCACAGCGGCTGAATAGCGCTAATTTGATTGCCGTTAAAGATGAGCATCTTGCAAAACTTCGCCAGGCTCAGGGGGTGAACAGGCTTTTAAGTAAAAGCTGGCAGATATTCCGTCGTGGTGAGCCTGTTGAACCATGGATGGAATCCTTTTGCAAGAGGCTAAAGCCGTATGGCGATAGGCTGACTGGATCGATTGCTGAATATGAATGGAGATTTGAGATGACAGATAATTCGTATCCAAACGTTTGTGGTGGGCTAGATGCAATCCCACCTGAGTATCGAATCGACTCTTTTGTGGAGCAGCGCCAATATCTCTGCGATGGTTTCATCAGGGAGTGGGACGGGGCGCAGCAGGTGGTGATCTCTCCCGTTTGTGAGACGGTTGATGGCGTTGTTGGGCGGAAGCCGATTGGCAGCTATCCGCTTTTGACCGAAACGGAAGCCCTTGAATTGCTGGATGCCGCGTGCCGGGCCTACAACAACGGCAAGGGGGTCTGGCCAACCATGACCGTTGAAGAGCGGATTGGTCATGTGGAGAAATTTGCCTGCCGGATGAAGGAACAGCGGGATGAGATTGTCAGGCTGCTGATGTGGGAAATCGGCAAGACGCTTGCCGATGCGCGGAAGGAGTTTGACCGGACGATTGCTTATATTCGCGATACGATTGATGCCCTTAAGGATCTGGATCGTCTGTCATCGCGCCTGGTAATTGAAGAGGGGGTGGTAGGGCAGATCCGGCGTGCGCCTCTGGGGGTGGCGCTCTGCATGGGGCCATTCAATTATCCGCTTAACGAGACGTTCACAACATTGATCCCGGCCCTGATTATGGGGAATACGGTTGTTTTTAAACCGGCCAAGCTGGGCGTTCTGCTCTATAAGCCGTTGCTTGAGGCGTTTCGCGATTGCTTTCCCCGCGGTGTGGTTAATACGGTCTATGGGGAGGGGGGCTGTGTGATCGGTCCGATCATGAAATCGGGAAAGGTCAATGTGCTCGCCTTTATCGGCACCAGCCGGGTGGCGGATATTTTAAGGCAGAAACATCCGAAGCCCCATCGCCTGCGTTGTGTGCTTGGGCTGGAGGCAAAGAATGTGGCGATTGTCTTGAAGGATGCCGATCTTGATAATGCGGTCCAGGAGTGTCTGCTGGGCTCTCTCTCTTATAACGGCCAGCGTTGTACTGCAATCAAGATGCTGTTTGTCCAGGCGGAGATTGCCGATGCCTTTCTGAAGAGGTTCAGTGAGGCGGTGGATGGTCTCAAGGGGGGGCTGCCGTGGGAGGATGGAGTGCAGATTACGCCGTTGCCGGAGCCTGATAAAACGGCATATTTGACGGGGCTGATTGATGACGCGCTCTCCAAGGGGGCTCGCATGGTCAACGCAAAGGGGGGGCGGGTGAATCAGACCTTTATCTCGCCTGCGGTGATCTATCCGGTTACATCTGGTATGCGCCTCTATAGTGAAGAACAGTTTGGCCCGGTTGTCCCGGTGGCAGCCTTTGAACATCTGGAAGAGGCGCTGAATTATGTGATGGAATCCGATTATGGCCAGCAAGTGAGCCTGTTCGGCAGTGATGCGGAACAGATGGCCGGGTTGATCGATCCATTGGTCAATCAGGTCTGTCGGGTCAATCTGAATAGTCAATGTCAGCGCGGCCCGGATTCATTCCCGTTTACAGGTAGAAAGGATTCTGCAGAGGGAACGCTTTCTGTTGCGGATGCGTTGCGGGTGTTCAGTATCCGAACGCTTGTGGCGGCCAAGGAGAACGATGCAAACCGGACTATGATCCGCTCGATTCTGACTCAGCGCAGTTCCCGCTTTCTTTCGACAGACTTTATTCTGTGATGGTAGTGTTGCGGTAGCTGGCTGGGTATACTTGTCAATGTCAGTAATAACGTTAAAGGAGGTTTGTAATGGGAGTTATACTGTTTTTATTGATGATTATTGTTTTTGCTGTTTTGTTGGCCTTGTCAATCCGGATTCTGAAGGAGTATGAGCGGGGTGTAGTTTTTCGTCTTGGCCGTGCTGTAGGGGTGCGTGGTCCCGGTTTGATCCTGCTGATTCCGATTATCGAGCAGATGACGACGGTTTCGCTGCGTACGGTTGCGACCGAGATTCCGGCCCAGGATGTGGTTACCAAGGACAACGTTACCATCAGGGTGACGGCGGTTGTCTATTCCAAGGTGGTTGATCCGCAAAAGGCGATCATTGAGGTCGAACGCTACAGTTATGCCCTGGCGCAGTTGGCCCAGACCGCTCTGCGGGCTGTTATTGGGCAGCATGTCCTTGACGAGGCGCTGGGTGAGCAGATCAGGCTGCAGGAGGCGCTCAGCCTGGCGTTGGCAAGCCAGACGAACAAGTGGGGGGTAAAGATTGACCATGTTGAGATGAAGAATATCGACCTGCCGGTTGAGATGCAGCGCGCCATGGCCAAAGAGGCCGAGGCGGAGCGTGAACGGCGGGCGAAGATTATCCATGCCAGTGGTGAACTGGAGGCCTCGGTCAAGCTGGCCGAAGCGGCCGCCAAGTTGTCGGAGACAACCGGTGCGCTTCAGTTGAGAACGTTGCAGACCATGACTGAAATATCCGCCGAGAAAAATTCAACGATTCTGTTTCCCTATGAGTTGATGGGTTTTGTGCGTGAGACGGTTGCCAAGAAGCTGCAGGGATAATTCTAAAATCGGATGCTGGTGCGATTGATCGCTGATCGTGTCGATTCATTAAAAAAGAGGGGGGCCATTGCCCCCCTCTCTCTATTTATGGTCGGTTAATTCAAAGAACAGCGGATTAAAATCTGAATAATACGAATCCGTCCGGCGAGGCGTGCGACCACTCCTTGCGCTCAACCTTTCCGCTGCGGTCCGTATCCAGCTTTTTGAACAACCCCTGTTTGTCCGCTTTGGAGAGCGGGACAGCATTTTTGGTGTTTTGGGGGACCAGTCGCTTATGACCGGATTTGGTCTGGATTGCCGCCAGCGGTGCCTTGGTAAATTCCTCAAGCGAGATGCTGCCGTCTTTGTTTGAGTCGATGGTGTCGAATAGGGAATTGTCGGCGGCCTGGAGATTTAGTGGCGCAGCAAGCAGCAGGGTTGCGCTTAATAGTAAAAGTCTCTGTTTCATTTGAGCTCCCGGACGTTTAAAGAATGAAAGTGTTATTTTTAATATTCCATTCCAAGTCATAACGCAACAACTATTGCCA
>CAXYUZ010000112.1:0-5012 GCA_964292275.1 uncultured Desulfuromonadaceae bacterium
CCTGCTCAGAAAGTGTTACTCGGTATCTTGGCGACATGGCGGCCTCCTTGAATGAGTTACGCCACTATGCCATATATTGAAACCAAGCGAAATATTAAAAGTTACATGGTACTAGTATTCTTCCGGCAAATAGTTTGACATTATACCGTGTGGAGGTATATTTTAAATCATGGCATGGACAGTTACATTACACCGCAAAGCCGACAAAGAACTGGCAAGCCTTCCGCTAGCAGTTCAAAAACACCTATTCAGACTGATGTTTGAAATAGAACTTATGGGACCGGTACGCGGTAACTGGCATAACTACAGCAAACTGACCGGGAATAAACACCATTGCCACCTAAAAAAAGGCCGTCCAACTTATGTAGCAGTATGGACAGAAGATAAAGAAAGCATCACCGTGGAGGTTATATATGTTGGCACGCACGAAAAAGCACCCTACTAAGGAAAGGGATCTCACAAGGCTTGTGTTGAATGTTCCAAGGTCTCTTGTAACTTCAATCAGAGAATACGCCGACAATCTGATAAAACAAGGATCAGGCGAGCCCATACCCTGGAGAGAATCGTTTAACAAACATTTTCAGAACGAAACCGTGTCAGGTGTATGTCTTCATTCGGCGCGTACTTCAAAGGGGCTTACACAGGTACAACTTTCAGACCTGACAGATATTCCGCAGCGACACATAAGCGAAATGGAGCGAGGTAAACGCGCCATAGGCAAAGACAGGGCTTTGCGACTAGCAAAGGTACTTGATACTGATTACAGATTGTTTCTGTAAATCAGTATGTGATTTAAAAAAATCACTAAACATTTTTCTTACTGCCATAAGAAATAAAGTAAATACTCATGAAAACGCACAGTCAAATTTTAAAATAAATATTGACACCATTACACAGCCATGAAATCATGTGGTCAGTGATGAAAGGGTGCCGCCGACCTTAAAGGGCGTTTCCGCCAAGACTGGCGTAAAAGAGTCCGGGGCTTACCTCCGTTAATGGTTTGTAGGCTGCACTCGCCAGAATAGGGCGCAAACATCCGAGCATCTTTACCCTCGTTAAAAGGTAATGTTTCCGTTGTAGGACAACGTATTTGTCCTTTATCAGGAGCATTCATTTTTTCGGGGGTTTTCCGTTTTTGGGATCCCTCCACAACGATATAGAGAGGAATCCCATGTCTTATAAGACCATAGAAACCGACCGCATAATCCGCCCCAAAGAAGCTGTAACCATTACTGGCCGTTCGCTCGCTTCAATCTGGCGAGATGAAAAGGCTGGAACTTTCCCCCAAAAAATCCGCATAGGTTCAAACTCTTGCGGGTACCGCCTGTCAGACATTCAAGCCTGGATAAACTCACTCGAAACAGTAACCTCAGAAAACGTCAAGCCGGTTGCTCCTGGTGCAAGACGTGGCCGCAAACCTCGCAAATTGGAGGTTTAGCCCTATGCAAGCCATTAACTCTAAGCCCTTCACAACCACCTCCGCCGAAATGGGATCGTTCCTTGAATTCAAAACTGGAATCATTCCCCATCTAACAAGAGAACGCGCTGGAGACCTGGTCAAGATCAGCTTTCCAGGCAGCGATGAGATATTTCAAGCAGCCCTGGAATATGCTGCAGGTTGCCCTGAATCACGCCTCCTTAATATCCGCACGCGGCTGTATCGTCGAATCCGTGAGGTGCAGATATGAAAAAGAAATCCAACAAGAATTCATATTCTACTAAAGACGGGCTTTCATATTTCAACGGAACAGGCCGCGCAATTTATCCCGACGGAACAGTCAAGCAAATCAAGATTAAGATGCGTTGTAGATGCCATGAAGAGCCTGAATGGTTGTTGCGTATGATCGGGGAGGCACCCGATGCTTGATTTTAACAGGATCGACCAAGAGACCCCCGCCATTAACATTGAAGAGGCACAACGTTTTTTGACTGCGCTGGGTTGCAACGACAACACCCGATTCAGGACATTTGACGATGCCAAGCGCGGCGGCGTTATTCCGCGATGCTGGTCGGCTAAAGAATTCGATCGTTTACCGGATGCGAACAAAAACGGCGCTGGTGTGTTTGTCGTTGTCAATGAAACCACCGGCGATAGCGACAAAAAAGTAACCAGAGTTAGGGCTGTCTTTGTTGATCTTGACGGTGCACCGCTCGAACCTGTGACGGATTGCAACTTGTCCCCGCATATCGTCATTGAATCTTCGCCAGGGCGCTATCATGCCTATTGGAAGGTAGTAGGGTGTTCACTTGAACAATTCAGAGGACTTCAACAGTGGGCGGCAGGCAGGTTCAATGGTGATAAGTCGATTGTGAATCTTTCACGTGTGATGAGGCTACCCGGTTTCATTCATCAAAAATCAGACCCTTTCCAGACCCGTATCATTTCCGTCAATGATTGTGGCCCTTATACCGTGCAACAGATCATTGACGGGCTACAGCTTGCCGGACTCTTTCGACATGAACAGCACAAGACCAAGCAACAGTCCCCCGGAGATACGCCCAATAACGATTACAACCGGCGTGTTTCATGGTCAGATGTATTAACCCCGAACGGATGGACTTTGAAAAACACCACCGGCGACGGGCGGGAGTTGTGGAACAAACCAGGACACGCCGGACAACAGACAGCGACTGTGAATTATGCAGGTAGTGATTTGTTGTATTGCTTTTCAGATTCAGCCGGTTTGCCGGTCAATGAAGGGTTGAGTAAATATGCGGTGTACACCTTTCTGCAGCACGGCGGCGACTTCAAGGCGGCAACCAAAGAACTGGCAAGGCTGGGATATGGTCAGACTTCCAAAATCGCCACCGCGGGCACACCAGAGGAAGCATGGCCTATACCAGTGGTAGGGGGGCAAAAGAATTTATTCGTATCGGCAAGCGATATGCTGTCGGCTCCAGTCAAAATTGAACCACTCTTGGGCAAGGTAATTGAACGAGGCTGTACTGGTCAAATATTTGGCCCGAGTGGTGGCGGAAAAACTTTTGTTGCTCTCGATATGGTTTGTGCTGTTGGTACAGGTGGAAAATGGAATGGTAACCAGTGCGTGCTGGGCCTTGTGCTGTATTTCGCTGGTGAAGGGCTGTCAGGGCTGCGACGACGTGTCAAGGCATGGCGTGAGCACAATAATGGTGCCGACCTGTCAAACGTCCGTATCTCTCGATCCGTTATCACTTTGGATGCTGCGGGGATCAGGAAGGTGATTGTCGAGGTCAGGCAGTTAGAAGAGAGCACCGGCCGGAAGGTGGCGCTTATAGTAGTTGACACGCTGGCCAGACACATCCAAGGCGACGAAAACAGCACCCAGGACATGAGCGAGTTTGTACAATCTGTTGACGGACTGAGGGGTGCCTTCCCAGGGTCAACCGCCATTATAGTTCATCACACCGGACATAATACCGAGAACAACAACCGGTCCAGGGGCTCGTCAGCACTAAAAGCGGCTTGTGACTTCGAGATTCAGTGCAACAAAGGACTTCTGACATATACCAAAATGAAAGACGGTGGACAGCCGGAACCCGTGGAATTCAAGTTAGTGCCTGTCGAGATCGGCTTTGACGAAGATAATGAACCAATTACATCCTGCATCGTAAAATATGGGGAGCGGTCAGCGAAGAATATGGACGTTTCTTTAACCAAGTTTGAAAAAATATTGTTATCTCTGGTAAAAAATAAACCAGGGATTCTAAGTGGTTATCTAAGATCGGAATTTTATGACAAGCGACGCGAATCTGAACCAGGTGTCTCAACCGGAACATTGAAAAATTCCTACCTGAGATCATTTCAGGGTTTAGTTTCCAAGCAGATGATCCAGGAAAATGGAAATGTTATCGAACTACTTTCCAAACCGTTACACGATACAAAACCGTCACAAAGCAACAATGTAACAAATGAGACTAACCGTCACAAACGCTACACACCCTTAGAGGGTGTAGCGATTGTAACGTCTCCCGTAACTTTGTGAACACTTCGCAAACAACCGGCAAATAATATTAGTCCTTAACCACTTACACCGTCCAAATAGGAGATAAAAAAGATGTGCAAACCAGAAGAATGTAACTGCAACCAGGCTTCCATGCCAATTGAGAATATGCTTATGAAGCTTCATACCGTCCAGAGCCTTTTAACGCTCAACGGGCTTACTGAGTCGCAGGATGCGGAGCCTCTTGACGATTGGTTATGGAGCGCAATCCACGCAAATCTGGCAGATGTTGTTATTTCGCTTGAAGGGGAACTTGAAAGCAAAGGAAACGGAAATGGAAAATAAAATTTTGGCATTGAATCTCGAAAAAGCAAAAGAGCTTTTCATTTCTGCTGCTGAAAAAGTGGCAGAGCGCCGTGACCAAATGGACAAAAAATTGGCTCACCTAAAATCGACCCAGACGGAACTGATGAGGCTGTTTCTAACTGGTCAAGTCGATGAATCGGCCCTGGACGAGATAGCCCTGAAACAGCAACAGCTCTTGGCTGTGACCTCTCAAGAGGATTTTAGCATGACACTGGCCGAGCTTGAACACGCCGAGTCCTCTGCCCGTCAGGCGTTAAGGCAGTGGGAACAACACCAGACCATTGCTGGAAATCGGCTAAAATTCATTCGGCATTTTAATCAACTGCTTCAAAGCAGGACTGGATTTAACTTGCAAGAATACGAGGATATCCGCGCGGAAGCGTTTGACGCAGGGGTTATTGACTCTGCCAACTGGACAAAATTCGGAGATTATCGGGCTGAATTTACAGCTACATCAAATGGCGAAAAAACCTATGGAGAGTTCATCCATCTGGACTTGATCGACGAGGTGAATGCGGCGTTTTGACAAAACCCCTTTAAGTGCAAAACTGGCGGCATTGGTGCAAGCATGGGCAAGCTTGGCCAATAATCACACAAGACAATGCTTAACTTCAACCAGACGAAAAGCCTCAGCGGGAGTAAACGCGGAATAGCTGCTTCCGAAGGCGAAGGAGCCGAACATGGGTAAAATCATTATACCGGAATTAATTGAAATGCTCGACG
>CAXYUZ010000113.1:0-4783 GCA_964292275.1 uncultured Desulfuromonadaceae bacterium
TGACAGCTTTGACCGCCGCTTCCAGTCCATCCAAAGTCATATTTGCCAAGAGCGGAGAGATGATGCCCCCTTGCGGAGTTCCGGCCTTGGTCGGATAGAGTGAACCCTTTTCAAAGTATCCTGCGTTCAACCATTGGCGGAGCATGAAACTATCCATCAGGATGTTTTTCATGAGCCAACTATGGCTGATTTCGTCGAAACAGGCTTTGATGTCACCTTCAAGTATCCACTGCGCCGAATAACGCTTTGCCAATCCGATGTAGCATTGGTGGATGGCATCGGCGCAGCTTCGATGCAGGCGAAACCCGTATGAGTTGGGATCGCCTGTGGTCTCGGCCACCGGTTGCAGGGCCAGCGCATACAGTGCCTGTATGGCGCGGTCGTGCATGGTGGGAATACCTAATGGGCGCATCTTGCCGTTCTTCTTCGGTATGTAGACCCGCCGCAATGGCCGGGCTTGATAACCGCGACGACACAAGGTACGGACAGCGGTCATCCTCTGCTTCGGCGTGTACCAGATTGCTTTATCCACGCCGGGGGTCTTTCTACCACGGTTTGAAACAACCCGCTTTACGGCTAAAGCTTTGCCGCTAAACGAGCGGGTCAAGAGCCATTGCAAGGCTTTCACTCTGCCATGGCGTTCTTCACTGATAGCCTTTGCGATACGGATTTGCAGTCTTCGGACTTCCCGGCGGGCTTTCTGCCAGTTAATGGCTTTCCAGTTGTTGCCGTTGGCGGAGGGTGCACCAGTCAATCGTGAGATTGCCGCCATTTGCTTTCCCTCCCAAGGAAGATTCTCCAAACGATCTAGCAATGGAGCACCAGCATAGGACGTAGGCCCCCTTTCGGGCCGGGTGATGTTGCAACCCGTATCCATCCCATTACAGGACGGCATTCGCTTCTTCCAGCCTCTTACTCCCGCACTTCCAACAGCGTGCCTTGCGGTTTCACCTGCCCCAACACTCCGGGGCGGAAATACGGGGTTTCCACGTTCCGCGTTTCTGACGATTGTGTGGGTGACGTAGGTCCGTTCTGTACACCGGCAGCGCTAAAGTCCCCGCAGGGGCACCGTTACATCCCCTGACCGGCTGCATACCTTTTGGTCCAAGCCTCTCAGCCTCATTTGGCTTGCTCCCCTTGACGGCGCGAGCGAACGTTCACTTGTGTTAACCATATCAACCTTAAATCCTAGCCCTCACCCAGGTTGAGGCTTCCAGGAGAGCAGTAGCCTCGCGGCTTCCACTCCTCCCGCTAAAGCGGGATTCGGTACATTGTCGGAAGGGCTTCGCACCAGCATGGATGCACCATGACAGCGCGCCTTCCTAGGATACCCGCAGGGGAATGCGGGGTCTGGTCAGAACCTCTCAGGATTCAGCCAGACAGTCATCAACGCGACATCGTGTCGCGATAACGTGTACGAGGCGCAGCGGCGGTGCGGTCCTCCGCACCGGCCAGCTGCCGCCGAGAGTTGGGCATCTAATTATGCGTCATCAGCTTAGGCGGTCACCCAACTTCTCTATCTCGTGTAGATACTTATTCTTATCAAACACGAATGGGCCGAAACCCTCATAGTCCCACTGGGGTTGAGCGGAGTGTGCTCCGCGATGGGGTTGCTCAAATTGAGTCCAAGTTACTGCGTCCTCAGCAACTTCGATCTTTACAGCAAAAGGCCAACATCCTTCGCAACCGCACTCACAGTCCAGCACAGCAACCTTGTTCTCAGAATCTCCATAATCTGTATCTGCCAATCCTAGAAATCTTTCTTTTGTAGCCGCAGACTCTGATAGACCGCTATACGCGCCAGCAATTTTGGGAGCACCCTCGCGGTCTGCAAAAGTTCTTTCGAATTCCTTCAACAACTCGATCAAATCACGTCCATCGACGAAGATGCGTACCTCTTTCTCAGCAGCAGTTAATTCAATTTTCCTTATTTCAAAATTGTTCATTTTCTATTCCTGTCCAACGGTTTGGCAGAACAGCGGGTTCACCGCTGCTTCTGTCTGGTTATGCCTCGCCTTTTTTTTCTGGTCGGGCAAGTGGCCAGAATCTCTGCAACTCACTTATCAATATAATTTTTTGAAATGATTGTTGCCCTTACTTCAATTGGTAGATCAGCCATCAATCCTTTGTGGACGAGAGCAACTGATTTTGTTTTAAGCTCAGTTATGCCTTTGGGGGCTGGATCAATAAGTTTCTTATTATCTAAATCAATCAAAAGGAACGAATCTATGCCTTGCGATTGTATTGTTTTCCTTAACTTTTCTGGAAAGTAAGGATTGGTTATAAGAGCAGAAATAAATTTATTCCATTCAACGGGGTCGCCTTCAAATGTCACTTTATAGGCCTCAGCACTATCAAGAATTACTATTTTTAGAGGCTCATTTATTTTAGTTGCAATGGTGTGAATTTCTTCAATTTGTTTGTCTTTTTTGTCCTTCGTTAGGTAGGCGGCGAGGTAGAGTGCTGAAGCAACCAAGGCAGTGCTCAGTGAAAGGAGGATGTTTTGATTTGTAGAAAAACTCAGCGCGGAGATTCCTCCGGTAACGCTGGCAAGGATTACAAGTTTAGTTTGCACTGGAGACTCCCTGATAGCAATGAATGTGCATGTATCGGACTTGGCTTCTCTTTGGCTTTGCTGTTCATTATTTTAATTCATCTTTTTTCTGCATAACGTGCATGAGGCTGACCCCCGACCATAGGGAGAGGGGTCGTGCCGAGAGTTGGTTCGTTTCTATCCTGATCATGTTCTATGTCGGGGTCTGTTCCTTAAGTAGTTATTCTCCGTATTTTAAAAGGAAATCAGCCAGTTCATGGTAATTATTTTTGAGGGCAATATCTCTTGCAGTATTGTTGTTAGCATCCTTAAGATGAATGTTAGCGCCACATTGTACTAGATATTTTCCTGTCTCTACGGCACCATTGCTGACCGAAATCAATAATGGAGTTTGGTTAAAAGCTGCCACTGAATTAACATCGACTCCTTTTAATATTAAGCACTTAGTCACTTCAAGGTATTCATCGTCACTTGCAGACTCATGAAGGACTGTACGTTCTAGAAAATTACTTGAGTTAATATCAGCTCCGTACTCGATAAGAATATTGACTACATCTGGATTCCCACTTCTTGCAGCTTCATGAAGTATTGGATCTCCACCAATGTATGCACCTTCAACGGTTGCACCATTTTCCAATAGGAATTTTACCATTTCGTATAGCCCCAATGAAGCAGCTTCGCTGAGAGGTGTGTACCCGCCTTGACTGGCTGTATTAACGTGAGCGCCTTTTGAGTGAAGGAACTTAACAATATCAAGCTGGTCTTCTATAGCTAGCCAATGTAAGGGTGTCTCCCCAAGATCAGTTTTAGTGTGAAGAATACTCGGATCTTGTTCTATCATTTCAGATGCTTCTTCAAGATTTCCAAGACAAGTATCAATAAATTTGTATGCTAGTTCATTTTTCATATGAGTAATCCGCTTTTCTCCGTTTGTCAGCGCTAAAGCTGATGTCAGCGGCGTCTTCGGTTCCGCAACCTCCAGACGGTTCCACTCTTGGTTTTCCGCATTTCCAAACAACTCAACCAGTTTACTTCACCGGTGAAATGTCTGCGGCACGGGATGTTTCCCGGCTTCGTGGGGTTTTAAGCTTTGCCGCTCCACCGGTTTACTTCTCCGGCAGAATGCACAAAACCAGTAATCTCCTCGGTTGGGTTTGTCTTTTCGCCGTCCAACGGCTTGCGCCCTTGACCCGCACCGGGGCGTTTCTCAGCCCCGGTCGGCGTCCAAGGGCCTGGTTGTGTGTCTCACTTCCAACGATGACCACAACTTTTGCAACTATACCTCTTCCAAAACAGAAGCAGTGGCAGCGAAATGAGAAGGGTAAGCGCTGCAAATTTTCTCGTGTAATTCTTTGTTTCTATTTCTGTCGCACCGCAGACCGGGCAGGCGGAGTCCTCAAGGTGTTCTTCTGATTCCTCTGGTGCCATAGATTCCGTGGTTTCCTCGAGAATTGCCTTTGCTTCTTCTGCATTTTCTTCAGGTACATTTAGCTTCACTCCACCCAAGGCGTTCGAGTAAAGCCAGTTGGCGCCAATAGTGAACTCGTTGTCGAGGAAGCAAGTGATTCCTGCCGACTCAAGCCTCGATTTGGCAAGGCCCGCTTCCGGTAGATCCCTAAACTGAGCAATTGTTATAAGTCCGCCCGCCATTTATTTTCCTCTTTCTTTTTCATCACACAACGTTTCAAGGCACAAGCGGCGGAGCGTTAGCGGAGACCGCTGTTGCCGCTGGTTATCTGTGACTTTTTCGTTCATGCCAACTGTGAGACTCAGCCAGGTGCCCCTCGTAAGTTCTTTCGTCTGTTTCTATCCTGCTTTTGCACTCAAAGTCGAAATGTGCCACTTTCTTTGATTTGGTTTCCTCAAGCCTTAATGTCTGGCTCACGTTCAAGCTCGCAGACACGATTCCTTCCGATGGAATGTTTAGCGTTTTCAGCCTGTCTTTGAACCAAGCACTTATTTCTTCAGCGATGTGAAGTTTTATGGGGTTTTCATCGAGGCATGTCGTCCCTGCCACAATATCAATCGTGATCGAGCAGTTTCCTGCACCAATCAACAGTTGAAGGTCTTCTTGCATCCGCCATCCGACGAACATCTGGCAGAACACATTGGCGAGATCTTGTAGTGCTTTTCTTCTCATAATTTATCCAGATAACTCGTTATTCTACGGTTTCCCTATATAGCGACCTACGCCCCTTCGGGAGCGATTTTTCATAGAGTAACTTGAGA
>CAXYUZ010000114.1:0-4651 GCA_964292275.1 uncultured Desulfuromonadaceae bacterium
TCCAATCAATAACATTGAGGGACGTTATACGTACAAATTCACGTGTGTTATTAGTAACCAGAGGAATTCCTAACGAAACGGCATGAGCTGCAATCAGCATATCCATTGAGCCAATTGGCGTGCCTGCCTTTTCGAGATTTGCTCGAATTTCGCCATAAACATGAGCGGCCTCTTCATCAAAAAAGACAACTTCTAAAGGAGTAATAAACTCATCAAGGGCTTTAGTATTTTTCTCTTGATGTGTACTCTTGGCAACTCCATATCGTAATTCAGAAAGAGTAATGGAAGAGATGCCTATGTCGCCGATCTGATATTCAAGAAAACGTTTCAGCACGGCAGCTGGCTGTTGCTTGATAATGTAAATACAGATATTGGTGTCGAGCATCAGCTTCATCAGAAAGTCTCCCGTTTGTCCAGCTCTGGTTGTACACGTTCAACCATAAAATCACGGGAGAACTTTTTAAGGCTCCCAAACAGGGAATTCCAAGAATCGCTGCGGGGAATCAGTTGGACAACATTGCCGGTCTTTTTAATGAACACTTCGGTATCATCAAAACGAAACTCTTTGGGCAGCCTGACAGCTTGGCTTTGCCCATTTTGAAATAATTTTGCAGTTTTCATGATTGCCTCCATTAAATATATATTAAGAGTATATATTATATTTTGAGTTTGCAAGTGATTTTTCAGTACAAGGCGAAGTCCCAACTTTCGGCTGTACGCAGACCGCCCGATACGGCCGGGCGGACTGGTCAGCCTCGACCCCGTTATGCAAAGGAAAAGAAATGAAAGAAACATACACGCTCAGATATTCCAAAGATCTAGTTAAGAGAGCCGTCCTATCATACTTTTTTCGTAAAATGGGGAAAGGCTACTTTATTGCCATTGTTCTACTGAGCGGTTACTTCGTGTATGAATTAATAGACGGAAATCAGTCCTGGATCATCGGATTGATCGGTGCTGTAATAGGATTTGCTTTTATTATACCAGTCGCTGGAATTGTCGGACACATCCGAATAGGTCTGCGTAAACTTGTCGAGATGAAAGATGCAACTGCAACGCTGACCATCACGGAAAATTGCCTCATCGTCCAGTCTGCCATTGGTTCTTCAGAGATCACTTGGAAGACAATAACAGAAGTTTGGCAATATCCAGATTACTGGGTGATGTTGTCGGGAGGTAGCTTTCTAATGACCATTCCGCAATCAGAGTTGGATGACAATGGAAGAAAATCCATTTTAGCTATGCTTGAGAAGGCTAAAATTGCATAACCAGCCGGTTGCACACCGCTCCGCCCGGAAAACTGACCGGGCGAAGCGGGTGAACCGGGCACCCCGTTGAACGAGGAAAAAATGAAAATAGAAAATTCCAATAAGTACGGTGTACTCGACGAGAAAAGGCTTATCCTATTCGAAAGAAAAATTGGAACGCGGCTACCGGAAGAATATCGCCAGTTTTTGATCGAGTACAACGGAGGCAAGCCGTCTCCATGTGATTTTAAAATATCTGAGAAGGAACGCGAGGACTCTTTGCACCACTTTTATGGTTTGCATGACGGCCCTGTATACCTAAACCTTGAACAGGCATATGAAAGTTACAAAGCCAGAGTACCTACTACTATGATTCCTTTTGCAGACGACCCTGCTGGAAATGCCATATGTATTGGAATTGGGAGCAATGATACAGGCAAAATATTTTTTTGGGACCATGAATTAGAATCAGAAGATGATGAGCCAACTTATCAGAATGTAACTGAAATCAGTAACTCCTACGCTGGCTTTCTCAACTCTCTGTTTGAGTGGGTTGACCCGGAAGAATCTTTAATTGAGAAAATCATAAGACTAAATGACCTATCGGCGTTGGCTCAACTTATTGACTATGGTTATGACATTGAAACTACCAATGGCTATGACAGAACAATCCTGGAAAATGCTGTTATTTCAGCTAATAACGACATGATCAGTTTGCTGTTGGAGCGTGGTGCTAAAATCAGAAATGCACTACATCTAGCGGAAAATAATGCGAAGTTCTTCGATCAACACAAGTCAACGGTCTTGCTGATAAAAGAATTTATGAAGAGAAACGCCCAACAAGGCCAGTAGACACCGACCGCCCGAAAAACCGAGCGGGCAGGTCACCGCCCAAACCGTTGGACAGGAAGAAATACATGAAGATAACAGCAATTACGTTTTTCTGCACAATGCTCTTGTTCGCCAGTGCTAGTTTGGCGACCTCAATTGAAGAGGCTAAGGTTTTCTTTAATCAGTACGTGCAGTCAGAGCAATCTTTCGATCCTGCTGCGGCAGATATGTACGCGGAAGATGCTTTGATTAAGAACAAGCGAACATACCCCACAGGGCAAGTTAGAGAACTCACCATGCCAGCCAGTCAATACAAGGCTCTGATACGTCAAGCTATGCCCCTCGCCAAATTGAGGGGAGACACGAACACATATTCGGAAGTCAACTATTCCAAAGAGGGTTCGATGGTGCGCATCCGAGCAACCCGGTTTTCAAATCTAAAGAAATATTCAAGCCCGATTTCTCTACTTGTGGCGCACGATGATACAGGACACTTGCTTATTTCCGAGGAAATATCAGAGTCACGTCCCTAAATCGTGCCCAACACTCGGTGTTGCTGGCGGCGATGCCCAGAATAACAGGAATGTGACGGCGCAACAGAAAGCAATGGGTAGAGTAAATGGCTGGCTGAAACCTGCTCTCTACTCTACCCAAGCACTGCACAAAAAAGCGTCCACGATGTCGTGGCACTCAACAATTAACATCCAATAAACCGCTTCTGCTAAAAATCAATCCCGTCTGCCACGTTGCCACCCTGTTCACCGGCAAAGCGTTCTTTGTACTTTTTCAACTGTTCTTCGTAGTACGGCATGTAGGTGTCAAAATCGGACTGCATATTGGTATTACGCTGCTCCATGAATACACAGGCAGCCCCCTGAAATGTACCCAGGTCAATACCGTAATTCGACTGGATCCATTGGGCGCCGTCCATGCCGTAATCGTAGGCGGCCTGTCGGGCAGCATTCAGCTCTTCGTAGAAATAACGGTCCGTCTTGATGCGTTCCATATTTTCCTGATTGAACTGGCCGGCATCCGGGCAAAGGGCGCCGATCACCGGATGCTGATTAGCCTCACCGAAATACTTGCCAAACAGATTAATGACCGTAAAACTGGAATCCTCCTCCATCCTTTTGGCCCACAGAGTTGTTGCTTCATCCCAAACCGGCCTTTCAACGCCGAAGGCCCTGCTGATCGCCTCTGGATCAACGGTCTGGGATATTTTTGCCATGGCGGCGCTGTAATCCTGCAGGGAAATGCCGTGGATCGGCTCCAGCATGGGGTTGCAGTCATCGTGTTTTGTCTTGCCGTATACGGCCAGCCCCATCAGGTTTGACTGGTAAATCTGCTGAAAATTCAGCAGAGCATCCTGGCTGGCATTGGGGTTCCACTGGCTAAAGACATTTCTGGCCAGATTGTATTGGGCATTACGGATATCCTTATCGTTCTTGTCCGACTCATCGGCCTCATTTTCAAGCCAGTTATTCAACGCCTGCTGCACGACCGCATCAAATGCTTCTTTGGAATAGTGCAGGCCGTGGCCCGTTTCGTTATCGTACCCGCCTTCAAGCTCCTCTATCTCGTCGTGCTCTTCCTCAACGGCCTGGTGCTGCTCCGACGCGGTCTGATACTGTACCGGCTGCGGTTTGACAACCTCTTCTTCTTTTCCCAACAATGAAGCAAAGAGCTTTTTAAACATGACCTTCTCCTTTAATTTTAGTTTCGATCCCGCCGGTAATCCTTCAACCTGCTTTCAAACACCTTCTCATTGGCCTCCGCAAGATCCGGGATAATGCCATGCATCTCGTCAAAAACCGCCCGCAGGTATCTCCCGTAGGAGTCGTCCGTTGCGCTGCGGGCCTGCTTGTACTGTTCATAAAGCGCCTTTACGCCATTAGAATGCTGCTGGCTACCGCTTACCGCATCAAGTTCGGCCCGGTGAAAAGCCCTGAAGTGCACCTCCTCGGCAGACTTCAAAGCGGCGTACTCCTGATATTTACCCAGCTGGCGCTCTTCGGCAAGCGGCCGGGCAATGTGCATCAGCATGGCGGCCTGACTGCCGGGATTGAATGTATTCTGCGTCTGGCAATAGGGACAGGTTACATAGGTGCTGATGGAAAAAATCTTTTCTATGGTTATTCCGCCGCCACACTGTTTACAGGCAAATGCGTTTTTGCTCGACTGGTACTCCTGCAACACGGCCTGATATTTTGCTTCCAGCGATTCCTGCCCCTCAATCTGACTGAAAAGCTGTTCCTCTCTTCGGCGCAGCCGCTCTTCCCACTCATTGTATCTATCCATGCAGCTGGATCGGAACTGATAGACCAGGTCAGAGTGAGCGTTGTACAAATCATACTGTTTTACAGAATCATACGGATTATGGGAAAAATGGTCGAATGCACCATGGATCTGCGTATCACAAACGTCCCTGGCCTTATTGTAAACCGTTTCAAACTGCCCCTTGATGCCCCGTGCGAAATTCAGATAAGTGCGCTTGTACGGATCCGTATCCTCCCGCCACAAAATCATCCCTTCAATTTCTGCACCTTCAGCCAACTCGACCAGACTGGCCTCCA
>CAXYUZ010000115.1:0-4619 GCA_964292275.1 uncultured Desulfuromonadaceae bacterium
TAAAAGGGAACAGTCCCTATCGCGAACGCTCACAGCTGCCGTTTTTTCCGCTTGCTGACGATTCATGCACAGGTTGCGGGCGCTGCGTTGCCGTCTGCCCTGTCCAGGCCATTGATGCAGAAAGCATCAAAAGCTGCGACACCGATAAATGTATTCGCTGCCTTGCCTGTGTCAAAGTATGTCAACAGAAAGCCAGAACCGTTGCGGCCCCCCAGTTTGCAGCTCTGCTGGAAAGGCTGGAAAAGCTGGCGGAAATCCGAAAACAACCGGAGATGTTTTTGTGAAGCCGGCATGTGACAGGGAAAAGTGTTTTTTTGAAATCTTGCGGTAGAATTATAAAGCTTGCCAGGTAATTGCGGGAGTCGTTGCATGGATATTGATATTCCGGGTTTTGGAATGCTGCATTTGAAATACCTGGTCGCTGATTTTACCGGAACTCTTGCCTGTAACGGGAAACTGATCCCCGGCGTTTTTGACCTGCTTGAGCAACTTGCGGGTTTTATTGAAGTGCATGTGTTGACCGGGGACACTTATGGCGTCGCAAAGGCGGAACTTGCGGGGGTAAATTGTACGCTCATGGTTATGGATGGCTCCGATATTACAGAACAGAAGAAATGCCATATTGATTCACTTGGAGCAGACGCTGTTGTTGCAATCGGCAACGGCAGTAATGACCATCTGATGCTGAAAGCTGCCAGGCTCGGCATTGCAGTGATTGAAGGCGAAGGATGCGCTGTAAGTGCCTTGTTAAATGCTGACGTAGCGGTGAAAAGCATACATGAAGCATTTGGTTTGCTTCTGTCTCGTAAAGCTTGCATAGCAACTCTCCGTACATAGAACGTTGTTGATATCCGACGGCAAGTGTAAGAACGTCCGGCAGTCCGCCTGACGTAATCCCGCAAAAAAGGAGAAGACAGATGGAAACTCAAAGTTCAGCAGAAGTCGTCGCAACTCCGCGCATCGGTGACAAAGCCCCGGCATTCAAGGCGGTTACGACCCAGGGCGAAATTGATTTCCCTGAGCAGTACCTGGGTAGCTGGGTTATTTTCTTTAGTCACCCGGCAGATTTTACACCGGTCTGCACTTCAGAATTCATGACGTTTGCCTCCATGGAAAATCAGTTTGCCGAGGCCAACTGCAAACTGGTCGGGCTTTCGGTGGATGGGCTTTACAGTCATATCGCCTGGCTGAGAACAATCAAAGAGAAAATTGAATACAGGGGAATGAAAAATATAGAGGTCAAATTTCCTTTGATTGAAGACATCACGATGGAGGTTGCCCGGAAATATGGAATGATTCAGCCTGGGGAGAGTACGACCAAGGCTGTGCGGGCGGTGTTTGTTATCGATCCGAAAGGGATTATCCGGACTATCATCTATTATCCGCTTAGCCTGGGCAGAAATTTTGATGAATTGTACAGGATTCTGATTGCGCTGCAGACAGCCGATGCCTTTTCTGTCGCTCTCCCAGCCGACTGGCGGCCCGGCGATGACGTAATTGTTCCGCCGGCCGGTTCCTGTGGTGTAGCCAAGGAACGGATGGAAGGCGTTGATGAGATAACCTGTTCCGATTGGTTCTTCTGCACCAAGAAAATAGATAAAGAAAAATTGCTGGGTACTATTTTGAAAAAGTGAATCCCGTCTGGTCTTCAGTTACGCAGAGGGGATAGCCCTCTCTGCGGTAACTGCGTCCGGCGTGCTTGCTATGCAGGGTTAGCGTATTACTGTGAGTAACTTTCCTGAAGCGCTGGACTTGTTTAAGCCTGTGTAGTGACACTGCCTGTGTAATTCCAAATCATGGCTTGCCTTGGCCGTTTCGTCCCGAGGAGAAATATGGCAGAACAGGGACATCTACAAGTATCCGGCAATCAGGACGATCTGATCGAAGTTGTTGAGCTGACGAAAAAATTTGGCGATGTCAACGCTGTAAACGGCATCAGTTTCGGTTTGAGGCGGGGGGAGTTTTTCGGTTTCCTGGGTCCTAACGGGGCGGGCAAGACGACTACCATCAATATGCTCACCGGGCTTTCCAGACCTGATAGCGGAACAATCCGCATTGCCGGACAGGACTGCACCAGAAATCCCAAGGCCGCACAGCATCTGATCGGCATTGTGCCTGACGAAAGCAATCTTTATCCCGAACTATCCGGTTTTGACAATCTCTGCTTCTGCGCCGCATTATACGGCATGCGCAAGCGTGAGCGTGAGCAGCGCTCCATGGAGCTGCTGGAGACTTTCGGGCTGAAGGATGCGGCCAGCCGCAATTTCGGCGGCTATTCCAAGGGGATGAAGCGCAAACTTACCATTGCGGCGGGCATAATCCATAATCCGCTGATTCTGTTTCTCGACGAACCCACCACCGGCATTGATGTGGCCGGCGCACGCCAGATCAGGCAGCTGATTGCCGGCCTGCACAAGTCCGGCACGACCATCTTTCTTACCACCCACTATATTGAAGAGGCTGAAAGGCTCTGTCAGAGGATTGCCTTTATTGTCAAAGGGCGGATCGTCAGGAGCGATTCGGTAAAAAACCTTCTGCAGCCTTTAGCGGGCAAGCAGATCATGCAGCTGTCCGTGTCGGGGGATGCGGATTATTTGGCCCGTATCCTTGCGGCAGCCATCCCGGAGTACGGTTTTCAGGCAGTGTCGCCGCAGCAGATTCGTGTCGAGTCTGTCGAATCGATCAGTCTGTCGCGTCTGGTAAGATGTCTGGATGCACAGCGTGCCGAGATTTCCGAGGCCAGGCGATTGATGCCGACTCTGGAGGAGATATTTGTCACTGTTACCGGTATCGAGGCGGATATGATGAAAAAGGAAGCTGAGAAGAAAGCAGGGCCGGCATGAAAGGGTGGATCGCTTTCTGGAATATCCTGCTCAAGGATACGCGCGCCTATTATCTCAAACCGCCCAATATCAGCTGGGGCCTGATTTTTCCCATTGCCTGGACCGCCATGTTCTTTATCAAATCCGGCAGCGGCATGGAAAGCATACCGGCTCTCCTGCCCGGCGTAATCGCCATTTCCGTGCTTTTTGGAACCACGTCGATGCTGGCCGTAACGGTTACGTTTGAAAAGAAGAACCGCTCATTTGAAAGACTGCTGCTGGCCCCGGTTTCGTTGAACCTGCTCATGTTTGCCAAGACCTCAGGCGCCATTCTGTTTGGCTCCCTCAATGCGATTGTGCCTGTGCTGCTGGCGTTTCTTCTGGCGGATATCTCGTCTGTCTCATGGATGACGGTCTTGCCTGCCATCTTTTTGATCGCGGTTGTTTCTACTTTTCTGGGGCTCTTTATCGCGGTTACGGTCAGCGAGGTGTTTGAAGCCCAGACCTTTTCCAATTTCTTCCGGTTTCCGATGATTTTTCTTTGCGGCCTGTTTTTCCCGATCGACCACCTGCCCATGATCCTGCGCCCGTTGTCCTACCTTTTGCCGCTGACATACGGTGTCGACATACTGCATGGAGCTGTCAACGGGACAAACAAAATGCACCTGGGGCTGGATTTTTTCGTGATCATCTCCTTCTGTCTGCTGCTCTTTTTTATAAGTATGAAAAACATCAACAGAAAATGGATAACCTGATGCGGAAAGGGGTATAAAATGACAGTTTACGGACCGGTTCCATCCAGACGCCTGGGACGCAGTCTGGGGATTAATACGATCCCGGCAAAAGTTTGTTCCTACTCCTGTGTCTACTGCCAGCTGGGAAATACCGGCAATCTGCAGGTGACCAGGCAGAACTTTTGCAAACCGGAAGTCTTGCGGACAGAGGTGGAAAAGGCAGTGCGAGAATTACGGGAACGCGGCGATTCTGTCGATTATCTGACCTTTGTCGCTGACGGAGAACCGACTCTAAGCATCAGGCTGGGGCAAGAGATAGACGCCTTGAAATCTCTTGGCGTTAAAACAGCCGTGATAACGAATGCCTCGCTCATCTGGCGGGCGGACGTCAGGGATGATCTGGCCAGGGCGGATCTGGTTTCATTCAAGATCGACACCGTAAATGAGGAACTCTGGCGCAGGATAAACCGGCCGCATAAGTCGCTGATTCTTGCCGACATTCTGACAGGCGCGCTGGTCTTTTCCGAAAGATACAAGGGAACTCTGATTACAGACACAATGCTGATCAGCGGTCTCAACGACAATGAGTCTGATCTGGAACAGCTGGCCGGTTTTCTGGCCGAGATTGATCCTGACACCGCATATCTTGCCGTGCCGACAAGGCCGCCTGCTGTATCTGGAATCAAACCGGCCACTGAATCCGGGCTCAACATGGCTTTTCAGATTGTCAGCAAAAAAATCAGGCGGGTGGAGCTTTTGACCGGCTATGAAGGTAACGAGTTTTCGAGCAGCGGAGACCCTGCTGTCGACCTGCTGAACATTACCGCCGTACACCCCATGCGGGAGGACGCTGTCTCAAAGCTGCTTGAGAAAACCGGCAGTGATTGGGCGATTGTTGAAAGCCTGATTAAAAATGGGCAAATCAAGGAAACTGAATACAGCGGGCACAGGTTTTATTTGCGTGCCGGAAAGGCTTGAGCATGTGGAGCGAACATGTCTATGCCGCTCTGTCGGCCAGCTTGATAGCCGCTTTAGTCACGTCGGCAGGCATTCTGGTGATTCG
>CAXYUZ010000116.1:0-4331 GCA_964292275.1 uncultured Desulfuromonadaceae bacterium
CATGGTTCGACAGGCTCACCACGAACGGAATAACAGCCAGTTATCAAACCATAATCCGTTCACCCTGAGCTTGTCGAAGGGTTTTTGCAATGGGCTCAACGACAAACAAAAGGCCGGAGTTGCCCGGCCAACACGCCACAGCATGGAATACAACTACAGGGCTAACGGCCGTAGCTGTGCAGCCCGGAGAGCAGCAGATTCACACCCAGGTAGCAGAATATAGTAAACATGAAACCGACAATCGAAAGCCAGGCCGCCGGTTTGCCGACCCACCCCTTGGTGATTCTGGCATGCAGAAAGGCCGCATAGATCAACCAGACGATCAATGACCATGTTTCCTTGGGATCCCAGCTCCAGTATGTGCCCCAGGCATAATTGGCCCAGGCAGCGCCGGTGATGATCCCCAGGGTCAACAGTGGAAAACCGATCATGATGGCACGATAGTTCAGGTCATCCAGAACCCGGGCGGGCGGAAACAGGGAGAGAATCCCCCCTGCAGTGGTATCGGCACCCCGCTCTTCCGCAGCGGACTTGATCAGATACATGATCGAAATACCGCAGGCGACCGCAAAGGCGGCGTAACCGAGAAAGCAGGTAATCACATGGTAAAGTAGCCAGTTGCTCTGCAGGGCCGGCACAAGCGGATCAATCCCTGACTTGAGCCCCAGCTGCGCCCATGCCATCCCCAATAGCGCAAACGGCACGACAAAGGCGCCGATGGCACGATAGCGGTATTTGAGATCAATCAACAGATAAATCAGGACAATTGTCCAGCAGAAAAAGACCACCGATTCGTAGAGATTGGAGAGCGGGGCATGGCCGAAGCCAATCCGGTATGACTCATGCCAGCGCAGGCCGATGGCGGCGGTCTGGATCCCCAGCCCCAAGTAGGCAAATATGCTTCCAGCCTGCCCCAGCAACCTGTTTTTACTTGCCAGATAGACAAAGAAGGCCAGCATGGAGCCGAGGTAGGCAAGTGTGGTTATGTTGAATAGCAGTGAACTTGTCATGGTTGTCAATCCCCCCTCAGGCCTGCAAGGCTGTCAGCTTTTCAGACAGCCCTTCAAAACGGCTCGCAAAGGCAGCCGGATTTTTGCTGGCATTGCCATACATAACCGCCTGGCCGCCGGAGACAACAATCCAGATCCGCTGGTGTGACATGAAAAAGGCAGCCATCAGCCCAACCAGCATCATCAGGCAGCCAATCCAGACAACCGGAACGCCCGGATCCCGGGAGACCTGCAGACCGGTAAAAAAGCGTTCCTGTCCCCCCTGGTAATGGATCACAAACGGAGCGCCATGCGCTTTGGCATGACGGATGTTCAGCTCCGGGTGACGGCCATAGATCACCAACTCCTCCCGCTCACCGGTCGGCGATGTAATCACCACCTGTACGGCCGGCCCGGAGAGCGCCGGGTCAAAGGCGGAGATATCATCGGTTGCCTCAACCACCTGCAACCGGCTTCCATCCGGCAGCTGCAGCGGGGTTCTGCCATTGGCAACCAGAGAGGCGGCCTGTTTGCCGCCTGCATCGGCAACATTAAAGAAATAGCTGCCGGCATTACCATAGTTGGACTGATAAAAGGTAATTCCCTTGTAGGTCAGCGGGTCATTAACAACCACTCTGGCATTGGTATAACCCGGCACCGGCCTTCCGTTTTCCAGCACCGTCAGGATGCTCTTGAACTCTTTGGGGGCGCCGTTGGAATAGTTTTTGACCGTGAACTGATCACAACGGAGTTCAAAACCGAGATCGACCTGCTGCTGCGAACTGGAGACCATTCTTGAAACGCTCTGCCCCTCAACAATACTGACATATCCCTTATAACCATAAATCGAACCGATGATTGCCCCGCCAAAGATCACCAGAATACTGGCATGAACAAGATAAACCGCCAGACGGCACCAAGGGGCCTTCTGTGCAAACAGGTGATATTCGCCCCCCTGCTCAGTGACAACGGCTGCGGCAAACTCGTTATTCAAAAAACCGGCCAGCTGCTGACAGGCATCCTCCTGACTACCGGAAAAGCTGATTTCATGACGAAACGGATGACTATTCGCCTGACTTGATTCAAAAACCGTTTGTGGATGGGTGATATAACGGAGTACATGGGGCAAACGTCTGATTGAACAGCAGATCAGATTAAGGCTCAACAGCGAGAGAATTGCCTTGAACCAGCGGGAGTGATACATATCAAAAAAACCAAGTGCCGAGTAGAACTCGAACTTGGCATTGGATATTCTGGCCATGTATTCAGGCGGCAGTTCCCCTTGTGGCAGCAGCGTTCCGATAATAGAAATCAAGGCAAGCAAAATCAGCAAAAAGAGCGTCAGTTTGAGAGAACAAAAGAAAAGCCAGACCGGCTCTAAAAAACTGCGCTTGGAAATATTCAATGGCAACTCCCGCAACCGGACACAAGCGTTAAAAAAGGGGGCAGACCAGCCTGAGCAGCGGTCCGCCCTGTCAATCTACTGATGATTACAGCCGAAACAGATCGTCCTGGAACGCTCAAGCTCCGTCTGCAGACCGGCATCAACCCGCTCCGCCTCCATCTCCATCTCTTGACGGTGATCAACCAGCGCTGCCGCCAGACCGCTATCGGACAGGGCCAGGATCTGGATTGCAAACAGCCCGGCATTCTTGGCACCGGCCTTGCCGATCGCCATGGATGCGACCGGAATACCGGCCGGCATCTGCACCGTTGCGTAGAGCGCATCAACACCATTCAATGCGCCACCCGGTGTCGGCACACCGATTACCGGCAGGGTGGTCTTTGACGCAACCACTCCGGCCAGATGCGCAGCCATACCGGCGCCGGCAATAATCACCTTTACACCACGGCCGGCTGCCTCGGTGGCCAGTTTGGCCGTTTTGTGCGGCGAACGGTGTGCTGACGATATATGCATCTCGTATTCAACATCAAACTTGGTCAGGATCTTGGCCGCTTCCTGCATGACAGTCAGATCGGTCTCGCTTCCCATTAAAATCATTACCAACGGTTTCTCTTGCATACTCTCCCTCAAACGGATTCAAAATCCGGATTAGATTCTTCCGATTGCCTTTTTGCCGATATCCTTCCTGAACTGCACACCCTGCCAATCGATCAGGGCAACAC
Source organism: uncultured Desulfuromonadaceae bacterium (assembly GCA_964292275.1). Lineage (GTDB taxonomy): Bacteria > Desulfobacterota > Desulfuromonadia > Geobacterales > Pseudopelobacteraceae > CAXYUZ01. Next base: position 3,117 of record CAXYUZ010000116.1, read on the forward strand.
CGGCATAAGCGTTCTCGATTGCCTTCTGCACCGTGTCCCCCATTGCAGTCACACCCAGCACGCGACCACCATTGGTGACGCACTTGCCGTCACGGTCGACAGTTCCGGCATGAAAGACATACAGGTCATCCAGCTTGGCCGCAGCTTCGAGGCCGTTGATAACATCACCCTTGCGGATATCGCCCGGATACCCCTCGGCAGCCATGACAACGCAGACGGTTGCCTTTTCATGCCACTCGATCTCCATACCGGACAGATCGCCATTGGCAACCGCCAGCAGAAGCGGCACAAGGTCAGACTTCATCCGCATCAACAACGGCTGGCATTCCGGGTCACCAAAACGGGCGTTGAACTCCAGTGTCTTGACCTGACCATCCTTGACCATCAACCCGGCATAGAGAATACCCGCATAAGGGCGCCCCTCGGCGGCCATGCCATCCACGGCGCGGCGCAAAACCTCAGTCATCGCCTTTTCATGAATATCCTTCGTCACAACCGGCGCAGGTGAATAGGCGCCCATGCCGCCGGTATTCGGCCCCTGGTCACCGTCAAAAATCGCCTTATGATCCTGAGCGCTGGCGAGCGGGATGATATTCTTGCCATCGGTAATCGCCAGGAAGGAGGCCTCCTCACCGGTCAAAAACTCCTCGATGACCACCCTGGAACCGGCGCTGCCAAAGGCATTGCCGCTGAGCATATCCCTGACCGCCTCAACCGCTTCGTCACGGGTCTGGGCAATAATAACCCCTTTGCCAGCGGCAAGGCCGTCGGCCTTGACAACAATCGGCGCACCGGTCTTGTCAATAAATGCTTCGGCCTCGGCCACATCGCTGAACACACCGTAGGCAGCAGTCGGAACATTATATTTCTGCATCAAATCCTTGGAGAAGGCCTTGCTCCCCTCAATAAAGGCGGCGGCCTTGCTTGGTCCGAAGATCTTCAGGTCATGATCGCGGAAGATATCCACAATCCCCAGCGAGAGCGGCTGTTCCGGGCCGACAACCGTCAGATCGATCTTCTCGTTCCAGGCAAACTCCAGCAGTTTGCTGACATCATCCGCCTTGATCGGCAGATTCTCAGCCAAGGCAGCTGTTCCGGGATTACCCGGGGCGCAGTAGATCTTCTTAACCAGCGGAGACTGGGCAATCTTCCAGACCAGTGCATGCTCACGGCCACCGCCGCCAACAACGAGAACTTTCATTGGTTACTCCTAAA
>CAXYUZ010000117.1:0-4282 GCA_964292275.1 uncultured Desulfuromonadaceae bacterium
CCATCGCCGGTCAGGAGTAGATCAAGGAGAAAGTGTTTGGCTTTTGCTTCCTGCTGTCTTAATTCCTTTTTGACAGCGACATTCCAGACCTTACGGCGATAATCTTTGACCCTCTGCGAGATTCCCGCAATCTTTGGCTCTTTATTTTTTGTCTCACTTGTCGGATCAGCAGAGTTCCTTTCTTTGGCGTCTGAGGTTTTGTTTTCAGCCTTGGCCGCATTGGCCTTTTCCTTTTCTGCCTTGATCCTGGCCGCAACCTTCTTCTGCTGGCAAACACTGTCAAAGCAGATGGAGTATTCAATCTTGCCAACTTCGCCGGGGAGGTTTGAAACAGTCACCCCAAAGTTTACACAAGATCCGCATGCCGCATATTGTTCCTCCCCGACTCCAAGCGACCCTTCAGCCGCCAGTTTTGAAAAGGAATTTTCACCGATTTCAATGATTTTGACGGTCTGGACTTCTTCGGATAGTTCGGTTTTGATCGCCTCAAGTCTGGCAACGGTTTTTCCCTTATAGCAATCGGAATTGGTACAGTAGCCCTCACCAATAGAATCCACAAAGAGCGATGATTGCTGGCTGGAGTTATGATGGCAGTAGTTGCAACCGGCAACGGCAAAGATGGCGTCTTTGAAGTTGGTGGATACCTTAATCAGCAAGTCTTTAACCTGTTGAACCGTGAGTTTATGCTCAATTATGGTTTCCAGAGCCTTTTTCTGCTTGTCAGGAGGTATCACCGCCAACAACTCACCATGTCCAACCAGGATCTCTTTTTTCATCAAGGCTTCCATACCTTCTGGAATCAGATACAAAAGAGCGATCCTGCGGTTGAATTTGGACAGAGGCCAGCCAAGGCATGCCGCCGCCTCTTCCCTGTCACCGTTGGTCATGTTAAGGATTCTTTGAGCCGCTTCTGCCTCTTCGGCAATCGACATATCCTCCCTAACGGTATTTTCAATCAGTGCCGCCTTAGATACATCATCATCACTCATTTCCTTGATGATCGCCGGTATATCTGACAGACCAGCTTCCTTGGCCGCCCGATAACGTCTTTCTCCAGCAACAATGGCATAGCCCTCTTCAGTATTTCTGACCAAGATCGGCTGAAGGATTCCAACCGCACGAACCGAGGCAATCAGTTCGTTCATTTTATTTGTATCAAAATACTTACGAGGATTCAGTTCGCTGGTGGCGATAGCGGAAAGAGGGATAATTGCTACTTCTGTTTCTGTTTGAATCTGCATAAAAACTCCTTTTGCAAGTGGTTTAGTGTTTGATTTAATGTATATATTATATACACAATATTGCAGGCTGTCAATATTTTTCATCAACGCGGAACTCGCTGAAGAAATCAGTATCGAGCTAGAAATGATGCGGATTATTGCTGATGATCAGCGCAAAAAACCGCCCAATTTTCTAAATAGATCCCCGATCCAATTAACCGTCTTTCTCCAAGTAGTAACCCGCCGCCCCATACTTTTAACCCACCGACCGTTTTGCTGCCATTCCGTTGTCCCGTCGGAACGAAAACGAATAACACCGGAGGGAACCAGATAATTGCAATGAGGACATCGGCCAACAACCTCCATGGAAACCACCGAAGGTATCAACCTGGACAATCTCCCGTGTATTTTGTCTGCGGGAATATCCCCTCCACACATGCAGCAATTCAGGCCAAATTCGTGCCAGCTCACACCTGTTGCCTCGAAATCAATCGGCAAGAGGTCAGCCAGGACTTCCCCCTCTTGCCATAGATCGCGGATATTTTGCTCTCTGCTGCTCATTTCATTCCCCGCTAGATACAATCCATAACCGTTTTTAGCAACATGAAATTCAGGTCTCTTTCGATTGGTTTGCGATATACCGCCGCAACAAAGGCTGAATGTTCAGCAATATACCTTTTCAGCAACGAACTGTTGTTGAAAATACTCTCCTGTACATTTACCAACCGATCGGCAATTTTAACCATCAAAACATCCAAATGATCATCCCCCAAAGCCCCCAAAACCGTATGCAGAAGTTCTTTCCTCTCCTTCCTAGTCGGGGCATCAGGATCAGTGAGGAGCTGCACCTTGATAGCAATTTCTTCCCCGAATTCTTGGGCTAGTTCTTCAAAAGTTGTATCGGTATCTTCCAAAATATCATGCAGATATGCCAAAACGACATAATTACCGGGCATAGGCAAAATCCCGGCCACCATATCCAAGTGGTATATATACGGATGTTCTCCATATTTTTGGTCTTTATGTTTGGCAATCGCAAACAGTCTGGCTTTAAATTCCGGCGTCATGACAACCTCCAGTCGTCCTCCGTTTTTCACTTATAAAGTATATAATATATACAGCATAATGTGGGCCGATGCAAGCAAAATCACAAAAAAGCCCGCAACAAGCGGGCTGCGTCTATGATGCGAATTCTTCGCAAAATTCCCGGTCAGGACACGACGGGCATTGCGGCCCGTAACACGGTTTCATCGGATAATTCCCCCCTTTTTCTTTTCAACAAACACGATCTACAAGCCCGCACATATTCGACATATGCATCATGCCGAATAATAATATAGTGTGCCACCTTGGAAACATCCCCGCAAACCCGGCAAGGTTTTGGTGCCAGATCGGATTTTACTCCCATCAGGCCGCTCCTGCTGTCTCAGCAAGACAACTATTGCACCGACAAGGATATATACAGACTCCGGCCAACGCATCCTTCATTTCCCCTATACCATCCCACGGGAACCCCATCACAGAATCATGGTAGCACGGATTAAATGTCCATCCTTTTGCCAACGTCACGATGATGATTCCAGGAAGTGCATCCCAGATTTCAACAAAATCGGCCCAATCATAAACGAAGGAAAAGGCCGACTGTTTTTCCAAAAACTGATCTCCGGATTGTGGCAAAACGATTCCCTCCCAAACATCAGGGATTGTTGTCGATTGCGACAAAATACCGGCTCCCAAATTCTCGTTCTCAGAACCTTTTTCCATGAAGCGCAGCCCGTCCTTTGTTTTTTTCGATCTTCGCCCTCAAAGAGGCTAAAAACTGCATAGAACGATCATTACCCCCAACATAGCTGAAAACACGGATACAGAGATCGGCAAGCTCTTCCTCAAGATGATAAATGCTCTTGATTTTCGACTCATCCACATGCTCGATAGCCAACGGACTCTTTCTGTAATGCTCAAACTTTTCAGAGGCAGTAACAAGTTCGGCAATAAACTGCCTGGTTACGCTGTCAACCCTTTCTTCACCACTTGACCACATTTCAACATGCTCAAGGGCTTCTGCGACCTCGGTCGCCATAAGTGCAATCTGGGTGGCATGTAGATCAACCTTAAAACCTTTGGATTTTGTGACTTCTGCACAATCCTGGATCAAATCAAGAATTTTGGTATCCCTGACGATACACTCATCAAAACAAAGTTCCGGAACAAACTCGTCGATACAATCTTCGCATGGGCTGGACATTGGCTTACCTCGGCAATTATAGTGTTTTACAACCCCTGCACCCCCCTAATTGGTTGCAGGACCAGACAAAATTAAAACCGGTATCCCCTGGAATAGGATTCGTCCTGTCCCCTCTTTGGAATGAATATGTTTATCTGCGTTTTTTTCTTCTTTGGAAGAGGTCGATCTTTTGCAGCACATGATTTACAACAATATCTTCGATTGAGAAATTGATCCTGCCGTTCATCTTCTCGTCGCTCTAGTGTTTTGCCGCAATATTCGCAACAACGCTCATCCTCGTCCCAATCTTCTTGCACTCGATCGCTCCCCTGTTTTTTTAACCCTTCTCAAAACAATTCTTTTGCTGCATCCCTGTTGCAATTTGCAATAGGGGAAAACCAAGATCCGATTTTGTATCGGGTATGATTACGTTTCCATCCCCGAAAATAGGGGCCAACTCAAAAATCGTCCGAAGCTCCGCCACCGTCGAAATCCCCACCGCCGCCATGGAATGATCCAAAGGAGTCAGAATCGCTGCTGAATGAGGCTCCAAAGTCCAAGGAGGACGGAGGATCTGAGGATTGAGAAGATCCGTATTCCTGGACAGGCCAGGCATCATCATTAAAAACCCGTTCCTTGCGGCACAAGAAACATTTCTTTGTATGCTGATCCCTTTCTTGTTCGATGTCTGTCTTGTATCCGCATTTGCACTCGAACAGCATTTGCATCCCCCTTGATTTTTTGAATAAAACAGCCCCCGCACGCGGGGAACAACCTGAGTATGTTTTGCGCCGGCATTTTGTGCCGATTTTTCACCCCCGCACGCGGGGAACAACCT
>CAXYUZ010000118.1:0-4233 GCA_964292275.1 uncultured Desulfuromonadaceae bacterium
GATATGTGTTACACCAAACCACCACTGGCTGTTGCACTTCGAACTTGAATCCGCCCATTCTGGAAAAACGGATGGATTGATGACGGACTGAAGGCCATTTTACCTGCAGATTTTGAGTATGCAAAGTCTTGCGGCATCATGTTCGACCCGCTCTCCATCTCCCATGATGAACTGATCAACAGGGTTGTTGGCCTGACAAATGGAATGCCCGCAGGAAAAGCGGCACAGGCGTTTCTCTGCAGTTTCTCCACAAGGCGTCTTGACTGGCGCTCCGGACTGGCTTCATGGCATCACGCCAAATCAATACCGCTTCACCAATATGCAGAACAGAAGCGCATAACAGGTCATTTTTACGAAAACGGTGTGGCCATTCCTTGCGAACGCTGTGAATGTTCCATTTGCGGCGGCAGTAAGTCCTATACGGATGAAGAGCTGAATGTACTTAACTTTGAGCGCCTGCGCTGGGGCGGCGTCCGTCACGGAAACCTGATTTATACCCTGCTGGATCTGGAACAACTTGCCCGTGAAACCATACCTGAACCGTCGGAACAGGACATTGCCATTTTTCATGAAATATTGAAAACCATTGAGACCAGTGCCCCGAATGATCCCCCCGGAACCCTTCGTAACCGTTTGAAGGGCGTTTTGCCGTCCAACAAGGATGAGTTGGGTACATTGCTGGAAATACTGGCCTGCTGCGATGTCCTTGAGGTGACGTCAACCGATCGCCGCGATCCAGGTGGGCACCACGACTGGAGTTATGTTACCTATTGGCGAGGTGAGGATAGTTATAGCAAGGCTGCGGTTGATAAATTGTTCGGGAGATTTTTTTGAAATATTCCGCCGGAGATAAAGCAAAATGACTGAGCGCGTGAAATGTTCCAACGAAGAGTGTCAGGCGATGATACTGCCTGCGACCGCCGAGAGGAATGGCGGGGTCTGCATGCCGTGCCGTCAGAGTGCCGAACGTATTGCACGTGACGAGTATGTGCGCAAAAACCGCCGTGACGTAAATCTCTTTGACGCTGTTTCCGACCCAGTGGAGATCATCAAAATCATGCACCGTCCGGTGGAGCGCGACCCGCTGATTAACCTGATTCCGTACCACCGGACTGCCGAAGAGGTGTACGGCACACTTGGGGATGCAGGGATCGAGCGTCTGAAAACCCATGTGACCGAACTGCTTGATGATGACGAATACGAGGAGGCCATCGAGTTTGCCAAAGAGCTGGCCTCTTTCACCGGTACAAATCTGGCTGCGATATGCAGGTGCCTTGCCGAGGCGGAGGAATATTATCCGGGATACATTTTCCGTACGGGCGGGAGTGAGTTGGCCGATAGTCTGATGGCACGGCTGAACCAGGCGGGTGAGGGCAAAACAGAACAGCTTCAGTTGAGCCACATGCTGTCAGCCCTGGCCTGGATCGGCACGGATAACGTGGTCCGCCAGTTTGCACAGTGGCGCCGTCAGCCGCCGCAGTGGGAAAGCGATTTGTATATTCGCCCCCACGAATATGCACACAGCGCCGGATGGGAACTTGACGACAACGACAGACGACGTGAATTGACCATGCCTGGCTGCTACCGGCTTGTCAGTGGCGAGAATCCTGCCGGTGCGCCGGTCAGCACCTGTACACCGGCCGGTTTCGACTGCCCCTGGTGCGGCAAGCCGGTTACCAATCTGTTTAAGATCGATCTGTCCAAAACCGGACTGCACGGAATCAATATTCCGCAAAACAGCCTAACCATCGCCACCTGTGAGGTCTGCAACTTTTTTACGGAGCAGCTTTACATGCGGGTGGATGAAAACGGGCAATCGAGCTGGTATGAAGGAAACATACCTCCTGGGCATGTGCCCGATCCCAACGAGTTCGCTCCGTTGCCACAGAACAAACTCGCACTGTCACCGCAGCAGCGCCTGCCGCACCATTCCGCGGACTGGTGCCTGCCCACCGGTTTTACACAAATCGGCGGCCACCCCAGCTGGATTCAGGATACCGGTTACGTACCATGTCCGGAGTGCGGGCGGCAGATGCAGTTTGTGGCCCAGCTTTCCGTGGAAGATCTTGAGGAATACGGCGAAGGGATTTATTACGGCCTGCTCTGCCCGGACTGCATGATTACAAGGGTGACCTATCAGCAGACATGACCATAAACGACCTGCTAAACAGACTATTGAAGGTGGAGGCTGAACTGGAGGCCATCGGTGCAGAATTTGACGGTCTCACGGCCGCCTGCGACGGAGAGCTGTTCCCGGAACAGGGAGGGCTGACGGCGGATCTGGAAAACCTGCTCATTGCCGCTACACACGAAACTGCCACCGGCATCGGCTTTCAACTTCAGGATATTGCCGACTTGTACGCATTTATAGAATTCAGAAAAGGGCACCGGCAGTTTTCAGATCAGCAGCTGGAGCAGATTATTGACAGTGAAATGCCTTCCGCCGAATTGAAACGGCAGTTGTTGAAATATATCGGTGAGCCGAAGGAGTTGCTGCGGTCGATAAAGGGTGTGCGAAGTGATTGGAACGATACTTTCAAAAACCGGAAATATCGTTTGATACGAAAAAAAACAAGAAACGTGAAGGGGTAGATATGAATAATGTAAACATTGATACACAGTGGCCGCCACCAGGCTGCCCTCCGTTGGAATGGCCCGTGCTCACGTCATCATCCGAACGGATTGCCTGGTATCGCTCAGTCATTCAGGCCTATGCCGCCCTGTGGGAAGGTCATCCGTCTGCGCCGGTCAATACACAGGTCCGTCAGGATACCCTGAAAAAGCTGGAAGCGGAACTTGGCTGCACACTGCCCTCCGCTTTGCGAACTTATTACACGGAGCTTGGTGCGCTGTCACTGGCCGAAAAGCTTTGCACTGTTAAAAACAGTGATATCTGTATACAGCCTCTGGCCGATGCATTTCCCGCCATTGAAGATATGCAATTGAGTGAAACAGATCAAAAGCTGGCATCGGAATTGATTGTTTTTGGCGATTATCTTGGCAACGGCAATATGTTTTGCTTTCATCGCCAGAGTGGTGAGGTCTACTACTTTGATCACGACTGCGCACCGCATTTAACCCGCTTTTTTCCGTCAGCGGAGGATTATCTCGATGGTTTGATGATCCGCACTTTATCGGAGGTCTATGACGATGAAGAGGCCGGATTGGAACTGCTGGAAGAGAGATTCGGATGTGAACTTGTGAAAAAGTGGCTGTTCTGATTCTAAGTGTACAGGGATGACTATGGGGCTTAAACCAAACCACGCAATGATCTTTAATCCGAAAGACGGCTCTCTCCAGCTGACTGAATGTGATTTCCTGATAGTTGACGGAGTGTCAAGAGATGCCGCCATGAGCGGACTGGCGGATTTCTATACTTCGAATACCGACTACAAAAACGGTTACGAATGGCTGCATTTTTCAGAGGTAACCTTTGGCGAGCGACCGGCCGGTTTTTCTCTCTGCTTCCACAACGGTTTTCTGGTCAGTATGCATTTTGGCGTATCGTTGCCGGACGACGAAGATTTTATGGAGTGGCCGACACAGGAAACCAGCGAGAGACAGGTCGCCTTTATTCGCAGGGTGCTCAAAAAACAGCTCGGACGCTCATTCACCACCGGCTCAGAGTCATTCAAATGGGGAGGCATGTGGGCATCCTTTGACCACAGGGGATTCCAGGCCAGCGCCGGACTTAACTATGCCAGTTGGAAGGCTGATTGAGTAGTTTTGAACTAGAAAATCTACTCATCTGTCTCTTCGTGCATAGAGAAAACCGCCTTACCATGGTACGGAATTTTTTATCGCTGTTGCTGTGATACTGCTGGTCCTTGTTTCGCTGGCCATACTATTGGGAACCGGTTTATACAGGGTGGCAAGCCGGATAGGCAGCATGGCAATTGTTGTTAAATGCCTGATAGCCTCGTACGTTCTGTGGGTACCATCGCTGTCATACGGGTTAGGGACTCGGAATTTATTGATATACCGTTTTTGATTGTAGGGGCGAAGCAAGCTTAATCTGCTTCGCCCGCCTTTGATCTCCGTGGCAAAAGGGCGAAGCAGGTTAACCGTTTGCTTCGCCCCTACGGTTATAAACGGTAAATTGACAATTTCCAGTTCCCTTATTTATGCTGATATCCGGGCTATTGGGTCTTTAGGAATACCTGTGATCCGACTTTTGTCCGACTATAAAATCTATGGAGCAGTCAAGATGAAGCTTTCGGATGTCAAAAGTAA
>CAXYUZ010000119.1:0-4204 GCA_964292275.1 uncultured Desulfuromonadaceae bacterium
CGTAGCCGTAGTGCCGCTGGCTATACCGGAAACAATCGCCTCAACACTATCCGGTGCCGATGGAATAGATGTCTCCACAGGCTGAACTATCTGTTGTTCCTGCACGGATACAGGCTGAACCACTGGAGCTGATGCTACCGGCTGTTGCGTCGGCACAGATTGTACCACGGCCTGTACGACCTGCTCTGCATGCTGCTGAACAGTTCCTTGATTATATGCAGCAGGGGCGGGCTGTTTCACCGCCCCCTTTGCTCGTTTTGGTGCTGTGAGCATAAAGTCTAAAGTCTTTTGCCCGTCTTCGGTTTTTAAAAAAGCTTCAACAGCTCTTTCAACGAATTGGCTGGCCCGTCTCTTTTTCCCCAACTCTTCCAGGCAATTTGATACTTTGAAATCTGAAGTGCAGACCGTAAACATGGTACGCATTGTCTACCCCCCTAGAAGTTCTCTTCAGCAATCATCATAAAGCCTCTTGCATTTGCCAGCTCAGGCTCATTCATCACAACAAAATTCTTGCTGCTTTCGCCACTGTCAATCCGGCCATTGATGTGTCTTGCACCGCCACCGAAAAACAGGATGCTATCGAAGTCCATTGCTTCACCCACATTGGATCTCAACTCGGAGGCAACCTCTCTCAATGTCTGCTCAACGTATTCGCCAACGGCCTCTTCCAACTGAGTCGTAACATCGTATTTGTTCATGCCGTAGTTAATCACACCCTTTTCCATAATCATGCAAAGGGCCGGAGGTGTCAGAGTACGGGAAGGTGTCAGACTTGCAATCTTGGGCGATAAATATTCCTGACCAAGACGCCTTACCCCATGACTGTATTTAGTTGCAGAATAGATAATCTTTTTGAACTGCGGGGAATAGAGAGACATGATGATCGTGGAGAAACCAATATCCAGACCAAGGATATTGCCCTTGTGGTTTGGATTCTGACTACACCAAAGATAGACACCGCCCAAGCCTTGTGGAAGTACGGTTGCCTCCCCAAAACCCTCATCCAATAGATTCTTTCTCAAGAGGCCAAGATTGCCGCCATTCTTGCGTTCCTGTTCCGCCTCGTAATATTCGAGAGGGACACCGACTACAATATGAAGTTCTTCAGCCGGAAGATCACAACCAGACTGATCTACCGCCGCAAGGCACATCTCTCCGTAACGATCAATCAGATCTTCACAGGAAAGAAGATAAGAAGGTGTCGGAGAAAACATCGCCTCATCCCCGTAGACCTTATGGCCTCTTTTATCTGTAGCGATTGCTGAAAAGAACCGGCCCTCTTTGTCGCCAAACTTCCACTTGGCTGCGGAGAACCCCAAATCACAAACAAAGATATTCAGCTTCCCGGTTTTTTGTGCCTTGCTCCCTGCCATAAAATTGAACCTCCAATATTGTTTTTGATGTCTTTTTATACCTTCTTTTATTTACACCGTCAATATTTTTATAGACACAGTTCGTAATGGAATTATTCGTAATACAAATAACAGGGGATGTGTACATAGAACTTTTCGTAAAAAAATTATTCGTAATGATATTTCTATGCATAGTTTTCGTAATTAAAACCGTATTACGAATAATTCTATGTATTGTTTTATTACGAAAATAATTAGTAAGAGATATTCGCGTATAAAAAGCGAGGTTCTTTATGGAAAGCCCCCTGCCTACAATTAAAAACGGAGGCAAAAAAGGTGCTTTTTGGTGGCGCCAAAAACGACTTAAAAAAGCCTTCAAAAATGTCCCTATATAATAACTTCTCTTATATAAATATATTTTTGTTGCTTCCCGGCTACGGAGGGTTAATAAACGATTCTTTCTTTATTACGAAAACTATTATTAGGAATTTTATTCGTAATTCTGTTATTACGACTTTTATTTGTAATGATTGTTTTCGGGTTTAGGTTGCAGCCAAGCCCCCCTTGAGGGGGGCGTGCCGACCAGCATGGTCGGATGGCCGGGGGGTGAGTGACGTTCCGCTGTAAGCGGTAAGCTTTCGGTTGGAAGGTGGCTTTGTTGGCCTTTGTCGAGCCTCCTGGAAGCCAGAAAGCCGCTATAAACAGGGGGAAATCACGAACACAAGTAGCCACCTTGTCTGCAAGACACCCGAATGACCGTCCGTGCTGTACATGGAAGATCCGTTCCACCCTCTCATCCGAAATAGACTGCCAGTTTTTTGTTTTTTGAGGCAAATGAGGCAAATAAAGGAAGATGGACAACAGAGGTAGAAGATCGAGCGGCCTGATCGCCTGATCGCCTGACAGCTTGACAGCCTGATTGCTTGATTGATTCCGTCTGTACGGAAAGGACACCGGGCGTCAGCCCGGTTCGAGTATCCCCTCCCCCGGCTGACCAGAAACCGCCTGATGTCTGACATGGACAATAGAAGCGGAAACCGTTGAAAATCTTGGTGGGACTTTGGTGGCCTTTAACCGCCTTGACGTGAGATCCTGGACAAACAAAAACGGCATCGATCCCGAAGGAAACAACGCCGCACCGCCCGCATCCCGCCCAAACAGGACTATGGACTCAGCAATCCTCGTAGAGGTTGTACTTTGTGCAAATACCGTGAATCTCCGGGATCGCCCTGAATGTTCCTAGTTGTCCCTCCCAGACTACAGCTTGACGGATATACCGCTGGCCCGGCTGAATCCTCCATTGATTACGCTTGGCCCTGACAATCGACTTCTTCTCGGCATAAGTACAACAACGAAAGACCTCCTTGAAGTCGCCATTAAGCAACTGCTCGGCCGCCATACAGAAATAGCCTTTCCTCGCCCTTGGCTGTACCTCATCACCGATCAGCGTACTCATTGCCCCTCCTCGCTACCGGCGAAATCACACCCGGCCGATTCAATCTCCCGTCCGAACTGGACAATGGACTGTAGACAATCATTCAGATAAAAGCTGATCGCCAGATCCTTTAACGCATCTATGTCGCCAATATTTTCGATTTTGACATCATAGGCACCATACTCGGCTACCCGGCTGTCAGAACTATTACCAAAACGCTCCCTGCCCGGCCTCTCTATCAAAACGGTTTTGACTGTCTCCTTGGGATGTCGAAGAACGAAACTCTCTATCTCCTCCGGCTCACGGATCATAATAAAATTGAGCTGGTATTCTTCATCGAGCAACAAACCATCCACATACCGATTCGCGCCATCATAATATTCCTTGGACATGGATTTCAGGATGGACAGGAACTCTCGCGCCTTCCCGTCCTTCACCCCATCCCACCCCAAAATGGCCGCCGCCTTCTTTGCCGGATCAACCGAAGAGATTACCCTGCCCCGGATACCGTCGATTCTTCTCGCAATACCGATAACAATCTCCGCAAACGTATCCTTTCCGGAACCCGGCTCGCCATTAATAACAATATTCAGCATAAACAAATCCCATTCATGATATCCCCGATGATGAAACGAGGATCTTGCTCCTCGAACCAATGCCAGACAACCTCCCTGTCCGTCCCCTTTCGGAAATGGCAGAATGTCTCATCCAGACAACCATCCTCAGTGACCGGAACATCGGAAAACTGATCCCATAGCTCATACAACGCCAAAAGCCGTTCATTCTCCCGCTCGTCGTCCAGCTCCTTGTCGTACTCGATCAACACATTCCGTGCAACCATACAAGCCGCACACTGGCAGGCACTACCATGTTCCCTTAAAACTGCCTTAAACGGCAAGAATCTATCCTCCTTGCCGGGATTCCCCCCTGCTGTAGTTATTGCCATGACCGCCCCCTTAAACTGGTTTTTTCCCCAGATAATCTTCTTTTTCGATGAAATAACCCTGGTCGCTTGAATAAGTAGAGCCGCCTGTGAAAACAGTAGGCTTCCCCGCTAACTCCCAACAAGCCTTATGATAAACATCCGGATCATCCCCTTGCATCACACCGACATCATTGATCCGTCCATAACCGTCATACTCGCCCTGAATAATCTGATTATCTTTTGTGATGGCAACTGCCTGGACCATCCACGCTTCTCCATCGGTTAAAAACTCTTTGACCGTATACTTATTGAGGATTGACCTACCGCAACACTTGCAATTAGAACTGAAAAAACCCATAACGACCTCCCTGCTATCTGCATGAATTAAGTATATAATATATACAACATTTTATTGATAAATGCAAGTAAAAAGAGGAAATAGCACAAAAAAAGCCCTTTGAGTGAACGGGCTGTATCGTCCGAATTGGACAG
>CAXYUZ010000120.1:0-4171 GCA_964292275.1 uncultured Desulfuromonadaceae bacterium
TCCTGTGGGGAAATTTATACCACATTAGGCGTCCACTTTTTTCAGCTTACTTCAAAACGATACAAGCTTGCCGCTCTTACTGTGATGCCATTTCAGGCCGTCATCCGAATAATAAAGACCATGTTCAAAATTTATATCTTCCCTCAAGTCGTTAAAGGTCGACACCCGCTGCCCCACCCTAATGTCATCCGAAGAGACGAGCATTGTAAGCCTGCCATCCAGCACCCCGAACTTGAAGCTTCTGAAAAGCAGACGCCAGTTCTTGCCATCATCCGAGACATATAGTTTGGAAACGCCATCGATGTAAAAATAGCGGTTATTCAACTTAAACACCTGAAGAGCGGCTACCGGTGGTGGGGCATTCTGCACCTTCTCCCACACCTTACCGTCTTCACTCCTCCAAACGTCGTTAAAAGCAGCCCCGGATTTTCCAGACCCCTTAACAGCACCGCTGCCGCCGGAAAGGTAAATAGCATTATTGACAACCGCAAGCCGATGATCGATCCGACTGCAATCTTGATTTGACCATGGCACACTATCGGTGACCTGCTTCCAGTCAACCAGATTGCTGCTCATCCAGACATCGGTATATTGCTTGTATTTATAGTCTTCCAGGCCGTAGACGTTACCACCAATGGCAAATATGCTGCCCTTAAGTTCCAGATAATATTTACTGTCTCGAATCACATCCTGTGAACTGAGACTGCCAAGATCCCGCCACCCCTTGGGGTCAATCTTATAAGACCTTTTATGACCATGCTTGATCTCTTTTTCGAGGGCAAAGGATTCCTCCTGATCCGATATTTCAAAAACCTGCTCGTTCAGAACCTTTACATATTTATAAGTCATTCCCGGGGTATTACATATAATGCTGGCACGACAGGCGGTGTAACTTCTTGGAATTTTCTTTTGATAATACCCTCCAACGACATACAATTTACCCTTGAAACGAAAACAGGTGGGGCGCTCCAATTCCGTATCATCCTTGGAAACCAGAATACCGGGTACCGGCATTGGTATAGAGATACAGGATGTAAGCAGAAAACAGGCCATCAGCATTATCAACAGACAAAACCACTTCATTGAACAACTCCATCCGGCTTAGGTTTACGCATCAATGCGGCAACAAATCCGGCAAACATGAACGGCAGCCAAACCCAGACCAGTTCTGACAAGAGCACAACCCCGCCCCTCGGAGAAAGAAAGCGTGAAACCCTCAGCGGGGAGACCTCAATCAGCTTATAGGGGGCAAAAAAACGCTCGACAGAGAATGGCCACAGAAACGCCACCCCAAGACCGCCATTGGTAAACGCATCGAGTATCCCATGTGAAACTATTGCCATGAACAAACAGAGGAACGCCTTGGTGAAAGTCGAGCGAAGCGGCTTATGGCAACAGGCGCCAACTAGAGCAACCAACAGGGCAAACAGCAGAGAGTGGCTGAAGCCGCGATGGCCAAGTCCGGATGCATACGGAATCCCAAACCGGAAAGCGATCACGTCCAGATCAGGCAACACGGAGACAAGGCAAGATGCAGCCAGCAACCGTGGCGAGATCACTCGTTGACCCAATCCAATGCCCACGGCAAGCGGAACTGCCGGATGCGAAAAAGCGGTTGGCATGATTATCCCGTTAATTTACAATTAGATTTGACATTTTTTACATCTGACACAATTTCACGGGCAACCAAATGGTCCGCAATATGTGGAGACAAAGATGATCCCCAATGGCAACGTCACCGGGAGAGAGGCCACATCCAGTGGAATTGCCAGCAGATACCCCGCCCTTCTGGCACCTAATATCATTGAATTGCCAACGGACAATCCATGGCAGTTGTCACCATCACGATTGCATTTAATCCCCTGTTTGACCGACTTATTAATCTCGTTGAAAAATTCACCATCCTTGGACGAGTAGCTGAAACTCGACGTTCTCCGCGAGGTAAATACATCCACATTCAGCGGATACTCTGAATCTTTATCCAGCAGACGTTTTTTGTTATTGATGTGAAACATGGCCATTTTTTCTGTATTTAGCGCGGATGACTGCCCGTGCAGCTCAATCTCCACTTCCCCGTTGTTCTTTGCGGGAAGCCTGAAAATAACCTCCTGACCTTTTGAATCCAACAGCCTGTACACATAGGCATGGTCGATCTTGCCCAGGTACTCCGCCGGTACGGATGCAGAGGCGAATTCGATGCGGCGCTGATGGGCTGATTCAAAATCCTCATTCCAGTCAGAAAGTGCAATACTGGCGCAGCCGCCCAGAAAAACTGTTAATGACAGCAGGACTATCTTAATCCAGACAATCGTACATGACCTTCTTTTCAATGAATGCCTCTTTATAATTGTGACAGGATTAACGTTTTAATTTTTCCGACTTTTCAACCAGCTCGATAAATTCAGAACGATACCCATGTTCATCATCACCACGGGCACCATCGGCCAATTCCAAAACATTCGCATAACTTGCGTTTCCCTTGAATTCAGAATTCCTCAGGAGCAGTCCCCACTCCGCCACGGCGGCAGCTAAACGGATATTATTGCTGCCCTGTTTAAGGTCGGTCAAATTTGCCGGGATGACATTAACCAGTTCACGGCTTGTGTCGCCATCCGTTTTTTTGTAACGGAAGCGGATAGTGCCCAGTTCCGGGTTTTTCCGGGCACTTTCGTTTACCGTTACAGTCTGGTAGATAAGCTTGGGCGCATCCTTCACAGCATCCTGAACCGGCACTATTTCGAATAATGCCGTAACCGTATGCCCAGAGCCGATATCACCGGCATCCTTCTTGTCATTGGCAAAATCCTCCGCCCGCATCATCCGTTTCTCGTAACCGATCAAGCGGTATGACTTCACCCTGGCCGGATTGAACTCAATCTGGATCTTGACATCCTTGGCAATGGTCATCATGGTGCCGCCAAACTGCGTCCCCAGCACCTTGCTCGCCTCTTCAAATGTATCGATGTAGGCGTAGTTTCCATTCCCCTTGTCCGCCAGCTGCTGCATCTTGGAATCCTTGTAATTCCCCATCCCAAAACCGAGTACGGTCAGAAACACACCGTCGTTCCGCTTTTCCTCGATCAACCGTATCATCTCCGAATCGCTGGATGCCCCGACGTTAAAATCTCCATCCGTGGCCAGTATGACCCGGTTATTTCCGCCGTTGATAAAATTATCCCTGGCGACCTTGTAGGCCAACTGAATCCCCTCGCCACCCGCCGTACTCCCACCAGCACTGAGACTATCCAGAGCGTCACGAATTGCACCTTTATGTTCTCCGCTGGTGGAGGGGAGCACCAATCCGGCCTGCCCCGCATAAACAACAATTGCCACCTTATCCTGGGCCCTCAGCTTGTTCACCAACAGTTTTAGCGATCTGACCAGCAGCGGCAGTTTGTTCTCAGATGACATGGAACCAGAGACATCGATCAGGAATACCAAATTGGCAGGTGGCAATTTATCAAGTGGAATCTTTACCCCTTGCAAACCAACCAGCAACAGTTGGTTCTCCGACCTCCAGGGGGCCATAGTCAACTCGGTGTTAAACGAAAAGGGGGCATCTCTCTTAGGCTGGGGATATTTATAATCAAAGTAGTTGACCAGCTCCTCGATCCTGACCGCATCCGCTGGAGGAAGAGTGCCGTTGTTAATAAACCGGCGTACATTGGCATATGAGGCTGTATCAACATCAACCGAGAATGTGGCGAGCGGATTGGAAATGGTTTCCAGAAAAGGATTCTCAACGATCCGGTTATACCCTTCCGTATTAAATTTGGCTGGTGAGTCCGGCTGACGGGGCGGCATAGCAACGTTTTCCATCCTCACCATTGAAGAGATATTATAATGGTTCAGTCGATCTGACATGGCACAGCCGGAAAACAACAACGACATGAACACGAAGAACATTCCTAACGGCCTGTTTATCAAAAGCTGCATATCCATTCTCCCCAAAAAACCTGATGAATTTTCCCTCTGGTACGGCTTGTCTGTTTTGTAGAAATGGCCAAATTACAGACACAATAAAATTAAGTCAAACTAATTACCGACAAATAAAATAAGCCACCCTGCAATCAAACAAGGCGGCTCTTTTTTATCAAATTTCAGACGCTACTAAAATGTCGCGGATTCAAGTCTGAAGTGCAACTTTTGTAAGTGAATTAAAGTGGTGAAC
>CAXYUZ010000121.1:0-4098 GCA_964292275.1 uncultured Desulfuromonadaceae bacterium
GCTTTTCACCCCCGCACGCGGGGACAGACCTCTTGTTGGAGATAAGCGAAATCATTACAGAATTCGTACTCCAAAAAATCTACCAACATTAAAGACCTATTTCTTCTTCTTTTTCGCGCTAATTGCGGCCTTCAGCGATTCGACATCACGCGGACCAGCCAGAATCTGTCCATCCGGACCAAGTACCGTAGGTGTACCTTGAATACCGGCCTCAGATGCAAACTTCATAATGGCATCAACTGCCGCCTTGCCTTCACCTGGCTTCGCCTTTGGAATTGGTTTACCTGCAAAAGCAGCATCCAGAGCCTTCATATCGTCCTTGTGGGACAATAGGTAACGGGCTTTATCATAAGCCTGTGGATGAAGTGACGGAATAGGCATCACCATAATATGAATAGCTGCATCTGGCATCAATTCCTTCAGCTTTTTCAAGGTTGGATGCAAAGAACGACAATATGGACAATCCGGATCGGTAAAGACATAAACACTGTTTTCGGACTTGGGATCTCCGATTGTAATGGCATGTTCAATAGGGATTTTCTTTATATCCACACCAGCAAAAACCTTCCTTGGCGGAAACTCTTTAACATGCTTAACTACAGGCTGCTGTGTTTTGACATCAATAATCTGTCCCTGGATAACATACTTCCCTGAATTGTCGATCAGGATCAATCCTTTCTGATTACCTGCCGTGACATACGCTTCAGACAGCCCCTTGATAACAGTCTCTTTTACGGACACAACTTTGAGGCCCTTTAATGACAGAGCTTTTTCCGCTTCTGTTGGTGTTATCGCCATCGCTGCCGCTGCTACGGTCAGAATCCCCATTACTCCCGCCACTACCATTTTCTTCTTCACGCTCCATCCCTCCACTTTTTTGATTTTGTGCCTGACTCCATTTCCACAATGTTCGACTACTGATTTGAAGCTCTTCACAAATTTTTGTTTTCCGAATTTTCTCCCCCAACATTTGAAAAGCTCGAACCTTTTTATCATCAAGTTCTTGCCTCCTTTGGTTGACCTGCTGTGATCCCCCTCCCCCATCATTGATGCACCACAACGAGATCGCTTGTTTAGTGACACCCCATCTTGTCGCCACTAACTCCATCGAGTCTTTACCAGCGCGGTAGTCCTGTAGGATAAGTTGTTTTGTTTCTGGATCTACTCTTCTCGGCACATCTTTTCTCCTTATTTTTTCCGATTAACATCTGGATAGTGTGTTTCTACCCCACTATCTTCAAAAACCTGAGTTGTCACTTTGCTGTTTTTGGGTAAATGCCGTTCGGGCAATTTCTTCAGTCCGTTTTCGACGGTGGTTTTACTGGTATCAACCGTGGTTCGACCTTTATCCAAAACACCTTCCCAAGTTCTTTTCATGTCGTCACGATGCGAATACAGCCACAAACCGCAAATAATAATGATAACCGGCATAATCCAGTTATGCCGCACGACTTGGTGAGCCATGTTTTCGCCCGTCATTCCAAAAAATATATTTATGTTTATAAAATAGTATAAAGCATTAACTGCGTCAACAAAAACACATATAATTTTTATACAGGACTTCACAGTGATAGGAATTGTTTTGTTAATCTTGTTTGTATTGTGAGTTTGAAAAGAAGGGAATCTGAGAGTTCTGGTATATTGTGCAAACAATTTATTTGTATTGAACCGCAATCATGGCATGTATTTGCACCAAAAAACTATTGACTTTAAGGCACTTGCGGCATATATAAACCGTGTATAAGTTTAATCTTGGGGGGCTTGGACGATATGGCGGTTAATATTTACAGCTTATTGAACCACAAAGGCGGCATCGGTAAGACTCAATGCACCATTAATCTTGCCGCTGCAATAGCAGCACAGGATAAAAACCGCAAGGTTCTAGTCGTTGATAATGACCCCCAATCCAATGCCAGTAGCCTATTGTTGGGCGATGCAGTCCCCAAACGAACACTCTACGATTTATATACAGAACACATGGCGGGGAACAATACCTCGCCGGCAACATGCATCTATCCAACTTTGCATGGCCTTGATGTACTCCCCAACAGTAATGACACCGGAAATATTGAATTTGACCTTTATCAAGATCCAGCCAACTATAAACTTCTAAAGAACATGCTACTGGATTATTGTGAAGCAAATTACACCCATGTTTTTATTGATTGCCCCCCTACCCTCGGTCTCTGGGCCATATCAGCCTTGATCTGCTCCAAAGCGGTTATTGTTCCCGTTGAGAGCGGGTCCAGAATGAGTATCGATGGTCTTGAAAGTGTGATCCAGGCCGTCCACAAGATAACATCCAAGGTTAACAAGGATCTTCGATTTCTAAGGGCGCTTATCAATAAGGTTGATATGCGTACAAGCGCGGCAAAGCTCATCATTGAGACAGTAAACCGCAAATACCCAAACCAAGTATTCAACACGACAATCCCGGCAAACACGGCTGTACAGCAAGCTGAGATAATGCGAACTACAGTCCTTAAATACGATGCTCAGTGTAATGCCTCTAAAAAGTTCCGGCAATTGGCAGATGAACTTGTGGAGATTGAATCTCATGGCTAAAGCAAAATTACCATCTACAGATTCATTCCTTGCAATGCTTGACAGGATTCCAGAGTCTAGCCTGGACACCATTGCTCCTGTTACGGAGGAAATCAAACCTCCCGCCCCTATCGTCCAGCTCGTCCCAAAATCTTCCCCTGCCATCGAAACAAATATCACACAACAAACAACAGACGGTATGTTATTAACAACAACAGACCGTCAGAACAACAGACCGTCAGACAGTCAAACCGTCAGACCATCAAACGGTCAGACAGTCCAACAGTCAGACACAGGCACAGTCAGACCGTATGACCAACAGACAAGCACACCGTCAGCCACATACAATAACACACCGTCTGATATACAGGACAACAAACGGTCTGATAGTCTGTTGTCCATCACAACAGACGGTTATTCAGACGTATCTCCCCCTGTAGAAATGGTGGATCAGTATATCCCCTTGGATGTGTTGAACCTGACGCGCAACCAAGCTGAAATTCTCGAATACTTAGACGCTGCTGGAGGATTAACCTCATATAGACAGATTCACGAATCAACAGATATATCGCAGAATTCAGCCCGTGTTGCCATTGCCGCCCTTGTCAAAAAGGGTTTTATGGCTGCACCATTAACTGTAAGGGGTGCAAATTATCAAGGATTCTCCTACACCATCAATAATCAGATGATTGGTTATTTCAATAAAGCCGGTGGCCTTAAACGATACCAAAATAACAGACCGTCAGTTATAGCAAACAACAGACCGTCAGACCGTCAGACCATCAAACCCTCTGACTGTCAAACAGACAGACAGTTTGACAGTCAGAGCTTACATAGTAGTAGTGATTTTAAGGAATTAAACCCTACTACCACTAACAGCCAACAGACGGTTGGACAGTCTGTTGAACAGACTAACAGACCCCCGGAACATTTTATCGTTTCTGGCCCGGAAATGTTCTTCTGGCAAGAGGTAGGTCTTCAAGAGAGGCAAGCACAGCAATGGTGCCAGGATTTTGAACTTATACCCGCAGATCTCAAGCAACAGCTCGCCTGGGCGCGGTGGGACCTGATTGAGAACGGGCAACAAGAAAAGGTCGGCAATGCGTTGAATTGGTTCTTTGGCGCCCTTAAAAAGACAGCCGGGTGCTATCCCCCGGCAAAAGGTTACCGTTCACCAACCGAGATCAGGGCTGAAAAAATGCGTGAACAAATGACAAGGAACAAAGAAGCCGAATTTGAATTAGCATGGCAACAGCTTATTGCAGATCCAGAGTCCGAGTTGTACAAGGAGTTGGTGGGCCAGCTAAATTCGTTTACCAGGGAGTTTATGGGTAAATCAGATCAGCAATCTAAGCAGGTTGTCGAAACAGAACTCAAGGAATTGTTGAAAATCAAACTTGGGGTTTAACAGACTGGTGTGTTGCATGGTGTAGCAGACGGTATGCTATGCGATGTAACATACCGTCTGTTGTTAAATCATTGGGACAGTTCTTTCAGCAATTTGCAACCACCGTACACGAGAAGGCCTGCCCCGACCGCCATAAACGTCTTGGC
>CAXYUZ010000122.1:0-3976 GCA_964292275.1 uncultured Desulfuromonadaceae bacterium
ATAAAACCTAAACAGCTGAATTTATTCTGAAAATATTCCGGACACTAATGAGATGGTAAGTATAAATTTGTTGTGTCTAAGGAAGGCTCTTATTGGTATTTTAGATTTGAAAGAAAAAACAACGTTATGACAGGAGGACGTGGCACAATTGTAATTAGGCAAGATGGGTCTATAAAGCATTATTTTGGCGGCATGTAATCCAGCATAACAACCGGAAGCATGGTGCAGTAACCCGTAGGGGTCTGCCCTTGACATGAGACAAGCTGAACCAACCCAACCCGCCGTGAAGCCTTATATCCAGAGGTTTTACGGCATTTTATAGATGGTAACAATAATATAATGCGGTAGTGTTCAAAATTCTGTGTCAACTTTATAGGCTGAGATATTTTTCCAGCCTTCCTGGGAAATGTATAGCCAGTTGTGCAAGAGTCAGGTTCTCGTTCTAAATTGGATGTGCTCAACGTTAAGAAGCCTTGAGTATGTCAGCGTAGAGTAGCTTCAGCAAGCTGTTTTCATTGGTAAACCCACCATTGGTTTTGGTTAGTCTACGAAATTGACGATGAACAGCCTCCACAGCATTTGTCGTGTAAATTGCTGTTCTGACGTAGTCGGGATATTTAAAATCGTTGGATAAAGTCGGCCATTTGCTTCGTCATGATTTGATTTCAGGCGCTCTCGGAAACAAATACCTAGCATGGTAATTCATATTTTATCAGCCAAACAGTTGATTTCAACCAATGGAAGCATGGTGACCTTTTCATGGACTGGATAGCTGACTTTGCCTGGATAAATAACCCAAAGGTGATGAAGATCTAAATCATCTAGTGCGATGTGCATGGATTTGGTTGTCTTGGGAGCTTCGTTGAACTTAAACTCAACACCGAATTTTCGGCCACCTGAGAATAAGAGCAGATCAAGTTCCGCACCACTTTGCGTAGCCCAAAAATATGCTTCTGTAGGGCGCACAGCTTGCAAAACTTGTTCAAGAGCAAATCCTTCCCATGATGCACCGAGTCTTGGATGCGCAAGCAGATCGTGGTGGTCGGTGATGTTAAGCAGACTATGGAGAATACCACTGTCACGTAGATAAATCTTTGGCGCTTTGACCTGCCTTTTTTTAAGATTTTCATGCCACGGTTGTAGTTGTCGTATCATGTATGTGCCGGTGAGTATATCCAGATAATGACGAACGGTTTTGTCGCTCAATCCCATGGATCTACCCAATTCACTGGCGTTCCATGTCTGACCATGCAGATGCGCCAGCATAGTCCAAAACCGACGTATTGAAGCAGGTGGAATGGATATTCCTAGTTGTGGGATGTCTCGCTCAAGAAAAGTACGAATAAAACCTTCACGCCATGACAAACTATTTGTTTCAGACGATGCAAGAAAAGAACGGGGGAAGCCTCCACGTAACCAGAGCTTATTAATTTCAAGAGCTTTAATTTCAGAGATGTTGAATCCTGACAAATCAATGAACTCTATACGGCCAGCTAGTGACTCGGAAGATTTTTTCATAAGTGCAGGCGAGGCGCTACCCAAAATGAGGAAACGAGTCGGGTTGTCTGTACGATCTGACAGTACACGTAGGACATTAAATAGTTCTGGTGCAGTCTGTATCTCATCTAGTACGATTAATCCGGAGAGTGAACCGAGCATCATTTCTGGATTTTGCAGACGTTGCCGGTCAATTGGTGATTCCAGGTCGAAAAAATGCGACTCGGTTCCAGATGCTATCAGCCTTGCCA
Organism: uncultured Desulfuromonadaceae bacterium; assembly: GCA_964292275.1. Classification (GTDB taxonomy): domain Bacteria; phylum Desulfobacterota; class Desulfuromonadia; order Geobacterales; family Pseudopelobacteraceae; genus CAXYUZ01. The sequence goes on from CAXYUZ010000122.1 coordinate 1,749, forward strand.
GAGTTGTCTTTCCGCATTGACGAGGCCCTAAAAGAGCCGTTACAGGCGAACGTCGCAAGGCAGTAGAAATAGCTGATTCATAATATTGTCTTGTTATCATGTGTTGATATTATCATTGAAAATCCGGAGTGTAAATCCGAATCTTCAATGATAAATTATGAGTGAGTGAATTCCATATAGGATATGATTTTTAGAACTTTCAACAGGATTGATTATTTCAACCGCGAATGCTTGGTCGTTGAAATTGATACATCCACTTCGACTTCACATCAATACGGTGCATTGAGGCCGCGATCGAAGAAAGCAAATCAAATTAATATATTTTGGGGAAGTATTTGAAATACAGCGGCTTTTATTAGGTTTTAAACTTGTTGCGGACTGATTGTAGACTTGTTAAAGTTTTTGCAGGACTGATTATTGGAAAAAAGAACGGCCCGACCTTGAGTGTTCGATTGCCATAAAACCGGTAGTTTCAAAGTATATGGTTGTTAAGGTGTGATTATCTATGCCATCTTACAATGAATCTATAAGTCGAAGCATCTGCTCATCAGCCCATAGCCATTTGCCTTTGGCTGTCAAAGGTCTATGGTTAAACCATTTGGCCGCAATAATGGCATCCACTTCCAGAATGTTATTGTAATCTTCAAGAAAGAAATCAAATTCAAAGCGCGATTGGTTCAGAGTACCGAGTACTGACCTGTCTGTGACCGTATCGAACTGGGCAAGTCCCATAGCAAGTTCGACCTGTTTAAGGCTAGTTTCTGATACTCCCATAGAAATCAATGCTGCTAAGTACAATTGCTTATGAAGCTGTTCCAAGTTGTGGAACTGCTCTTTTTTCAGGCCTGCCGCGAACAGTATAAAACGAGTTGTATCGTGACAGAACATGATGCACTGCCGCCGATCGATGACATGTAGGTTTGCATGCCAACTGCCGAGAGGATTAGTAGCTGCAATCGGTGTTGGTGAAACGTTAGGCAGTTTTGCTGCTAGTGCCTTCGTGCAGTGGAAAATCATTTGTTGATAGCTGCTTTAAGGACGTTACTAGGCTTGAAAGTCAATATACGACGGGCTTCAATGGTGATTGTCTCACCGGTCTGCGGATTGGGACCACGTCGATCGGCCTTCTGTTTGACTTCGAAATTCCCAAATCCTGCTATTTTGAGCTTTTCGCCGGTTTCTAGAGTCGATTTTATAAGAGCGAACATCGCTTCTGTGTATTCAATGGCTTCCTTTTTCGTGCAACCAATTTTCTCGGCTATTCGCTCTACAATGTCAGTTTTAGTCATGTTGTTGTCCTTAAGGTCTGATATAGGCGTTTAAGCCTATGGTTATTGATTTTCCGTTTACTTCCACTGTGGCCACAGCATTTTCTTTTGTGCTGGCTACTATAAGTGTTTTACCGGATGCCGATGTGTCGGCTTGGTATCGGTATCCTGTAAGAGCAGTTGTACGACTGCACGGCTTTCCTTGGAAATATTCCGGGGACATAATGTAATTTATTCATTATTTTAAAACTAGCCCCTGATTCTGGATACTTTAATTTTTTCTGTGATCTACCAATTGTTTCGACATGCTCGTTTTAATACCGTAAAAACAATCTTTGAGAAATTATATATCGCAAATTATTCATTCTGGACAATTCGTAAATATTAGGCTGTTATGACCAATTTAGTATCACGCTGAATTAAATCTTTCCTGCATCCGCTGCTTAACTTCTTCAAGGTTATTTCCGTCATATCGTACCACATTTGGGTGACTGAAACCTTCGTTGTGGCTATTTGCCGGCATGATTACCAATCCTCTGGGACGATGTTTAAACCATGCTTCGACATATTGAGGTCAATCGTCGACGGGCAGGGCACCATAGACCATACCTTTGTCATGAGCAATGGTCACTCCATCTATATAGTCCTCCTGGTGATTGGCACACCACTCGACTTTCTCAGGCCAAGCAGCGTGCTTACGTGAGGGGGGGAAGAATAGAGATCGAATAGCCAATTTCTTTTGCTATCTCCAAAATATCCCAGCCCAGTTTAAATTTAGGTAAATGGCGGAACCAACCAGACTGCGAGGTTATTAGCAGGCCTTTGAAAAACAACTACAGAAAAAGCCTATTTTATGGTAGTATTTAGCACATAACTCATTGTGATTACTGGAGAAAGTTATGCGAGGTTCGTCTAATTGTCTTGGCCCCATGTTCGTATATGTCACCACGGAGCAGTTCG
>CAXYUZ010000123.1:0-3923 GCA_964292275.1 uncultured Desulfuromonadaceae bacterium
TCTGTCAAAGGAACTGAAAAATGAAAAAATATGGCATTAAAATTGGTAGCACAGTTGAGCGTTTCACAGGTTTCTGTAAAGGTGTTTACATAGTTGCCAGGGCCACCCGCCGTTATGTCACCCTGTTTTCACCGGACTTGGGCGTTTGCACAATCACTCGGCGCCAATTCTTCACAAGAGGCCCCCTGATCTTGCTGGATGAATCCTGGATGTTTTTTGTCCTTCCGGAACAAATGGAAGAATATCATAACCGCCTTGATGTTGCGGCTAAACAGGCAAAAGACAGCTTCTTGTCGTATCTCGACCATAAAAAGTGGAAACATGGCCGTCAATACGATGGATATGGTTATGCAGCCTGTATAACACCCACCCCGCCTCCAAAATATGATGTCAAAGATCAAGCTATGAGGCGTGGCCGGAAGTATAATAGTGCTGTTTTCACTGCAACTCAAACACTTGAGGATATTGAAAGAGGAAAAAACAATGAAAATGCCAACGTAATCAATAATCTGCAATGACGCTGAATGAATTCGACAAAATGACCATGCTGTTTCATGGGCAAATCCCTCCGGAACTCTATGCTGTCATAGAACACTTATACATGGCCGATGATGATTACCATGCGGCCCATGGCGGCGTAGACGAATCGAAGGTTGATTTTTGTCAACGTGTCTTCGGCGGCCAGGTAAACTCGCCCCGCTCTCTTGTTGCCAAGCTGGTCAAAGAATACCGGAAGATCCGCCGTTGGAGAAATACACAAAACGTCAAACTGCGACGAGGATCTGATTGGGAAGATCTTCAAAATTCCCGTGTTTTGGCAGGACTCGGCCGCCGGCCAATTGTAATAAGAATCCGCGGTGGCGGGCTAAAGTGGGATTTTTGAAAGGGACATGAAATGGTGTGGAAAATAGTTGATGCCGTCTTAATCGGTTTTTGGGTATGTGGTTGTTTGGTCTTTGGAATGGAAGCTGAAAAGAATGGTTTTCAAATGACACCATTGATTATTGGTATGTGCGCTTCTCTTGTCTTACTTGAAGCAATCGCGTTTAAATTTGCCAATTCCCCACTCAAATTTTCTTTGGGGGTTGACCATGAGGATCCGTTTTTAATTTCAGAACTTTATGTCCATTGGTTCACGGTACTGATCATTCTTGCACCGGCTATCTACCTCAAAGCCGGAGCTTTTTTGTGGATATTTGGCGCAGTTGTATTCAAAAATATTCCTAGATTCTGTGTTCAGTTATTCATCAACAGACCGGTCAAGTACATAGCTTAACGAGAGGAGAATCCTAAGCATGGGGATGTACGATGAAGTCAGTATCACTTGCTCGAAATGCAATAAAAGCTCACTTTTCCAGAGCAAATCTGGCCCTTGCACGCTGCAAATTTTTTCTTTAAGCAATGCGCCGGTGACTATTCTTGACGATCTGCGTGAGGAGAGCCAGCTCGGCAATTTACATTGCGAACATTGCAATGAGCCGATTGAATTGCAAAATGACATTTGTCACACACGAACTCTAACTGACAAAGATCATATCAACATGGATGCATTTCTAGGCCATGTTCTCGATGATTACAAGGATGGGGTTATCACAAAGGAACAGGCCATAAGCGGTTTGGCTCATGTTATGACTGCTTTGGACAATGGCGAAGAGTCGGAAGTAAGAACCTGGCTTGAGCAAGGTCGAAAACTCATTCGGGAATAGCAAAATTCAATGGTGACAAGATGAAATTTCGTAAAACAAACTGGCATACAAAGTCGTGCCTACTCCCCGGCCAAAATGGGACTCTTAAACTCACCAATGAGTACGGCGCCGCTTTGGTCTGTGTCCGATATAGATACGATCAAAGCTCAAATCACCGGATCAAGACCGTGGAAATTGTTGTGGAAGAGAAAAAAATTGCTCCAAAGGTAGACGGTATCGGAATAAGGCCGAAACAATACCCATGCCGGGATTTTAAGCCTCATTGCAAAGAGATCCATATATGTTCTAACTGCGGGTGGCCGAAGCAGGATCATAAAAACCTGATTGAGCAAGGATAGGTTCCATGCAAATACAACAAAAAGACTTCAAAGGATTTATAAAATGTTTCAGCGTAGGGCTGACAACAATGGCAATTGGTATTGTCATGTTATTGCTCTGTAATTTTATCTTCAACGACAATATAAAGGTTTTCCACCCTGCAATCGTAGTCACTATATTCTCGATAGGTTTCTTCAAAGCCTGGTATTCAGAAATAAGAAACAAAATTGAGTGTGACAGAGAAAACAGAACTCGCTGCCCTCGACGTCGAAAGTCCTTTATGTGGTAAAGGTGATGGCGGCCCTTTAAGTCCCTGCCCCTTCCGTGATGATACTGAGCTTGGTCTTTTGCTTGCTAAAAAAGGTAGATGTATATGGTCACCTCTCTTGGGTATTCCATCGAAGAGTGGTTATCGTCGGACATTTATATTCAAAATACGATGTTCTGCTAACGATATTGGGTGGGACAGAATTCAAAGAACGGCACTACCGAGGCACTAATGACAGCAGCCAGAAAGGAAAAAACGAATGTTAGGTGTCCATGAATTCCATAAAACGATGGTAGCGAGAGTTGTTTTTGCAGATGGTTTTATAATGTTTGGGGTGTATTACGCTCCAAACAGACATATTTCAGCGTTATTATTTGAAAATTATTATTTAGCTGCGGAGCATCTGGATAAAGGGATTTCTAGGTTGGTGCCGGATAACATAATAGATGAAGAAGATGTTCACGTATTACCCTTTTCGGCCCTTGGAGATTTGATCACTGGATTCAAAACAAAAGCGTCTCGATTAGGAGTGATTACAGGAGTATGTAGCCCGGAAAATGGCAATTTCATAGCCACACCCTAATATAGAAATTTATGCCAACACACGAAATAACACTCCATAACGCATCATCCCCTGCCCTGCCTGTTTTCCCGCTCGGCCGCGACCAGTATCTTGAACTGGCCGGCGAATGGTTTGGCCTGGATCTGGCAAACGGTGACGCACGCCAAAACACGATCACAACGTATCTGGCTCAGGTCCGGCACTGGTTATCATGGTGCCAAGTCAATCAAGTTGATCCTGGACACCCTACTCCGGACAACGTAAAAGGCTTTCGCCGGGAACTGGTACTCACCGGTGCAGCTCATGACACAATTGCACTGAAACTTACGGCCGTTCGCATGTTCTATGAGTCTGCTGTCCATAGAGGACTGCTAGAGTCGAACCCTGCAAAGTTCATCCGCCCACCGAAGAACCGGGCTGCCGCCGATGATATACTGAAGCATCTTGAAACTGAAGAGGCAAACAGGCTGTTCCAGGCAATCCCGAAAGATGGCCGGCCAAAAAGTATCCGTGACCGGGCCATGCTTGCATTAATGACCATTGGCGGCCTGAGACGATCAGAAGTACAGTTGGTGTCCAAGTCGGACATTAAGCGTACTGGTAGCAAATTGCGGCTACTGATCCACGGCAAAGGAAAGGATCGGTACAAGCATCTTCGGCCAGATGTTATCCGGACCCTCGATCATTGGATGGAAATATATAAAACCTTTCAAGAGCCGGCCGCTGACGGGAATGGTGTCCCCATTTTTGTGGCGTTGAGCAAAGGGGGGAAACCCCGTGACCGGATCACGCTCGATGGTATCTCCAAGGCTGTGAACGAATACTTCATTGCGGCCGGTCTCCGGCAGAGGGTGTCACCCAATGAAGACCGTCAGAGGTCATGCCACTCGCTGCGACATACTTACGGTACTGAGTTGTGGCGAAAATACAAGGATTTGAAGATTGTCCAGGAAGAGTTAGGGCATACTACGGTCAACATGGCCGCAAGATACAGCCATGTTGATAATAGCGATAAAGCGAATTTTGCTGATGGGATTGACATAGAGGTGGAATGATTGGTACAGACAAT
>CAXYUZ010000124.1:0-3919 GCA_964292275.1 uncultured Desulfuromonadaceae bacterium
AAACAGCGAGCGGGAAGATGGGGACAAAATTCAGCAGTTTTTCAAAGGTCTGTTATAGGCTTTATGTCTCTTCACCGCCGAACAGCAAATCAGCCCTGCCTTGATGCTTGTAACCAGCCACCACTTCACGTATTTCATTTATGCTTGGCCTGTCCGCCATCCTGCGGATCGTTGCCAGAATATGGGCTTGACGGTAAACAAACTCAATCTCATGCAGATACATCGGAGTCTTTTCCACGAGTAAGATGAAGGCAGCCTCTTCATTACGTCCAAACTCTCCCAGCAACTCTTCCCACTTGTTTAACTGAAGCTCCTCCAGCGGGTAATCAATATCAATATGGAGATTGATTTCCGGCGGCATCCGGCGAGCCCCAAATTTACCGGTGACAAGACAGAAAAAACCTTTAAAGGTTCGCAGTCTGGAAAGCACTTGGGAAAAATATATGCTCTTGATCTTGGAATCATCTTTCATTTCGAGATCTACTTCGCAATCATGGTCAATAAACATCGTCATCGCCGCATCACAATGTGCCGGAGCAAATGCATATTCGAGCGGTGTCACCTTACGCTGACTGACCGGGTCGATGAGACGATCATCCGCACTGCTGGAGATAACGCGCTGATAGTCAAATAAGCGCACTTTCAGGCCGCAGGCGGTGGCAATTCCGTTTGCCACCTGAAGACCGGTTTGGATGTCCAAGGCGCTGACAACAATTGCCAGACCTGTTTTGTTTTGTTTCAAACGGTCCCAGACGGTGGCCAGATTTTTCAATTCATTGCGCTGCCTGTTGCGTACAGGCAGCGCATCAAGCCGTTCCGAGGGGGCATACAAGCTGCAAAGCCCCTGATTATCGGTTAAAGACTGGTTCTGGCGGCTAGCGGCATCATGCAGGGCCTCAGCAGTCAACAACATGATTTCCTTGCTGATACCATTTTGAGTCAAGGCCAACAGGATCGTATTGTGAATCAGTCCGCCTGAAAACTGATAACGCGCTGCCAGGTCATGCAGATTAACATCCGGGGCAAGTGTCACACCGGGAGGTATCAGCTTTTTCCACATCTCCAGCCGCAGCTTTTCGTCCGGCAATGTGAAGTTCACCTTCATCGTAATGCGGCGTTCCAGGGCCGGGTCCATCTCAACCGGCTTGTTGGTCGCCATGATGACCAGACAGTGGGCTTTCTCAATTTCGATCAGCAGCCCGCGGCTGGCACGGCTGCTGTCTCCAAAGATGTCGTCGCATTCATCAAGAAACACGATGGCGCCCTGCAGCGTTGCTTCTCGGAAAAGAGTTCCCAGGATTTCCTCATAAGACCCCGACATTTCTCTCATATTACTGGCAGTCAGAGAAAAGATAGGTCTGCCGAATCTTGTGGCCAGTGCCCTGGCCAGCATGGTCTTGCCGGTTCCGGATGGGCCGTGAAACAGCATTGCCAGCCCTGTGCCGTATCCGTAAAAATCATCAAGCCAGTCCATGCTGCCGTTAATGCGCCCATCCAGATAGTTTTTCACGCACTCAACAACATCATGCTTGATCTTTTCCTCAAGTATGACCTGATCAAGCTGCACAAAGGCCTTCTCGCGCCTGATATATTTGAAAAACGAATTGTAAAGATTGTCATCTCCCAGTATATGCCGCACCAAACGTTCATGCAGGCAAACAGTCTCATCGAGAATGTTGGTCGTATCATCGACGCTCCCCTGCATAACCAGCAGTTCATCCCTTAGCAGCGTGCCGTTGATACTGAAATATTTCCGGCATTCCAGCTGGCTGATGAAATCAGGGCACAGCAATGACAGCAGGGTGCCGATTTCCATACCGTTACCGCGCCCCCGCTCAAACTTGCAGTCACCAAAAATTGAGATGAACTCAGGGGCGATGTATTGCATCAGCAGTATGGTCACAACCTTACGCTCAAAAGGCTCCAGTTCCCATTTTGCACAGATGGACACAAGATTGAGCTTGATACCCTGCTGGAGACTCAACGCCTCCCGCTTGAGATGTTCCGCGCTGACCAGATCAAGGGTTGCTTGCGCCTCTTCTATACCCGCTCCGGGGTGGAGCATGGGAAAAGTCGGCAGTTTGGCATCGGCGGCCCTGTTTTTGCCGTTTCCGGAACGTCTGAAATAGGCTACGGCAAGGGTGAGACTGGCCTCCAGTTCCAATGATTTCAAATGCTCCAGGCTGTTTGTATAAGGCATTATTGCCAAATTCGGCGTGTGCTGGGAGTTGAAGGCAAACACGCGGGCAGCCTGAGAGGAGCTGTCTTGTAATGTTGATTGCATCATCAATTCATTCATTAATTCATCCCCCTTCTCAGTTTCTCGATCCTGTCTGCCAGACCGTGTTCCAGCGCCTCTTCCGGAGAAAGCCAGGTATCCACGTCACGGAGCAGATATTTTTCCAGCTCTGCGCGGTCTTTAATATTGGAATAGGTCAGGTAGTGCTGGAGGATACGCTCGTGTTCCAGATCCTCTTCCTTACGGCCTGCAATCAGCTGACTGTGGTTGCCGTAGTTGAAGGCACTGAAACGGTGAGAAAGAATAGATGTGCGCGGGGTAATCACCCGACGACCTTTTTCGCCGGTCATGAAGATCAATAAACCCATGGAGGCGATCATGCCAATGCCGGTGGTGTAGATGGGGATGCGGGACCACTCCATGATGTCGATGATGGAGAAGCCGGCCGGGCAGGAACCGCCCGGAGAATTGATGATCATCTGGATTTGATTGACTTCACCCTTGATGTTGTACTCGATGATTTCCTTGCAGACCGACTCGGCTGTTCCGCCGTTGATAGGACCGGAGATATAGATAATACCGTAGTCGTTCAGCCCGTTTTCATTTTTCTGCTTGTCGCTGTCAGTTGCCATGGGTGCTGCCTCCTGTAGATGTTTGATAATCTACAGGTACACCCGGTTAGTGACATTATTGGACAATGTGATATAAATCGTTCCTGGATTAAAATATCATATGTCAGAGGTCACATGATAATTACCCCGGTTCTCTCTGAATTTGACCCCGTCAACTCTGCTGAAGGTGTGCTCGATCCCCTTGGTCTCTATACCATCGCGGATATTCTTGCGATTAAGCTCGTCCCCGGCGTGAGGGAACGCATGCAACACCCGAGATTCCTGACAGCCATGGCAGTTGGTGCCCTGATCACCCAACCCTACGGTGATGAGATAATGGCCAAGGATGGGATCAGCGCACCGTGGATGGTTTATGAATGGCATGCTGTAGAAGGGCTTGTGCTGACCAAGCGCGATGATCTGAAAGGTTTGCCGGGAGTCCAAAAAGCAAAGGAGGCGATCGACAGGAAAATACCGCTCTGTGCAAGAAATTACCTGAAAACAGCAACCGTCTTTGGCTTCCACGGGGTCTACAGGGGCTTGGCCGAAAACATCGATGTGTACCGAAACGGCTCACTTGGGGGGTTTGGCTACCGACTCCTTGGTGTATGGGAAAAAGAACAAAACCTTTCTGGATTTTTGAACGGGCGCGAGGGTTCAGGGGCGAAGGAACGAAGTAGAATTGAAGCAGCGGTGCGCGACGCCATGGAGGCAAAGGCCGTTACCCGCAGCACTAGCTGGGAAGGGTGGAATTTCTTCGGCGAAAATCTCTTTCCGAACCAGATTCCGCCTAGCGAAGCAAAACTATTATGGACAGGATTGCTTGGCAAGGAAAGCGATTCCCGTTCACAGGTTCTTAAGTTCCTCGTTTCATCCGAAGGCAGCAACAATTGGGAGACTGAAGAGTCAGAAAAGGCATTTCACCAGAAATTACAGTTCCATGTTTCAAGTGAAACCCGCACCCTTCTTGAGGCCATTTCCTCCTACGAAGTCTTCGCCAGGCTTTTGCAAGATTGATGTGTCAACACTTTTCCGGACACTTTATTACACAATTTTTTGCATCATTTCA
>CAXYUZ010000125.1:0-3895 GCA_964292275.1 uncultured Desulfuromonadaceae bacterium
CTGTAACCGGATCAGGATTTCATCCACCGGTCTGGCCAGGGGCTGCCTGTTCTCATCCGATGTCGTTGATTTAAGACCGTTGATTGAATCCGGGGAGCAGGATGCTCTATGCAGCTCATTGCAGCGGCTTGTGGCCGCAAAGCCGCCCCGGCATGTTATCATCAGCGGGGGGATCACCCCAGGATTTGCCATGTCGCGGATTGGCGGGTAGAGTGGGCGGCTCAGGTTTATGGATCCCCGATAAAGGCATTCGGGGATGACAGCTAAATGCTTGTGAAATCAGCAAACTTTGTACACCCACAGATTGTCATTCCCGAGGGTGTAATCGGGAATCCAGCCATTTAAATCATGAATCTGCAATAAGAGCATTCCGGGGGTAAGAATATCAGATGATTACCGGCAGAATAGTTTCAATCAACAGCAGCCCCGAACGGGGCGGGCGCAAGATCCCGCAGGCCGTTGGCGAGCTGCGCGAAAACCACGGACTGGCCGGTGATGCCCATGCCGGGGAGTGGCACCGCCAGTTAAGTCTGCTGGACCAGGAGAGTATTGACGTCATGGCTAAGTCCGGTTTTGATGTCATGGCCGGAGACTTTGCCGAGAACATTACCACCAGTGGGGTTGAATTGCATCTGCTGGCGGTGGGGACAAGGCTGTCATTGGGGGAGGCTGTCGTAGAGGTGACCCAGATCGGCAAGGAGTGTCACGCCCCCTGTGACGTAGCCCGCCGGGCCGGTGTCTGCGTGATGCCACAGAAAGGGATCTTCGCCAGGGTACTTAAGGGGGGATGCATTCGCGCGGGTGATGCGGTTGGGGTGGTCCCCCCTCATCCCCCCCTTCGCGGCACCTTCTCCCTCGGGTAGAAGGGATAAAATTATTCCCTCTCCCACCGGGAGAGGGTGGCCAAAGGCCAGGTGAGGGGACGAGACAGTGTTTTATCACTACTACAATTATCTAACCGGATAAAGTTGGGTTTTAATAGACAAGGGGGCCAGTGGGAGTTATCAAACGGTGCATTTTACCAGATGACGGTACTGCTGCTCCTGCTGGATAATCCCCTCCAGTGTGGCATCCAGCAGCCCCTTGCGACACTCCACAGCATCGATTGATCCCTTGTTCAGCCGCTGGAAGAAACGGCAGCCGCCAAAACAGAGCGGCAGATAGGCACATTCCAGACAGGCCTCGTTTTTCCAGTGATCCAGGCCATGGCTATCACGGTAATCAATCACCCCGTCCCGCAGGGTGCCGACCTTCAACTCCTCATACCCCATGAATGCCGGACATTTGAACAGAGCTCCATCGCAGGCGACCACGAAGTCGTTGTCAAACTCCACCATACAGCCAGCCATCCGTGGCTTTGGCGCGTTGAATCCCCGTTTCAGGATCTCGCCCCGCAGGAACAGCCCGGCCTCAATCGCCCATGGTTCCGAGGAGGAGGCGCAGGTTGAACTGCAATCGCCCCCCTTGCCATCCACCTTTGGAAACACAGGGAAAAAGCCGACCGCCGCGATGGTCTGTGGGGTGATCCCCTCGCTGATCAGCAGATCGAGCATCTCGGGGAAGCGGGTGTAGTTCTCGCGGGTGTAGTTGCCCCCCAGATCAATCTCGATCAGATCCGCCAGATCCTTGATGTTGGCCAGTATCGTCTTGAAACTGCCGCCGCCGGAGAGATAGGGGCGCTGCTGGTTGTGGATCTCGGGCGGGCCGTCCAGGGTTGTGCGGATGCCGATCAAGCCCAGTGGTAGCAGCTCCTGGACGATCTTGCGGGTCAGCAGGGTGGCGTTGGAGATGATCGAAAACTCGAAGTTGACATGATTAAGCGTCGCCATCCGCTGTAGCTCCCCGGCAATCTGCTTTAGCCGCGGTAGCGCCATAAGCGCCTCGCCGCCGTAGAAGTCAATCTTTACATCCAGACCTTCGCTCATCTTGCCTGACAACAGTTTCAGTAGCTCTCCGGCCGTCTCCTCACTCATGCTTAAATGCCCGCGGAATGGCTCTTCAAAACAGTAGGGGCAGGCCAAGTTGCATTCCAGGGTCAGGGTGACCAGCAGTGTGAAGGGGCGTTTCTGCGCATTGGCGTGGATAAAGGTGTTCAGCATCTCTTCACGCTCTGTCTGGTGGCTGGGCACCAGCACCCCCAGGCGCAGCAGGGTTTCGCGCTCACCCTCTGAAATATCACCATTCCGGCAAACCCTCTCCCAGAGTGATTCGGAAAGTTCCAGTAACGCGCAGCGGCGGGTGGCGTAGAGCAGGATGCGGCCTGGTTTGTCAACGGCGGGGTAGACTTTCAGATAGCTGGAGAGTTCCATGGGTGATCCTAATGATGGCTTGCGGGGTGGAATAAAAAACGGGGACAAGTTTCCCTGTCCCCGCCCTCTGCTCTTTTAACGTACTGCTATTGGTCCTGTTGTGCATTGACATCCATCCACAGCATCCTTGTCTACGCCTTCATCGATAATCTTGAGGTCATCCTGTTGCTCTTGCATGGTAACTACCTCCCGTCGATTGAATTTTATCCAATTATGGTTGGACAAATCGGATATTAGTTTGCTATCTTCCGTTTGTAAAGATCCAACTATGAAAATATCCATTAATCCACATAACTTGCGTATTTTTCTTGCAGTCGTCTGGCTGCTTGCACTCTGCATATCCCCAACCTTGGCCGTTGCCGAAGATGACGAGGATACACTGGCGCTTTTCAGCGCCTGGCAGGAGAGTTCCTCCTCTGCCATTCGGGCTCCTAAACCGCTTTCCCAAACCGCTGAAAACATTACTATTATTACCCGCGTAGAGATTGAGGCATTGAATGCCCATACCCTGACTGATGTTCTGGCAACGGTGCCGGGTGTTCAGGTTGAACAGATAGCCGCGTTGGGTGGCATGGCCTATACCAGAATTCAGGGGTCAAGTTTTTATCATATACTGGTGATGGTTGACGGCATACCGTTGAACACCCTTGGTGAAAACTACTCCTATACCTCATCTGTGCCGGCCAGGATCATTGAGCGGGTCGAGATCGTCAAGGGGGCGGCGTGATCAATGTCATTACCAAGTCGGCCGATGAGCGCTCTATTGGAGGTTCGGTCTCCGCCTCATTCGGACAGCGTTCGACCGCCGACAGTGGCGTTGAGATGAACGGCCGCAAGGATCGCCTCGGTTATTACTTCTCCGGTGGCTATCAGGGCTTTAACGGCATTCCGGCCGGGCATGACGCTTATCTGAATAACGCCTATTCCAAGCTGACCTATGAGCTTCCTAATGGCGGCCAGCTGTGGGGAACCTTCAACTACAGCCATGCCAACCGGGTTAATCTGTTCTTGCCATTGTATGATTGGCGTCAGGATCAACGCACCTCGCACCTCTATGCCGGGCTTGGCCTGCGCAGCAAACTGACGGAACGGCTTGAGCTGGAAATCACCGGGCGGCACGCCTACCGCGCCACCGACACCTATGACCGTTTTATTAGTGATGGTTCGTTTATGGCGGATCCACGTATCAGCCGCGACAAGGTTTATGGTGGTAGCGCCAAGCTTGTCTGGCGGGGTGACAATAACCTGCTGGTGGGTGGAGTTGATTACGACCATGCCTCGATTGCCTCCACTGCGACGGTTCAGGCGCCGACCGAGTCGGTTGAAAGGCAGCTTGAACGTTGGGGTGTCTATCTGAACGATACAATCACCATCGGGCGGTTGGCAATTACCCCCGGTTTCCGGGTGGATAAGTCCAATATCAATGCAACACAGTTCAGTCCCTCTCTGGGTGCCACCTATTCTCTGGGGGAGAAGACTGTTCTGCGCGCCTATACCGCCAAGGGTTACAGTCTTTGGGCCGTTACCCTTGATACAACACCTGTGCCGGAAAAGGTCTGGACAACCCAGGTCGGGGTTGAATCAAC
>CAXYUZ010000126.1:0-3873 GCA_964292275.1 uncultured Desulfuromonadaceae bacterium
GAGCGGTTACAGTCGTCAATATGGGCGTGCGCCCCCTGCCAAGCCAGGCCGATGCGCAGTCTGCCGTCCATCGGTAGACGCTTCCGCCATTCAGCAACCTTTTCGGGGTGCGGATGGATATAGGGGATATCTGCCGGTATGGTATCCAGTTCTGTATTCAGCCTGTAGGGGAGACTTTGAACCGGTATGTGCAGATCAAAATCCGGCAGTGGCCGGTTGCGGTTGACAGCCATGTCGATACCATCCGCTTCTTCCAGAAGTGTTACCATTTCCGGCGTGGCGCAGGCAATCACGGTGGATCCGCTGCTTTTGCAGAGTTTCGCGTAGCGGATGAACTGGATCATGTCTCCGGCACCTTGCTCCATATGGATCAACAGGGTGCGGCCGTTGAGTGGCGAACCGTCCCATGCCGGATGTCCCAGTTCTGGAATACGGCAGGTGAAGCCTGCCGCCTGCCAGCGCCATTCATATTCACCCCAGCCGTTGCTGAAATCGCCGTGCTGAATCAGCATCATTCCCAGCAGCCAGTGTGCATCGGCATGATCTGGATCCAGGCTGATTGTCTGCCGGGCAGCAGCCAGCGCCTCTTCATAGCGTCCTGAACGGAGCAGGGCGTTGGCCAGGTTGTAGTGTGCCTTTACAAAAGCGGGGTCTAAAGAGATTGCGAGTTCATAATGTTGAATTGCCTCGTCAAGGCGTTGTTGCAACTGCAGGACAACGGCCAGACTGTGGTGCGGGTCGGGGAGGTCGGGGGCAATGTGGATGATCTCCCTGAATCCGGCAGCGGCAGCATCAAATTCTCCGTTTTCTTTGTTGGCCGTCGCCAGATTGTAAAGTTTGGCCAGTTCGGTGTCGTCGGGAGGGCCGGCTAGTTTTTTGCGCAGGGCATCGGCTATTCGCTCCATTGTCGTGGCAGTGGATTCAGCGGGCCGTTTGGTAAAGATCCTCATGGAGCTGTACCACGGTGAATTATCGTGACCATCAAGCCAGCGCCACTCTGAATCCTCCGGTAGCAGCAGCCAGACCGGACGGTTGAGTGCCCCGGCAAGGTGTGCCACAGCCGTATCAACAGAGATCAGCAGATCGAGACATTCCAGCGCCGCCGAAGTTTCACAGAAATCGGTCAGCAGGGGTGACAGATCGGTGATGATTATGCCGTTAGGCGGCGGTGTCAGCTCTTCAATACCTGCACCCACCTGAAGCGAATAAAGCGAAATGCCGGGGATGTCAGCCAGTGGAAGGAAATCAGTCAGTTTTGCAGAGCGGACGGCATCGCGCTTGTTGCGCGGGCTGCCGCGCCAGACCAGTCCCACCTTGAAGGAGTGATCTGCTGTGAAGCGGGTTTTCCATTGGTCGCAGAGCTCGGGATTGGCGTAGAGGTACGGCGCAGCGGGAATTGTGTCAACCGTTGAACCGAAGATCATTGCCAGACTCATACTCTGAATATAGAGGTCGCTCTCAGGGGGGTGGGCCGATTTGGCCACAAGCTGTACTTTAGCTCCAAACTGCTGGAACAGCGGCAGCAGTGGTGGGTCCACCTCAAAAAGAATTCTTTCGCCATCCGTTGTCAGCAGCGGGATATAACGGGCGAACTGGATGACATCACCCAGTCCCTGCTCGCCGTAGACGAGAAGGCTTCTGCCGTTCAGGGGGGAACCGTCCCAACGGGGCTGGCGGTAGTGGTGCACGTCCAGATTAATTCCGGGTATGTCCAAGCGGGCTTCAAAATTTTTGAAACCGTCCGCATAATTGCCGGTGCGCAGCTGGAGATATCCCAGATTGTAAACAGCCTCGGCATAGCCGGGGTGGATCAGTAGTGCCTTGCGGCAGCAGGTGGCTGCACGTTCATAATCTTTTCTGGCAGACAGGGTCCCGCCAAGTTGCAGCCAAATCTCTGCGGAATCCGGCTGTAGTCTGCACGCATTTGCAAATGCATTCTCTGCAGATTTATAATCCTGTTCCTCCATCCACAGATCCCCCAGGGCCAGTTGGATAGCCGCACTTTTCGGTGCAAGCTCTGCGGCACGGTTGAGGCTGGCTATGGCATCACGTTTTTTTCCTAATAACGTATATGCCCTTCCCAGGTTAAACCATACGGCAGCAGAACTTGGCAGCCTGTTGGTCAGGCAGAGTAGCGTGGCCGTTGCCTGATCGGGTTCGCCGTTTTCCAGGTTTTTTAGTGCATTTTTAAGTAGCGGTTCAAACAGTTCGGCTATCGTTTCATCGGGGGGGAGTGAGAGCAGGTTTTTCAGTGAGTCATGTACCTGTCCGATAATGTTTTCCCAGTCGCCGGGTAATGGTTGCCGAAACAGTCGCATGGTCGGGTACCAGGGGGAATCATTGCGTCCTTCCATCCAGCGCCAATCCGGTGTGTTTGCTAGCATAACCCAGACCGGTCGGCCAAGGGCGCCAGCCAGATGGGCGACAGCCGTGTCGACGGATATAATCAGATCCAGATTGCTGATCACTGCCGCTGTATCGGAAAAGTCGGACAAAAGTTCACTCAGATCGGTCAGATTGTATTCAGGGTGTATGGAGTTGAGTTGATCTGCCGTTGGTCCCACCTGCAGGCTGTAAAAACTTATATCAGGGAGATTGAGAAGTGGCAGCAGTAATTGCAGTGGACAGGAACGCTCCTTGTCCATGGGGTTTGTGGGACTGCCGCTCCAGACCAGGCCGATCCGGAATTTTTTGTCATTTTCCAGACGCTTCTGCCAGAGTGACGTTTTCAACGGATCAGCAAGAAGATAGGGTATTGGTGCGGGAATTGTATCCAGGTCAGTTCCTAATATCCGGGGGAGGCTCAGCAGTGGAACGTGGCAGTCGGTCGGCGGAGGGGTGTCGGATTTTAGGACGATTTTTTCAAGGCCTGGTATGGTAGCGAGCAGGGAGAACAGCGGAGGTTGGACTTCCAGTGTGACACGACCTCCCATTTTCAACACTTCCGGGATATAACGGCAGAATTGGATTGCGTCCCCTAATCCCTGTTCGCAGTAGACCAGGATATTGCTGCCATTGAGCGGAGAACCGTCCCAGCGTGGCTGTTTGTAGATACGGTTGTCAGTGTTTTTTATGGCAGTAAAGCGGGATTCATAATCGGCAAAGCCAGCGGCAAGTTTCCCCTTTCGTAACAGATGGATGGCTCTGTTGTAACGTGCCTTAGGGTTGTGCGGGGCGGTTGACAGTACACCCTCGTAACAGGCCAGTGCCTCACTGGGGCGGTTCAGCATATCCAGTGTATAGCCAAGGTTCAGCCGAGTCTCAATTGAATCCGGTGCAAGTGCAAGTGTTTGCCGGAAAAAGGTCTCAGCCTGCAGATAATCACCGTTTTGCATGGCATTTATGCCTTCATTGAAACATGCCTCAGCATTTTCATGGTCAGGTGCTGCAGAATTCTGGAATCTGGATATATTCAAGCTGTCCTCGTAATTATGTTTTTTACGTATCTGATTTCGGAAAATAAAAAGTTTATTGTTTGTTCTGTACAGGTTCGCAGGTTGTGATACTTTGTTGAAAATGTTCTATCAGATTATAACTGTAATCGTCTTGGAATTTTATCTTCTGCAAGGTTGATATGCAACAGGGAATAGAGCCAGGAATTGAAATGATGGAGGGTGTATGACTGGAACAGCTCAACAGGAAAAACTGTCAACGATAGCTAAGCTGATCCGTGAATCTCATGGTGAATTAAACTTTACGATTTTTGATATCGGGGCCGTTCCCATCGGTGATGGAAAGGAATCGTTTTACCTGATTCCAGAGCTGTTTCCCGGTTCAAGGATCATTGCCTTTGAACTTGATCAGGAGCTTTGTCGAAGCCTTAATGAAACTGCAGGGCCTGGCTTGCGTTATTATCCGGTGGCCCTTGGGCGC
>CAXYUZ010000127.1:0-3833 GCA_964292275.1 uncultured Desulfuromonadaceae bacterium
TGAGTTTAGGTAACGAACAACAATAACGGTAATAAAACTGGCTTTATTGTCATCAGGCGATGCTGACAAGAATAGTTAATTTGACTGTATATCTACTCGATATACAGTCAGGACTTTTATTGCCCGAATAAGAATTTTATGTCGAATATTAACAGTTTTAATGCTAACCGGCTATTTTAGGTGTTTTTCTAGTTTTAATCGCCGGATAATCAAAAGCTTATGCATGCTTGTATCGTCATGATGATGCTTTGTGGTGAAAGAATCATTGCATTAGAGATATCTAATGTAGTAATTTCAAATCACCTCCCTAATTGTGGTGACTAAAATGAATCCAAATGAAATATTGAATGAGTCAGGCCAGGATACACCAAGAATTGAATATTTCCCTGTTTCTTTCTTTTCCGTAATCATGGGGTTATCTGGTTTTACATTGGCATGGAAAGGTGCTGATAATCTGTTTTTTCATAATTCTGCAATATGGCTGTGTTTGGCTTATGTCACATCAATTAGCATGGCAGTCATTTCTATCATTTATGCTATCAAAATATGGCGCTATCCGGGGGCTGTCCTTGAGGAAGTTAGGCATCCAGTCCGTATAAACTTCTTCCCTGCATTTTCTATTAGCCTGCTGTTGCTGTCAGTCGTCTGGCAACAGGAAATTATGGTTGCAACCACCTTGTGGGGGATAGGCTCCGCCTTGCAAATTGCGCTCACCTTATATGTGATGAGCAGCTGGATACACCATACTCACTACACATTATCACATGCGAACCCAAGTTGGTTTATTCCTGTGGTGGGTAATATTATTGTTCCCATTACGGGCAGCCAATTGGGTTATACCGAGCTGAGCTGGTTTTGTTTCAGCATCGGGATCGTTTTTTGGATCGTATTACTCACGATCATTATGTACCGACTGTTCTTTCATGAGCCTTTACCTGCTCGTATGACACCCATGTTGTTTATTCTTTTGGCCCCACCCTCTGTAGGATTTATTTCCTATATCGGCATGGTGGGTGAGCTAGACGTTTTTGCGCGAATTATTTATTACATGGCGCTGTTTCTGGGCCTATTGCTTGCGATGAATATATTTAGATTTCTCAAAGTGCCATTTTTTATCTCTTCCTGGGCCTATTCCTTCCCTTTAGCCGCTTTAACTATTGCCACCATGAAAATGACACATCTGACATCATCTCTATTTTTCCAAGCGTTATCGGGCGTGCTGTTGTGTTTATTGACTGTTTTATTGTCCTGGTTGGTAGTCCGCACCGTAAAAGCTGTATTTGCTGCTGAATTGTGTCGACCTGAATAAAAGTTGTTAATTGATCGTACCGTAAGGAATTTTTATGACGAAGATTGTAATTGTCGGTGGTGTCGCCGGTGGGGCATCAGCCGCTGCACGGGCAAGAAGAGTGGCAGAAGATGCTGAAATCATAGTTCTCGAGCGTGGGGAGTTTGTTTCTTTTGCCAACTGTGGTTTGCCGTACCATATCAGTGGTGAAATAGAGTCACGGGATGCCTTGCTACTTCAAACGCCTGATAGTTTTAAAAACAGATTCAATGTCGATGTTCGTGTATTTAATGACGTTATAGACATTGATGCCAAGAATAAAACCGTAACGGTTCGGCAGACGTTGACGGGGGAAACCTATCAGGAGTCGTATGATAAGTTGTTATTAAGCCCTGGCGCGTCACCGATCAAACCGCCAATACCGGGCATTAATAGTCATCATGTTTACAGTCTGCGCAATATACCGGATATGGATAAGATCCTGGTCGCACTGGCCGCAGAGAAGCCTAAGCACGCCACTGTTGTCGGGGGTGGTTTTATTGGGTTGGAGATGGTTGAAGCACTGCACCATAGAGGGATTGACGTAACCCTTTTGGAGCTCTCCGATCAAGTTATGGCCCCGGTTGATCGTGAAATGGCCAATATGTTACACCGCCATATGTGTGAAAAAGGCATCGATTTGCGTCTTAAAACCGGTTTGGCGGCCATTTCAGTGGCTGACTTCCATCCTGCCGAGCCTGAAGCGACCGCTGTATATGACAAACCCGTCACACATACCCATGATCTGGATTTGATGCTGAGTTCCGGCGATATGTTGCAGACAGGCATGGTCATCCTTGCCATTGGGGTAAAACCTGAAACGACACTGGCCGCAAAAGCTGGTCTGGAATTAGGTGCTCTGGGCGGTATCAAGGTTAATAGCGCCATGCAAACGTCTGAACCGGATATTTATGCGGTTGGCGATGTGGTGGAGACGGAGAATTTCGTTACCGGCGATGCGGCACTGGTGCCGTTGGCAGGGCCCGCTAATCGGCAAGGACGTATTGCTGCGGACAATATGCTCGGTCGCCATGAGCATTATCGCCGGACACAAGGCACAGCGATCTGCAAATTGTTTGACATGGCAATTGGCAGTACAGGCTTGAATGAAAAAACACTCAAGCGATTGAATATGAACTATGAAAAGATTTACGTGCATACCGCCAGTCACGCCAGTTACTACCCCGGTGCTCACCCGGTGACCTTGAAATTACTGTTTGATCCAACGGATGGCCAGATCCTGGGGGCCCAGGCTGCTGGTTTGGATGGTATCGACAAACGAATTGATGTTTTAGCTGTTGCACAACGTGCCCGCATGACCGTTCAGCAGTTGGCAGACCTGGAACTGACGTATGCGCCCCCTTTTGGCTCTGCGCGAGATGTGGTGAACCAGGCAGGCATGGTCGCCAGTAATGTGATGAATGGTGATGAGGCGATTTGTCACACCGAAGAACTACTGCTGGGAGCTTCCGATCAAGTTGTGCTGGATGTTCGAAATCCGCCAGAGCTGGAGGTATCAGGCTCCTTTCCGAATGCGTTGAATATTCCACTCGATGAGTTACGGGATCGTTTATATACGCTGCCCGTCGATAAAGAAATTTTGGTGGCTTGCCAAGTCGGTTTGCGCGGACATGTTGCCTATCGCATGTTGGTACAAAACGGGTTTCAAGCTCGCAATCTGACTGGGGGCTATAAGACCTATCAGATGGTTATCGATTCGTTTTGATCTGCAACAACAACTAGTCGAGGTACTTTATGGCTAAGAACTACACAGAGATTAATCAGGAACAACGTCAATTCGGATCGGCCTACCGCAAGGCTAGTCCAGACACCATGAATGCATTTCTCGCTTTGCATAAAGCAGCGATGTACGACGGTGAACTCAGCATTAAACATAAAGAGTTGATGGCAACGGCAATTGCGATTGCTGCCCGCTGTGATGGGTGCATCGCGGCCCATGTGGCAGCGGCGCTGAAGGCTGGGGCGAGTAAGCAGGAACTGGTTGAAACTATTGATGTTGCCATCCTGATGGGCGGCGGTCCTGCGGTGATCTATGGCACACAGGCGCTGGCAGCCGTAGACGAGTTAGCCAGTTAATTGATGATCCGATGCGGCAGTCTGGTTATCGGCCTGCCGCTAAGAAGGAATGGATGACACCCTATCTCAATGCCAAACCAAGTCATGCCCATTGTATGGTTTGTGGCTCCCGTGACAACAATCCGGACTCCTTGGAACTAGCGTTCTCGCAACAACCGGATGGTTCCGTGCGAGCTCCCTTTGTGGTGAGCCCGAAACATCAGGGCTACACCGGACTGTTGCACGGTGGCATGACCAGCACCTTACTCGATGCTGCGATGACACACTGTTTATTCATGCAGGGAATCAAGGCGCTGACCGCGGAGTTGACGGTTCGATTCGTGGCACCGATCTGCGTGGGTCAGACTATTACGATCTGTGCCCAGCTACTTGGGCAGCGGCGGGGCATCTATCAGCTCGAAGCATGGCT
>CAXYUZ010000128.1:0-3629 GCA_964292275.1 uncultured Desulfuromonadaceae bacterium
AGCTATCCACAACGGTTTTTTCCTCACAAGACAACTCAGCGTATGCCTTGGCGCCGAAGTCACCCGGCAGCCACCCCTTGCCACGGCAGGCCATAACATTGAACCGTCTCAGGATGTCTTCATTTTTAAAAGTCAGATGAATAGTGTTTTTCTTATGGATCGTGAACTTGAAATAGGTGCTTTCGATACCACTTGTATAACCACCATGTATCGCTCTTTCAATTGCCTGGCTGATCGATAAATACTCACCGCCGCCGTTCAGGGTATTCATAACAATATCAATATCCCGCAATGTATCCGCAGCGTCAGAATTCAAATGCCATCTGTTGAAACAAGTATCAAAAAAAGCCCCACCGTAACTGCCATAAACCGGGATAACGACCTTTTTGCCAACGGCATAGGCGTTGTTGGTTTTCCAGCCATTGAACATCCAGATATTTTTTTCATGCAACTTGCCATGATAACAATGACGAATCGTAAACATATCAAATACATCCAGCAACGCATCAGTAAAGGTCTTTTCCCATCCATCGACCAAATTGGTGATAAACTGATAGATATTGGACTCTGTAAAGTCCATATGCGACTGTGTAGCCAACATATGTTCAAACTCGCTCTGTTTTTTCTTTGTCAACCGACTTCGGACCGCATCAATAGATAACGTCTTTCGCCAAAAGGATTTACGCACCGAACGAAGAAGCTCGTTAAGTGCCTTTTGCATCTTTTCCGTCAAATCTCCGCTTGAATAATGTGAATATTTTGCCTGATCTGCATCAAGCATGGAGATAAAACCACCGATCCGACGATAATTGCGGAAATAGGTAAGAATTACATCCGTACCAACCCTGATCGTTTCGTTATAATCCGCGACCAACTCCGCTACTTCCCGTCCATTTGAGACATCATACTTGTCCTCAATGGTTTCATAAGAGTCCGCAGCCCAATCCGTAGCACCGGCAAACAGATCCTCTTCAACCTTGCGATCAATGGTAATATTAACCAGGGCAACTTCAACCTCTGTTGTCCTCTCTGCATCGACAAAAGCACTCTTGATATACTCTATGCTGGCACCGGCCTCTTCAAGCCTTCTGACAAGCAATTTGCGCTCATTTGTAAAGGGATTGCGAAGCGTCTCCGCGTTTAGCAAAAATATGATCTGCCCACGATACATAATGTCCATGGCTTTCAGCAGATGCTTGGCCCCTTCATCAAAGGGAGGGTTTGCAATAATCAGATCGAACTTGTCCGGGCCGGTATAGGCCAGGAAATCCGTATCAATAATGTTGATTTTTTTATCCCTGAGAACAGCCTGTAGATTTGGATCAATCTCACAGGCCATAATATCCGGGTAGGCGTGATAGTAATGAGCCTTCAGGGCCTCAATAATGTCACCCTTCCCCGCTGAAGGTTCCAGAACAGTTCTTACATTACGATTAATCTTGCCAATCATCCTGGCGATCAGGTTTTTAGGGGTTGGGTAAAAGTTTTTATTGTCTGTGAACATTATATATGTCTCCTCGCCTCACTGATTTATGTATATAATATATACAATAAAACGAACTGATGCAAGCTATTTTTCGATCTTCATGGGTAAAACCATTCCTTCTTTGAGATTGATAAAATATCCGTGATGATTTACCTGACCGTTGCGAAACAGGCTCCAGAGCATTTGCAGGGCAAAGGTCGCTACCGACTGACCGATGAACAGATCCTGTGATTCAAGTGCTTCAGCCAATGAACAAGTGGGGGTATTATCCTCTGGTATGGATTCATCCAGAATTTCAGGGAACATTTCCACAACGCTCGGCAAGTGTTCTTCTTTATTACAGGAATAACAGCCAAGAACCACCTGTCCTGTTGCGACATCATTACCTGTATCAAGCCAGTAACATCGTTGTTTTTCTGCAATCTTTTTAATGTCTCTGCGGGACTGCTTTGTATCTACGCAGGAAATAATAACGTCATAATTGTTGGTATAACGCTCACTTCCAAAACGTACTGGTACTGCATCCCAATTCAGACCAAAGAACGTATTTATCCGATGGATCAACAAAAACGCCTTGTTCTGACCAACGTCTGCCGGTGAGAACAACTGACGACCCACATTAGACACGCTAACGGTGTCATTATCATAGGCCGTAACCTCCAGACCGCCCGGATGCCCCAAGGCCAGCATGGCCGTATGCAGTCTTGCTAGGCCGGTAAGAACCTGTGAACCAACGCCACCACAACCAACAAGTGCAACTCGGACTGTATTCTCAAGCATGTTCTGTTTAATGTTGTGCATGGTTAGAAATCCTTCCCCTTATTGATTATCTCGATCAGTTCTTCAACGGTCATGCCCTGCTTGTTCAATACCTTGCTTGGAAACTTGGAATAAACACCGTCAAGCAGATCCCGCCAGAGCTTCCAGATGCCCCCTGTATACTTAACCTGTTTACTGTTGAGGTTTGGGTGACTAAAAGCGGAATTAAAGAAAGCGTCCTCCCATTCACCAATATTCTTTGCAGAAACACTTTCAGGGGTTTTTGCCGTACCTACACAGATCCGACCTGAACCCCATGTGTTGAAATACGGGGATTTATATAGCAACGTATTGGCCTTTGGCCGCCGTGTACCTTTTACTGAAAAGACCGCCCACCGCTTTGATGTGGCGACAAAGACCAAGCCAGGATGCGGGACAACCGCCTCTTCATCCACGATCAGCTTATCATCGCCCTTGTCGCACTTGAAAAACACCTTGCGGGATGTTGGCGGAACCCACCAGACCAGAGAATCAAGACCAACCGACAGTACATTCTCAGGCAAAAACGTCCCCACCTGTGCCGATTGGCTAACTTGGTTTATGATACTGAACAATGTAGAATGGCTTAATGGCGCCCCGCTTTTGATACAAGGCGCATCATTAACCATCGCAACATCATGGATAGAGGCATAACCACCGCTGTAAACAAGGATCGCCTTTTTTAGGCGATATGTAGTTCCAACATCCGATTGTGAGAAATTTGAGAATCCCTTGTTCAAAGTAAGCTCCTCCTGTCCGTTTGCGTTATCGTGTATATAATATATACACGATATATTGAGGCAGATCAAGCAAAATCGACTTCCTCTGCGATAATATCCAGAATTTCTTCAGCGGCGAAAAAAGATTTAACCATGTTCTCTATCTCCTGATAAACCTTTTTAATGCCCTCCGCAGTAGCATCAAACGTCCACTCGCCATGCAGATCGGAACCGTTCTCCATCGCACAATTAAACCAATCATCGTTCATTCGGGGCGATATATGATCCTCCTTTGTCCATTGTGTATAGATACTGGCGTTTGTTGTAGTTTCACCACTATCCCTGGTGCCTTTTTCAAAAGAACTGCTGAGTCCAGCCTCCATTATCCCGTCTATCTTGGACAGTGTGTTGGCTAATCTGGCTATCAGGGGGTCATTATCCTTTGACAGTTGAAGAAGTTTCTTCTTTGTCAGCTTCTTGGACGGACTGATTGCCCAATCAGGAAAGGCGGCTTCAAACTCCTCTTTTGAAATCAGTTCCTCTTCCCCATCCTCTTCCTCTTCCTCCTCCCAGCCATCATTCCACCAAGAAAGACATTCACCAGCAAAAGGCCAATGAGACGGGAA
>CAXYUZ010000129.1:0-3533 GCA_964292275.1 uncultured Desulfuromonadaceae bacterium
CTGGCTTAACTCAAAAACAATAAAAACAGATAGTTATGATTAAGTTACTCAGAAGTACTATTTTTCCGTTTTTAAGAATGTCATCCCCGAATGCCTTTATCGGGGATCCATAAATCCAGGCCGATAAAGGCTGGATTCCCGATCAGAATCGCTTCGGGAAAGACAGCTTGAGAGTGCATTAATCATATTGCTTCGGTGGCTAAATATACAAATTGTAGGGACGCACTGCGGTGCGCCCAATCTGCCGGTTTATATCAGCAGGTGTAGATATAGCCGATCCCCCGCACGGACTTGATCCGCTCGCCTGCCTGCTCAAACGGCCGGATCTTTTTGCGCAGATTGCTGACATGCACGTCAATGCTCCGGTCAGCGTGGTTCAGTTCCCGCCCCAGTGCCATGCGCGAGAGTTCATCGCGGCTCAACACCGTGCCGGCCATGCGCAGCAGGGTCTCCAGAACTGAAAATTCCACCGAGGTCAGGTCAAGCAACTCATCTCCACAGGTTACACTTCTGGTGGCCAGGTCCAGGGTTATATCCCCTTTAGTGATCCTGTTTTCAGCGGCGGACGGTTTAGGGATGGTCATGCGCCGCTGGATCGCGCGCAGTCTGGCAACCAGTTCACGCGGATTGAATGGTTTGGGCAGATAGTCGTCGGCCCCCATCTCAAGCCCGACAATCCGGTCAATCTCATCCCCTCTGGCCGTCAGCATCATTACCGGTATGTCCGATGCCGCGCGGATCTGCCGGAGAACCTCAAAGCCATTCAGTTCCGGCAGCATGACATCCAGCACAATAAAGCTGTAACAGCCCTTAATGGCCTGACTAACGCCAGATTTGCCGTCGTGGACGGTATCAATCTGAAAACTCTCCTGAACAAGGTATTCCTTGAGCAGATCGCACAGTTCCCGGTCATCATCAATTACCAGAATTCTATCCATCGATTGCCTCAACCGTTTTTGACCAGGACGCTGGCTGTTTCAGCGTCTGGTAGCTGTTTTTAGATGCGGTTTTCTATGGTGGCCACTATAACCCGATTTACAATTTCTGTTTGTAAAGTTTTGTAAATAGCGGTCTGCCCACCTTAACAAATCAAAACAATTCTTAACCTAACTTGACGGCAACGTGGAATAGAATGTGAAGCTGAATCCATGCCCATAAAATGGGTGCCGGTGATCTTTTTATGCCGATGGGCGGGCACCGGTTTGAATCCAGATGGTCAGGAGGCAGAACATGGCAAGCGGCAAGGGGCTTATGAGCATGCGTCAGAGCAGTATTCAGCGTGAGGAGCTCTGTGAAATTTTCAGAGCGGATGAGTGTGAAGAGAATGGCAAGGGTGAAGGGCTGGCAGGCGGGGCGTCTCCGTACCGTGCAGATTCAGGTGGATCCAGGCTGCCTGGCTTGAACAGCAGCGATGATACGGTTTCTTCTCTGGTTCAGAATTTGAGAACTATCCTTGACAAGATGCAGCATCTCTCATCTGCTTCAGGCAGTGATATAGCTGGTTCTGCGATCGAGACAGCCTCATCGTCAGCATTTGCGGGATCAGATGAAGTGCAGGATGTTAATACCCTCTGAGCAGAGTTTGATTCATGGCGTTGCATACGGCTGGTTGTCACAAGATTGACTGCGTGTCAAAGATTTGATCTGGCAAGGGGCAAATTCAATCCGGTCATTGGTCGGTTTGTAAAGACTGTTTCGGAAAGGGGGGAGGGCCGGCGCAGCAAGAATTCCATAACAGGAAGGAGGGGATGCAGAGACATTATTTTCGCCCATTAAGTCGTAAACAGAGTCCATCATTTGATAGGGATAGTAAACCATTAAGTTAAAACAAGGAGTTATGAAATGACAACTTCAATTGGCAGTATTGGTGGCAGTACGGATAGCGCCACCCTTAAGGCAATGAGGGAGTTGATGCAAAGGCTGAACAAGGCATCGTCATCCACGACATCCAGTTCAGATACATCGACGACCACAACGGCAACATCATCCAGCGACTCCCAGAGCAGTACCGGCAGTGTGGATAATATCTTTTCGCAGATGGATTCCTCAAGCCTGCTGGCAATGATCTCGCAGCAGATGCAATCCGGACAGACACCTCCGCCACCACCACCGCCGGAGTCCGATTCCAGCAGCACATCCACATCGAACGACTCAAGCATATCCTCTTTGATGGAATCCCTGCAGTCTGCCCTGGCCTCCGGTGATACTGGCGCCGCCAAGACTGCCCTAGCCGCCCTGGAAGAACAGGCATCCTCAAACGGATCCGGCGGCAGTGACAGCAGCAGCTCCAGTAATCCGTTTCTGGATGATTTGAAGAGCCTTGAGAGTGCCCTGGATTCGGGCAGCACAACCGAGGCCCAGTCGATTCTTGCCAGTATCCAGTCGAATTTGCAGCACCAAGGGCCGCCGCCACCTCCGCCAGCATCTGATTCGAGTAGTACATCCTCGACAACGGATTCGTCAGATACTACTCTGCAGGCGTTGTTGAAATCACTGGAGGAAAGCTCAAACAGTTCATCTAGTAACAACAATAATGAATTGAAAAATATCCTTACAGCGGCAATTCAGAGTTACATGAGCCAGAGTTCTGCCAGCTATGCCCAGAGCAGCAGTTCTGCAGTTAGCCAATTGGCCTCAACCCTGTATGCGTGAATTAACCGGATGATATTGTATAAATGGCTGGCCCTCTTTGAGGAGGCCTGAGAATGCCGACTGACTGAGGCATTATTTGATGTTTGCCTGCGTTCTTATTGGGGGCGTAGCATAAGGTGTGTCAAGATGCATTTACCCCCTGTCATTTGTGGATGACAGGGGGTATTTTGTTGCACTTTGAGTAAGGGGGGCTGCAAATGTCTTTCCGGGTTAAACAATCCTGTCTATGCCTCTCAGATATTCCTGTTTCAACTGCCCCTTGCCGGTGGTGTCGATGATCTCCCAAGGGAGGAATTCATCCAGCGGGATCGTCCGGTTGACCAGTTGATTTGTGTCAACCCCGTGCAGTTTGGCCGCCTTTTTCAGTGGTGTGCCGCTGGCCAGCTCCTCTATTATTTTTGATAATTGCCGGTCCCCGCGGGAGAGAAGCGCCTGCAGGTAACTCCCCTTGAGGCTTTCCACCTTGAGCTGCACATTGGCAATACTGCGCAGGTTGTTCTCCAGAAACTTGACCTTGCGTTCCAGTGCTGGCAGCGGTTCCATGGCGCACCACTGGAAGGGGGTAAACGGTTTGGGTATGAACGGGTTGACCGAGAGGGTGATCGTGCCAAGCCGTTTGTTCGCCTTGCCCCGCTCCAGGACCCGTTCGCGGATATGCAGCACCAGCCGGATCAGCTCGTGCAGATCCTCCTCGGTTTCGGTTGGCAGGCCGATGATGAAGTACAGTTTCAGGTTGAGGATGTCCTTTGAGATCAGCATTTCACAGGCATCCAGAATCTGCTTTTCGGTCAGGTTTTTGCGGATCAGGTCGCGCATCCGCTGTGAACCGCCCTCCGGGGCGAGCGCGATGGTCTTGTGTCCACATTCGACCAAGGCGTCAA
>CAXYUZ010000130.1:0-3387 GCA_964292275.1 uncultured Desulfuromonadaceae bacterium
CCTTAGAGCCTCTTGCAAAAGTATTCCGTTCATGGTTCGACAGGCTCACCACGAATGGAATAACAGCCAGTTATCAAACCATAATCCGTTTACCCTGAGCCTGTCGAAGGGTTTTTGCAAGAGGCTCAGTAGTTTACATTTTTTTGCCGTCGGAGCAGTAACATGAATTCAGCCAATGCCATTATCATCGAAGTCGCCCTGCCATTGCCGATGGACAAGACCTTTCATTATCTTGTGCCTGCTGACCTGGCCGCCAAGGCGCAGCCGGGCAAGCGGGTCTTTGTCCCCTTTGGCGGGCGCAAGCTGACCGGCTATCTGCTGGCATTCGCACCTGATTGCGAGTTTGCCAGGCTGAAAGAGATTATTGATGTGCTGGATGATGAGCCGCTCTGGACTGATGGCGAGCTGGAATTCTTCCGCTGGGTGGCCGCCTATTATCTGCACCCGCTGGGCGAGGTGCTCAGGACGGCCCTGCCGAGCGGGATCAACCTGAAGAGCAGCCGTTCTGGCGGGGATGGGGCGGAAAAGGTCAGCGGCGGACAGGGGATTAAATACGAGACCTTTTACCTGCCGGGGAGCGCTGGCGAACCGGCGCGCAAGCTGGGGGCAAAGGCGGCCGAGATCCGCCAGTTTATTCAGTCCGAGGGTGAGCTGGCAGCCGCCGAGCTGCGTCGGCGTTTTGGGCAATGCGGCGCTCAGCTGAAACGTCTGGTTGAGGTGGGTTTGCTCTGTTGCCAACAGCGCGAGCAGTTTCGTGATCCGTTCCGGGATGAGACGGTTGTCAAGGACCGGCCCAAGCAGCTGAACCAGCACCAGCAGGCCGCGTTCGAGGCGCTTGTTTCAGCCAGCGCCAGGGGGGAGTTCAGCCCCTTTCTGCTACATGGCATCACCGGCAGCGGCAAGACCGAGGTTTATCTGCAGATCATTGCCCATATACTGGATCAGGGACAGAATGCCCTGGTGTTGGTGCCGGAGATCTCATTGACACCGCAGCTGGTGCGCCGTTTCCGGGCCCGCTTTGATAGTGGCATTGCCGTTCTGCACAGCGGTCTGTCCGATGGTGAGCGCTATGATGAGTGGCGTCGCATCCGCCGTGGTCTGGTTCGCATTGTCATTGGTGCCCGTTCGGCCCTGTTTGCTCCGCTGGAAAAGATCGGCATTATTGTTGTCGACGAGGAGCATGAGACCTCCTTCAAACAGGGTGACGGCTTGCGTTACAACGCCCGCGATCTCTCCCTGGTCAGGGGGCGGATGGAGCATGCGCTTGTTCTGCTTGGGTCGGCCACCCCGCAGCTGACCACCCTCTATGCGGCTGAACAGGGGCGTCTGCAAACCCTGGCGCTGCCGGAACGCGCCCATGGCGGAGCCCTGCCGCTGGTTGAGACGGTTTCCATGCAGATTGGCAAGTCCACGATCTCCGGCCGACTGCAGGAGGCGATTGCTGAAACGCTGGCCGCCGGGGAACAGACGATTATCTTCCTCAATCGCCGCGGTTATGCCACCTTCATGGTCTGTGGCGATTGCGGCAAGCCGCTGACCTGCCCCAACTGTTCGGTGACATTGACCTATCATCGTCAGAAGGGGGAGAGTGTCTGCCACTACTGTGATTACGCCGTCCCATCCCCCGGGGTCTGCCCGGATTGTGGCGGTTTTGAGCTGAAAGAGCTGGGCGCCGGGACGGAAAGGGTTGAGCATGAGCTGAACGAACTGTTTCCGGATGCCCGTATCCTGCGTATGGATAGCGATACAACAGCGGGCAAGGGGAGCCACAGCCGCCTGCTATCCCGGATGAATGATCATAGCGCTGATATACTGATCGGAACCCAGATGATCACCAAGGGGCATGATTTTCCGGGTGTCACGCTGGTGGGGGTCATCAATGGCGAGGCCAGCCTGAATATGCCTGACTTCCGCAGTTCCGAGAGGACATTCCAGTTGCTCTGCCAGGTCTTTGGCCGGGCGGGGCGGGGGACAACACCCGGCAGGGTGATCCTGCAGGCGCTCGACCCGTCACACCATGCCATCAGTTCTGCCATTAATCATGATAGTGAGGGGTTTTACCGTCAGGAGCTCGAGTTCAGACGCGAGGTCAGTTACCCCCCGTTTTCGTTTCTGGCGGCGATTACGTTTTCCGGCACGGCAGAGGTGGGGGTTGCCCAGCAGGCCGAGGTCACGGCGCAGCTTTTGAGCGATCTTAAGAAGGAGTTGCGGTTGAGGATCGAGATCCTTGGCCCGGCCCAGGCGCCGCTCTACCGTCTGCGTGGACGTTTCCGCAGGAATATCCTGCTTAAGGCGGTCTCCCGTTCCGATTTGAGGCGGCTTGTCTCTGCCTGGATGGCATGTCGAAAACCGGCCGCCAACGTGCGTGAGAATCTGGATATCGATCCGCTGGAGATGCTCTGAATGGTTAAAATAACGGCAATTGTTTGAATTATAAGGTGTTTCTGGAAGTGCTCATGCCGCTTGTTGACGGTCAGATCCATGCTATAATCAACCCGTTGCCGATCAAAATGATCGGACAATAATCCAGGTGCCACTTCCGGCCAGATAACCATCCTGAATTTGAAATTTTTTCAAAGAAGAACGCAGGGTCAGGCGCAGGAGGCTTTCTGATGCAAAAGCTGTTTACGCTGTTTATGCTGGCGGTACTGATTGTTATTAACTCCGCTTCTGTTTGGGGTGACGATTCTCTGGCAAAGATCAGGAAGCGGGGGGTGCTGGTTGCCGGTGTCAAGGATTCCACGCCGCCGTTCGGTTATATTGAAGAGAATAGTCTGCGGATTGTCGGTTACGACATCGATATCGTCAAGGCCATTGCCCGTAAAATGGGGGTCAGGGTCGAGTTGAAGGCGGTTACATCCGCCAACCGCATACCACTGCTCCAGGATGGGCAAATCGATATGATTGCCGCCACCATGACCAAGAATGCCGAACGGGGCAAGCTGGTTGATTTCAGCTATGCCTATTTTATTACGGGTCAGAAATTCATTGTTCCCAAGGGGAGCGTCAGGTCGCTCAGCGATTTGGCCGGTAAACGGGTCGGCTCGGTCAAAGGTTCAAGCTCTGAACGGAATCTGAAGGCGGCCCTGCCGGCTGCCACGCTTGTCTCCTATGACGATTACCAGCATGCCATGCAGGCGCTGCAGCATGGCAAGCTGTTTTCAATCACAACCGATGAGGCCATCCTGGCCGGTATCCTGGCAAGTCTGCCGCAAAGGGGGCGCTATGAAATCCCCCGTCTGCAGATTTCCGATGAACTGTACGGGCTGGCCATGCGCAAGGATGACAGGCGATTGATTGATTTTGTCAATAAATCACTGTTGGAGATGGAGAAGAGCGGGGAGGCGGCCAGGATTTATAACCGTTGGTTTGGTATGGATACCGGGT
>CAXYUZ010000131.1:0-3331 GCA_964292275.1 uncultured Desulfuromonadaceae bacterium
CCTTAATGAAACTGCAGGGCCTGGCTTGCGTTATTATCCGGTGGCCCTTGGGCGCTGCACAGAGAGCAGACTGCTTTACGAGACAGCGCATCCCATGTGTACGTCGTTGTATTGTCCAAATATGGAGCTATTGAAACATTATAATTCGATGGAAGTTTCTATGCTTAAGAATGTTTCAACTGTTAATACCATCGGGTTGGACGAGTTTGCTGAATGTAATAATTTATGGCCAGATTTTATAAAGATAGATATTCAGGGTGCTGAGTTGGAGGTTTTCAAGGGGGGAGAGAAGGTTCTTGAAAATGTTGTTGGAATTGTGAGTGAAGTGGAGTTTGTTCAGCTCTATTTACATCAGCCGCTATTTGGTGACGTTTCGGCTTTTCTTGCACAGCAAAAACTGATGTTTCATAAGTTTCTCGGATTCGGAGGGAGAACACTTGCGCCGCTGCTTTTAAACGATAAACCCGATTTCGTAACGCAGCATCTGTGGGCTGATGCAGTATTTATCCGTGATGTTTGCAAGTTGGTAAATCTTAGTGACGCACAATTGTTAAAGTTTGGAATTCTTTCTCTTTTATATGGCAGCCCTGATGTTTCGTATTATTGTTTTGTGGAATATGATTTGCGCAATAGCACTGAATTGCATGGGCAAATTTTCAATCTTGTTGAATATTAGCCGTTTTTATTCCTGCATTACTGTTTTTTACGTGCGGCCATATTGATGCTTATAAATTCATTTTTGAATTTAAGATTGTTGGTGTCGTGAAATATGTAGAATTCATTGACTAGCTTAAAATCTGCGAAGCCGGCTTTTTCAAGGTAATACGAAAGGAATTCTTTGTTAAGCCCTACCGAATGGTAGTCATGTTTGGTTGTGTGGCCGCCGAACATCATTCTCATTAGCAAAAAGCGTTCTGCAAGACTATTATTTTCTATATCTAGAAAAAGGCGCGCCAAAACATCCAGATTTGGAACACTCAGGTATAGTAAGCCATATGGTTTTAGCACACGACTCCATTCTGTTAAAGTTTCAATTGATTTCATCAACATAATCAAAATGTTCCAGAACATGGGACGCGTAGATTTCAATAAAGGTATTGTTATCAAATCTGGATAAATCTTTGGCGTTCCCAATGTGGTCGACATGAGGTCCGTCTTCAATTGAGAAGACTTCCCATCCTTCTGTTCTTACAGTCCCGCCTATGTGCAATCTTCTCTCTTTTTTTGTTAGAGTTTGAGGAGGGTGTTCAGAATTCTGTGTCAACTTCATAGGCTGAGATATTTTTCCAGCCTTCCAGGGAAATGTATGGCCAGTTGTGCAAGAGTCAGATTCCAGTTCTGAATTGGATGTGTCCAACGTTCAGAAGCCTTGAGTATGCCAGCGTAGAGTAGCTTCAGCAAGCTGTTTTCATTGGCAAACCCACCCTTGGTTTTGGTTAGTTTGCGAAATTGGCGATGGACAGCCTCCACAGCATTTGTCGTGTAAATTGCTGTTCTGACGTAGTCGGGATATTTAAAATAGTTGGATAAAGTCGGCCATTTGCTTCGCCATGATTTGATGACCATGGGGTATTTTTCACCCCATTTGGCATCTAAATCATCCAGTGCAATTTCAGCAGCATTGAGAGTAGCAGCTTTATATACGCACTTCAGGTCAGCCATGAAGGCTTTCTGGTTTTTGGAGGCCACATATTTGATGGAATTGCGTATCTGGTGAATGACGCAGTGCTGGATTTCCGTCTTCGGATAGATTGTTTCGATGGCCTCAGGGAAGCACTTGAGTCCATCAACACAGGCAATCAGAATCTCCTGTATGCCGCGGTTATGCAGATCGGTGAGGACGCTCAGCCAATGATGTGCTCCTTCCTGATCGGAGAGGTATAGGCCAAGAAGTTCCTTTTTGCCATCGATATTCAGACCAAGAATTGTGTAGACAGCCTTGCTGATATAGCGACCATTTTCTTTGATTTTGTAGTGAATGGCGTCGAGCCATACAATCGGATAAATTGACTCCAGATCTCGTTCTCGC
The DNA here is from genome assembly GCA_964292275.1 of uncultured Desulfuromonadaceae bacterium. GTDB lineage: Bacteria > Desulfobacterota > Desulfuromonadia > Geobacterales > Pseudopelobacteraceae > CAXYUZ01. The sequence goes on from CAXYUZ010000131.1 coordinate 2,030, forward strand.
CAGGCCTGCAGTTCTGGCAGAAGTTTGTCTGTTACGGCGTTTATTGTGCCGTTAGAGACAGATATGTCATACATATCTGCAATATGTACACGGATATCCTGATAGCTGGTTCCCAGAGCAAACAGGGCGATGATCTTCCGCTCCAGGTCATCGGTTAAATAAGTTTGGTGCTTCTTAACCATTTGAGGTTCGAAGCTTCCGGAAAGAGTTCTGATCGTCTTAGACGTCTTGCCGTTCTTGCAATTTGGTGCTTCCTCATTTGTTAGATGTTCTTCGAGTTCGGCCTGCATAGCCGCTTCAGTGAGTTGCTTGATAAGTGGGGTAAGAATACCGTCCTTACCGTTCAATCCGCGACCTTCACGTAATGATTTTAAGGCAGCTTCCATATCGAAAGATATTTTGGTGTGGGTCATGTGTCATTCCTTTCATTTTGATGATAATAGCGGAATGACACAGAATTTTGAACACTACCAGTTTGAGTTTTGGTGATATTTTTCTGATGACACTATATCTGCCACATTTCACGAAATGCGTTTTGCAGTTTATCTGCAAAACGCGGTGCATCACATAGCGGTGATGCAAGGAGCCTGCTCCTTAACCCGGAGCGGGTTTTGGCAAGCTGGTCCATATCGGACGTCATCTGTATCGCCGCTGCAATATACCCTTCAACCGAGTTTGTGGCCCATTCATCCAGCCCGACGGATTTCATAATCAGTTCACCATTATAACTGTAAATTCCCCTTGGCATTGACATGGTCAGGGTCGGCACCCCCATCCAGGCCGCCTCACAGGTTGTGGTAGTTCCGTTGTAGGGGAACGGGTCCAGGGCAATGTCTATTTTTTTATAGGCATTAATCAGTTCATAGCGCGAGGTAACGGTACCTTCAAAGTGTAGACGGCCGGGATCAACACCGTGGGATGCGAATCGCTGCCGGAAGGCATTGCACTGGGATGCGGCTCGATCAAGTCCCTGCCGGAGGCGTATCAGCAGGATTGAGTTTGGCACTGCCAGCAGGATCTTTGCCCAGCTGTCCATGACGGTATCATTGAGCTTGACCGGGTTGTTGAAACTGCCGAAGGTAATATAGCCGTTTTGAACTGCTGGAAGCGGGTTGACTTCAAGATCCATATCCGGTGGCGTGAAGCAGATATAGGAATCGGGCAGCCGCCATACTTTTTCAGAGTAATATTTCTCATCATGCCGCGGCACGGTGATTGGATCTGCAATAATGTAATCTATTGAGCGCAGTCCGGTTGTGTTTGGATATCCCAGCCAGGTTACCTGGATCGGCGCCGGTTTGC
>CAXYUZ010000132.1:0-3234 GCA_964292275.1 uncultured Desulfuromonadaceae bacterium
TTGGGTTTAAAGTCCTGTCCGGCCACGGGGCTTCGATTGACACGACGACACCTGCCGGCAAGTTGGTATTCGGCATATTTGCCGCACTCGCTGAGTTTGAGCGAGAGCTTATATCCGAACGTACAAAAGCTGGGCTGGCTTCAGCACGTGCCCGTGGAAGGTCCGGCGGGGCACCCTATAAGATGACAGCAGCAAAACTACGGCTTGCAATGGCGGCAATGGGGCAACCAGAAACCAAGGTGGGAGTTCTCTGTAATGAATTGGGAATAACTCGGCAGACGCTATACCGCCACGTTGCTCCCGATGGGAAATTGCGTGACGATGGTGAAAAACTATTGGCTGGAAAGCCCAAATAATTTTGTTATTCCGAATTGTTGGAAGGTCAGAAAACTCTGAATGATAACAATCTCCCATCTGGCGTGAGACCGATGGTGTCAAACGTCATCACTGCTTTCAATTTTAGTTCTTTCCATTGTTCTACGAATAAAGGATGCAAAATCATGTGGCCTTCGGCCGAGCAACCAGCTCAAACCATTCGGATTACCAGGAAATCCGTGTTCATTATAGTGATGGAACATAGTTAACAATGTGCCAATTTGATAGTCCCCTGATCCATGCTTTCGCAATTGTGCTGCCCATAGTTCATCCGGGGGTGTTTGAACCTTGATATCACGTTTAAAATTCTGATTAAAAACTGACAACATATCAGCCATGGATAGATTTTCCGGACCACATATTTCATAAGTGGCGCCCATATGACCTGGTTGGGTGAGAATTACAGAAGCAGCCTCCGCCAAATCTTCCAAGTCAACCATACAAATGCGTGTTTCTATGGATTTAAAAAATCTCTGCTCAAATATACCTTCTTCACTAAGCAGCTTCCAACCTTGAAGCACATTCTGCATCAATATTGCAGGTTGAATAATGGTGAATGGTATCCCTGAATTCACCACTATTTCCTCTACCAGATTTTTTTTCTGATGATGTGGTAAATCCTGAAGTACGGAATGAAGCACCGAATGGTATACGAAATGTTCTATTCGGGCAGAACGGGCGGCAGCGTTTATCGCTATTTGTCCTATGAGAACTTCATCAGGATTGACGGCGGAACATATGTGATACGCGGCGCGAATGCCCTTGAAGGCTTCATTCATTGCCTCTTGATCCATCATGTCTCCTGTAACCACTTCCTTTACACCCAAAGATTTAAGTTCCGGAATATGTTCAGCTTTATGAACAAACGCCCGAACTTCCTCTCCTTTAGATGATAATGCCCGAATTATTGCTCGACCGGTTTGCCCATTGGCTCCAGTAATAAGAATCATGATTCAATCCCCCCTTGTTGTGTGAAAGCGAGAAAAACCTTCCGTCACTCCAGGACGCCGGCCCAGGTGTTGCCCTGCAGAAAACTACCCTCCACATTGGATTCCATCTGGAGCAGGCGCCGGAAGGGGATTGTGAAGCTGAGCCTGTCGGCGAAGCCCTGACCTTTAAGGAACTTGCGGGCCGAAATGTCGGTAAGGCCGATGAGGCAGCGTGGGTTCTCCGACTGTGCCTCCTTGTAGGATAGTATCCCGACAACCTGACAGGCCGCAGCATGGGGGACTGCAGTGTTTTCCGTGTCAGGGCGGTCATAGTTGGCCAAGATGACCAGCGCCGAAAGTTGATCAGGGTTCACCAGGAAGGTAACGGAAACAGGTTCATCCTTGACAGGGTCAACCTTTGATAGCGGTTTCATCGCGACATACTTCGTCGGAATCTCAGTGATCGGCAAAGCTTTTACGAACTGTTCCGCCAAGTCCGGTGTTTGCTTGTACCGCTCGCCGTGCAGGAAGTCGTCGACAAAGGCGGCAGGCGCCCCCTTGGCCTTCATCCCCTCACTAATCGCTTTACCGGCAGGATCGTTCTCGTTGCCTGTGGAGAGAAAGCGGCAGAAACCGGGAACGCCTCCGGGAAACTTCATATACGTGTTGCCAAAGCCCAGTCCGACCCCACCACCGGGGCAGGCATACGTTTCCTGATCGAAGACCGCAGTCTTTCCCCGGGCAGCCGAGGCGACCATGAACATGACACAGGACTGAGTCCCCGGCTTGAATTGTGCTGCCCCCTCCGGTTTCTCGTTCGTGAAGATCAGCGCAACCGGTTCAGTTTCCAGCCTTAATGCTTTCGAAATTGCAGATTCCATGTGACTTCTCCTTTTTTGATTATTACGATTTCTAGACCGTGCCGAAGATAGTTCCCCACGTTCACGTTATGCTCCCGGAGCCACTTCTCCTTCCTTTCAAACTCTCAAGGGAAGAGAAGTTTGCCCGCTGAAGCTTTTAGTGAGGGTGTGGGCCAGTCCAGCTTGGCTCAGGTGCGTCAAACGACATCGGTATAATTTCTTCTCCGTGGTAAATCGTGTTCGAGCCGTTTTGTGAGCACCGTCATCAATGAAACAGCTTCGTTAAATTGGGTAGAATCGATTCCATCCGCAATTCGGTTAGCCCACTCCGCCTGCCGATGGCTGACTTCCTCCATCACGGTTCTCGCATGGGGCGTCAGCGAATAGAGCTTTGCACGGAGATGGGCGGGATTGGCGGATGTTATGACAAATCCGTCTTTGTCCAAACAATTGGCGATACGCTGGACGTTCTGCCTGGTAAGACCCATCCGTCGTGCAATCTCCGCCACTGTTGCGGGGCTATCGTGCAAAGCACCAAGGACCTGCCAGCGGGCACTGGTCAGTCCCAGATCAGCCACTAACTGGTCTCCAGCTGCAATGAGGGCGCCATTCAGACGAAACGTTTCCAAGATGAGCCTGGTGAAATTGGCCCCTGCGGGCGTATGGTTCTTATGGATCATTGGCATCGCTCCTTTTGACAATATGTTGTCATAATGACAACATATTGTCAATAAAAACGAACTAAGAAAACACAATCGCAACCAGCCATTCCCTATGTATTGGCGTATTAATTCCGTTTTCTGTGGTGACCTCTATAAGATGACAGCAGCAAAACTACGGCTTGCAATGGCGACGATGGGGCAGCCATAAACCAAGGTGGGAGTTCTCTGTAATGAATTGGGAATAACTCGGCAGACGCTATACCGCCACGTTGCTCCTGATGGAAAATTGCGTGACGATGGTGAAAAACTATTGGCTGGTAGGCGACATTAGTTACGTAATGTCAGTTAGATGGAATATATTTTGGGCGCTACTTTGCACTTGGTTGCATGAATGTTGGGGTTAGGCCA
>CAXYUZ010000133.1:0-3034 GCA_964292275.1 uncultured Desulfuromonadaceae bacterium
TTTAATGAAGCTTATGGTGAACTTAAAAAAATATCAGACGGTAGAAATGATAGCGACGAGAGCATCTTCAGTGTTGATCTTGGAGGTGTAGAAAATGTTTCTCGCGCACTTCACAGGGCAACAAATCTTGAAACAACTCGCCTGGAACGCTACATAACCTTTCTGGCCACCACCGGCTCCACATCACCGTTCATTGGTCTATTCGGCACCGTCTGGGGGATCATGACCGCCTTTGAGGGAATCGGTAAAACCGGTTCCGCATCCCTGGCTGTTGTTGCCCCTGGTATTGCCGAGGCGTTGATTGCCACCGCTATCGGCCTTGTCGCTGCTATCCCGGCGGTCATGGCTTACAACCACTTTCAGCACAAGATTCGTGTCCTGATCAATGAAATGGAAAGTTTTTCCACTGAATTTTTAAATATCGTCCAACGCAACATCAACGGGAGATAGTTATGGCAATGGGATCAAATAATAATCGTAGCGTTGTCGCCGATATTAATGTCACCCCGCTAGTGGACGTCATGCTGGTTTTGCTGGTGATCTTCATGGTTACTGCGCCGATGATGCAGCAGGGGATGCAGGTAAATCTTCCTAAAACAGAGAGTAAATCCATGACGCAGGCGGAAGAAACAGTGATTGTAACTGTAAATCAAAAAGGGAAGATTTTTATTGATAAAACCGAAATTTCTGCAAATGAGTTGCAACCCAAGTTGATTGATTTATTTGTCAGCCGCACTAACAAGGAGATCTTTCTAAAAGCCGATGCAGGCGTTACCTATGGTAATGTCGCACGTGCTATAGCTGACATAAAAGGGGCCGGTATTGAAAAACTTGGCATGATAACAGAACCTGTAAAGTAACAATCTATAACGACAAAGCAAATTTTAGTAATGACAAATTTTGAAATTCGAAAGAGCCTTAACATAAAGGATTGAAAATGCGGTTTACCCATGTACTGACAATTTTGATTTTGACGTTAATCAACTCATATACGGCGATAGCTTCAGTAACAGTCGTCCAGCCTGAACAAAACTATACTCTCGATAATCTGGTTGTTTCATCAAGCAGGACAGGTGATTATATTGAAAATCACCCACAGGATGTTAATGTGGACAAACGTTCTGAAATTCTTGAGCGCAACATATCAACAGTAGAGGAGATATTAAAAACTATACCAGGTGTAGATGTTTACCCATCAGGGGTGGGTTCACGCATATCTATTCGCGGGTCTGGCAAATCCGGTGGCGTATTACTGCTAATTAATGGTCGGCCATTAAACAGCAACAATTACGGCAGTATGGATTTGAATTCCATTCCGGTTGATATTATTGAAACCATAATGGTTTTTAAGCCGCCAGTTCCAGTATGGCTTGGACCTGGTGGCAGCGACGGCGCTATTAATATCATTACACGTAATACAAAGATCTCTGACGGTAAATCAAATACAACCATCAGGGGCGAGGGCGGTTCATACGGATTGCTACAATCCAGTGTCAGCCATCTTTTGAATACATTGGGAGGGCAACTACTGTTGTCTGGTAATTACATTAGGCGTGATGGCTTACGTCCTAATAGTGACAAGAATGAGGGCAATGCAAGCTTCAACTGGAACCATAAAACAATTAACGCCACCAGATATGAAATTAATGGACGCTATTTTGAATCCGAATATGGCCTCTCAGGACCGCTCGACAACCTGACACCCAATGCAAGAAAGCAATACCGAAAGGCAGCGCTTGATGGGAAAGTTTCCGATGGTATTGGCGAAAATGGCATATACACCCTGAATACCTACACAGATCTGGTCAATGTACAAAACAAATCACAATCCGGTTATATCGCCACTTTAAATGATAGAAAAGGTGGGATTAAATTTGATACGACCTGGTCCCATGATGGGGAAAAATGGGAGCTCCGTCTCGGTGGCATGTCTGAGATAAATAGTTATGAACATAGTCTTACTGGAAGACATGTCAGGTTTAGAAACAACCTTAATAGCCAGTTTGACAAACGTTTCGGCAATTTTACCGTCACTGCCGGGGCTCGTGGCGATTTAACCAATGATTTTGGCTTCAATCCCGGCGGGGCATTGGGACTCGGATGGGGGATAACAGATAACTGTCTTATAAAAGCAAGAGTTGGTTATGTTTCTAATATTCCTACATTTGAACAACTTTATCAGGGAAGCTATTCCATAGACCAGAGTCAGGCGAATCCAGACCTAAAAACAGAAAAGGTTCTTTCATACAGCTTGGGCATTGAATACACGCCTATCAAAAACAGTCTGCTTCAGGCAACACTCTTTCGGGTTGATACATACGATATGATTACCTTTCAGAGAAATACTAACATGACATATCGTCCAATTAATATTAGCGGAGGCGATCGCCAGGGTATCGAGTTGTCGGCTAAATACACATGGAAAACCGGTTTTAGTGCCGATATCACCCTTGTATATCAAGGTTCAAGCAACAAGAGTACCGGAAAGGAACTGGCTTACACACCAGATGTGAAGTTTAAAACGACCTTGCAGTATATCTTGCCAAAGTTTGATACCCGCCTGGAAGGCTCAATTCGTTATGAAGGGAACCGCTACGGGCTGATTGATAATTTGCCTTCGCATAAACTGGATGAATATGTGACTCTGGATATAATGATTACTCAACCAGTCACCATCATGGGTGTTAAAGCCAATATATACGGAAAGGTTTATAATCTTTTAAACGAAGCATATATGTTTGAGCTGGGGTATCCTGATGATGGAATACGCGCATTGGGTGGGGTACAACTCAGATTTTGATATTATCGACATGTTCGACACACGGTCCAAAAAGGAGATCTTCCTCAAGGCCGATGCCGGTGTTCCCTACGGTGATGTGGTCAAGACCATGGCCGACATCAAGGGGGCCGGGATCGAGCGCCTCGGTATGGTTACGGAGCCGGACGGGAGGTAATAAACCTGATTGCAAAACTTCAGTCGATTGGCTACTCTAATGACGTTTTTAAAGGCAATTATAATCAGAAGGAGATTACT
>CAXYUZ010000134.1:0-2850 GCA_964292275.1 uncultured Desulfuromonadaceae bacterium
TGTTCATATTTTTATTGACCGTGTAAATAAAAAAATATATAAGATTGACTCAATACATTCATGGAACACAGGAACACTTCAAGGATACCTATGTTAAACGAAATATTTTGGACGGTTCATCAAACAGAAAACGTAAGAGAGCCATGGAGTTCATTGGCTATGGATTTGCCAATAACGAAGATCAACCCGGTGAGCGAGCGGCGTAGATTGTTAAGCGCCTGCCGTGTACGGGGGATCACTCTCCCCGAAGAGATATTTAACTATTCAGCCGGGGAACCGACTGGCAAGAGATCCGCTTTCCGTTTTGATGGCGGCAGGAAGTTTACCATCTATGCAGCAGGCAAAGAAGCATCCCAAATTCTCACCGAACAAAAAGATCTTATCAACTGTCTGATTTCAGAAAGCTATGATCGGGAAATTCCCGGTGAATTTGAGACAGGGCTGTATAGTGCCACAAAAAGTGAAGAGTTGTTTGCATACAGGGTAAAGGGGATGGTGATTCAAAGGCGGCCACGCGACTTTGACGCCTTTTGCATGATGTCCCCCGAGGAACTTACCGAATATGCAAAATCTCTTCTAGTCAAGCACCTCGATGTAGAAATGGGCATCACCAATAGCGGGGACTTCTCCATGTGCGACAAGGATATTCTTATTGAAGATGTTTCTTATGCGACATCTTTTACCTATAACCCAAAAACGACCATACACTTGGGCCTGGGGCAGTTCCGCTTCAAGACAAATGTGGATCTGAAAGGGGTTTATCATGTTGGACATATGGTAGCGAATGGTTACGGGCTGATTTTAAGAGACAACCAGGAGTGATTTGGAGGATCAAGGCGTGGTAGCGGTGAAGTCAGAGCCAAACAAGGTGATTTGTAAAAAATGCGGCGCGAGAATGAGGTCGGAGGAGAGTTGGGGTGGCACTAATTCCTTTTCTGCCTATTCTGGGTCTTATACAGGTAGTCTTTGTTACCGGTGTGGTAGCTGGATCGAGGGAGAACGACCAGAAAATCAGTTTTTCAGGCCTATAGGAACAGGCAAAAAGGCAACGGAACAAATCAAAACAATACCTGATGCCAGCATGCATGTCAGCAGTCATTTAACCCGTGTCATGATTGAATACTGGCGCGAGGTTGAAGATGCCAGGTTGGCCGGCACATATTGGAATGAAATTGTCAAAAACATATATGAAAAAACAAACTTCGTGGTGACGCCGAAAGCGGCCAGAGAGTGTTTCAATAGAATCAGGGCAAAAGCGACAGTATACATTTCTGAATAAAAGGGGGAAGTAGTGCGGCGGTTTATATTGTTTTTAGTCAGTATGGGGATGTTGTTGTTTTCGGGGGTTGTGTTTGCAGCGAATGAAAATACGATGGATACATCGCTTGGATTAAAGAAAAGCGAAACAGCCATCTATTTTATCAGCGATTGGTATTGTCCAAGTTGTATCAAGCTTGAACCTACTATTGAAAAACTTTATCCGACATTAGCAAAACGAGCAAAGATCTTTTTCGTAGACCTGCCGATCCACAAGGAATCATACAATTATGCTCAATATAATGTTCAATTCCTTGTCCATGAAAAGGCAAACTATATCAAGGTCCGGAAAAGATTGGCACAGTTAGCGGCCAACACCAAAAACCCATCATTGCAGGATGTCAAACGTGCTGTTGCGCCGGTTGGGGCAAAAGTTCGTAATTTCGACACCTCAGATGTTCTGATGGTTATGCAGATGAATCAAAAACTGGTCAATCTGTTTGGCGTTTCCATGACTCCAACCGTGGTTATTACCAACAACAGGACACAACGGGTTAAAAAACTTCAGGGTAAAGAGATTTATGAAGGATCTGTTTTGTCAGCGATAAAAGAAGTGGCTAAGAAATAATATTTATATTGTTTTTGTTCGCTTTTTATTTGACGAGGTAAACAGAAAAATATATAAATAGTTTAGTAATTAAAACAAAAAGGAGCAAAAACGATGATGAAAAAAACTCTTTCGGCTATTACGATGGCCGCACTTATGGCAACGGCATCAATGGCTGTAGCAGCAGAAGGCAATTCCGGGCTGTATCCAACCGATGTTAAGGGTTTCCTCAAGGGAACGGCAGAAGTCGGTTATGGCTGGTCGTTCCGCGAAAACAAGGTTGTGACAACCGTATCGGATTATGCCGGGACCAATTCCCAGAACACAATCAATGTCGGCGCTTCTCTAGGTCTTGGTTATGGTCTCCAGGTTTCAGTTGAAGAATCCATTGTTACCGGTGGCGGCCTTACCACCAGCTATCCCCAGACAGTAGATTATACTGTCAATCAGAATGGTGCAAAGAACCCGATCTTCGGTATCCGGTGGAGTCCGACACAGGTATTCACGCCCAATGCTCCCCTTCAGGCTGTAATTGGTTACAAGATCAAGCCGAGAGGTATTGCCGGGAAACGTACTTATGACGATTTCACCGAAAACACAGTGTCAGCTTATGTTTCCTACGACCTGCCACAGTACAAACTTCGTCCTTACGTCGGTTATGAGTTCGCAGCCTTTGGCAATGCCGGCGCACATTTTGAAGACGACCGGATTGGAACCGATCTTGGCCGTAGTAACACCTTGATAGTCGGTACAGAATATAAGGTATGCAAGCCGGTTAACGCACGTATCCAGTATGCTTATTCCCACACTGGCGGAGTACAGTATTATACCAGTTCCTATGGCACTCATTCCGCAAAGCTGGAACTTGAATATAAACTGCCGGTCAAGAAGATTAACGCATACCTCGTTCCTTGGGGTGAGCTGGATATTGTTAATCACCGTTCCTATCTGAACGGCGGTGGCGAGATTGCCACAAGCACAAACGG
>CAXYUZ010000135.1:0-2849 GCA_964292275.1 uncultured Desulfuromonadaceae bacterium
ATGCTGAAAATTCTTATGGCACAACTCAACTATGTTGCTGGTGATTGCAGTGGCAACGCAAAGAAGATGCTTGATCTGGTTGTCAAGCAGGGGAATAACGTTGACCTGATCGTCTTCAGCGAACTTTCCGTCACCGGTTACTATCCGCATGATTTCATCGATCGTGTTGGTTTCATTGATGATCAGAATCAGCAGCTGGATCTGATCCGCAAGGCAACTGCCGGTATCAGGGCAGCGGTGGTGGTCGGGCACATGACCCGCAATCCATTCGCCGGCAAGGATTTTTTCAACAGCCTCTCAGTTTATGAAAACGGCGGGGTATCGCTGACCTACCACAAACAGCTGCTCTGTGATTACGATATCTTCAACGAGCCAAGGCATTTCGAACCGGGCAGCCGTCCGGGTTTGATGGAGCTGAAGGGAAAACGGCTCGGTTTTCTGATCTGTGAAGATGCCTGGTACCGAAGCAATGCAGCGGGGCCGCTCTATCGCATCGATCCTGTATCTAATCTGGAACATGAAAAACTTGATCTGATCGTCAGTATTAATGCAAGTCCCAGCAATGTGCAAAAACAGGCTGCCAGACGTCAAGCCAGCGGTGATCTGGCCAGGCGCTGCAACTGCCCGGTTGTGTATGTCAACCAGGTTGGCGGGTATGATGACATTGTCTATGATGGCGACAGTCTTGTCGTCAGCCGTAGCGGCGGTGTTTCGTACGCGCTGGGGGCATTCAGGGAATCGGTTGGGGCGGTTGAGCTGCATGACAGTGGAACGATCTCCTCATGCAATGTTCCCGAGACCGATAGCCTGGGTGTCAATCCAGTTCCCATGGAAAGCATTCCGCTGATCTACGAGCAAACGGTTACCGGCATTCGCGACTATATTCGTAAATGCGGTTTTAAAGGGGCTGTTGTCGGCTGTTCCGGCGGTGTTGACAGCGCCGTTACCATCGCGCTGGCTGTCCAGGCATTGGGGTGTGAAAATGTCTTTGCGATTACAATGCCGTCCCGTTTTTCTTCGGATGGAAGCGTTGATGATTCCGTTGAACTCTGCCGGAATCTTGGGGTGCGGTTGTACAACGATCCCATCGAGGATGAATTTGCCGCCTGGCTGGACGGTTATGAAGCGGTTTACGGTAAACGTCCCGACAGGCTGACGCTGGAAAACAAGCAGGCCCGTATTCGCGGTTCGAAGATTATGGCCTTTTCAAATGATAACCCCGGCATCATGGCGCTGACCACCGGCAATAAAAGTGAATTGTCAGAGGGGTACTGTACGCTTTACGGGGATATGTGCGGCGGGCTGAATGTCCTCGGCGACATCTATAAAACTCAGGTCTATGCCATTGGCGAATATTATAATTCCGTGCATGGCCCGCAGATTCCGGAATCGATATTTAGCAAGGCGCCTTCTGCCGAGCTTTCGGAGGGACAGAAGGATTCTGATTCACTGCTCCCCTACGAGATCCTCGATCCGCTCCTGATGCTGTATATCGAGTTCAATTCGCTATCGGCAGAGGAGATCGCTGCCTATCGCCGTATAATTTCCGAAACACCGCTGAAGGAACTCGAAAGGGCGATCAGGCTGGTGGACCGGGCGCAGTTCAAGCGTGATCAGGGCGCCCGGATCATCCGGGTTCAGCGCAGGTCGTTCGGCCCCGGTTGGCAGATTCCGATTGCCGGCCAGTACAACAACGACAGGTACATCAAAAATATTCTCGGCAGGGAGGCCTGATGAAGGCGCAATTCGGCGAGTGTGATTATCGGATTCTTGAGCGGGAGAGCGTTAGCCGCGGCTTTCTCTCCATTGAAAGGATGCAGCTGCAGCATGCCTCCTTTTCCTCGGACAGGCCGCTGACGGTGACCAGGGAGGTCATGCATCGCGGGGAGGCATCTGCAATCATGATCCATGATCCATTGCTGGATCTGGTGGTTATGGTCGAACAGTTCAGGGTTGGGGGTGTTGATAGCGCCCCCGGCCCCTGGTTTATCGAAATTCCGGCCGGTGTAATCGACGCGGGTGAAACTGCGGAACAGGCCGCCATTCGTGAGGCCAGAGAGGAAACCGGGGTGTCGCTACTGACCGTCGAGCCGGTTGTCAGCTATTTTCCCAGCGCTGGCGGCTCCTCCGAGAGGGTGCATCTGTTTTACGGCACCGCGGATCTGAACGGCTTTGAAGAACGGGTGATGGGTGAGGAGAGTGAGGGGGAAAATGTTCTCGCCAGGGCAATCCCGTTTGCCGAGGCGGTCAATGGGATCACGTCGGGCGCAATCAGGGACGTTGCCTCCATAATTGCAATCTACTGGATGCAACGTTCCGCTCCATCTCTGATGGCGATTTGATGGATGTCTGCTTGTATCAACATATTTTGTGGATAACTTGTAGAATGTGGTTGTTAACTATTGGATTGTACGTCTGTTTTTTGGCAAAGATCAAAAAATGTGCATGGCTGTGTCAAGGAAAAACTGCTGTTTTTTAGATTAAATTCTGATGTTTTAAGATTGTTTTGCATTCCGGGCAGATAGGCGAAACAGCGGTATAAATGCAGAATCGCCCAGGAGCTCAAAAAAATCTGACTAGTGTCCCGTTCTGTTAATTCTGTCCAGTAATTTTAGCCTTCTTAGTCCACGTAAAAGTGCATAACTTATTGAAATCATTTTATGAGCTTTGCCGAACTTATCGAATATTTTGGGAAAGAATTAACCAACCAAGACACTAGCACTATTCATCTGCTATTAAGAATGTCATCCCCGAATGTCTTTATCGGGGATCCATGATTTCAAATAGTTAAAGACTGGATTCCCGATCAGAATCGTTTCGGGAATGACAAAGTTTGTGACTAACGGAAG
>CAXYUZ010000136.1:0-2779 GCA_964292275.1 uncultured Desulfuromonadaceae bacterium
ACTGAAGACAACAGTGCATTACATTACGAAATTTAAACCATTAAGAGGGCAACATTAATTGCACCGATCACTTGGTTTTTCGTAGTGGGAAAATGTAAAAAATCAGTTGTTACCTATTTCACCGTTGATGGCATTGTTCATGGATCTGATTGGAATAATGCTATTATGCGACAGAATCAAAAACTGATATGTGTCGAACGGATCAAAGAACAACATGACAATGCTCGTGCAAATAAAACGCTGGTTATCGGAACAACTGACCGAAATAATGGAGTTTCAGCAGCGTATTTGGGTCGTCAGTATCTGCAACAGCTCGGCAACGGATACTTTTCTTGTCAATGAAGACAGTTTCCATGAGCCCATGCAATGGATGCTGCGTAAAGGCTACACCGAAGACATGTTGCAAAAGATCAATCAGCTCAAGCGCTCACAAGCTGTGCAACTTGAGCTGAATGGGATCCGGCACCAGATTTTACGCGTTAAGTAAAGCGACCACTTCAAACCTGCTTATCGATGTCAGAGCGTCTAGCCGTATCAGCAAGAGGAAGATTGTTATACGACAGTATTGCTGATTACACGAAGAACCTGAAATAGTATTAATTTCAAACTTTTGTCATCGATCAACAGACCACAAGATTCCCCATCCGCACCCACCTATTTTAGTCGTTCGCATAGACTGTTTGGGGTATTGCGCCCAATTCACCGATAAGTTCCATGTAAATCATTTTTAATATATTATTCATATAGATAGAAACAAATTACTCTATCTCTTCTCCTTCCTCTGATGCCAGTTCAGCCAGAGGATCAACATTTTCCAATAGTCTTTCAAGACTGAATATCTCTTGTTGTCGGGCAAATGTGTAATTGCCCGCGAGCTGGATATGATTCCAGGCGACCGGAGACAGGTTTGATAACAGACTGACCACCTCCTGATTTCCCTGGGTCTCGAATTTTTCAACCAGTCCGGACAGCAGTGCGGAATTATAGTAGATGATACAATTGGCAATTAGCCGGGCGCAGTCATTCCACAGCTCCACTTCGTAATCGTTCCCGCCTCGAAACTGATTACCGTTAACAGAAGCGATTGCTCTTCTCAATTGGTGATAGGCTTCACCACGGTTTAATGCGTGCTGAACAAACTGCCTCAATGTCTGATTATCGACATACTCCAGCACGTAAAGGCTCTTGATCAGCCGATCATATTCCCGCAATGCGGTCAGCGTTCGACTACTACGTTTGTTACTGGATAATTTTTTCACCACTGTACTCTGATCAGTCGCCTTTCGACTGAGGGAACAGATAATATGCTGAATGTGCTCCCATTCATCCTCGATCAGTTGATGTTTGATCGGTTTTTTCAACGCAATATGCAGTTCCTCTCCTAATGAAACATCAAACATTTCTTCAAAAACCCGCTTGAACCGAGCGTAACGCGGCGAAAACTGGTATCCAAAAATATCCAGAAGTGCGAAATTTATGTTATTGACTCCATGAGTATCTGTTGCGACGGAGCCCGGTTGAATGTCGCTGCTGTTGTTATAGAGCAGATCAAAAGCGAAATGACCTTCGTATTCATTGAGAGCATTAACAGTTGTATTCACGGGAACATGATTGACAACCAGGGTCATGGCTGACACGCCTTTTCCCTTTCTGAAATATTTGGCAGAAAATCGGGCTTTGAACGTGTTGATCCGGCAGGCATGTTTTTGCCCGTCAATACTGCCAAACGGCGCAGTCTCATTAATGGTGTAGTATTTGAATATCGGCAACCTGGCGATAGCGTTCGAAATGGAATCATTCGCAGCGTGGACTGTTTCTGGCCGGATATAGCTATCATTGACCGACCGGAGCGCGCCGACGCTACGATCGGAAACAGATGCGATTTTATGGAGGCCATAATTAGCTCCGTTACCAAATAGGCAGGCAATGAGATCGCCTTCTCTTGCTTCGGTATTTCTCTTTTGGGATGAAAGCCCCTCAAATGCATTCAGGTAACCTGTTTTCCGGCTGACATAATCCATGATTTCAATAATACCCATATGCCGGAGCTGGCTGTATACGGGATTATCGATACTGGATTTCCAGCGACGGTTTGCAAGGCTCCATGTCAGCCGGTTGGATCGTGGCAGGCATTTAACAAAATCATTGGCATCGGCGTTGATGTTAGCCGTTACCCGCGTCAGAAGATTGTTGAAATTATATTCCAGCTCCTTCAAGGTCTGAGCAATCGGCTGATGAAGCCTTTCCAGACCAGTTTTCTCAATCAGATCCTGCTTTTCTCTGTTCCAGATATCTATCTTGATCAAATCATCGTCCAGGCGTTTATTCTGTTCGCTTTCGCTCACAAAAATCCGGCCTTGCTCCAGCATACGTACTACTTTCTGATAGAGATAAATCTCAAATCGCCGGGGATTTACTTCATCTTCATCAAGCAGGTAAATTTGGTCGCGAAGACGGATCAGCTCGCGATCGATTGTCTTAATACTTCGCTGCTGCGTCAGCTCTGCTTTGGCGTGTGTGATCTGTTCAGCCCAAAGCTGCTGGCCGACATCACACTCGATGTCGATAGAAATAAACAGTTTGCGCAGGGAGTTAGCTGTTTTTCGGGCCTGATCATCGGTGTACTGCCATTGATAACTCTCCAGATCAAAATCTTTCTGATGAAGATGCTGGCTGATCTTCCTGATATCATCTGAGTCAATAAATGAAAACGCCTGCTTGCGGATCTCACCAAAGGGCGTTGCATCGTCCAGCGAATCATCTACGAAAAAGTGTAAAA
>CAXYUZ010000137.1:0-2755 GCA_964292275.1 uncultured Desulfuromonadaceae bacterium
CGCAAGTTACTCTTTGATAAAGCGCCGCCAGCGCGGCGTGGAGTGCTAATCTGAAATTGATGTTAGTTTTAAGATAGGTATCATCAACGAGGCTTTCCATGGCAACCAACATACCCACCCTGCTCAGGCTGTTTCAAAAATGCCACCTGGCTCCCCTGATGGAAATCAGGCCAGTTGTCATTAAAATATGCCTGATCGCCATTATTGCATCACTATTGCCCGCGCTTAACGGATGCGTCACAACAACGCCGCGGCTGGAAATGGCATCCCAACGGCTGGTCGCATACCTACCATCGTACCGCATGAACAGCATCCAGCCGGAGTGGTTTGCGGCTATTGACGACCTGCTGCTCTACAACATTACCCCACATGGGAGTGGGGATCTTGACAGGTCAAACTTCAGTCCCGATGCACTCCGTATTATTCAGGAAAAGAGGGCTAAAACCGGCATGCGCATCCTGATCACGGTCGGCGGTTGGCACGACAGCGGCGGATTCAGCCAAATGACCTCCGACCCGAACCGGCGCAAACGGTTTATCAAACAATTACTCTCATTCTGCCGGACAAATAATCTCGATGGGGTTGATTATGATTGGGAATTTCCGGCAACGGCCAGGGAAGAAGCGGCATATGCAACGCTGCTGATCGAGACAAAACAGCTGTTTGCCAGGCACCGCCTGGCCGTTACCGTGGCGGTCGCCCACAACCAGCGCCTCTCCAGCGCCGCGTATCAGGCCGTTGATCAGGTGCATCTCATGTCATACGACCATGGCAGACATCTGCCGACATTCGAGGCAAGCAAGGCAGATATTCAGCGTCAGCTATCGTTTGGTGTCCCGCGGGAGAAGCTCTATCTGGGAATCCCGTTCTTTGGGCGTCATCGCCTGAACGATGACAAGGTTAAAAGTTATGCTGAACTGTCACTACGCCACCACCCGGCGAATGACATTGACGAACTGGATGGTTATTACTTCAACGGATTGGCAACCGTCCAAAAAAAGGTGGCCTATGCACAGCAGCAGGGGCTGGCAGGCATCATGGTCTGGGAACTGGGGCAGGATGCAATCGGTGAGCGTTCACTCCTGAATGCCATTGACAAGGCACTCCCACCGGGGAGAAAACGTTTTAAATAACCGGCTCTGCGCCCACTCACTTTGCAAGCAGCCTTGCCGGATCATACTCGAAATGCTGGTAGTCAAGCAGATGCCGCCACGTCCCTGCCCAGTCGAAGCCACGATCGGTAAAGAAGCTGATCTCCCGGCTGCCCGCCTTGAGCATCCCCGGGACATCCCGGCTACGGTCACGATACGGGGCGCCTGCTGCCGGCAGCAGCAGACAGTCAGCGGGTCTGGCAGTGCAGAAGGCCAACGCCGGCGATGGGGCGTCGAAACCGTTGCGCTTAAGAAAGGCCCCTTTGTCCTCGATACCGTTCCAGCCGAGCGCTTTAAGCAGATCACCCTTGGGTGAAACATATGGATTCTGGAGCGGGTTAATGTCGATAGCCCCACCGTAACTGTGCTTTGACCAGACACCAGGCTTGGCGGTGACATCGCGGCAGTTGAAGGCCGATGTATTATTGGCCTCCATGGAGCGATCATCATTGGCAGCATACCTCTCAATCAGCTCCATCCGCTCTATGGGAAACTGAGCAACGTAGAGATCGGCAAAGGCCTTGACCACCGGCAATGCCAGTTTCTTGTGCACCACCAGTTCCCCCACCTTGGGCATACCGTCAAATCCACGATGGACGAGTACCAGGTAGTTCAGGTCGGAAATCGGGATGGGACACCCTTCCCGCCAGCTCCGCTTCAGCCGCATCTCATCCGCCACCGCCGCTGGTACAGGCAGGGCCATTCCAAAGAAACCGTCTGGCCCGCGGTACTCCACCTGCCGCTCATCCATACCGGCAACCATGGAACGCACCTGCTGCTCCAGCTTGGCTACAGCGCCATCAACGGATGCCAGCTGCAACAGACCGGGCAGATTCGCCAGATCGCGACGGTTCGCCATGAGTATGCGCGGCTTCTTCAGCGGATCAAGCCAGGCAAGAATCTTGAGCAATGCCGCCTCATCCACCGCCACACAACCGCTGGTCGTCAGGCCATTTTCCTGCCAGACATGGAGAAATATCGCACTACCACCACCCTTGACAACCGGATTGCGGTTATAATCAATAACAATCCCGTAACGATAGCGGTGATCAGAACGCTTCATGACCTCATAAGACGCGGCACGGCTCTGGCCACGCTTTACCCAGGTATTATAATCCGGCGAATTCAGGTCATCCACCCAGAGGTCTTCTTCGGTTACCTGGCGGTATGGCATGCGGCTGTTAATCGCCCCCTGATAACCAAAGGCAAATTCCAGGGCGAATATGCCACCCGGAACGCGACCATCCCCCTCACGCTTCTCCCCCAATGGCGCAATCCCATTGCGGCCAATCATGGCCGGCATGGGGATAAAACGCCTCTGCCAGCCTTGACTGCTGCGCTCCAGCACATACAGCCGTGCCAGCGAGCTGTCATCCATATCGGCCACCACCAGTAAAAGCTGATCCCCGGCTATCGCCGCCTCGGTCAGACCAGCCTGTGTGCCGCCAGGCAGAATCGAGGCACAACCGCTAAACGTCAACAACATCAACAGAAGCAAGCTTGCAAATAAAATCCAATTGGTTTTCATAAATGGCATCCCGAAATATTAAACAGGCCTTTGAAAAACAACTACAGAAAAAGCCTATTTTATGGTAGTATTTAGC
>CAXYUZ010000138.1:0-2725 GCA_964292275.1 uncultured Desulfuromonadaceae bacterium
CTGCTTTTGAAACCCGCATATACCCAATGAGCATGTGTCACCTAAACGTTCGATTATATGACATCCCGATTGTTATCTATCTTTTTCGCTTTTGATGTCATTTTAGTAGTATTTTAAACTATGTCTTGTAAAATGTCACGCCATTGAATATGTGACACAACGTATCAACACAAACGTCAATGCGGAGAAAAGAATGAAGCGCAATTGGAAAAGAGAAGAGCTGGAGCAGCAGTGGACACTTTTTGCCCAAGAACTGAAACTGCTCAAGAACAAGACCGGCGCCACACGGTTAGGCTTTGCTGTGTTGCTGAAATTTTTTCAGATGACAGGACGATTTCCTGACGAACCTAACGAAGTACCACGAGATGTAATTCGTTTTATCGCCGACCAACTGGGGATATCAAACAAGATATGGCGAGATTATCCGTGGGACGGACGAGCCGCCACCTATCATCGAGGTGAAATCCGCAAATCTTCCGGCTATAACAAAACATCGAAAAAAGATACAACCGCTTTGACAACCTGGCTGGTGGAGGATGTTCTGGATCAAGAACATCGTCTGGACCGCCTGCAAGTGGATGTGCTGGAACGATATCGGAATCTACGAATTGAACCTCCTGCCATTGAACAGATACGCCGCTTGATTCAATCTGCACTTGTTGAACATGGCGACAGATTCTGTGAAAAGATTGGCGGAAGTTTTGATCCTTCACTTATAGAACGCCTGAACTCTCTCTTACAGCTTCAGCCTTCAGAAGATGGCGAATTAACCGTCTGGCAAACTCTCAAGAGTGACCCAGGCAAAGCGGGACTGGACTGTGTAAAGGAGGCCGTAGACCGCCTGCGAACCGTCAGAGGAATCGGCTTGCCGGATGATCTTTTTAAAGCCGTTTCTCCAAAGCTGCTGGAACGATATGCAAAACGGGCTGCCGTCGAGGAACCGTTTGAACTGCGCCGCCATGTCCCGGCACTCAGGACAACCTTGATGGCTACCTTCCTTCATCGTCGCGGCGAGGAGCTTACCGATCACCTGGTGGACCTACTGGTTGAAACCGTCCACAAGATGGGCAAGAAGGCTGAAAGTCGTATAGATGAAGGACTGAGCGAGGCGCTTCAAAAAGCACCCAGTAAGATGGCAAAGCTCTATCGGATGGCCAAGGCCTCGGTAGAAGCACCTCAAGGTATCGTAGCGGAGGTTATCTTTCCTGAAGCTCCTGAAAAATGGTTGCAAGCCTTGATCCTGGAGGTTGAAGCCGGGGCTGGATATACTGGTAAAGTCAAGAAAGCCTTGCAAAGTTCCTATCGTTTTCACTATCGCAGAATGCTTCCTGAACTTCTGAACAACCTGGAGTTCCGTTGTACCAACGCGCAATATCAACCACTGATGCAGGCTCTTATGTTGGTAAAATCACAGATGGAACTCAAGAAGCCATTTTTTCCAGAAGGGGTGGAAATCCCTCTGAAGGGAATCGTGCCGGCAAGCTGGATGGCGCTGGTCGTTGAAGACGAAAAGGTCAACCGGGTGGCCTACGAGATTTGCGTCCTGAAGGCCCTGCGTGAACAGCTCCGGTGCCGTGAGATCTGGGTGGTAGGCAGTCGGAGGTATCGCGATCCGGAAGATGACTTGCCCCAGGATTTTGAAGAGCGTAAGACCGACTACTACAAAGACCTTGGTATCCCCATGGACGCAAAAGCCTTCACCGTCTCTCTGCGGGAGGAACTGACACGCCATCTTCAATCACTTGACGAACGCATATCCGGTAACTCCAAGGTGAATATCGTTCCAATCAAGGATGGGCACAAGATATCGATTACTCCCTTTGAACCACAAACAGAGCCGGAAAACCTGGCAACACTGAAACGTGAGATTTTCCAGCGCTGGCCCGGAACAAGCCTTCTTGACATATTGAAGGAAACTGACCTGCGAGCTGACTTCACCCGATTCATTCAAAGCGGTACCGAACGTAGCCATATGGATAGAGCCACGCTCCAACGGAGAGTTCTTCTCTGCCTGTTTGGCATGGGCACTAATACCGGTATCAAGAGTATGGAGTCTTTGCCGGATGATGATTACAAGGAGCTTCTCTATATTCGACGGCGGTTCATATCCAATGAGAGTCTACGGCAAGCAATTGCTCAGGTAGTGAATGCTACTCTGGCAGCACGGCTGCCAAAGGTCTGGGGTGAGGCGACAACCGCATGCGCTGCAGACTCAAAACAGTTTGGTGCCTGGGACCAGAACCTTCTGACCGAATGGCACCTCCGATATGGTGGCCGTGGGATTATGGTTTACTGGCATGTTGAGAAGAACTCCGCCTGTATCTATTCACAGTTCAAACGGGTTTCATCATCAGAAGCCACCGCCATGATTCAGGGGGTACTGCGACATTGTACCGAAATGGAGGTTGACCGCCAGTACGTAGACAGCCACGGCCAGAACGCCATTGCTTTTGCTTTTTGCAGGTTGCTCGGATTTGAACTGATGCCGAGGTTGAAAGGAATCAACAGACAGAAGCTTTACAAGGCAGAGTCCGGTCAGGACTTTCCTAATATCAATCCGGTGATGGCAGCCAAGGCAATCAACTGGGAGCTGATTGAAGAGCAACTTGATACCATGGTGAAGCATGCCGTCGCACTGAAACTGGGAATGGCCGATGCGGAGAGCCTTTTGCGCCGATTTGGCCGAAACAATATCCAACATCCTGCCTACAAGGCATTAGCAGAA
>CAXYUZ010000139.1:0-2717 GCA_964292275.1 uncultured Desulfuromonadaceae bacterium
AACTGCCCTGGCAACCGTAACAACATAAACCCCGGCAGCGCCCCCTCGCTTCAAAACCCTGGCACACTCATCCACCGTGCTGCCGGTAGTCAGAACATCGTCCACCAGCAGGATTCTCCTACCGTTTATTGCCTGCGGAATCCGGACCGCAAAGGCCCCCTTGACATTCTCACGGCGCTGCTCTGCCGTCAAATTAATCTGCGGCTCTGTCCAGCGGCTTCTCTGCAAGCCCCTCCGTTCCATCGCCACTCCCCACTCCCGCGACAACAGCTCGCCCAGCAGTACCGCCTGATTGAAGCCGCGCTGCCGCAACCGCTTGCCATGCAGCGGAACCGGAACAATCAGATCCGGCCTGATCCCCTCCACAAAACCAGACAACTCCCTGACCGCCAGCAGGGCAAGCGGCTTGCGCAGATGGCTCTTCTGCGAATACTTGAAGGCGTGAATCATCTCCATCCCTGGCCCGTCATACAGGCAGGCCGCACGGGCGGCATCAAAGCAAGGGCGATGGATCAGGCACTTGCCGCAGATATGATCCCCCCCTGCCCCGTCAAAGGGAATACCGCAAACGGTACAAAGCGGTTGCCGGTCAAAAAAGCTGAACTGTTCAAGGCAGCTGTTGCAGATATGAAGGGGGCCGGCAGTCTCTATAAACTGCCGGCAAACATGACAAAGCGGAGGAAAGAAGAAATCAAGCGCAGAGCGGAAAAAAGAGCTCATGCCGTTCATCAGAACCCGGCATCCTCATTAACAACCAACACACGCAGGTCCGTCAGGCGCGGCTTGCGCTCCATAACCGTTATAACACGGCAGATCCGATCCGGAGAATTGCAATCGGAACAGGAACCGGTGACAGCACAGGGGGTTTTTGCCGAAATACGCTTGGCATTTGGCGGAGAGGCCCATTCCTTAACCCTGGCAATCGCATCATCAACCGTGCCATCCACCAGCTTATTACGACTAACAACCACAATCACCTTGGCCGGTCCAAAGGTCATTGCCGAAACGCGGTTACCGGTCGCGTCAATATTGATTATCTCGCCGGTTAACGTCACGGCATTGCAGCCTGTGAGAAAAAGATCACAACTCTGCTGACGACGCATGATCGCCAGTCGTTCCTCCGGCAGCAAGCCCGGAGCGCCATGATTGAGAATCTCCTTGCCGGCAGCTCGCAACCTGGCCTCGACAGCCATATCAACAATCGTCATCGAACCGCCAAATCCGACCGTTGCGGCATCAGCCGCTTCACTGACAATATAATCAAACGCCTCCTGCAAGCTGCTGCAGTAATGTGCCGTAAACCCATGCGTTCCCAACGCATCAACCGCCTTGAGGCACCTCTGCTCATGTGACCACTGAACCAGATCATCTCGCAAACTCATCACCTACCCCCTTTCAGTTTAACGGCCTTAACCGGCAATAACTACCTGACAACCCTGACCGACCTGATTACCACCGGCTCCAGCGGCACATCCCCCATGCCGTTGACATGGCCGGTCCTGACAACCTTAATCCGGTCAACCACATCCATCCCCTGAATAACCTTTCCAAACACGGCATAACCATAACCATCCGGCTGCGGCCTATCCAGCATACTATTATCAACCACGTTGATGAAAAACTGGGCCGTAGCACTGTCAGGATCAGATGTACGGGCCATGGCCAGGGTTCCGCGCCGGTTTTTCAGACGATTGCCTGCCTCATTTCGGATCGGCGCCCCGGTCGCCTTCTGAACCATGTCCGTTGTAAAGCCACCACCCTGGATCATGAAACCGGGAATAACCCTGTGAAAAATCACCCCGTCATAAAATTTCTTCTTGGTGTAATTCAGAAAATTCCTGACACTGGCCGGGGCCTGACTTTCAAAAAGTTCAACCCGGATCACCCCCTGATTTGTATTCATCTCCACAACCGGATTCTTTCCGGATGCAGCAAAGACGGTAACAGACGAGAAGAGCAGCAAGGCAAACACAAACAGAATTTTTCTGGTCATTACAAATACTCCTTCAAATTTGATTAAAGTCAAACATGAATTTTATACGCCAATCCGGCCTGCAAGGCAAACATTGCAATAATCTACCCCGTCAAATTTATTAACAAATTCTATTTACAGACCAACAATATATGCGTATCTTTTCGAGAATATTATAAAAGATTACATGCAAACCCTCTAACAACATTCAATTTACCGCCAAGAAGACGCTATGCTGAAAAACATGAAATCATACAGCCATCTGAAGCCTGGCCAGAAAGGCACAAAACGTTTGATGGAGCAGTATGGCGATTCCTTAATTTGCGTACGCTACCGCTATGATGAACAACGCGGAATACGTTACAAAACAGTCGAACTCATAGTTGAGGTGAAACCGCTATTAAAACCCAGATTCAAGGACCAGGACATAGTTCCGGTATCGGTATCGTTCGAAGAGACTGCGCTAAGGGATCAACTTCGTAAAATGCGAGCCAAATGGGACCCGGCGTTAAAAGTCTGGTTTGTTAAATATTGCAACATACGAAGCACAGAGCTTGAAACAAGAATAACAACAGAATGATTTTATTGGCAAAAGCACCTTATATAAGCAACCAACCTTGCTACTTATATAAGTAACAAGTAGCCTATATAAGTAACAAGTTGCTTATATAGGGAAACCGTAGAATAAAGAGTTGAACTAACCCGCTTCGCGGGAGCAAAAAGCGAATAGAATCAAAACCTTAAA
>CAXYUZ010000140.1:0-2605 GCA_964292275.1 uncultured Desulfuromonadaceae bacterium
GAAGATGGCATTAACTTTTTGTCGCAATGCCAACTCGGGCGTAGCTTCACATCAAATTGTGCTGAGTTTTGTTAATAGCCATTTTCTATAAAGAGCAATCTCCGAACCAGGTGTGCAAACTCGTCGCCCATCACCCAACGAACTGTTTTTAATTATAATTTAAGGCGCTCATTCTTTGGCCTCGCATTAACCAATCTTAAATATTGGTTAAATTTGACCACAGTGGTTAAATGCAATCTATTCCGCCATCAAAGCAAATCGGTGGGTTAACATTGACTCACATCTCGCTCTGCCGCGCTTCTCGAGTGGCCCGCCATTCCAGCAGTGGTACAATTCGTGGTAGAGTAGGAGGCTGATAGACAGACTCCGGACCAGGACTTTGCCTGACGCCTCGCCGCACGCGGCTACTACGTGTCAACCAGCCGGGCCGTTTCTCAACCTCCCCTCATCAAACCGTGCTTGCGGTTTTCCCGCACACGGCTTTCCGATGTTCTTCACCGCAAAGCATGCGCCTTCTTCCAACCCGCTGTGGTCGGCACCTTATACAGGCCGTATTTCTCATACAACGACCTGTTGGGAAACTTGGCATAGCCTGCCTTCCGATCTCTGACCTTGTGCCGTTTTCGCAGATGCGTGATCATTCGTTGTTCCACATGGTTACGTATCCGGGACAACGACTGGCTGCAATTACGGTAGTGAAAGTACCCGACCCATCCGCGCACAGTGGCGTTGACCTCATTCACCACCCATTCAAGCGGCATTATTGCCCTCTCTCGTTGCGTCAGATCGGTAATCCGGTCTTTAATCTTCTGGCAAGCCTTCTTCGAGGGCTGCACATGGGGATAATATCTTCCCGTTTTCCGTCCTTTGCCCATCCAAATCGTAAATCCGAGAAAGTCAAACTCCCCGTCGAAAGCATTGACGATCTTCGTCTTGGTCGCGTTCAAGGTGAGTTCCAACCGCGTAAGGATCTGCCGCAGCACGACCATTACCCTGGCCGAGTGGTTTCTTCGGCAGAGCAGAACAATATCGTCGGCATATCTGACGATGCGGGCGCCCAATCGTTGCTGAAGATTGTGCCGTTCCCAAATCCTGTCCAACAGGTGCAGATAGAGATTGGCCAGCAACGGTGAAATCACCCCACCCTGCGGCGTGCCTTTGCGGTTACCCTTGCCGCCGCCGACGTTCCGTTTCTTGCCGTCCCGCCCAACTTCTATAACCGGAGCCTTGAGCCACATCTGGATCAGGTGCAAGACGGCGCCGTCGCAGATCCGCTCGGCAACCACGGCCATCAGGTTGGCATGGGGGATAGTATCGAAATATTTGGAAAGATCGGCGTCGATCACTTCGGTGTAGCCCCTGTTCAGACTCAAGGCCACATCATCGACTGCGTCATGGGCTGACTTCTTCGGACGAAATCCATACGAGCTGGCACAGAAATCCGCCTCGAAGATCGGCTCGACGACCAGCTTCATCGCCATCTGAGCCACCCGATCCCGGATGGTCGGGATACCCAAAGGACGCTGACTGCCATCCGCCTTGGGAATCATGACCCGTCTCACGGGTTCGGCTTGGTAGGTCTTGTTTCTCAGTGCTTCTTCCAGCTCCGCCAGAAAGGCGGTGGCCCCTTCCCCTTCCTCGATGGCCGCAAAGGTTACGCCGTCAATGCCGGCGCTCCCTTTGTTGGCGCGGACAAGGTGATAGGCGTGACTCAGGATGTCGGCCCGATACATCTTGTCGTACAAGGCGTGGAAGCGGCAGGCCGGTTCCTGCTTGGCCTTGCAATAGAGCTTCCTCTGCAGCGTCCTGATATTTTCCGGGGTTGTTAGCGGCATCGCAATCCCCATATCCTCCGCGTTTTGGTTGCATGAACAAAGTAGGGTCCCTTCCCTCGAACCGGGTTATGTTGTCCCAAGTCCTCAAACGGTACTATGAACCCCTCCGACTCCCGATGCAGCCCGGTGTGATTTCGTCTCCTTATACACGCCGGTTGATGCTCCTTGGGCATCACTCCATCGGGTCTCCAGCACTGGACCACACATCATCCGCAACATGCCGCCCCTGCTACCCCGGAAGATTGGACGGGAAGATTCCGTTGTCGATTCCCGCCCGCTGCGGCCTTCCCCATCTGTCCACCAGGTCGGCATCTTCAGTTGAATTTAACGAGGCTACGTACAGGTTCACTTGCGTTACGGCCTGCTGCTTTGCCAATTGGGAACTCACGACCCCCTGTTGCCAGAACGCCGCTCCCTTGAGCTACCGGGGTGAACGGACAACTCCCCGGACGGGACTTTAACCCGCATGATATTAGGTTGTTACTGCGTACGGACAGGATTTTATCCGCCAGGCAGTAGCCGACTGGGCCTCCGGCGGAGGGGGCGACCAGCGCGCCGAGATTCTGCGGCAACTGAACATCGACTCGGCCAAGGACACCATGGACTTTGCCAAAACCGTGGACCAGGCCCTGGCAGCCTCGCTCCCGGACAAGCAGACGCGGGACGCTGCCGCCCGGCGGTTCTTTGCCGAACTCGACGATGTTCGAGTGGGGCAGGTCAACGAATTGCTGGCCGAGATCGTGGCCAAACATCCGAACATGGAGGCCGTC
>CAXYUZ010000141.1:0-2589 GCA_964292275.1 uncultured Desulfuromonadaceae bacterium
CCATGGTTAGGCATATTGCCTTAATCTGTGTGTCCGGTAAAGTATAGCCACTTCAGTTGTTGATGGTGGTACGTGACGGACGGGAATAATTCTAAAAAACATGGAATTTTATACTTCTCATATCAATCTTCTCCTGTTAACAGCCGCTTTGCATGAGGCCTCAATCTAATCATCTCAGTTTTCAGTTTTTCTAAAACTTTTTCCTGCTGTCGGGCTTGTTGAGCGCGCACATGTTCGCCCATTTTTTCACAATTCTTGTCCAATTCGCGAACATAATCGTCTTCATCTACTTCCGGCCCGGCAGTTAGCAGGTTAATATTCGGCTTATCGTTCATACATTATCTCCGGCAGTACAATTCAAGGTAATTGGCAATCTTTATCATTCCGGCAATTCCCTGCTCTTTCATAAGATTGAGTGGAGTCATGTTTTCAAATGCTTCATTTCGACGCTGCACCCAAGAGTAGCGTATTTCTTCGTTGTGTGGATATAGAATTCCGAGTGATTTGTGGATCGCCAGTAGCCAACCTATGCGATCAAGTGTATCCAGATTGTCTGGCAATATGCCGTTGTTGTGAATATTGGTTAAGTCGTCAGCACTTAGTCCAAGTAGAACTGCCTGGTCTGTTTCTGGTAGTTTCCATTTACTGAAAAGTGTCAAAATAATTTGAACAAGGGTTTTTCTTGAAGTAACCGAGTTGGGATTATCCGTCTTCATAGATCAATGATCCTTGCAATAGCTGGTTTTTTATATTCAGCTCCTGCTGTGTAAGCTTGGAGATTTGGCAATATTTCAACGTAGCCGCCGCTGTGAGTATGCCCGCAGTAAACTGTCAAGTTGGCGTTTGGATTCCGCAGTGCAAAATCCCTCAGCACATCACCGGTTGCCCGGCATCCGAAGTGCGGCAGGAATTTGTCGTCGGTGTTCTGTCCCTCATGCCAGCAGGCCTCCGGAAATGGCGGTACATGCAGGGCGACATGAATGTTTTTATATCTGTTCTCTACGGCATCCAACTGTTGCTTGATACTGCAAGCTGCTGCATCGCCAAGAATTCGTTGGACACGCAGCCGGCTTGCTTTGGATGGCTGCCGCAGTTCTTCAATCAGTCGGTAGTCGTTGAGCTCTATCGACGACCCTTCCGGATCACCAAGTCTCCCGTCGGCAGTCCCTTCATGGCCGATGAGGCAAGCATCTGATGTCAATTCTATAGGGCCTGACTGAGACAGCCAGCATAAATGCTCGCTTGTTGTTGTCAATTTGGCAATGTCATTATTAACCTTGCGTATTGAACTCTCATAGTAATCATGGTTGCCCAGAACAAAATATATTGGCATACATAACAAAGACTCAAGATTTTCAAGGTTGCGAACGAGAAAGCGGGAGGTCGATATGTCGCCAGTTATTAGAACAATATCGGAACCAGAGCAAAAAATGGAGTCACAAAGCGAAGCAAATTTTTCTTCCCCAACAAAATTGAGATGTATGTCTGTTAGCCAGCATATTTTCATGCTTTGATATTGTCAGCTATCCGAAAAAAAGGCAATATCACATGATGGTTGGGAGGAGATGCATTAAATGGTCAACTGCAGAAAGTATTGAAGTTTAAGGGTTTGTAACGATGATATATGTAACTGGTGACCTTCATGGCGGTGAAATCGCATGACACATATCATCCTCTAGTTTTAAGGAAGGAGATCGTGGTGATATTGTCATTTGCCTTGGAGATCTCGGGGACGTTTGGTATCACGACTACCACACCAACGAGAAACACCGGCGCAGGGAAAACTTCTTTTTAGATTCGTAACTGCGACAACGCTTCCTTTGGCTGGCTGTTGATGGAAATCATGAAAACTTTGCTCGGTTGTTCGGTGGTGAATTTACATTAGTCGAAATTTTCGGTGGCAAAGCCTACAAGGTCAGAGAGCATGTCTATTATCTGAAGCGCGGTGAAGTGTTCACAATTAACGAGAAAACATTCTTCACCATGGGCGGTGCTATGAGTCATGACAAAGAATTGGCTACAATCAAGAATGTAATCGGCAAATCACGCCACTGGCCCGGGCGCACTGAAGCCATTAACTGGTGGCCGGGAGAAATACCGAGCCAGGAAGACTTCGAGAATGCCTACAAGAATTTGGATAAGATAAACTGGAAGGTAGATTATGTACTGACTCACACTTGCCCAATCAGTCAGCAGTTACTGTTCTGTGGACAAGGCAGAGTTATAGATCATACTGAGACCATGCTACAAAATCTGTGGGATAAAGGGCTATAGTTTAAATCTTGGCACTTCGGTCACTACCATCTTGAACATCAGGTTGATAAGTTTGTCTGTCACTATGATAAGGTGAGACCACTTATTCCATACTTGTGAGGTAACAATAAAACGCCCCAAGATAGCGCTTTTCGATTTGGACGGCACACTTGCCGACTATGACGGCCAATTACTGAAAGATCTCCAACGAATTGCCTCACTACACGAACCTCCGCCTGTTCTGTGTCAGAATATCCCATATCTTGAAGCACGGCGTCATCTAACAGACCTTTGAAAAACTGCTGAATTTTGTCCCCATCTTCCCGCTCGCTGTTT
>CAXYUZ010000142.1:0-2577 GCA_964292275.1 uncultured Desulfuromonadaceae bacterium
AGATAACATATTCGCCAACGGCGAAGCATAATAACAGAATAATGGTGCCCGCAAGGGCTTTATAGGGAAGAGGGGTGCAATTCCCCCGCGGACCCGCCGCTGTAAACGAGGACGAAGGGCAATATGTCACTGACCGCATGGTTGGGAAGACGCCCGGAGGATGAATCGTGAGCCAGAAGACCTGCCATTGATCTTTATCACACTGTATTCCCGTGGTTGGGATAGTGATATTTCGAGTTAGCAGACCTTGAATACGTTAGGTCCGTACGCTGCGCATGCAGAGTACGGACCTTTTTTTGTTCCTGCTTCGGAAATGGCTCCCCTTCCAACCGCCTATCAAAAGGAAGTGTATATGAAATACAAAAAGGTCCTCCACGCACTCTACGTAATCATCGCCCTGCAACTCTGCCAAAATGTCCAGGCAGAGGATCAAAAACCACCTAATGCCGACACAGAGGCACGGCTGGAACAGACCATTGTCACTGCGACCAGAACAGAAAAGGATCAGGACAGTGCGCCCGGTTCAGTCTCCGTTGTCACCCGCCGTGATATTGCCAAGATCAATGCGGTAACCTTTGATGATGCCCTTAAGGCAACCCCGGGTGTGTTTATATCACGCGGCAAAGGGATGATGGATCAGATGTCATCAGTCACCCTGCGGGGACTGCCGGGTCAGTCCAGGACACTGGTCATGGTGGACGGCATTGCACTCAATTCACCCTATGCCGGCTCCATATTTTCCAGCGGAATTTCGCCCGGCAGTCTGGAGCAGATTGAGGTTGTCAAAGGGGCCGCATCCAGTCTGTATGGCGGTAATGCCATGGGGGGGGTGATCAACCTGATCACCCGGATGCCGGTTAAACGTGAATTGATGCTGCAGACCGGTTACGGCTCTGCCATGGCAGGGGAGGGGATGGAAAATACACGCCGTGTGGCTGCATCCTACGGTGATTCGTTCAGGGATCGGCTGCGTGTTTACATTCATAACGATTACATTGCCACGGATGGTTACCGTTCCGACCTGAATGCACAGAGCTCCAAACCGGGTGTCAGCATTGGTGGATACAGCAGTACCGTAGACAGCAGCGGACTTTCAAAACGCTACATTATCGGTGACAAGGGGCTGAGCGGCGCCTGGCAAAATAACTTCACCTTTAAAACTGAATTCCTGTTTACCCCGCAAACCAGATTCCGCTTTACCCTCCTCAAATCCAGCGGCGGCTATGATTATGATGATCCCGCCAGCTACCTTAAAAACGGCACCGGTACGCTATGGAGCTATGGAACCGTGAAGGAGGCTTCCTTTCTTGGCGGTTACGGCTACAAGGATCAGTATGTTTATGCGCTGGGGCTGGACACAGAGATCGCCACTGCAAAGATCAAGCTGAATCTCGGACTGATGGATCAGGTAGATAGCTGGGGTGTCACCGCAGATACGGCGCTGGCTACAAGAAATAGTGGTCCCGGTAAACTTTCCAGTACCCCCGCATCCGCATGGAGTGCGGACCTGCAGGCCACCGTGCCGATATCCACATGGAATCTGTTGACGGCAGGCGGTTCGTTCCGCAGCAGCAATTCACACTCCCGTGAATACGCATTGTCAAACTGGAAAAATGAGGAGAGCAAGGGGGGCATGACCTATGAATCCATGGGCAGCGACCGTACCTTTGCACTGTTTGCCCAGGACGAGATTATGCTCCACGAAAAGTTGACCATCTACGCCGGCGTTCGTCAGGACTGGTGGGAAACCTATGATGGTTATGCAAACAGCGTCGGCTCTGCCGGTTATCCCAAACATTATTCCTCCAGAAGCGCCGATTCGTTCAGCCCGAAGGGGGCTGTTGTCTACAAACCTTTTGATGGAACCGTTCTGCGGATCTCCGGCGGCAAATCCTTCCGTGGTCCCACCGCATATGACCTGTACCGCACATGGACCACTGCAAGCGGGATTACCTATAACAGCAATCCGAATCTCCAGCCGGAAAAGAATCTCTCCTGGGATGCAAGCATCTCGCAGGAGTTCTGGAGTGGGGCCAAACTCAAGGTCACCTACTACGAGAATTACATCAGCGACCTGATCTACAGCTCTCTCTCCGGTACGGTCAGCAACAAGTTCAATGCCGGCAGCGGGGAGAGCAAGGGGGTAGAGATGGAGGCCGAACAGCGCTTCGGGAAATTGGCCAGACTATTTGCCGGATACACCTATGCCGCCACCAAAATCACCGAGAACAGTGCGGTACCGGCCTCCGTTGGCAAGCAGATGACCGATGTGCCCGAGCATATGTTCAGCCTTGGGGCTGACTTTGAATATGGTCCCTTCGGGGCGTATCTGATTACACGCTATGTGGGCAAGCGTTTTGCCAATGACACCAATACGGACCGGGCGGTTGGCGTGCCCGGCGCATATGATCCCTACTTTACCGGTGATATCAAGCTTCGCTACAAGATAACCAGCTGGGCGGAGGCATCCTTTTCAATCGATAACATCTGGAACGAGCAGTACTACTCCTACTACAAGGCACCGGGGCGCTCATGTTACGGCGACTTAACATTCAAGTTTTAGATCAGGCCAAGGAA
>CAXYUZ010000143.1:0-2389 GCA_964292275.1 uncultured Desulfuromonadaceae bacterium
TCGAAGTCCACGAACCACGATTTGAACAGGGCTTGGGCGATGGCTTCGAGGGTGGCGTTGGTTTCGCGGAGGAGGGTGATGCGGTCGTCGAGTGCTGCTAGTATCTCTGAAATATACTGTCTCAATTTCTCTTTGGGCCAATTCAATTGGTATGAAAAAATTGCATCAAGAGTAATACTTGCTTGATTTGCACTGCCCTGTGCCTTTGAAATGATATGATTAGCAAAATCAGGAGACTTCATTTGGTAATAAATGAATCGCTGATCTGTCATCAATTGTGATCTAAGGATGACGGAGTTCTGATTCATCAACGCATTCTCTGCCCATTTTGGAACTGAGATTGTTCTACCAACAACTGATGCGGGGTTATTGGGCCATGATCCAACAGTGGCAACAACAATATCGTTTACCTTTAAACTGACATTGCTGTTGGCGGCTGCAATGTCTGGGGAAACGAATTTCAAGTCGGCGGGACTGATACTATTGTCAGTAAAATTTGTCACCCTGACTACCGGCACTCCTGATTCCAAGTAATCCTTGGATTTGAACGCATAGCCTTTCCTATGCGTAATCAATTCGCCTATTGATTTCTTTTCCCACTCAGAACTCATACCCAAGCCCTCCCAGCTTCTGCCGGATCAGCCCATCAAGCTCCGCACCCTTGGCCATCTGTTCACCCAGCGTCTCTGTCAACCGCTGCATCTTCTCAGCAAAGGCTTCGTCATCATCCTCCACCGCTTCCGCCCCAACATAGCGCCCCGGTGTCAGGACATGACCATGTTCTGCTATCTCAGCCAATTTCACGCTACGGCAGAAACCGGCCACGTCGGCATATTCTGCAGCGGTTTCACCATCGCCCCGCCAGGCATGGACTGTATCTGCAATGCGCTGAATATCTGCGTCAGTAAACTCGATCTGTACACGGCTGATCATGGTGCCAAGTTTGCGGGCATCGATGAACAGCACCTCCCCCTTACGTTTGCTCTTCTGTTTGACAAGAAACCAGAGGCAGGCGGGGATCTGGGTGTTGAAGAACAGTTGTCCCGGCATGGCCACCATGACTTCCACCTTATCGGCCTCGACCATGGCCCGGCGAATGTCCCCTTCCGAGTTCTGACTGGAAGACATGGAGCCGTTGGCCAGCACGATACCACCTCTGCCCGCAGGCTTTAAATGGTACAGGATATGTTGCAGCCAGGCGTAGTTGGCGTTGCCTTGTGGCGGTGTGCCATACACCCAGCGCGGGTCGCCTTCCAGGCTGCCGTGCCACCAGTCGGAGATATTGAAGGGAGGGTTGGCTAGTACAAAATCAGCGCGCAGGTCGGGGTGCTGGTTGCGGACAAAGGTGTCAGCAGGTTCTTTGCCCAGGTTGAAGTCGATGCCACGAATGGCAAGGTTCATCGCCGCCAGCCGCCAGGTGGTGGGGTTTGATTCCTGGCCGTAGATGGAGACATCACCGATCTTGCCGCCGTGGGCTTCGATGAATTTTTCCGATTGCACAAACATGCCGCCCGAGCCGCAGCACGGGTCATAGACCTGCCCCTGGTGCGGAGCCAGCACAGCCACCAAAGTCTTGACGATGCTGGCCGGAGTATAGAACTGGCCGCCCCGTTTGCCTTCGGCGCTGGCGAACTGACCGAGGAAATATTCATACACCTGACCAAGCAGGTCGCGGGCGCTCTGCCCGGTAGTGCCAAAGCCAATGGTGGAGACCATATCCACCAGTTCGCCCAGCTTGCCGTCGGGGAGTTGCACGCGGGCATAGCGTTTGTCGAGGATGCCTTTGAGTTTGGGGTTTTCGGTCTCGATCAGGGTCAGGGCGTCATCGATGCGTTTTCCTATATCCGGCTGCTTGGCCTGTGCCCGCAGGTTTTCCCAACGCGCCGATTCCGGCACCCAGAAGACATTGACCTCTCGGTAGTAGTCGCGGTCTTCCAGCTCGCATACTATTCCCGCTGAATCTGCATCCTGAATGTAATAATCGTCTTCAGGATCGGCAAAGCGTTCTGTCAGCTCGTTGCTACGGGTCTGGAAGGTATCTGAGATGTACTTTACAAAGATGAGGCCGAGCACGACATGCTTGTATTCAGCAGCGTCCATGTTGGCGCGCAGTTTATCGGCGGTGGCCCAGAGGGTTTTTTTGATGTCTTCGATCATTGGTTAGTGAATCCTTGATGGTGGGTAGTAAATTATGTAAAGAAACTATTGGCGGAACGCTGGCGCGGATTTATCGCGCAAAGATCTACTTGCCTGTTGGAACTTTTACTTTTCATATATCTATTCAGCTTTTACCCAATTAATTGAATGCTATTTATTTCACACACATAAACAAGTTGATGTGGTCAAGTAATAATGGACAGTTTGCTAAGCCACTTTTTTCAGATGGTAA
>CAXYUZ010000144.1:0-2368 GCA_964292275.1 uncultured Desulfuromonadaceae bacterium
ATTGTAACTTCTGCGGTAAACATAGCCATTGATGCGGCGACAATCGGTGTGAGTCCCGGATGGGCGATGAGTATGGCGACATCGGCCATGACATCGGCAATAGGGGCTTATGCACAATGTTTGAAAGGTGATATGTTTGGCGTTCCAGTATATCAAACATCTAACGGCAACGTAATAAAAACAGTAACAGTTCCAGTAGGTGATGCAAGCACCGGTACATTAATAAAAAATGGGATAACTTCCGCACCTACCTTTGATTTTACTCAGACAACTGGTGGTAACTCCCTCCTTGGGAATACACAATATTTCTTCCAAGGGCAGGACATGAGTACCGGGGCGCAAATGTTGCAGGCGGGTGGAGTTGCAACAACTATTTCTTACGTCCGTGATATGGCAACAAACACGCTGTATAAAGTGACACAAGAAACGGCACAACAATTGCCAGGGCAAGCATATCTAATGGCCCAAAAATATGCGGCAGATGTTGCCCCTGCTATGGCATCAGGTTTCTTCTCCTCGTATTCGGTGAAGAAATGTTGTTATCCAGACAAAATGGCCGCTTCTTGTACCCCTGCTGAAAGAGAAGAATGGTCATTACAGGCAAAAGGCAATTGCCATGTAGTCGGTAGTTTCTGTGACACCAAGTTTCTCTGGATGTGTATGGCATACAAAGAGAGTTCCTGCTGTTTTAATTCCAAGCTTGCCAGAATTCTGCATGAACAGGGGAGACCTCAACTTAAAGCATTTGTAGGGCAAACAGGGCAGAAGGATTTCAGAGGTTACTATTTCACAGGTGTTTTTGGTCCCATTGAAGCGCCAGTATGCAGAGGATTTACACCGGATGAATTCCAGATGCTTGATTTTGCACAGATTGATTTGAGCGAGTATATCCAGGATATTGATAAACAGGTTAATGCAATCTCCGGGGATGTCACCAAATACATGCAAAGCATAAGTAATAATGGAGCAAACAGGGTGAATTCTTTACAACCGGCTGGAATTGAATAACAATGCAGGAGAGGAGAATACAAAGGGGAGCAGAAATGCTCCCCTTTTTTGTTCTTATTTTGTGGTTGGTATGTTTGGGACGAGTTTTTTTGTCCCGCCCGGTTCAATAACTATGTTGTAAGGTAATTCAACCCTAGATCCCGGAGCAAGTTGGATTCTATACGCTTTAGGATTCCATTGAAGAAGGGCCGCCTCTGTAACAGCAAGACATTCTTCTGTTGTTAAAAGTTGGTTTTGTGGGGATACACATTCAACTCGTATTCTCCTATCAGGAAAGGCCCCATAGGCTTTTTGAGTTGTTATGTCTATTGTTGTCAGGATAGGTGAATCTTTTTCACAGGTAACCGTTCCGGAAAGAATTCCTTGTGAAGCAACACCACTACCATGTGCCATCATGTCGATAGGAAAACCAATAAGCAGAGATAATATCGGACGTGTTGGGTTGTATGATGATTTAGTACAATTTCTACTTACAACTAAAGCCATATGAGGCCATGCCATTCGATCTTTGGCTGTTTTATCCAATGTTAATGCAAATTGTTCTTGTGCTGTATCGATCCGATGAATAGCCATCGGCTCTACAGTTTTTAACTCTTCCCTCAGATCTGTAATCTGGATGGTTTTCAGTGGCGCACCACAACCAGAAACAACAAAGCCTACAACGCCCAACAGCAGACCAAAAATAAGTTTCTTCATGTTTTTTCTCCTTCAAGATATTGTTTTTATTTATAATTTCGTTTTCTTAACTATCTTTATATAGTTTTTCTTTTACCTCGTCAATAAAAATATGGACACTTTTTATATCTTTATTTAAAGGGGGAATATTCTATATGCATTTCCAATCGTTGATTCTTGCTTTTGCATTTCTGGGAACGGTTACGGCCCATGCCGGTGTAATCGGCCAGGTGGGGACTACATATCCAATCCTTGAAAAAGACGCCATTACAGAGATAGAAGAGGCGGCAAAGAGGGTAGATTGGGAGTCTGTTTTCAAAAAAGCGGCTGATAAAGCGGCATTGACTTACGGTATGCCGGAAGAGGGTGTGAAGATCCCAAATGCCAAGGAAAACAGGGACAGAATTTTGGATATGACTACAATCCTGCCTTTTGACATCCCCGATCCGGCCAATCTTAGGCAGGTTCTTTATCCTGCCGGGATGAAGATCAACCCCCTGGCCGCTGGAGAGATCCCCGGTGATTTTGTGTTTCTGAACGGTGAGGATAAAGCTCAACTCGATTGGTTCAAGAAAAAATTCCCTGAAATCGGCAATGAAATAGTGATTATAACGAATGGCAAAGTCCCGGAGGTAGAGAAGATCCTGGGACGCCAGCTCTTTGCAGCTTCCAAGGCCATGATCAA
>CAXYUZ010000145.1:0-2286 GCA_964292275.1 uncultured Desulfuromonadaceae bacterium
GCAAACCGGCGCCGATCCAGGTAACCTGGCTGGGATATCCAAACACAACCGGACTACGCTCAATGGATTACATTATTGCAGATCCAATCACCGTGCCGCGGCATGATGAGAAATTTTACTCTGAAAAAGTATGGCGACTGCCCGATTCCTATATCTGCTTCACGCCACCGGATATGGATCTCAAAGTCAACCCGCTTCCTGCAGTTCAAAACGGCTATATAACCTTCGGCAGCTTCAACAACCCCGTCAAGCTCAATGATACCGTCATGGACAGCTGGGCAAGGATCCTGCTGGCAGTGCCAAACTCAATCCTGCTGATACGGCTCCGGCAGGGACTTGATCGAACCGCATCCCAGTGCAATGCATTCCGGCAGCGATTCGCATCCCACGGTGTTGATCCCGGCCGTCTACACTTTGAAGGGACCGTTGCCTCGCGCTATGAGCTGATTAACGCCTATAAAAAAATAGACATTGCCCTGGACCCGTTCCCCTACAACGGAACTACTACAACCTGCGAGGCGGCCTGGATGGGGGTGCCAACCCTGACCATGTCAATGCCGAGGGGAATCTACAGCTATAATGGTGAACTGATTATGAAGTCCGTCGGGCTGGATGAATGGGCCACAAACTCGGTGGAAGGGTATATTGCAGCAGCGATACAGATGACGTCCGATATGGACAAGCTTGCCAAAACCCGCTCCGGCTTGAGAAGCAGACTCCTTGCATCACCGCTATGTGATGCACCGCGTTTTGCAGACAACCTGCAAAACGCATTTCGTGAAATGTGGCAGATATGGTGTCCTCTTCCAATTTCAAATAAACAATAGGTAACCTTTTAGACTGGAATTGATATTACCCCCGCTTAACCCCTCTGACAAACCCCCTGCACAATGGCAGATGTTCAGGATTATCCCCCAGCTTCCAACCTTCAACATGTTCAAATCCAGCCGATTTGACCATCTGCATCAGACAGCTGAGAGTCGGTGCCCACCAATTAGTCGAATTTCCGCCGTACTGATCCTCCGGATAGAATTCCATCACCATCTGTCCGCCGGGATAACCATGGCCAATGCCACCGCGATAGGGGCTGTAATCATCAAGAATGGCTGTTTCCACATAAATCTCATTCCGGCATACATCCGAGAGACGATCCAGCGCCAGTAACGGATGACGCAGATGATAAAGCGTACCAAAAAAGAAAACCGTATCAAACATACCGAAGGTCTCTTTACGAATATCATAGACTGACATGTCAAAACGGGGGCATTGATACTCACTGTAGCCTAAAATCTCCCGACAGGTATCAAATGTCTGCCACGCCTTGCGATTACACTCGGGAAGGCTGCCCAGATAATCGGAAAAATCATCAATGGCCACGCACTGCGAGGCACCACGTTTTAAAGCTTGAAAAGTCCAGTAACCATCCCAGGCCCCCACATCCAGCACACGCCTGTCATCCAGCCTCTCCGGCACCCGATAGTATTCCTCGACAAGCGGCGCCCACCCTGGAGTAACCACGCCATGCGGTAATTCTATCTTATGATACCAGTACGGAAATTTTTCAATCCGCTCTTTAATTTCAGCTGCATCCATATCAGCTCCATTCTATGATTTTACTGAACAATGTCGAAAATTTGATTATGAAGTGTCGTGCTGTTGCGCCGGTCATACTCGTGAAAGCAGTAATAGGAAACATCCGGGCTGCCGTAAAGAATTGAAATAACTCCCATCTTCAGCAACTGCTGCCCCGTAACATCCGTCAGCCTTCTAATATCACGGATAAACATGGCATCGGACCAGAGATGCTGTGTTATCGCTCCAGGATTATCACCCATGAGAAACGGGGACAGGGTTCTTCCACCAAATCCTAAGAATTTATGAAACATAAAATTACGGTTGGTAAGAAATTTACAAACATCGCCAAACAGGGGCTGATGCATGTAAAGCGGGACAAACTCTACCTCTGAAACAATCCCAACTACATTCTCAAGCACCCCTTCTCCCCCCTCAAAAACATCCAGTTCTGCACCTTGAATATCAATCTTTATAAAATCCGGCTCCAGGCCGTTCTGCTGCGCGAACTCATCCAACCCCGTTGTCTGAACAAAGGAAACTTTTTTCAACCCGACCACTTCCAGATCATTGTATCGTCTGAGCAATTCGCTATCCGGACAATACAACGACGTACACATGGGATGCATTGTCTCGTAAAGCAGTCTGCTCTCTGTGCGGCGCCCAAGGGCCACCGGATAATAACGCAAGCCAGGCCCTGCAGTTTCATTAAGG
>CAXYUZ010000146.1:0-2183 GCA_964292275.1 uncultured Desulfuromonadaceae bacterium
TTTTATCCCTTGTGCCCATACTGCGAACATAACGGCAACTGTCCCAAATTCCCACAGGGTGTGCAAATGCCCCAATGGCAGCCAGCCCTTGAAAAGCTGGCTGCCCTCAAGGAGCAGCGCACTGCCTTAGAGAAGGAAATCAAAGAAATGGAGACGGTGCTCAAGCTGGTTCACCGTCAGGCTGGCACACGAGATTGGGTAGACACAGGGAACTACCGCTTCCGCATGTCAGTGACAGCTGGCCGCACCACTTTGGACAAGGATGCTCTGCGGGATGAGTTGACCGAGATTTTTCATGCCGAGCATCTGGGTGGCATCGACGTGGATACATTGCTAACCCGCTGTGAACGCACAGGCTCACCTTTCGAAAAACTGAGCATTTCGCCCGTAAACTAAAGGATGGGAGGTCAACTCTTAAACTCTAGCAGGGATAGGAAAATTATCATAACTTATTACTCTGACTTCCGATATCTTCAAAAAACTCATTGATGGAACAGACCGTTGACCGACAGCAGGCTTACCCGTAATCTGTAAGAACGGAGGCATTATGTCGCTCACACTCGAAGAACTGGTCGAAACGGCCATAGAAAATCAGCGTATAATCCTTGAGCTTGAGCTAAAAAAAGGAGTTCCGCTGAACTACCTAGAC
This sequence comes from uncultured Desulfuromonadaceae bacterium, assembly GCA_964292275.1. Classification (GTDB taxonomy): domain Bacteria; phylum Desulfobacterota; class Desulfuromonadia; order Geobacterales; family Pseudopelobacteraceae; genus CAXYUZ01. Next base: position 650 of record CAXYUZ010000146.1, read on the forward strand.
GAAAACGGGCAGTATACCCTTCGCTATCCAGACGGACATACTGAAATATCGTCCATCACCGAATCCCAACAGGTCGGGTAATGCCAAAGCTTTTGTGCATCTGTGGCCCAAATGGGGCGGGAAAAAGTACATTCTCAAGGACAATTGCCATGCGGGAAAATCTGCTGGTTATTGACCCTGATAAGCTTGCTGCAGAAGGGCTGTCCCCGATTGCCGCTGGTAAGGCAGCTGCTCGTATGGCTCGCCTTTTTCTGGAGGAGGGTGTTTCATTTGCGCGGGAATCTACCCTTACCGCCAAGTTTGACTTCACTCTGATGGAAGAGGCAAAACAGCGGGGGTATGAAGTTGAGCTGGTATACATCCGTCTTGCGTCAGAGGAACTTGCGCTAAAAAGAGTTGCAGCCCGCGCATCTCGTGGTGGGCATAGCGTTCCGCATCAGGATGTTGTCCGCCGTTTCAAACGCAGCCTTGAGAATTTGCCCAAGGCGATGGCTTTGGCGGACAAGGTGACGATACTGGACAATTCCTTCTGTAATTACAGAAAACTATCCTAGCCAGACTGATACCATATTTCGAAGAGCCCGGTTTCCTTAAAAGGAGCCGGGCTTTTTCTGCATTTAAGGAGTAGCAATTATGAACACAAGTTTGATCGACGGACTTAGTAACCTGAAAACTACCGACCTCGATGCCGGTCAGGTCTTTAGCGGCAAACCTTCCGGCACGTTGGTCAAGGGCTACGCTGCTGCCTCTGCCTATACCCCGGCCATTGACCACGACTATATTTTCCATGAGTCCAGCCGCGATGTTGTGGTCTGGTTTCTCAACGCACAGGAACCGCTGTACATTTTCGGACCTACAGGCTGTGGTAAAACGACATGCATCAAGCAGCTGGCAGCCAGGCTTAACTATCCCGTCTTTGAGGTCACCGGGCACGGGAGGCTGGAGTTTGCCGACCTGGTTGGTCACTTGACAGTAAAAAATAGCACCATGACCTTTGAGTACGGCCCGCTTGCGCTTGCCATGCGTTACGGGGCGATAATCTTGCTGAACGAAATCGATCTGACCTCGCCAGAGATCGCAGCAGGGCTGAACAGCGTGTTGGACGGCTCCCCCCTGTGCATAGCGGAAAACGGCGGGGAATTGATTGCGCCACACCCCATGTTCCGTCTGGTTGCCACGGCCAATACCAATGGCGGTGGCGATGACACTGGCCTTTACCAGGGCACCCAGCGGCAGAACCTTGCATGGTTGGACCGATTCACTATCTGTGAAGTGGGCTACCCATCTGCCGATGTGGAAAAAAGCCTGCTAGCCCGGCGCTTCCCATCGCTGCCCGAATCGTTGTGCGCCACCATGGTGGACTACGCCAATGAGGTTCGCAAGCTGTTCATGGGCGGGGCTGCCACCAGCAATCTGACCAACACCATTGAAGTTACATTCTCCACGCGCAGTTTGCTGCGATGGGGTGATCTGACCGTTCGCTTTCAGCCTCTGGCCCATCAAGGCGTACAGCCTATCACCTACGCCCTCGACC
>CAXYUZ010000147.1:0-2002 GCA_964292275.1 uncultured Desulfuromonadaceae bacterium
ATACTACCATAAAATAGGCTTTTTCTGTAGTTGTTTTTCAAAGGCCTGTTAAACATTTAAACACTGTTGTAGGGGCGTATTGCATACGCCCAGATTGGGCGAACATCTACGATTCATATATTTATCACCGGATCAATAACAGAAGAATAGTGCTAATCATGTCGGTTTTTGATAATCCCCTTGCATGGTTGGTTCATTTGAACAGTGGGGAACCCTGCTCTTTGTTATTCGTTATTTTCGTTATCGCTGTCAATCATCCGGTCTGCCCTCTGGGCCAGTTTGATTGCCATTGTCAGTGAACGTCCGATCAGTTCGTCTTCATTTTGCGAGTTGAGCTGTCCTGCGGCTATATGGGCGGCAAGCAGGCGTGATGCCATTTGACAAACAACTCCTTCACTGTTCTGCAATTTCAAATAAGTCTGTTCAATCATGTTCTCTCCGATTTTTGTTGAGTGAGTATCCTGTTTACTGCTGTTCCCTCTCGGCCTGTAGTTGGATGGCGAGTTGTTGCTGTTTTCCATCCCGTAAAATGGTAATGGTTACGGCATCGCCTGCCTTGAAGTCATCCAGCCTGGCCAGCAATTTGGGTATGCTCTCAACCTGCTTGCCCTGTACGGCAATAATGATATCTCCCGGGGTCAATGAGCCATTCCGGTCAACACTGCTTCCCCTCAGCCCGGCCCGTGCCGCTGGCGAACCGGGAGTGACCTTCAGCACGACAATCCCCTTTACCCCCAGTTGTGAGGTGATAACCTGATTGAGATGCTGGTCGATCCCGATTCCCAGCGAAGGACGGCTGTATTTGCCCCGGCCGATCAGTTGCGGTACAACGCGGTTGATCGTGTCTACCGGCACTGCGAAACCAACCCCGGCGGACGCCCCCGAAGGACTGTAGATGGCTGTGTTAACGCCGATGAGCCGGCCGGCCGAGTCGAGTAGTGGCCCGCCGGAATTTCCGGGATTAATGGCGGCATCGGTCTGGATCAGGTGTTCAATCACACTGCTGGACTCTCCCGGCAGTGAGCGGTCCAGGGCTGAAACAATGCCGGTGGTCAAAGTCCAGTCAAGCCCAAATGGATTGCCGATGGCGTAAACCTTTTGACCGACTTTAAGATCATGTGAGGTGCCTATTGCTAGCGAGTGTCCCTTGAAACTGCCGCCAATCCTGAGCACTGCCAGGTCGTGCATGGGGCTGGCGCCGACCAGGCTGGCCTTGTACTCCTTGCCGTCTGACAGTCTGATTCTTGCTTCCGAGGCCCCTTTGATCACGTGGTAGTTGGTGACGATATGTCCTTTGTTATCCCAGATGAACCCGGAACCGGTGCCGCGAGGAATGGTAAAGATATTGCGACTCCAGAAGTCCATGACCTGCGCGGAGGTGGAGATGTATACAACCGAGTCTTTGGATCGCTCAAAGAGTTCGATGGTTGATTTTTCATCAGCGGCCAGGTCGCCACGGGGAGTAACGGTGTGTGGCGTTGCCGATTCTTTCTGGAATGTACGATCCGTCCAGAAGAGCGCGTGCCAGACAAACAAAACGATGATAACCGCAATGGTCAGCCAGATCAGCCTTTTCAAAAACGGGTCTGTCGATTGATGTTGAGTCATTGTGATACTCCAATCGATTAGGATTTATAAACAAGTCTTATTTGTTTTACCATTTTTTTGTTTCCTGCTCATGTCAATAGCGTAAGTCGTTACACGGAGTCAAGGGCAACTAAAGTCAAGGGGGATTGCATTTATGCGGATAATGTTTGGCAGGTGGCTCATTCGGTTTTAATATTTTTTGTGTTCATTAACACTTGACAGATACATTCTTCGGGATGAAAATAAAACGCCTTTATAGCTGGTTTTTTGAATGGCTAATTTGTGTTTATCTTGTTGTGATAATATAGATTTTATTTTGTTCCGGGGGGCAGCATGAACGGGTTGAAGCAGTTGATTGTATCTGTCGAGAAGGCCTTTTTTAACTCACTAACCAAGAAACTGGCTGGCAATGTGC
>CAXYUZ010000148.1:0-1843 GCA_964292275.1 uncultured Desulfuromonadaceae bacterium
ACGGCATGGCGGGGGATTTACGTAGAACTCGATAAAACAATCGACACGCTTATCGCCTCAACCAACAACGAACAAGAAATTGCATACAAGAATTACCGGGAGTTGGTCCAGCGCATGATTCCCCTGTCGGAAGCCTATGGCCAAACCTTGGATGAGTTAGTTATTCTATTTCGTTTTCAAGATGTCACGAATCCAGGGCCAGTTGGTCAGACTGCTGACAGCTGTTTTGTTTGCCGCCATTTCTGCCAACCCAAGTTCTGCCTGGGCAGTTGCGGCATCAAGCGAGTCGAAAACACGGTTGGCGAAATAGTTCCGGCGCAAGATATTCCAGATTTGTTCCGCCGGATTTAATTCCGGTGAATAGGGCGGCAACCGTATCAAGGCAACATTTTCCGGGATCACAAGCTCTTTGCCTCGATGTGATGACGCGCCGTCAGCGACCATGACAATGAACTCTTCCTTGTGCGCCGCACTGACCTGGGCCAGAAAAAGAGTCATATTTTCCGTGTTCATTTTTTCAGTCGTCATGAAGTCGAGACAACCATCCCACGGACTGACAGCGGCATATTCGTATCGAAATTCTCGAACCAAGGCCAAATTGACTACCGGACGATGGGGCGATGGAGCCCAACACGACCGGGGATCGCTCATCCTTCCGAAGCGGGCCTCATCCTGGAACATGAGTCGCAGCGGCAGCTTGTTTGTATTGTTCAAGCAGGCGGCAGCCACCTCTTCCGGGAGTTTTTTTTGAACTCCTCCTGCGCGTCCGGGTCGCCCTTCGGATGCTTGGTGTCGGGCTGCACTTTACGCCAACCGTGCCGGGCGAGCAGCCTATAGGTTGTAGCCATAGGGATATCATGGCCCAGTTTTTTCACCAGTGCCGCATGGATGGGGGGAACGGTCAAGACCCCACCCTGTATTGCTTGCGCATCCCATTGGGCGAGGAACTCCCTTTCTTCTTCAATGGTCATAGATGCATTCCGGCGACCGCCCCATGTATTTTGGCGCGAACCATCTTGACTGCGAATTTTATCTCGATCACGAAAAACCGTGCGGCGACTCACGCCCAGAGCGTCAGCAGCGCGATCCGCATCAAAACCATGCTCAGCGACCAAGAGAACCGATAATGCTTTTCTGTATTCGGCCACCGTGGACGCTTGATCACGCAGCAGCTTGGCTTTAAGCACTTCATCGGGATGAATGTGTACTGTTCTGGCCATGGCTCACCTCCATGGCTAGAACTTACCAAAGTGTCATCTTGAATGCAAATTGGAATTATTACGTAACGAGAGCCCCTTTTAAGGACGTGTCATCCATGAAAAAAAATATTCGCACCACCATTGTTTTCCTGCCGTTTCTCGTGACGGGCCTGCTGGCCGGAGGCTGCAAGGACAGCGCACAGCAGGCTGCCCCAGTTGGAGCTCCGGTTGAGGTCAACGTCGTTACTCTGAAGCCGCAACCCGTCAATCTGGCCGTGGAACTGCCAGGGCGAACCGCCGCTTTTCGCGTCGCCGAGGTCCGGCCCCAGGTGGGCGGCATCATCCAGAAGCGATTGTTCACCGAGGGCAGCGAAGTCAAGGCCGGACAACTGCTCTATCAGATTGATCCCGACACCTATCAGGCGGGTTTTGACAGCGCCAAAGCCGCCCTTGCCAAGGCGGAAGCTCAGGAACACGCCGCCCGCCTCAAAGCGGAACGCTACCAGGTGCTGGTGCGCACCAAAGCGGTGAGCGAACAGGAGCAGATCGAGATGGACGCCTCCTGGAAGCAGGCGGTGGCCGATGTGGCCTCAGCCAAGGCGGCCCTTGCAACCGCCCGGATCAATCTTGAGTACACCAAAGTG
>CAXYUZ010000149.1:0-1827 GCA_964292275.1 uncultured Desulfuromonadaceae bacterium
GCCGGCATCCATAGCCTTGAACATAATCAGCTGATCCTGCGGAAATTCCATGTCCGCACGCATCTGTTTGTGGAATTCGTAAAGGGTCGTTTCGCCCCTCATCTCATAAACCCGGTAGAATCCTTTGATCCCGGCCAAAGTCACCCTGTATTTATAAACCATAAATATTTCTCAAGTTTCGCAAGTGAAAAATAATTGAAATAAAAAAGGCTAAAGGTTTTGATAATTCATTGATTATCACTATCTTGTGTTTACGATACTCATAGATAGTTGCCCTTAGCCATGAACAAAAATAGACAAATAATTTCTGAACTCAAAGACTTTTTCAGACATAATGACTCCAGTAAGGCGGTCAACGCGGTAAACAAAGAGATGGGCAAGCTCGTCATACAGGCCAAAACGGTGGGTCCGGTTAAGAATCCGAACTGCAAGTTCACCTTCGTCCAGTTGGTGAGACTGCTCGTCCTGTATCCGTTCTTCTCCGTCAAGACACCGGCGGACTATGCTGACAGCGCCCTCGGCAAGCTGTTTTCCTGCAAGAAGGACACGTTCTACCGCCTGATGGATGACGGTCGCATCGACTGGCGTCGTCTTGTCCATTCCATCAACCGCCAGCTGATCGGCCTTATCAGCCGCAGGGCAGATGCCAAAGATGCTACCCGTTGCCTTATCCTCGATGACACCGACCTCCCCAAGCGGGGGAACAGGGCCGAGGGCCTTGGGAAGGTGTTTTCTCACACTGCGATGAAGTGTATCCTGGGCTTCAAGGCCATGTTCCTCTGCTATACGGACGGCAAGACCCAGTTGATGGTGGATGCCACCATACAGGCAGAGACCGGCAAGGATGCCAGCAAACCACAGGGACTTACCAAGAAGCAGAAGGCCGCCCAATATAGCAAGGAGCGCAACGAGGAGGAGAAGATCAATACTCGCAAGGAGGAGATGTTCCAGTCCAAGATTGCCAACGCCATCAAGATGATCCGCAGAGCCATCATCGAGGGTATCCGCTTTGACTACCTGCTGGTTGACAGCTGGTTCCCTTGTGCTGAACTGCTCCAGTTCATCCACAGCAGGCACCTCAAGTGCCACCTCATCGGGATGATCAAGATGGGCAAGACCAAATATGAGACGGCTTTGGGCGACCTCTGTGCCCGGGACATCATCAAACGGCTCGAGAAAGCCAAGGCCACCAAGAGAAACCGCTCCATTGGCTACACCTGCGCCTCCATCAAGGCCAAGTATGCCGGAATGGATGTCCAGCTCTTCTTCTACAAGAAGGGCAACGGTTCCTGGAACGCCCTCATCACGACGGATATGGGCATTGACGCCAAGAGGGCTTTCGAACTTTATGCCAGAAGATGGTGTATCGAAGTGGCTCATAAGGAGATGAAGGGACTTCTGAACTTGGGCAAATGCCAGTGCGTGGACTTCGCCGGGCAGGTTGCTGCGCTGTCCCTGTGCATGATACAGTACAACATACTCGGAACCGTCAAGCGCTTTGAATCGTACGAGACCATTGGCGGCCTGTTCGCTGAAATAACCGGCGAAACCGTAGAACTTACAGTCGTCCAGAGAATCTGGGGACTCATTATAGAGGTCATCAACGTCATTGCTGAGTTCTTATCCTGCGATCCGTTTGAGTTAACTGAAAACGTAATAAACAACAATCATCAAATCAAAGCAGTGAAGATGGCTTTCGACCGGCTAGACCTCGCCGGGGCGGCGGCCTAAATCACTTGCGAAACTTGAGTAAATTATAACAATATCATGAGCATTTTTGCAGGTAAAACCCTTATGATTACCGGTGGTACCGGTAGTTTCGGAAAC
>CAXYUZ010000150.1:0-1757 GCA_964292275.1 uncultured Desulfuromonadaceae bacterium
TCGTCGAGGTGGCCTACCGGGAACTGCACGAGCCGAATATCCAACAGGGGGTGGATAACTGTGTGGCCAGGGGGGCGGAAAGGATCCTGATGATGCCTTACTTCCTGTTCATGGGTGCCCATGTGCAGCAGGACCTGCCGGAAGAGATCGAAGCGGCCCAAAACCGTTATCCGTTTTTGGAGCTGGAGATGGGACAGCACCTGGGGGTGCACCCTAAGCTGGCAGAACTGCAGGTGGAGCGGATCAATGAATCCATAAATAAATTGGGGTGGAGCTGATGGATTCTCTTGGCATGCGTCCGGAAGATATAGAAAAAGGTTCTTTCAGTATTATTGATAGTGAGGCGGGTGAACATGGTTGGCCGGATGATGAGTGGGAGGTTGTGCGTAGAATAGTTCATACCTCTGCCGATTTTGAATATGTAAAATCCGTGGTGATTTCAGATGACTTTATCGGGCGGGCCGTTGAGGCGCTGAAAAACGGTTGCGGTATTGTAACCGACACTAAAATGGCGCTTTCCGGTATCAGCCCGATAAAAATCAAGCCGTTCAAAAACCGGATCGTCTGCCATGTTGCGGATGCGGATGTCGCTGAAGAGGCGAAAAAACAAGGGGTTACCAGATCAGTTGTGGCTATGCGCAAGGCAGTTGAAAATCAGGATAATCGCATATTTGTGATTGGTAATGCTCCGACTGCACTATTTGAACTATTGCGGTTGATGGAATCCGGAATGACCAAACCGGCCTTTGTTGTCGGATTGCCGGTTGGTTTTGTCGGGGCGGAAGAGAGTAAGTTGGCGCTGGCTGAGTTCACAAAGCAGTATCCGGTTCCATACCTGACCAATATGGGGAGAAAGGGCGGCTCTAACGTGGCGGCAGCGGTTATCAACGCAGTCGCAGTTTTGGCAGCCCGGTGATTGTTAATGAATATACGTTATCTCATATTATCTCTCACAAGTCGTTGTAATCTGAATTGTTCTTACTGTTATCACGGCAGCGGCACAACAGCAGTGGACATGTCTTACACCACATTGCAAAAGGCACTTGATCTGGCGTCAACCGGTGTTGGTCCACTGCATATACAGCTTACTGGTGGTGAACCGTCATTGGTGGAGGATCTGGTTCATTTTGCCGTCCGCAAGGCCAGGCTAATCAAGCGCACACATACTATTGGTATTCAAAGCAATGGAACATGCCTTTCTGCATCATTAGTACAATTTCTTAAAAAGCAGCAGGTGCAGATTTGTATCAGCCTTGATGGGCCGCCGGATGTCCATCAGCAGTTACGTGGCAATGCTGTAAATACATTACAAGGGTTGCAGTTATTAGAGCTGTGCGAAGCCCCGTTTAGGGTCACAACGGTTCTAAGTGAACAAAATATCCATTATTTGTCCCGTCTGGTTTTGATGCTTTCAGGTTTTGGCCAGGCACGTGGAATCGGTTTGGATCTATTAGTCAATAAAGGATCTACCCTGACAAACAATCTCCAGCCCCCCATACCCAATGACTTGATGAAAGAAATTGTAGCCATGGTTTCTGTATTGGATTCTGTAAACATCAAACGAAAAATTCCACTTCAATTACGCGAACTGGAACTTTTGAAAGATGCTCAATTGAGAACTGTGGAAGAACGACCATTTTGTCATGCCTGTCGCGGAGAAAGCCTGGCCGTGGCACCCACTGGTGAATTGTCAATCTGTGGCCAGACATTAAATGATCATAGTTATTCTGCAGGAACGATTGATTCGCCACAATGGG
>CAXYUZ010000151.1:0-1635 GCA_964292275.1 uncultured Desulfuromonadaceae bacterium
TTAATCAGTAGAGTGAGCCTCTTGCAAAAGTCCTGAAACTGTCATTCCCGAAGCGTTTCTGATCGGGAATCCAGATTTTAAGTGACTGAAAAACCTGGATCCCCGATAAATGCATTCGGGGATAACAATCTTTTTGCAAGAACTTCGAGTGATAAATTAATTCATTGGCAGCCGGATTTCAATCAGCAGTCCGCCAGCGGGGTGGTTGCGCGCGGTGACCGTTCCTTGGTGCAGTGCCACGGTCTGGGCGGTGATTGCCAGGCCAATGCCGGTTCCGCCGCTTTGCCGGTCGCGAGCCTGTTCGACGCGGTAAAACGGGGTAAAGATGCTGGCCAGCGCCTCCTCGGGGACTCCCGGACCATGATCCCTGATGGCGATGATCTCGCTGTCTGCTTCGTAGTGGAGATTGACCTGTACGGTTGTCCTTGGGGCTGTATAGCGGATGGCGTTGCGGATTACGTTTTCGATTGCATGTCTTAACTGCTCACGGTTGCCGCTGATCAGCGGCAGGTTTTCGCAGGCGTCAAGCTGAACCCGTTTGTCAGAGCCGATGGCCTCAAAATCGGCATCATGAATCAGTTCGGCAATCATATCGGCCAGGTTTAAAGGTTCGCGGTGAAGCTGCTGATCGCTATTTTCCATCAGGCTTAATGTCAGCAGATCGCCGATCATGCTGTTCAGCCGGTCGGTCTCAAGTTCGATGCGGTTGAGCGCATTTTCTGTTGCCGGGGTTGCCTCGCGTCGCGCCAGACCAAGGGCTACGCTCAGCCGGGTCAGCGGTGAGCGCAGTTCGTGGGAGATATCCCTGACCAGCTGTTTCTGGGCTGTGAGCAGTTTTTCAATGCGTTCGCCCATCAGGTTGAAATCCTGTCCAAGCCCGGTGATCTCCTCGCTATTGCGGCGGCTGTTCAGCTCGACCCTGCTGGAGAGCACACCGGCTGCCAGACGCTGGGTGGCGGTCCGCAACTGGCGGATTGGTGCGGTCAGTCTCCAGGCCAGAATGTAGCAGACCAGGCCGCCGATAACGAATGATGTGATCAGGTGAAACCAGAAGTCGCGCAGGAATGGCGCGCCGGGTATTCCGGGTGGTGGTCCGTGATCCGGTGGTGGCGGCATGCCGATCTCTGCGGCAACAATGTAATTCCCGCCGGCGGGCGTTGTAAAGGGTATGACAATGATTTCGTTATGCCGGTCAGGTCCGCTGGCATCCGTTGATACTGCATTTATGGCCGCTTGCCGAACCGGGTCCGGCGCCTGCGCTCCAATCCCTCTGCCATCCCTGGTGAACAGGTATGCCCGTAGTTGACCTGGGGCTGCGGCGTTGGTTAGTTGGCCAATCGCGGCCTGATCACCCCGTTCATGGAGAAGCGCGGCCGCCTTTCCGTAGATCTCAAGTGTCTGGCGGGCCTGCATGGCCCGTTCCTGCATGAATCGTAATCTGTGTTCCTTGTCCAGCGGGCCGATGCGCATCGTGAAGGCGAGCAGGAAGAATGTTGCGCCGGACAGCGTCATGGCCAGCCAGAACCAGAGGAACAGTTTTACAAACATTGTGCGCATGTGGTTCTCGTCTTTTAAATTAGCTGATTAGCACTCCACGCCGCGCTGGCGGCGCTTTATCAAAGAGTAACTTGCGGT